>NZ_JBWKQC010000005.1:0-524485 GCF_059418565.1 Mucilaginibacter sp. GW821-FHT07G05 | reverse complement strand
GGTGACCGACGCTTTTCTTTTAATTCTTTTCCTTTCATTTGATTTACTTTAACGTAAACCCTTTTCAGGACAAGACAAACCGTTTCCTCCCCGAACTCCGCGCAACCTCCATTACCTCAGCGGTAAAAACTAATCAGCATTATAAAAAACTAACCATCGAGGTAAAAACATAAACCATCTGTAACGAAAACTATTTAACATCCGTCAGGGTTTATACGGAAACCCCCGTTGATATGCGCCATTACCGACACCCTCTTATACCTACAATAACAATTGCGCTGGTGGCCATGCTATGGTGTGCCTGTAGCGATAGGGGAGCAATCGGGATCTTCAAAAAGCAATCGCCGCACGAGGCCTATGCCCAAAAACTGAAAGATGCCGGACTGGACAAAACAGTAATGGGGTCGCTTTGGCTGAATAACGCTACACAGATAGTAGATAAAGCTTTAAACATCAGCCTGCCCTATAAAGAAACCGGCTACTTTGCCGCTGATAAACCCGATGGCGCAGCCCTGCGGTTCGAAGCTAAAAGAGGCAGGCGAATTACGGTGAGCCTGGTTAAAAAGCCGGCGGCTAATTATAGTATCTATATCGATCTTTTTCAGCAAAAAGATAACGAAGCGCCGAAGATCATCGCTTCGGCAGATACCGGTGGCGTCCAACTCCAATATGACATAAAACAGGATGGTAAATACATCCTGCGCCTGCAACCCGAGCTGCTACAAAGCGGGGAGTATACACTTACTATTACTGCCGGGCCATCGTTAAACATGCCGGTATCGACATCGGGCAAACCCTATATTGGCAGTCTGTTTGGCGCCAACCGCGATGATGGCAGCCGCAAGCACGAGGGGATAGACATATTCGCGCCAAAGGGCACCGCGGCCATTGCCGCCGCCAATGGCACGGTGACCAACGTTGGCGAAAATACACTGGGCGGACTGGTGGTATTCTTCAGACCCGATGATGCCGATTATACCCTGTACTATGCGCACCTGGATAAGCAACTTGTACAGCAGGGGCAAAGGCTCAAAACCGGCGACACGGTAGGTTTGGTGGGCAATACCGGCAACGCGCAATTCACTCCATCGCATCTGCATTTTGGTGTATACAGCAACAATGGCGTAGTTAATCCCGTTTATTTTGTAGAAAAAGAAACCGGAGCTCCCGCTGCAATTACCGGCTCGTTAACTAACTTAAATGCTACGGTACGCACCACAAATGCACTTAATAAACTATATGCCGGTACGGATAATAAACAACCTATCCGTTTAAATATACCTAAAAACACAGCCTTAACCGTTGAGGCGGCTACGGGTTCGTGGTATAAAGTAAAACTGCCCGACGGGGTTAACGGCTATATCGCTAATGATAATGTTGCTAAAATTACCACCATCCGCAATATTACCCTTAAAAATGAGCGCGCTTTGTATGATGCGCCCGACAGTTTGAACGCGCCACGTAAAACGCTGCTGGCTACCGGAAAAAAAGTTGAGGTGCTGGCCGCTTACAAGAATTATTACCTCGTAAAAAACGATGCCTTAACCGGCTGGATCCTCGCCGCCGAGTAGCTATTGTTTTGATTTTAAGCTGCATTCGGCATAAATCACTATTTTATTAACAAGCACCAAAATCTCTGAATAAATTTCTACTTTTGTATCCCGTACACAAACATTTGGCAGCGGCTTTAAAACTGTTGTCAAAATTCAAAAAACAACATGACCAAATATATTTTTGTTACGGGCGGCGTTACTTCGTCGTTGGGAAAAGGTATTATTTCTGCTTCGTTAGCTAAACTTTTACAAGCCCGCGGTTACCGTGTAACCATCCAAAAGTTCGACCCTTATATCAACGTAGATCCGGGAACATTGAACCCTTACGAGCATGGCGAATGCTACGTAACCGAGGATGGTGCTGAAACTGATTTGGACCTTGGCCATTACGAGCGTTTTTTGAATACCCCAACATCACAGGCCAATAACGTTACCACCGGCCGTATTTACCAAAATGTAATTAACCGCGAGCGCGAAGGTGCTTTTTTAGGTAAAACTGTGCAGGTTGTACCACACATTACCGACGAGATCAAAAGAAATTTCCGCATACTGGGCGAAAGCGGCAATTACGATGTAGTGATCACCGAGATAGGCGGTACCGTAGGTGATATCGAATCGCTGCCATTTGTAGAGGCCGTAAGGCAGTTCAGGTGGGAGGTAGGTTCGAGCAATTCACTGGTGATCCACCTAACGCTTATCCCTTTCCTTGCCGCTGCCGGCGAGTTAAAAACCAAGCCTACACAGCACTCTGTTAAAATGTTGCTGGAGTATGGTATACAGCCCGATATACTGGTTTGCCGTACCGAACACCACATTAACCAGGACATCAGAAAAAAAATCGCGTTATTTTGTAACGTTAACATCAATGCGGTTGTCGAATCAATAGACGCGTCAACCATATATGATGTGCCATTGCTGATGTTAAAAGAACAACTGGACAAAACAGTTTTAACCAAACTGAAGCTTCCGCTAAAGGCAGATCCTGATCTGGAAAGCTGGAAAGACTTCCTTGGTCGCCTTAAAAACCCTACGTCTGAAGTGCGTATTGGTTTGGTAGGTAAATATGTTGAACTACCCGATGCTTATAAATCAATTACCGAAGCCTTTATACATGCAGGCGCTAAAAACGAGTGCAAGGTAAAGGTTGAATATATTCACTCAGAACAATTAACGCCGGGTAACGCTGTTGAGCGCCTTAAAGGGTTGCATGGCGTATTAGTTGCGCCGGGTTTTGGTGAGCGTGGTTTTGAAGGTAAGATAGAAGCTATCCGTTACGTACGCGAAAACAATATACCTTTCTTCGGTATATGTTTGGGTATGCAGTGCGCGGTAGTTGAGTACGGCCGTAACGTATTAGGCTTAACCGAAGCCAACAGTACCGAAATGAACTCTGAAACGCCATACCCGGTTATCGGCATGATGGAAGAGCAGAAAAAGATAACAGCCAAGGGCGGTACCATGCGTTTGGGCGCTTATCCTTGCGATTTAAAACGCGGTTCAAAAGCTGCCGCTATATATGGTAAAACACACATCAGCGAGCGTCACCGTCACCGTTACGAGTTTAATAACGAATACCTGAAAAGATACGAAGAGCACGGTATGATACCATCGGGCATTAACCCTGAAAATAACCTTGTTGAGATAGTTGAGCTTAAAAATCACCCGTATTTTGTGGGCGCGCAATTTCACCCCGAATTAAAATCAACGGTTGCTAATCCGCATCCACTTTTTATTAACTTTGTCGCCGCTTCGCTGGCATACGCCCGCAAGAACTAATTTACTGTACGATACATAATAATGGATAGAAATACATTCACAGGATTATTCCTGATCATGCTCATTTTGGTAGGAGGATTTTATCTTCTGAAGCCCTCGGAAGCCGAAATGAAAAAAATACAGGCAAAAGAGCATGCCGACTCCCTGAAAAGGGCAGGTGCGAAAACACCGGCAGCTGTTAAGGCTGATACCACAAAAGCGGTAGCCGCGGTTGACTCAACCGTAATAAAAGGCCCCTTTGGCGCGGCTACATCAGGAGCCGAAAAGCTTGTTACCGTTGAAAATAAAGACATACGTGTAAAACTTTCAACCCTGGGTGGTAAAGTATATTCAGTTGAACTGAAAAACTTTAAAACCTTTGATAAAAAGCCTTTGATCTTATTTGATGGCGATCAAAACAAGTTCGGCCTGAATTTCAGCATATCAAACGTAAATATCAATACCAATAATCTGTATTTCACCCCAACAGGTGGCGATTTGATAGTGGCTGATAAAGATTCGGGCGCTATTACCATGCGTTTGAGCTACAGCGCTACACAGTATATTGATTATACTTACTCGTTAAAAGGCACCGGTTACAAGCTCGATTTAACCATTAAGCCTACCGGTTTGGATAACGTTATCGCTAACAGTAGTTCTGTTAACCTTAACTGGGCCGCCAGCCTGCACAAGCAGGAAAAAGACATGAAGCAGGAGCAACAATACTCAACGGTGTACTTTAAAAATACCGATGATGATATTGACCACCTGAATGTAGCTAAAGACGAAGAGAAAGAAGTAAGCGATAAAAAGATCCAGTGGATCTCTTTCAAGCAACACTTTTTCTCGAATGTGCTGATTGTTAAAGACGGTATCAGCAAAGCTAAAATGGCTGTAAGTACCGATGTTAATAACCTGCGCGATGTAAAGCAAATGAGTGCTAACCTGGTGTTGGCCCGTAGTAGTGCAGGTACTTTCCCGATGGAGTTTTATTTTGGCCCGAATCGTTTCAGTACACTGAAAGATCAGGGTTTTGATCTGGAAAATCAGGTTGATATGGGTTGGGGACCGTTAAAGTACATTAACCGTTTCGCGGTATTGCCGGTATTTAATTTCCTTAACCAGTTTAACTGGAACTACGGTATCATCATTTTGGTGTTGACTATTTTGCTTAAGCTGGTATTATCGCCGCTTACTTATAAATCATACCTGTCAATGGCTAAAATGCGTGTGCTTAAGCCGGAGATGGACGAGATTAAAGGTAAAGTAGGAGAGGATAACCCAACATTATTACAACAGGAATACCTCAAGCTATACAAAAAAGCAGGTGTGAACCCCTTGGGCGGTTGTTTGCCGCTGGTATTGCAAATGCCTATTGTGATCGCGTTCTTCCGCTTCTTCCCAAGCTTGTTTGAGTTGCGTGGCGAAAGTTTCCTGTGGATGCACGATCTTTCAACCTACGATACACTGGTGTCATTCGCGCCGCTGCCTATCATCGGTTGGACACACATTAGCTTAATGTGTTTACTGATGACCATTTCAACACTGATCTATACCTATTTCAATAACCAGATATCGGGTGCTACAGGTCAAATGAAATACATCGGTTACATTACCCCGCTGATCTTCTTCGGTGTACTGAACAGCTATCCTGCCGGTTTGAACTACTATTACTTCCTGGCCAACATGTTAACCTTTTTACAGCAATACCTGATCAAATTCATGGTTGACGATAAAAAGATCCATGCCCAGATCCAGGAAAACAAAAAGAAACCCGAAGAAGCTAAAAAGAAGAAAACGGGTTTCCAGGCACGCATGGAAGAAATGATGCGCCAACAAACGCAACAACCTAAAAAGAAATAATTTCTTTAAACAGATATGAAAAGTCCGCAGCGAGCTGCGGACTTTTTTGTTTATAGGATGTTAGGTATTTGATTGACGCTAACCGTCAGCAAACAGCTTCGGGCGAAAACGGGCAGAACTGTATTGGCCAAGAGCGTAAAGGCGGGCATAGGAACTTGTTGCATTTGTGGGGCGGATACGAGCGAAGGGGCAAAAGTTCCAGCTCTAAGTTCTGCACGTTTGCAGGGTTAAGGCTTTGTGCGGCAGAGAAGCCTTTTGCTGGACAAGGGTTTTGTTACTTTTGCCCTCAAAAGTAATGGGGCCCTGCGCCCAAGAGCAGACCAACGTTAATTACAGCACAAGCTTCAGCCTAAGTAGAGATTGCTTCGTCGTTCCTCCTCGCAATGACGATAGTACTATAAAAATACAATCAATAAGCCGCCATTTTCCCGCAAGAGCAAGCACAATTAACATCTGTAGTACCTAATAGGGTTAAAAAATGCTGATAAAAACCAATACGGTCTTTCATGTTATACATATCCTCACCTTTGCCGCATTCTATGGCGCCGTTGATGATATTGATGGTGCTGCCGAAGCCGGGTACCCGTCCTTTGGCTTTTTCGGTATCGCTGGGTTGCCACGAGCCGGTCATAGCGGCATGGGCCGATGGTTTGGGGGCTTGCGGCGTCATCCAAAAGTATATGGCGGTTTTAAAGGCCACTACCGGGTCGGTTTCTACCAGGTCGGGGTTATTTAGCAAAACCCTTTTATCACCGAATATACAGTCGGAAGCGTAACCATAATTGCCATTGTAGCTTAGCTGCATAGGACCGCGACCATAATATTTTTTACCGACAGCGGGTGGGTATTCGTCATTATTGGCAATGTAGGGCAGCGAGGTGTCGTTTTCATGTTTAAGCATCAGGCCGTCGTTGTATTGGCCGTTTTGCCCGTGGCGGGTTTCATGCGCTATATGCGCGAAAAAGGCTGCCAGTTCTTTTTTGTTAGTAAGCGCGTCTTTCTCTGTACAGAACTTAGCGAAGTCGATATAATAAACGCTATCAGGTTTTGATTTGGCCCAGCTTTCATTAAAGCCCTTATCTTCACGTATAATGGTAGCCTTGCCGGTGCTGTTATCAATACGTGATAGCTGCAAGGCCGAATAAGCCCGTTTAACGATCTTTATCTTAAATGCCGAAAGTTCCTTTGCCGCTTTTATAAAAGCCGCGTAGCTGTAAAATTTATCGCGCTGGGGGAATAGCGTATTAAACTGCTTTTCGCTCAATATGCTTTCTATGGATGCCGGTGGGGCAGTGGCAGCAGACGTATCGGCGTGGGTGCCGCCGCATTTAAAACTAAGCAGCGTGAGTATAAATAGTGAGGCAAGGGTAAGCCTGGCCGAAGTGATCATTGATTTCATACGATATTGCTACAAATAAATGTAAACATTTAGCTAATTACTCACATTTGTAATAATAACAACTGCAAATTTGTTTAATTGCATCGATATGAAAATTTATACCAAAACGGGCGATAAAGGTTATACCTCGCTTATTGGCGGCACAAGGGTACCAAAGCATCATTTGCGTATTGAAAGTTATGGTACAATTGACGAACTAAATTCTTATATTGGCTTAATCCGCGATCAGGATATTGCTGTACATGATAAAGACATATTGAAGCATATTCAGGACAGATTGTTCACTATCGGGGCTTCGCTGGCTGCCGATCCTGAAAAATCAAGAATGGTGATACCCGATCTGCATTTATCAGACATTGAATTACTGGAGCACGAGATGGACGAGATGAATAAAGTACTGCCCGCGCTGAAGCATTTTATTTTGCCCGGCGGTAGCATCGCGGTATCGTATTGCCATGTAGCCCGGTGCGTATGCCGCAGGGCCGAACGTATAGTAGTACACCTGAATGAAGCGGATGTGGTAGATGAAAAAGTGATAATTTACCTGAACAGGTTAAGCGATTATCTTTTTACACTGGCCCGTAAAGTTGGTTTTGATGCAGATGTATCTGAAAATCAATGGATACCGAGGGTGTTAAAAATGTAAAAAAAATATTGATTTTCAATTTGAAAATATTATACTTTTGCGAAAAAGTAAATTTACCGAACATTAAATATATAGAAAAAACATGTATTGGACACTTGAATTAGCATCGCACCTTGAAGATGCACCATGGCCGGCAACAAAAGATGAATTAATTGATTACGCTATCAGATCAGGCGCGCCTGTTGAGGTTATTGAAAACCTGCAAGCCTTAGAGGATGATGGTGAGCCGTATGAAAACATAGAAGAGATATGGCCTGATTATCCTACAAAGGATGATTTCTTTTTTAACGAAGACGAATATTAAATTCGTAAAAAGATAATTGCAGGCTAATATTAAATATTTTTATTAGCTACTACTTTTTGGAATGATTTTGGTTATTTAGCTATAAACATTATCAACTAAAAACATTTGCAATATGAGAGGCTTACTGTACATTATCGCTGTCATCCTGGTTATAGGATGGATATTTGGATTCTTTTTCCAACACGCGACAGGATTAATTCACGTATTATTAGTTATAGCAATTATAGCTTTACTATTAGGCGTAATCAGACGAGCGTAAAGCTTATTAAATACTATTATAAAGCCACTTGTAGTTTATACAAGTGGCTTTTTGCTTAACAATAATTCCGCTATCGCGATATCCTCCGGAAAGGTGATCTTTAAATTTCTGTGGCTGCCTTCAATTAAACTGATCTTAAAGCCCGCTTTTTCAACTACGCTGGCATCATCGGTGAACAGATTGCTGTATGGCTGCGTGTAAGCCTGCTTTAATTGACTGTATTGAAAGGTTTGCGGAGTTTGTATCAGGTACACCTCATCGCGGTTTAAAGCCGCTGAAATGCCCTCTTTTAATACTCTTACCGAATCCCTGCTTTTCACGGCCACCACAGCGTTGCCATGTTGGGCAGCGTGTGTATAAGCATTATCTATAATCACTTGTTCGGTAATCGGCCTTACAGCGTCATGCACGGCTATTACAGCATCTTCAATGTTTATGGTATCCAGGCCATTCTTTACCGAATGAAATCTCGTTTCGCCTCCGCTTACCAGCAGGTGGGGTAGTGCAAATTGATATTCGCGGCACAGGTTATTCCAGTACTTGTGGAAGTCGGGATGTAAAACGAGGATGATCTCCGGCTGATAAGTGCTGTTATGAAATGCTTCGAGCGTATAAAATAAAACCGGCCTGCCATTCAGCAGCAAAAACTGCTTAGGTACTACCGATTGCATGCGGGTGCCCGAACCACCTGCTACTATGATGGCTTTATATTTAGATTGAACAGGTAAGGTAGAAGACATGAGACGATCAATTAGTGCTTGATTGGTTCTGTTATTCTTGTCATTGCGAGGTACGAAGCAATCTCGTAGCTATGTAGGTCTGCTCTGTATTCGACGAGATTGCTTCGTACCTCGCAATGACAATTTGTTGCTTGTTGAACTGACATTACAGCGCCATAAAAGTAAAATTTAAGGACGATTAATTGAGGCAAAAAAAAGAGATGTAAGAAAAATCTCACATCTCAATTCTAATATCTCACATCTAAAAATGAATTAGATGATCAGCATGGCATCGCCGTAGCTGTAAAAACGGTATTTCTCTTTAATGGCTATTTCGTAAGCATTCATTACATTTTCGTAACCGCCAAACGCGCAAATCATCATCAACAATGTCGACTCCGGTGTGTGGAAGTTGGTGATCATTGAATTGGCAATGCTGAAATCGTATGGAGGGAAGATGAACTTGCTGGTCCAGTCGTTAGCTGCTTTCAATGTTTTGTTGGCAGATACTGCAGATTCGATAGTACGCATTGAAGTAGTACCTACAGCGCAAATACGTTTCTTTCTTTCAATACCCCTGTTTACAATATCCGCTTGTTTTTGCTCAATAATGAATTGCTCCGAGTCCATCTTGTGCTTGGTTAAATCTTCCACCTCAACCTGGCGGAAAGTGCCTAAACCTACGTGCAGCGTAACCTCGGCAAACTCAACACCTTTTATTTCAAGGCGTTTCATCAGCTCGCGGCTAAAGTGTAAACCTGCGGTTGGGGCTGCTACCGCGCCTTCGTGTTTAGCGAAGATGGTTTGGTAACGCTCTTTATCATCGGCAGTGGCTTTGCGTTTAATGTATTTAGGAAGTGGTGTTTCGCCCAGGATCTCTACGTTACGACGGAACTCCTCATCGGTACCGTCAAACAGGAAACGGATAGTACGGCCGCGAGATGTAGTGTTATCTACCACCTCGGCAATCAGCAAATCGTCATCACCAAAATATAGTTTATTACCAACGCGTATTTTACGGGCAGGGTCAACCAATACATCCCATAAGCGAAGCTCCTTGTTTAACTCTCTAAGCAAAAATACTTCAATGGTAGCACCGGTTTTTTCTTTGTTACCGTACATGCGGGCAGGGAATACTTTTGTGTTGTTAAGAATCATAACATCCTTATCATCAAAGTAATCCAATACATCCTTGAATATTTTATGCTCAATTTTCCCCGAATCGCGGTGCAGCACCATCAGGCGCGACTCATCGCGGGTATCAGAAGGCGTGTGGGCAATAAGTGACTCTGGTAAGTTGAATTTAAACTGGGATAACTTCATATCTTATAAATATTGTTGGATTTTCAAGGGCGCAAATGTATAAAAATTTTAGCAAATAAATAACAGATAATAGTCAGCTTTGTGTTATATTATCCGCAATAAATTTATTGACTGTTAATGTGTAACCAAACGAGGGTATCGTAGTCTAAAACCAAATACGATTATGATATTTTTAAAACTCTTCCGCGAAAGCTTCCTGTTCGCCTGGGACGCGCTCAGGCAAAATAAACTGCGCACCATGCTATCCCTGCTTGGGGTTACCATTGGTATATTTACCATTATAGCGGTTTTTTCGGCGGTTGATACCTTGCGGGGTAACCTGCAAAATAGTGTTAATAAGCTGGGTAATAATAGTATATACATTCAAAAATGGCCATGGCTGTTCAGTAACGACTATCCCTGGTGGAAGTTTTACCAGCGTCCTGTACCTAACTACCGCGATTTTGAAGAGTTGCAAAAACGCAGCGAAACAGCCGAAGCTATCTCTTTCGAGATCAGCGTAGATAATCGTAACATTAAATATAAAAGCAATACTGTAGAAGGGGCTTCTATTGATGCCGCCTCGCAGGATCATAACCGCACCTGGAACTTTAGTTTTGATGGCGGGCGTTATTTTACACCAATGGAATCGCGTACGGGTGCCCCGGTTGTGGATATTGGTTTTGATATAGCGTCGGCGCTGTTTCCTAACGGCGATGCTGTGGGCAAAAAGATAAAAGTGATGGGCCGTTACGTAACTGTAATAGGCGTTTTCGCTAAAGAAGGCGAAGATATGCTGGGGATATCTAAGGACAAACAAGTGTTGATGCCGCTGAACTATGCCCGTAACCTGGTGGATATTAAAAGCGACCGTTATAACCAGCAAATCGTTGTGAGGGGTAAAAGCAACCTCTCCGAACTGGAAGTTGAAAGCGAGCTGCAAGGCCTCATGCGTTCTATACGCAGGCTGCGCCCGGGAGTTGACGATAACTTTTCGCTTAACAAATCAACCCTGATATCAAATCAGTTGGATAAATTGTTTGATATGGTAAACGTTATCGGGTTTATTATCGGTGGTTTTTCGATATTGGTAGGCGGATTCGGTATCGCCAATATCATGTTCGTGTCAGTAAAAGAACGTACCAATATTATCGGTATACAAAAATCATTGGGGGCAAAAAACTATTTCATATTATTGCAGTTCCTGATAGAAGCCATTGCGCTTTGCCTTATGGGCGGGCTTATAGGGCTGCTATTTGTGTACCTGGGTACATTCGCGGTAAAGGCCATTGCCGATATACAGGTGGTGCTTGATATGGGTAACATCATATTTGGTTTATCTACATCGGTAATTATTGGTATTATATCGGGTATTGTACCGGCTTATTCCGCCTCGCGCCTTAACCCGGTAGAGGCTATACGTTCAAACTAACAACACATTATGAAAGCTCTTAGCATTGCCGCCGCGTTTGTTTTTGCATTATCAGGTTCAGCCTGCAATCAAACATCATCATCTCAAAAAACAGCAGATTCAGCTACATCAGCAACGGCTAATACAACAGCTAAAGTTGCGGCTGAAGTACCTGATAGCGGCAATGTAGATAAAGTATATACTTCATACATCGCCCTCAAAAATGACCTGGTTAAAACAGATGCCAAGGCTGCAAAAAAATCAGCCGCCCAACTGGAGAATGCCCTAAGCGCTGTAAAAGGCTGCGACGAGGCCGCTACCTTCGCCAAAAAGATCGGCGCTACTGATGATATCGTTAGTCAGCGTATATCGTTTTTAACATTGAGTAAAGATGTGATCACTCTTGTAAAAGGTAATAAAGCAGGTAAAGAAACTGCTTACGTAACATTTTGCCCAATGGCAAACGAGGGTAAGGGCGGTTACTGGTTATCTGAAATTAAAGAGATCAAAAACCCGTATTACGGCAGCGACATGCTGGAATGCGGTGAGGTTAAAGAAGAACTGAAATAATACCTGCTTATTCAGCGGGCTTTTCAACACCTTTTTGGTGTAGCAAATGTTTGGCTACTTTCTCAAATAATGCTTCGGCTAAAAACGGTTTGGTGAGGTAATCGCTCATGCCGGCGTAAAAAGCTTTGTTGTGCGTGTCGGGCATGGCATCGGCAGTGAGTGCTATAACAGGCACGTTCGGATGTGTTTTTTTGATGATCTGTGTGGCCTCGAACCCGTCCATTACCGGCATTTGCAGGTCCATGATGATCAGGTCGTAATTCTTCGCCAGTGCCATATCAACTGCAATTTGTCCGTTCAAGGCCTCGTCAACACTGGCATGCCAGCGTTTTAAAAACTTTGAGGCCACCAGCAGGTTCATTTTATTATCATCCACTACTAAAATATGCTTGCCGGTTAAATCGGTAATGGAGGCATTGCCCGGTTCGTGGCTGGTTATCTGCTGCCCTTTTTGCGATATTTCAAAAGTGATAACAAAGCTGAAGTGCGTACCAACCCCTTGCTGACTGTTTACTTCTATACTGCTGCCATGCAATTCTATCAACCTTTTGGTGATAGCCAGCCCAAGTCCCGTGCCGCCGTAGTAATTGCTCAGGTGGGTTTCCTGTGTAAACGGATCAAAAACCCGGCTCAAATAATCGGGTGATATGCCGATACCCGTATCCGTTACCGAAAATTTAATGGTTACAGTATGGTCGGTAGCCTCTTCCTTATCCATTCGGATGATCACCCGGCCCTGCGGCGTAAACTTAATAGCATTGCTGATCAGGTTGTTCAAAATTTGGCTTAAACGTGGCTGATCGCCTTTAAGGGTATCCGGTATGGTAGTGTCGGTGATCAGATCGAGTTGCAGGTGTTTTTCGCTGGCTTTTAAATTAAATGACTGCCATATTTTTTGTGCCAGTTGATGAATATCGAAGGGGGCTTTATGCAGTTCAAATTTACCGGCCTCTATCTTATTGTAATCCAGTATATCGTTAATAATAGCCAGCAGGTTTTCGCCCGAAAATTTAAGTGTGTTGAGGTATTCCAATTGTTCCGGTTTCGGGTCTTCAGTAAGTAATAGGTTAGTAGCACCTATCACCGCGTTCATCGGCGTACGGATCTCATGGCTCATGGTGGATAAGAAATCCGATTTAAACTGCGACGCGCGCTCGGCGTGCTCCTTTGCTGAAATAAGTTCGCGGGTAGCCATTTCCTGGTCGGTAATATCTTCGCCAAGACTGGTGGTTTCTTTAACATCGCCGTTATCATCAAAAGTAACCGTGTTTTGCCAACTAATGATGCGTTCTTCGCCGTTGCGGCACAAAACAGGGTTAACAAAATGGGTTTCGATTGAACGTGTAGTGAACGATTCACGCAATAAAGGGCGCACCTCCTCGGGGATAAAGTTTTCCATCCAGTTCATGCCCGTAATTTCTTTTTGCTCGTAACCCAGCATATCGGCCAGGTGTTTATTACAAAAAATGATGTGCCCGGTAGGGTCGAGGCTAACGGCTGCAAGTTTTACAGTTTCCAGTACAAGGCGGTATTTGTTCTCGCTGATCTTGTATTCTATTTCGGCTGTTTTACGTTTGGTGATATCTTGCAGGGTGCCTATAATTTTGCGCAGATTACCATCGCGTGTAATTAATTTACCTATAATAAGACTCACGTACTTGATATTGCCACCGGCGGTAATTATCCTGAACTCGTGTGACGTATTGGCAATGCGTGCCGGGCTTTTGGTAAGCAGCTTTATGATATACTTATCATCGGGGTAAATGTATTTTAATAGTAAGCGACCAAAGCCTTTTTGTAAATAGCTCCCGGTTTTAACCTCAAAAATATGGCTGATCTCGTCAGACCATGACAGGGCTTCCTCACTTACATCCCATCTCCAGTTACCTATTTTGGCAATTGTTTGGGCATCAATCAATTCACTTTGGCTTATTTTTGCCGTTCGTTCAGATAGCTTTATCTCCGTGATATCCTGTATTACGCCAAATACCCTTTTCAGGCTGCCATCTTCTTTAAATATCAGTTCGCCACGCAATATTTTGAGGTATTTTAAATTACCCCTGGGGGTGATGAACTTATGTTCGAGCGTGTTGGTAGCTACGGTCGCAATGTCCATCAGGAAATTATAGGTAATATCATGATCGTCGGGATGCACCAGTGTCATGTAATAAGTAAACTTATCCATGTCGGGCGGTACATTATCAATTTCCAGCACCGCGAAGAGGTTGTCAGACCAATAATTGCTCTTCGTATCATCATCGTACCACCAATTGCCCAGTTTGGCAATGGCCTGCGCTTCGGTCAGCAGGTTTTCATTCTCTTTAAGGGCTTGTTCGTATTTCTTTTGCCCGGTTATATCGGCTATAGATATAGAAATGCGCGAAGTGTAATACCCGTTACGGGTGTAAATAGGCGCTATACGGGCTACATACCATTTATCGGCCCCAAATACAGAATCGAACTCGAAAGAAGTTGGCTTTTTATGTTTAAGCACATAGTCGGTAGCTATCACAAACGGATCTGCCTTTTCCGCGCCGATGATGTCGCTTAATTTATTATCTATAAAGATCTTCGGATCGAAATGGAGGGGCAGCAGCTCGTTATACCAAACATTGAGGCAGTTTTTATTTTCATCCAGTTCAAAAACAATATCGTTAATGGAGTTGATGAGGGCATGCAGTTGATTGCGGCTGTCGCGTAGCTTTTGTTCGTTGCTTATGAGGGTATGGTTGACCTGTGTAAGGTTGCCCAGCGCTTTTTTGAGCTTAAAGCGATAAACCATGCGTATTAAAAAGGCGATATAGGCAATGGCAATAAAACCCGCGATCAATATAATTATTGATGATAGTGCTACACCCGGTACAGGCAATTCCAGATAAACATAAGTTAGCGCGGCGGTATTAATGAACGATATACCTAAAAATTCGCGGCGTTGGGTACATAAAAGCGTAAGCGCTACAAACACTACCATGGCGCTGAAAATATAAACCCGTGCGAATTGGTTTTCGTAAAGCAGTATACCGCTGTTAATTATTATAAAGCTGGTTAGCGTAATGTACAGGCATATTTTATAATATCTGCGTTGCAAAAACGACGCGCCAAAAGTAACGATGCAAATGCCGCTGCAAACAAGGCGCAGCCAAAGATGATCTTGCAGGGTACCATCATCAAGCAGGTATAGCGCGGGGCTAAGTATGGCCAGCACCAACAATAACAGCCGGTAAATGCTGTTATCATTATGTATTAACGAAACCAATTTGCCATTAAATGACATGCCCATACGATATGCGGAATTATGATTGGCTAAAAAATTGCTGCTATCAGTTAATTTTTTATGTTAAGTTATTATAATTTTTACAATACTAAAGTATATTGAAGATTAATAATACACAGATTTATTTACATTTGTTGCTTATACGAACATTTTCTATGTCTGAAACTGCACAACTAAAAATTGGGGATAAAACATTCGACCTTCCTGTTATTGAAGGTACGGAAGGTGAGAAGGCCATTGATATTTCTAAACTGCGCGACCAAACCGGTTATGTTACGCTGGATATAGGCTATAAAAATACAGGCGCTACCAAAAGCGCTATTACTTTTTTAGATGGTGAACAAGGTATACTTAAATATCGTGGTTACTCGATAGAAGAGCTGGCCGAAAAATCATCATTTATTGAGGTTGCTTATTTGCTGATCTATGGTGAACTGCCAACTGCCGATCAGTTAAAAGGTTTTCAGTACGAGTTGAGCCGTCATACCCTTGTACACGAGGATATGAAGAAGATCTTCGACGGCTTCCCGCAGCGGTCGCACCCTATGGGGCAGCTTTCATCATTGGTTTGCGCTTTATCAGCTTTCTACCCTGATTCATTAAAGCAAAATCAAACAGCAGAAGAGTTAAACCTGAGCATCGTTAAAACACTTGCTAAAATGTCTACCGTGGTTTCATGGATCTACAAGAAATCATTAGGCCATCCATATATCTACCCTAAAAATAAATACGACTACATAAGCAACTTCCTGCATATGACCTTCGGTCAACGCACAGAAGAGGTGGAGATAGACCCGGTTATTGTAAGTGCCATGAACAAATTGCTGATACTGCATGCAGATCATGAGCAAAACTGTTCAACTTCAACCGTACGTATCGTAGGTTCTTCGGAGTCTAATATTTACGCTTCGGTATCGGCAGGTATATCGGCACTTTGGGGCCCGCTGCATGGCGGCGCTAACCAGGCGGTAATTGAAATGCTGGAGAAAATACAGGAAGATGGCGGCGATACCGATAAATGGATCGCTAAAGCAAAAGATAAGAACGATCCTTTCCGCCTGATGGGCTTTGGCCACAGGGTATACAAAAATTTCGATCCACGTGCCAAGATCATTAAAAAAGCCTGCGACGAAATTTTAGAGAAATTAGGTATTGATGATGAGGTGCTTGAAATAGCTAAAAAGCTGGAAGAAGTAGCCCTTAAAGATCCTTACTTTGTTGAACGTAAGCTGTATCCTAACGTTGATTTTTACTCGGGCATCATCTACAGGGCATTAGGTTTCCCTACCGATATGTTTACTGTACTATTCGCTTTAGGCCGCTTACCGGGATGGATTGCACAGTGGAAAGAAATGAAAGAAAATAAAGAGCCTATCGGTCGCCCGCGCCAAATTTACGTAGGTGCTACCAACAGGGATTTTGTTGAAATAGAGAAACGATAATTCAAATATCAACCATATTAAAAGCCGGATGTCAAAAGCATCCGGCTTTTGTTTTTTTAGTACTTTAGATGGATGAGAAAGTGTGTGTTATTGATATTGTTTGCCGCATTATTACCGGTTTGCCTGTTGGCCCAGGTAAAAGTTACTTTTAAAATGGGCAAGCTACCGGTTCCAAAAGGGGCAAACTTGTTTTTAGCAGGCGATTTTAACAACTGGATCCCGGCCGATAAAAGCTGGCAATTTGTTGCCGATGCATCAGGAGGATACAGTCTGGTTAAAGAATTCAATACGGGCTCTATCAGTTTAAAAGTAACCAAGGGCAGCTGGGAAACCGCCGAATGCGATGCCGATGGTAAACCCGTTGGCAATCACACCTATCAAATAAACCGCGATACCACCATTGTACTGGATATAATAGCGTGGCAGGATAATTTTAAAGCAGCCGAAAAGAAACATACGGCGAGTGCCAATGTGCAGCTAATGGCCCAAAAGTTTAACATACCGCAATTAGGCAGGCAGCGCCGAATCTGGATCTATCTGCCGGCAGATTATAAAACATCGCGCAAAAGATACCCGGTGATCTATATGCACGATGGGCAAAACCTGTTTGACGAATACGTTTCCGGTTATGGCGAATGGGGTGTCGACGAAGCGCTGGATAGTCTGCCTGCCAAAAAGCAATGTATTATAGTGGGGATTGATAACGGCGGTGGTCAGCGTATTTCGGAATATGACCCCTACGATTCTAAATACGGTGGCAAAGGCAGGGGAGATGATTATGTAGATTTCCTGGCCAAAACCCTCAAGCCTTATGTTGACAGCGCCTACCGCACCCAAAAAGCAGCTAAATATACTACGGTAGCAGGCAGTTCCATGGGCGGACTGATATCAATGTATGCCGTCTTAAAATATCCCGATGTATTTGGCAACGCGGGCATATTCTCTCCCGCGTTCTGGATAGCGCCCGATATATTTACTTATGCCGATAAAAACCTCAATAAAAAATCCCGTTTCTACTTTGAATGCGGCGATGCCGAAAGTGCCTTAATGACCACCGACATGCAAAAAATGGCTGACCTTGCACGAAGCAAAGGCATCGACATAAAGAATGCCCCTACACTGATAATAAAAGGTGCAAAGCATAATGAGCGGCAATGGCGCAGTGCTTTTCCTGCTTTTTATGAATGGCTTGGCGGGCGTTAGTTCGTCACTTCCTCCACTATCATCCTGAGGTACGAATCATCTATGTGTGGTTAGTTTTTCATTAGGAATGTTTGAGCTTTATTGAACGTTAGTGGATGTAACTTTCTTTTTTCTCTCAAAAAAGAAAGTCACCAAAGAAAAAAGTCGCGGCTGCGCAAGGAGCTATTAAAGTTTGTGCTTAAGCAGGGGCTGTGCTATCCGTTCCTTACGATGCCGCATTTATGTGGGTTATTTACGTTTGTGCTTTTGCATTACGTTGGTCTATCACCCACTCCACAGCCGCTTGGCTCCGGCCAAGTGGCAACTATTACGCGGCCTCCGGTCGCACTATTTCAATCAATACAGCATGATGTAAGCTGAAAGCTTACGCCATGCTGTGTCACGAGTTACGCTATGCTAAACTCGCGACAGTGGGAGAGCTGCTTTTAAAGTCCTCTCCCTTGGAGAAGATTTAGGTGAGGCCTCTTCTACCGTCAGCAAACAGCTTCGGGCGAAAGCGGGCAGAACTGTGGAGGCCATGAGCGCAATGGCGGGCATAGGAGCTTGTTGCATGAGGGTGGGAACAAGAGCGTCGGGGCAAAAGTTCCAGCCCCAAGTTCTGTTCGGTTTGCAGGGCAATGGCCTTGTGCGGCAAAGAAGCCTTTTGCTGGACAAGGGTTTTGTTACTTTTGCCCTCAAAAGTAATGGGGCACTGCGCCCAAGAGCAGGCTGATGTTGATAACAGCACAAGCACAACCTAAGTAATGATTGCTTCTCACCCCAGTTTACAAAAACAGCATATTAAAACAAAAAATCCCCGCTTTTCAGCGAGGATTTAAATACCCGGTTAATCACAATCCTGTGTACCATACAGGTAAGTTTCAGTATTATTTAGCGGGAGGTTGATCATGTTACCGCCGCGGTTCATTTGCCACCAGAAACGCAGGCGCGGCTTTTCGCGGTTGCCGGTTTCGTTCATTGATTCGGCATCGTACATGCGGCCGTTCACCATCACGTATTTTATGTTCTCGCTGTTGCGAATATCATCCAGCGGATTTTCATTCAGTACGATCAGGTCGGCAAGTTTGCCTACTTCCAGCGAGCCTATCTCTTTATCCATACCTAAATAGTTGGCACCATTAATGGTAGCGCAACGTATAGCTTGCAATGGCGACATACCGCCCTGTGCCAGCATCCAAAGCTCCCAATGCGCGCCCAGTCCTTGTATCTGGCCGTGCGAACCCAGGTTCACCTTAGTGCCGCCATCGGCAATGTATTTTACATATTTCGATACATCAATGTGGCCGTAATCGCCATACTCGGCAGTGGTGCGACGGCGTGAGCGGGCATCAATGATCGATGTAGGGGTGAAGCTCAGCAAGTGGTCGTTTTTCCAAACCTCGCTACGATCGTACCAGTAATTTTCGCCGAATTGTGTGCCGTAGCTAACAATAAGCGTAGGGGTGTAGCCCGTGCGACTGGCGTTCCATAAGCCTTTCACATCCTTATAAACCGGCCAAACCGGGATGTTGTGTTCAATGCCGGTATGGCCATCGAGTATCATATTCATGTTATTGAAATAGGTAGAGCCGCCTTCAGGTACCACTTCCATTTGCAGTTCGCGGGCAGCTTCAATAATTTGCTGGCGTTGCTCGCGGCGCGGCTGGTTGTAGCTTTTAACAGAGAATGCGCCAACGGCTTTCAGTCTGCGTAAGCTTGAGCGGGCATCGTCAATACTGTTAATTACTGCTTTAAAATCGCCATCGGCACCATATAATATAGTACCGGTTGAATATACCCTCGGGCCAACCATCGCACCCGATTTCAGCATTTCCGACTGGCTGAACACCATTTCGGTATTGCTCGACGGATCGTGCGCGGTAGTTACACCATAAGCCAGGTTAACGTAGTAGTTCCAATCCTGCTGCGGCGAAATACCATCCGGACTGGCATGTAAATGCGCGTGCACATCCACAATACCCGGCATAATGGTTTTGCCTGCAAGGTCGTAAACCTTAGCGTCGTCAGGTATCTGTATATCTTTACCTATAGCGGTGATTTTGTTTTGGCTGATCACTATACTGCCTTTGTCAATCACTTCCTCGCCCTTCATGGTAATGATACGCACGTTGGTAAAGGCTATTTTGCCTTCCGGCAGATCTGTTTTCAGGCGCAGACCAATAT
Organism: Mucilaginibacter sp. GW821-FHT07G05; assembly: GCF_059418565.1. NCBI lineage: Bacteria > Pseudomonadati > Bacteroidota > Sphingobacteriia > Sphingobacteriales > Sphingobacteriaceae > Mucilaginibacter > Mucilaginibacter sp. GW821-FHT07G05. The sequence goes on along the minus strand of NZ_JBWKQC010000005.1, from coordinate 504,622 downwards.
CTGCGGTAGCGGTGGTATCTAACACCGGTGTTTTATCAGGCGATCCATCCGCGTACGGGAAGGCCGCGTTTAACGCGCGGGCATAGTACTTAGGGCCAAGTGTCCACATCAGGTTTTGGCTGTCTTTGCTCCAGTGCAGGTAAGTGCCTGCATCGCGGGTAAGTTTTACAAGCGGTAAAGCCTTGTTGCCTGCCGATAGGTCCTGCGGATTACCTGCGCTTACCATCGGTGTAATATAGCAATTGTACAGTTCGGTAAACGCCATCCACTTGCCGTTAGGGCTTGGGGCAAACTGCGTGGCATAAGTTGATGTGTATAGCGTACGCTCGTGCGCGCCGCTCAAATCCATTATCTTAAATGCCTTTTTGCCGCCCTCGTCGGTTTGGAAATAAAGCTTGCTATCATCTTCGGCAAATTGCGGACGGATACCATAACCAATAATAAATGTAGGTGTGCCGCCATTGGCCGATATGGTGTAAATGCCCGGTTTACGACTGTAAGCAAAGCCCAGCATATCATTACCTTCTCCCTTGCGGAACACGATAGCATCGCCGCGGTTGTTAAATTTAGGGGTGTAGTAAAAGCCTTTTTCAATGGTGATACGGGTAACTACTTTGGTAGCGAGGTCTATTTTGTTGATCGCGCCTTTTAATTCATCGGTCCAGTTTACGTAAACGAGTGATTTTCCATCCGGACTAAAATCAGGATCATATTCCAAATCGGTAGTAGTGGTAATACGCTCGGGTTTGCCATTGGGCAGGTCTTTTACGTAGATGTATCCGGCAGCGTTAAAAGCTACACGTTTGCCATCGGGAGAGGTAGTCAGTTGCCTGATCATCTTGGCCGAAAACTCATCCTGGAAAACCTTTTGCGGAAAGTGCAGCGCGTCTGACAGGGTTTGCTGCGAAGTAACCTCGAACGGAATTTGCGCCGCGTTTAACGAGATGATATCCAAATTCCAGATCTTTCCTTTAGCGTAAAAGATGATGTTCTTGCTATCAGGAGTCCAGCCGAAGTTAGGGTATACGCCAAAAATGGCCCAAGTTTCCTGCTGATCGTGCGACAGGTCGTCATACACCGGCCACTCTTCGCGGGTTTCTAAGTTGTGGATGTATAGTACCGATTTTAAGCGTACCCTCTTTACAAAGGCCATCAGCTTGCCATCGGGCGATAATTGCGGACGGCATGCGCCGCCGGTACCACCCGTAACGGTTTCAATTTCGCCGGTTGTGCGGTTAATGCGTTTTATGTTGTATATGCCTGCGTTAGGGTCTTTATTATATTGAAAATACGGGCCGGGCGTAACATCCTCGCTCCAGTAAACAAATTTACCATCGGGCGATACGGTTGGTTCGCCTGCATCCTGCTGATCATTTTTACGGCTGGTTAGCTGAATACCATCGCCGCCGGTTTTGTAATACATCCACATTTCGCCTGCACCTAACGAGCGTGAGCCGGTAAAGTGTTTGCGCGCTACCAGGTACTGCCCATCGGGTGCCCATGCGGCATTATTTAATAAGCGAAAGTTTTCTTTAGTAATAGAATGTTTGTTATTACCATCGCTGTTCATTATCCAGATGTTGTCGCCGCCCTCTTTATCGCTGGTGTAGCTGATCTGCTTACCATCGGGGCTAAAGCGTGGCTGTACTTCCCAAGCACGGCCGCTGGCTAAAATAGTAGCACGGCCGCCTTTAACCGGCATGCTGTAAATATCACCCAAGAGGTCGAAAACAATGGTTTGCCCATCCGGACTTACATCTAAATTCATCCAGGTGCCTTCATCGGTAGTAATGGATACCTTTTTTGGCTGTCCGCCGGTGTTCTCAATATTCCATTTTTGGGCATAAATATTAGCCGATAACAGCGTACTTATAATAATCAGGTAAACTTTCTGCATGACGTAAGACGTTTTATGGGTGCGAATTTAATTATATTGAACCATTTTAATAGTTTTGAGATTGCCATATTTAAATGACTATCCACCGAATACTACAACAATACTGGAAACACGACACATTTCGCCCTTTGCAGGAGGAAATAATCAATTCGGTATTTGATGGCCATGATACCCTCGCGCTGCTGCCAACGGGTGGTGGTAAGTCCATTTGTTTCCAGGTGCCGGCCATGGCAATGGAAGGGATCTGTATTGTAGTGTCGCCGCTGATAGCCCTGATGAAAGACCAGGTGGAGAACCTGAAAGCAAAAGGTATTGAAGCCGTTGCCATAGTATCAGGCATGGGTAAGCGGGAGATAGATATAGCGCTTGATAATTGCATTTACGGCCCGGTAAAATTTTTATACCTCTCGCCCGAAAGATTATTATCAGAACTGGTGCGCGAGCGGGTACGTTATATGAAGGTGAACCTGATTGCTATTGATGAGGCGCACTGTATATCGCAATGGGGATACGATTTTCGGCCGCCATACCTGCACGTGGCCGATCTGCGCGAGATACACCCCGAAGTACCTGTACTTGCCCTTACTGCAACCGCAACCGGCGATGTAAAGGAAGACATTCAGCAAAAGCTATTATTCGCTAAGGATGCCAAAGTTTTTCAGAAAAGTTTTGAGCGTAAAAACCTGAGCTATGTAGTACAATATACCGAAGATAAGCTGCGTAAGCTACTCGATATAGCCAACGGAGTAAAAGGCAGCGGTATTATATATGTACGCAGCCGCAAAGAAACGGCCGAACTGGCCAAGTTTTACAATGACAACGGCATAGCCGCCGAAAACTACCATGCCGGTTTAAGTATGGATGAGCGCTCGCGCAGGCAACAATTGTGGATGCAAAACCAGGTTCAGGTTATTGTAGCCACCAATGCCTTCGGGATGGGAATTGATAAGCCTGATGTACGTTTCGTCATCCATAAGGATATGCCCGAAAGTTTAGAAGCCTATTACCAGGAGGCCGGGCGTGCCGGGCGCGACGAGCAAAAGGCCTATGGCGTGTTGCTGTATAGTCCGTATGATAAGCAAAAGCAGGAGCGCAAGTACCAAAACAGTTTTCCATCGGTAGATGAAATAAAGCAGGTATACCATTACCTTGCCAACCAATACCAGCTGGCCTACGGCGCCGGTGCCGGGTTGAGTTTCGATTTTGACATTACCGCTTTTTGCGCCCGCTTTAAGCTCGATATCTTTAAAACGCTGAACTCCCTGAAGTTTTTAGAACAGGACGAATACCTTTCATTCAACGAGAGCGTTTTCCTGCCGTCTCGGTTTCGGTTTATTATATCCAGCGAACGCTTGTATAACTTCCAGATAGCCAATTCGGGCTGGGATGCCTTTGTTAAAACGCTGCTGCGCTCGTACGGTGGTTCGTTTGAAGATTACGTACATATAAAGGAGTTCGAACTGGCCAAACGTACCGGCATGAGTGTACAGCAGGTAATAGAAGGTATGCGCCAGCTGCACGATTACAAGATCATCAGCTACCTGCAACAAACCGATCAGCCGCAGGTTACCTACCTGCAACCACGCCTTACCGCCGATGAACTGTTCATCAACAAAGCCTATATTGAAGAGCGTAAAGCCATTTACCGCCAAAAAATAGAAGCCGTGCTGGCTTATGCCATCCATAAGAAATGCCGCAGCCAAATGCTGTTGTCGTATTTTGATGAAGAGAACACCCGCAAATGCGGCGTATGCGATGTATGCCTCGAAGAACGCCGCCAGCAAAACGCCGAAGATATTTTAGATATCATCAGAAACCAGATATTGGAACAGCTAAGCAACGAACCCTCAACCATCACCGCCCTCATAAAATCGATCAACAAAGGCAACGACAAACAAAAGATAGAAGCGCTCCGCCTCCTGCTGGATGCCGGCAGTATCAAAGCCGATGGTGAGCGGTATTATATATGAGTTGTAGGTTGTGTATTGAAAGTTGTGTGTAGGCTTTCTGCACTGTCATGGGTAGAAACGAGTTGTAGGTTGTGAGTTGAAAGTTGTGTGTAAGCTCTCTAAATTGTTATGTTGAGGAAGGAAATATCTGTAACCGAGTTGTAGGTTGTGAGCTTATCGAAGGGTGCGTGGGTGACGGCCTCTGCGCACAATCCTTCGACAAGCTCAGGATGACCCATTTATAAGCACTTTTATTTCCGGTTTTGTCATTGCGAAGAATGAAGCAATCTCGTCGATTTAATTTTACGTCAGTATTAACGGTATAACTCCGTATCCCAGCTTTGACAACTTTTAAAAAGTTGTCAAAGCTATAGTAATCTAAAACCCCGATCCCGGAACCCCGCCCCCCGGAACCTGAAACCTCAAACCCCGAATTTGCAACTCAATTTTCACCGCCAAAATTACCCCGTTTACCGAGGTGTACAGGCTATACACCTAATAAGCCGAATTTGCTGTAACGTTTTAAAATTGGTATCGTCTTATTGGTGTATTTAAAAACATAAATAACATAAAAAATTAATTATCAAAATATTACGATCATGAAAACTACAATATTAACCATCGCCACAGTTTGTTCATTAGTATTAGGAACAGTAAATTCAACTAAAGCAAACGATAAAGACACCAACGCTACAGTGTTAGCAGATGTAAGGAACATCAACAAAATAGAAGTACGCGGAAACGTTGAGCTATTCGTATCAGACGGTACCGAAGATCAGGTAAAAGTATACAACCGCTACTATGCCGAAAACGCTTTGGTACAAAACAGCAAAGGCGTATTGCGCATCACATCATACACTAAAGAAAAATTGGTAGTATGGGTTAAAGCCAGCGATCTGCGCGCCATTTCAGCTTATGATAACGCAAGCGTAAAATCATTCGGTAAACTTTCTGCTATCGCTTTAGATGTTGACTTGCACAACACAGCTTCTGCAAACCTGGCCATCAACACCATCAGCGCTAACGTAACAGTAGCCGATAAAGCTAAGGCCGATTTAAGCGGTAACGTAAACGAGTATGCTTTAAACTACGGCCAGGCAACAAGTGTTAACTACGCTAAACTGGTAGCTGCTTCACCTGCTAAGATCCAAAAATCAAACAGCCCGGTAACTAAAGTAATCACCAACGAGTTAGCCGCTCTTTAATCCACGCAATCACCTTTACCAAGGTCTATCATATATCAACAAGAAAGCCGTCAATTGGAAATGATGGCTTTTTTTGTGCAAATTAGTGTAACTTCAAGTCAATAATCATCGTCAAAAAAACAAATACATAATTAACTATGAAAAACAGATACCTCACTTCAATCATTATTGCAGCTGCAATTGCGGCAGGCGCGTTAACCTCATGCAACGTTAATTGCGAAAAAGGATCGGGCAGTATGCACACCGAAGTGCGCACCATGAAAGATTTTAAGAAGATAGATATATCCGGAGGTTACAAAGTTACGCTGAAGCAGGATAGCTCTTTAACCGTAGCCATTACTGCCGATGATAACCTGCTGCCATACATTAAAACCAATATTGATGGCGGCACCCTTAAAATTGATACCAAGAAAAGTATTTGCACCGAAGGTGATTTTGAACTGGTGATAGGTGTGCGTAACCTCGAAGCCATACGCACAGCCGGCGCGGTTAAAATAATTACCGACGGTAAACTGAATACCAAAGACCTGGAGATTAGCCTGGCAGGGGCGGGCACTGTTGAGATGGACTTAAACGCTGCCGATGTACATACCGAAGGCAGTGGTGTTACTACCTTGAAATTTACAGGGCAGGCTACCTCGCATACCGTAAACTTTAGCGGTACAGGCAAGCTGGATGCCTTTGATTTTGTAGTGGGCAGTTATACCATTGAAACATCAGGTGCCAGCGATAATAAGATCAATGTGCTGCGTACGCTGATGCTTAAAACCAGCGGAGCCGCCAATACCGAATACAGGGGCAACCCCGCTACCATTAAAAATGATGAGTCGGGTTCGTCTACCTTAAAAAAAGTTGACTAACGCTGTAACGACTCATGGGTTTGGTGCGTATTGTACCTAACAATCACAACAATAACAAACCAAACCCACAATGAAAAAAGTAAAGAAGTGGATAGCTTATATCCTTGTAGTATTAGTTGTAGTCGTAATATCGGCTGTATCATACATCAAAATAGCGTTGCCCAACGTAGGCGAGCCCGAAGAGATCAAAGTACAACTCACCCCGCAGCGCATAGCCAACGGTAAATACCTTGCCAACCACGTAGCCGTATGTATCGACTGCCACTCCAGCCGCGACTGGACAACCTTTGCCGGCCCGATTGACAGTAATGTATTAGGCGGCGGTGGCGAACTGTTTGACAGCAGGATAGGTTTACCGGGTGCCATTTACGTGCCCAATATAACCCCCGTAAATTTAAAGGACTGGACGGATGGCGAGCTTTTTCGCGCTATAACAACCGGCGTTACCAAAAGGGGCACGGCCATATTCCCGATAATGCCGTGGCAGGCTTACTCAAAAATGGATAGGGAAGATGTGTATGACATTATTGCCTACATCCGCACGCTTAAACCTTACGGCAAAAACTACCCGGCGCATCAGCTCGATTTTCCGCTGAACCTGATAGTGAATACCATGCCGCAAAAAGCCACCCTGGGTAAACGCCCTGCCGAAAGCGATACCTTAAAATACGGACAATACCTGGTGCAAAGCGCCTCGTGTATTGATTGCCACAGCCAGGATGATAAGGGCAAACTGCTGCCCGGTTTAGAATTTGCCGGTGGCAAAGTATTCAGCCTGCCGGGTGGTAAGTTAAGTTCGGCCAATATAACGCCCGATAAGGCGACAGGTATAGGCAACTGGACAAAAGAGCAATTTGTAAGCCGTTTCAGGCAGTATGCCGATGGCAGCGCCAAGCCATACAAAGTAGGTAAAAACGACTTCCAGACCATAATGCCGTGGTGGAAATACGGAGGTATGAAAACGAGCGATCTGGAAGCAGTTTACGCGTATTTGAAAACCTTGAAACCCGTTAATAACCAGGTGATAAAGTACCAGGCCAACACAATTGCGGCAAACACTAAAAAGTAAATAAAATTTTTCATACTTTTGCGCCTCAAATTTGGTGCGGAAATGCTGCACCTTAGTGATTAATTAAATAATCGGTAAAAGATGAATATTACACAGGAAAAAGTTGATAGCCTGAACTCTATTTTAAAAATTAACATCAACCCGGAGGATTACCAGCCAAAGGTTGAGAAAGCTATAAAGGATCAAGCCAAGAAGGCTAAACTTCCTGGATTTCGCCCGGGTATGGTGCCTGCCGCCCACATCAAAAAAATGTACGGCAAAAGCATCCTGGTTGATGAGATCAACAACCTGTTATCAGATACGCTGAACAAATATATCGAAACTGAAAACCTGGATATATTAGGCCAGCCACTGCCAAAAATTGACGACAGCAAAGAATATAACTGGGATTTTGCCGATAACTTCGAGTTTAACTATGAAGTAGGTTTGGCCCCGGTTTTCGATCTTGATTTTACATCAAAAGATGTATTAACTCAATATGTGATCAAAGTTGATGACGAAACACTGGCATCACGTATCAAAAATATCCGCCGTAGCTATGGCAAAATGACAAATCCTGACGTATCGGCAGATGATGATGTGCTTTATTCGCAATTAGAGCAACTTTCACCGGATGGTAGTGTTTTTGAGGGAGGCATCAATGAAACTGCATCAGTACGTTTAGACCTGATAAAAGATGAAGCCATCAAAACTTCATTGATCGGCTTAAAGAAAGATGATGTAGTGGAGCTGGATATTCAGAAAGCTTATGGTAACGATGCAGCTAAAATTGCAGGCTTATTAAAGATAGACGAAGAAGCAGCGGATGACTTGAAATCGAACTTCCGTTTAACTGTTAAAAATGTTAACCGTTTAGAGGAAGGAGATCTTAATCAGGAGTTCTTTGACAAATTATTTGGTGAAGGTACCGTGACTACCGAAGAGGAGTTCAGGGCTAAAATTACCGAAGAGCTGGAAAGCATGATGGCGCAGGATGCTGATCGTAAACTGCAGGACGAAATTTACAACTTTGCTACCGGCAAAGTTAACTTTGAATTGCCTGATGAGTTTTTGAAACGCTGGTTAAAAACAACCAACGAAAAACTTAGCGACGAAGAGCTTACCGAAGGTTATGCAGAGTTTTCAAAAAACCTGAAATGGACCTTAATTGGTAACAAAATTGTAAAAGAGAACAACATCGAACTGAAATACGACGAGGTTTTCGCTTTAGCTAAACAACGTTTAGACGCGCAATTCAGAATGTACAGCCCTCAGCCTTTAACAGAGGAGCAATTAGGCCAGTACACTGTACAGTTTTTACAAAACAAAGAGAACGCTAACAGGATATTTGAAGAGGTAAAAGGCTTAAAGGTATTTGATTACATTAAAAGCATTGTTACTTTAGATAAGAAAGAAATTTCTTACGCTGATTTTTCGGCCCTGGTAGCTCAGTAAGTAAAACTTACATATCATACTTTCATCAAAAGCAACTTTAACGGGTTGCTTTTGATGTATACAAGCTTGGGTTTTTTGCGGGTAAGGATATCGCACCAAATATTTTACTTTTTACAAACTATAACATAATAATAGTATTTACTAAAAGTATATATTTAACGCCGGGTAAACCGGTTAATTCTTTACATATTATAACATAACATGAGCAATATCGATAGAAACGAATTCAGGAAATACGCTGTAAAACACCACCGCATTAACAGCCTGCATGTAGATAAATTTATTTCAAGTGTTGACAGGGCTTCCCTGCCAATGTCAATGACCCCGTACATCATCGAGGAGCGCCAGCTTAACGTAGCGCAAATGGACGTGTTCTCGCGTTTAATGATGGATCGTATCATCTTTTTAGGTGATGCTATTTACGATAGCAATGCCAACATTATACAGGCGCAATTACTGTTCCTGCAATCGGCCGATGCTAAACGCGATATCCAGATCTATATCAACTCTCCGGGTGGTTCGGTTTACGCAGGTTTAGGTATTTATGATACCATGCAGTTCATCTCTAATGATGTTGCAACCATTTGTACAGGTATGGCAGCCTCAATGGCCGCGGTATTATTGTGTGCCGGTACAGCAGGTAAAAGAGCCGCGTTGCCACATTCAAGGGTGATGATTCACCAGCCATCAGGCGGTGCGCAAGGTCAGCAATCTGATATCGAGATCACTTACCACGAGATCACCAAACTGAAAAAAGAACTGTACCAGATCATTGCCGATCATAGCGGTGCACCGTTCGAAAAAGTTTGGGACGCATCGGATCGTGACCACTGGATGATTGCAGAAGAAGCGAAAGAGTTTGGTATGGTTGATGAGATTTTACGCGGCAATAACGCTAAAAGCTAATCAATTATAAAATAAATTAAAACTAAATGGCAGTTAATGCCGTTTTAACGGAATATAAAAATTAATTATTTTAATTAATTTAGCGAAAAGTATTCAAATGACTAAGAACAGCAAGGAAATCAGGTGTTCATTTTGTGGAGCGGGTAAGCAGGATTCTCTGATGCTGATAGCCGGGCTTGATGCGCATATTTGTGATAAGTGCGTTAACCAGGCTAACGAGATATTAGCAGAAGAGCTGAAAGTGCGTAAGGTAAAATCATCGCCGGCAGCACCCTCAATACTTAAACCCCACGAAATTAAGGTGCATCTTGATCAGTATATTATAGGTCAGGATGATGCCAAAAAGATATTATCAGTAGCCGTATATAACCACTACAAACGCTTAAATCAGCGTATTGAAAAAGATGAGGTAGAGATTGAAAAATCAAACATCATTATGGTGGGCGAAACCGGTACCGGTAAAACTTTACTGGCAAAAACTTTGGCTAAGGTATTGAACGTGCCATTCTGTATTTGCGATGCCACCGTTTTAACCGAAGCAGGTTATGTAGGCGAGGATGTGGAAAGTATCCTTACCCGTTTACTGCAATCTGCTGATTATGACGTTACTGCCGCCGAAAGGGGTATAGTATATATTGATGAGGTAGATAAGATAGCGCGCAAAAGCGATAACGCTTCTATTACCCGCGATGTATCAGGCGAGGGCGTACAGCAGGCATTGTTGAAGATACTCGAAGGTACCATGGTGAACGTACCACCACAAGGCGGTCGTAAACACCCGGACCAAAAAATGATCACCGTTAATACAAGTAACATCTTGTTTATATGCGGTGGCGCGTTTGACGGTATAGAGCGTAAAATAGCCAACAGGCTGCGTACGCAAACCGTAGGTTACAAACTAAAACGCGATGATGGCGAAGTGGATATGAAGAACCTGTACAGGTACATCACTCCGCAGGATCTGAAATCGTTTGGTTTGATACCGGAGTTGATCGGTCGTTTACCGGTGTTAACTTACCTTAACCCGTTAGACCGTGAGGCACTGCACAACATTTTAACCGAGCCTAAAAACTCGTTGCTTAAACAATACAAAAAATTGTTTGAGTACGAAGGTGTAAAGCTCGATTTTGAAGATGAAGTGCTTGAATTTATAGTAGACAAAGCAATGGAATTTAAGTTAGGGGCCAGGGGCCTTCGTTCCATCTGCGAAGCGATAATGATAGACGCCATGTTTGAGTTTCCATCCAAAAAAGATGTAAAAGCACTAAACGTAACGTTGGATTATGCCCGTGAAAAGTTTGACAAATCAGACCTTAAAAAGTTAAAAGTAGCTTAACATTCACAACATAGCTCAAAGCTATCTTTATTAAAACAAACACGAACCCTGGTGCATTGCCGGGGTTTGTTGTATCCGGAAGTTTTATTAATGAGTGATTTAGTGATTGGTGAATGAGTGATTGGGTAAAAGTTAATAAAAAAAAATCGGGGCGAGAATCGGTGAAATCAAAACAAACCGGTGAAATCCCCAAAAAACAAGGATCGGTGAAATCAATAATCATCGGTGAAATCCAAAGAAAATAAAATCAGGGAAATCAATAAAATCCCTATAATCAAGGTTTAATATGAGTGAAGAAATAGAAATAAAGAAAGACGAAGAGATCGTTGCGAATGCGAAAAAAGTAAAAGAAGTGCAAAGCCCGGTTAAGGCGGGATTAAAAACCAAGGAAGCAATTGTGGCCAACTGGTTGCCGCGCTATACGGGCCGTCCGCTTGATCAGTTTGGTGAGTACATCATCCTTACCAATTTCAGCAAGTACATCCAGCTGTTTTCGCAATGGAACGACGACGCACCGGTAATGGGTTTAGATAAGCCCATGCAAAGCGTAACCGCTAACAACATTACCATTATCAACTTTGGTATGGGCAGTTCGGTAGCCGCTACGGTGATGGACCTGCTAACCGCCATTAAGCCCAAAGCGGTAGTGTTTTTAGGTAAATGCGGTGGCCTGAAAAAGAAGAACAACGTAGGCGACTTCATTTTGCCGATAGCCGCCATCAGGGGCGAGGGTACCTCAAACGATTATATGCCTGCCGAAGTGCCTGCACTGCCATCTTTCGCGCTGCAAAAGGCGATATCGACCACCATTCGCGATTTTTCAAAAGATTACTGGACAGGCACCTGCTACACCACCAACCGCCGTGTATGGGAGCATGATAAGGACTTTAAACTTTACCTTAAAAAGCTGCGTGCTATGGCCGTTGATATGGAAACCGCGACTATATTTACTACCGGTTTCGCCAACAAGATCCCTACGGGCGCGCTGCTGCTGGTATCCGATCAGCCGATGATACCTGAAGGTGTAAAGACAAGCGAAAGCGACTCAAAAGTAACCGAAGGCTACGTAGAGCTGCACCTCAAAATAGGTATCGAATCGTTAAAGCAGTTGATCAATAACGGCTTAACGGTTAAGCACCTTATATTTTAATACCAATACACAAGCACGGGTTTACCGGCTTGTGCAATAGTTTTTTGCTTTTACTGCTATATCTGTAAGGGATATATCAGGGCAGAAAGCTATTTTTGCCACATAAAATTGATAAACCCTATAGCTTTGCTATACAAATTATAAAGAAGATGTGGTATAACAACATATTGGAAACCATTGGCCAAACGCCCCTGGTTAAGCTGAACAAAGTAGTTAAGGATATCCCCGCTACGGTACTGGCCAAAATAGAAACTACCAACCCCGGTAATTCTATAAAAGACCGCATGGCCCTCAAAATGATAGAGGATGCCGAAAAAAGCGGCAAGCTAAAACCAGGCGGTACCATTATTGAAGGTACATCTGGCAATACAGGCATGGGTTTGGCCATTGCCGCGGTTATAAAAGGCTACAAATGTATCTTCACCAGTACCGATAAACAATCGAAAGAGAAATTTGATGCCTTGCGTGCCTTTGGTGCCGAGGTAATTGTTTGTCCAACCAATGTTGATCCCGAAGATTCACGTTCATATTACTCCGTATCGTCACGTTTGGAGCGTGAGGTGCCTAATTCGTGGAAGCCTAACCAGTACGATAACTTGTCTAACTCACAGGCACATTATGAGCAAACCGGTCCGGAGATATGGGAGCAAACAGGTGGTAAAGTAACCCATTTAGTGGCTGGTGTGGGCACCGGCGGTACCATATCGGGCATTGCACGTTATTTGAAAGAAAAGAACCCTGCCATACAGGTATTGGGTATTGATACTTATGGTTCAGTATTTAAAAAATATAAAGAAACAGGGGAGTTCGATAAGAACGAGATTTACCCGTATATCACCGAAGGTATAGGCGAAGACTTTTTACCGCAGAACGTTGCCTTTAACCTGATTGATCACTTTGAAAAAGTGACCGACAAGGATGCCGCCCTCATGACACGCGAGATTGCCCGTAAAGAAGGTATCTTTGCCGGTAACTCAACTGGTTCGGCCGTGGCAGGTGTGCTGCAAATGAAGGATATGTTTAAGGAAGGCGATGTGGTAGTGATAATTTTCCCCGATCATGGTACCCGTTACCTCGGTAAAATGTATAACGACGACTGGTTGCGCGACCGCGGTTTCCTGAAGGATGATAAAATGACCGCCCGCGATATCATCGCCAAAAAAGAAAATGCCGAGATCATCACTATCGACTGTGAGAAAACGGTACTGGAGGCTATCAATACTATCAAATCATTAAACATCAGCCAGATCCCGGTTACCCAAAAAGGTATGGTGATTGGCAAGATCACCGAAAGTGATATACTGGATTCGCTGATTGAAAATCCGGGCATCAAATCGCAGCCGATAAAAAATATCTCCACCGCGCCGTTCCCTTTTATCGACCTGAATACATCTATCGACAAAATATCAGGTATGATCAACAAGGACAACATAGCCGTGCTGGTTGAAGATGATAACGGCAAGATAGAGATCATTACCCAATACGATATTATCAACGCTATATCAGCTTAGTTTAAAGCTGAAAGGATTAAGATAAAAGCTGAAAGGTGTTGTGCGGATTGTATGGCACCTTTTTTATTTATTTTATTGTCATTTCGAACGAGGTACGAGGAGAAATCTTCTGCTATAGAAAAGTAGTAGAACATGCACAGTGAAGAAGATCTCTCACTACGTTCGAGATGACAGGATAAAATGGTAAAATCTCAACTATAAAAACCTTTCAGCTTTATCCTTTCACCTTTCCGCTTAAATCACCACTTCTTAAATATCACAAATACTGCCAATACGATCAGTCCAAATCCCAACAGGTGGTTCCAGGCGAATTTTTCGGTTTTGAAGAATACGGTGGTGAAGATCATGAAGATGATAAGCGTGATAGCCTCCTGAATGGTTTTTAGCTGTACAAGGTTGTAGGGGCCGCCGTCGCCTTTAAAGCCTAAACGGTTGGCCGGTACCTGGAAAACGTATTCAAAAAATGCCAGTCCCCAGCTGATAAGGATAATGGAGACGAGGCCTAAATTCTTTCCCCAGGTAAAATCCTTAAACTTCAGGTGCCCGTACCAGGCAAAGGTCATGAAGGTGTTTGATATGATGAGGAAAATAATGGTTTGAATACCGCGGATGTTCATTGTGATGATATTTCTGCCAGTTCTTTACGGTAATACTCGTTAAGCACAGGCGAGGGGTTAGTAAGCAGGTATATGGCTGTTCCTTTTTCGCGTGCCAAAGGCTCTTCAACCTCACCGGCCTGCTGAAAACTGCCCGAATTACTTTGTAATTTCTTTACTGTTTCTTCATCGTTATCGCCTATGTAAATGATGTAAGCGCCGTGTATGTTTTGCGGTGCCCATAACGAAAAACTACTGTTAAGGCATACCACATCGGGCAGGTTATATTGTTTGCGGTAATGATGAATAGCACCCGCTTGTCCGTAATTTTCGGCGAAGATCTGGGTGCGTGATCTTTCTTCGGGCGAAAGCGAATGATATGTTTTGGCCACCTTTTCTGCCATCTCGTCCCAGCCGAGCATGTCGGCATAGTCTTGCGTAGTAGGGTGCTGCTTACGGTCTTCCCACGTAGTAATAAAACCAAGGAAAGGCATTTGCTCTTGAGTGAACTTAAAAAAAGCCAGCGTTTGCTTAAGCGGTAATACGGGCAGTACTATAGGCAGTAAAATTAAGTTGGGTAGAGCGAAAAATAGCACAACGGCTATCCTTAATGGTCTTTGAGCGGTTTTCATCAGCCTGTCGAAACCATAACCACCGGCAGCGAACAACATGGGGTAAGCACCGAAGAGGTAATAATTTTTGCCGTCCATCTTCAATAAAAAAATAAAGATGATGATATAAGCAAAGCCTAAAAACTGAAACTTGCGCAACCTGAATGATAGTAGCAGAAATGCCAAGCCGACAAGCCATACAAATAAAGCGATACCGTTCACCATTAATTGCTGCATAATAAAATCGCCGGCTTTAATGTATTCGAGCTGGGTACTGCGCAGTTCTTTCATGTGGCCAACCACCGGGAAATGGTGTTGCCATTGCCAGATCAGGTTGGGTAAAAAGAGTAATAAAGCCACCGCTATAGCACCTAAAACATGTTTGTTAAGCAATACCTTACGCTGCTTGCTAATAAGCAGACCTATAATTAGCGATAGCGCGAAAAAGGCCATAGTATACTTGGTAAGCATGCCCAAACCAATGGCAATACCTGTTAAATAAATATAAGCAGGCGAGGAGGTATTAATATACTTAATAATGAGCCATACGGTTAACATCCACCACAACTGATCGAACACTACGGGCTGAAAAAGGTAGCCTGAAGCGGCAAAAGCCGGCGCAAAGATCATGGAGAGACAGGCGAGGGTAATGGCAAATTTACGGCCGCCCAGTTCTACGGTTATCAAACCTGTAAGCCAAATGATAATGCCACTGCCTATGGTAGTAAAAATACGTGCCGCGAATACACTGTCGCCAAATACGGCGGTGCTAACTTTAGCCAGTAGCGCTATAAAAGGGGGGACTTCCTTATAGCCCCAATCCAGATGGTCGCCGAGGGCTAAATGCAGCAGCTCATCCCGGTGAAAACCGAAATGACTAATGGCAAGCAAGTTAAGGCCTACCTTAATAACAACAAAAATCAGTATAAAATTACAGTAAGTAGAGCGTCTATTTCTGTAAGGCATGTATAACAGGTTTGGATAAAGGTAATTATTTTATTGTAAAAAATAATAGGTGGGTGGCTGATAGTGCAGACGGCTGTTTGAAGAGCGATCCGGCTAATATCAGCAGCCCACCTATGTAAATAATGTTCTTCTTTGAACCTTATATCCTCACAATATCGGCACCTAAAGCACGCAGCCTTTCGTCGATATGCTGGTAACCACGCTCAATTTGCTCAATATTGTAAATAGTTGATTTACCTTTTGCAGATAAGGCCGCGATCAGCAATGAAACACCTGCGCGAATGTCCGGCGATGTCATCGAAATGCCCCTTAACTGTATTTGTTTATCCAAACCGATAACGGTAGCACGGTGCGGATCGCAAAGAATGATGTTGGCACCCATTTCCAGTAGTTTATCTACAAAGAACAGGCGGCTTTCAAACATTTTCTGGTGTATCAATACCGATCCTTTTGCCTGGGTAGCTACTACCAGCACAATGCTTAACAAATCGGGGGTAAAGCCCGGCCATGGCGCATCGGCAACGGTTAGTATCGATCCATCAATGAAGGTATCAATTTCGTAGTGCTCTTGGGCAGGGATGAAGATATCATCGCCCCTTAACTCTAACTGGATACCCAAACGTTTAAACACGTTAGGAATAATACCCAGTTCTTTATATTGTACATCTTTAATGGTGATCTCAGAACCTGTCATGGCAGCCAAACCGATGAAAGAGCCTATCTCTATCATATCCGGCAACATGCGGTGTTCGGTACCTTTTAATTCGGTTACACCTTCAATGGTAAGCAGGTTTGAGCCTATGCCGCTAATTTGGGCGCCCATGCGGTTAAGCATTTTGCAAAGCTGTTGCAGGTATGGCTCGCAGGCTGCGTTATAAATAGTGGTAGTGCCTTTGGCCAAAACAGCGGCCATTACCACGTTGGCAGTACCGGTTACCGATGCTTCATCTAACAGCAGGTAAGTGCCATGCAGGTTTGAAGCATCAACTTTATAAAACTCGTCGGTTGAATCGTAGTTGAATTTGGCGCCCAGTTTTTCGAAACCCAGGAAGTGGGTATCCAAACGGCGACGGCCAATTTTATCGCCACCCGGTTTTGGTATTGATGCCTTGCCGAAACGGGCCAGCAGCGGACCAACGATCATGATGGAGCCACGCAAACTACCGCCCTTTGATTTAAAAGCATCCGACTCAAAAAACTCAAGATCGATGTTTTTAGCTTCGAAGCTGTAAGTGTCGGGAGCAAGGCGCTCAACGGTTACGCCCATATCGCCCAGCAGCTCAATTAATTTCTTTACATCTACTATATCGGGGATATTGCTTATCGTTACCTTTTCGGCGGTTAACAATACAGCCGAAATTACCTGTAAGGCCTCGTTTTTAGCCCCCTGCGGTATAATTTCGCCTTTTAACTGTTTGCCTCCCCGTATTTCAAATGCGTTCTTCATATTAGTGGTTGGTGATTTTTTAACGAATAAATATGCTTCCTGTATTCATAACAATGGCCATACCCGGATTGTGTTTACCTCCCGGATACATGCTATCATTATAAACAGTAAAATTAATATTTTCTTGCACCGCCATTGTTGCGGTTGCGGTTATTTTGGTTGTTGTTGTTGCGCGGGTTGTTGTTATTCCGTGGGTTATTGTTATTTCGCGGATTATTATTGTTGGTACGGCCCCTGCCGCCGCCGGTATTTTGGTTAGTGCTCACGGCGCGATATTCTACCTTGTTCAGGTTAATGCTGTCGTCGAGTTTTAACTGCCCGCCCGATAATGCTTCCAGGTCGCTCAATATGCTTTCGTCAGATACCGAATCTTTGTTCCATTGTACATAAGCCATCTTCATAAAGTTGGCTATCGACTGTATCATGTGACGTTTACGCTCGGGCTCTTCAATATTCTTAGCCTTTTCAATCATCAGCTCAATGGTTTTGCCATAGTGCTTGTATTTAATACGCTGATGCGGGTAACGCAAAGGCTCGGGCTTCAGGTGGATAGATTCTGGA
This sequence comes from Mucilaginibacter sp. GW821-FHT07G05, assembly GCF_059418565.1. NCBI lineage: Bacteria > Pseudomonadati > Bacteroidota > Sphingobacteriia > Sphingobacteriales > Sphingobacteriaceae > Mucilaginibacter > Mucilaginibacter sp. GW821-FHT07G05. Next base: position 487,124 of record NZ_JBWKQC010000005.1, on the reverse strand, counting down.
GTTGGTTTCGGGTATGGTGAATCTACATCAATCTGGTAGTCAGATATAATGTGCAGGTGATCCCATAGTTTATGCTTAAAATCGGCAACATCGCGCAGGTGCGGGTTTAAAAAGCCCATCAGGTCAATCACCACCTGGGCATAGCGGTTACGCTCTTCTTTACTTGGCAGGGCGCAAATGTATTTAACCATATTTTGCACGTTGCGGCCGTATTCTGATAATATAAGTTTATTCCTGGTTGAGTTATAGTCAAACGTAGGCGGAATTTGTTGAGCCATGTATTTTTGTTAATGAAGCTTTATATTTAACCCTATTGATCTGTTTTAATAATAACAGCGGATCGGCGGCTAAAGTTGATAAGTTATTTTAATTTTCTAATTGTAGTAACGCAAATATAACGCAATTGTGTTAATGTACAAATTTGTTATTAACAGGTTGTTATATATTACTTTATTTTAGCATTTGTAAGGAGATATATTTTGGCAGAGCAAGTAATTGTAAATAAGGTAGATATTTATAGGTTCAGTATCCCGATGGAACCTTTCAGCATAGCCACCGGTACTATGGACCACGCGCAGAACGTATTTATACGTGTACATACCAACGCGGGCTTTTACGGTGTAGGCGAATGTTCGGCCTTCCCAATGATCGTTGGTGAAACGCAGGATACCTGCCTGGCCATGGCGCGCGAGTTTGCCCGGTTATGGATAGGGCAGGATGCGCTGGATATTGCCGCCCGATTACAACAACTGCACAGCTTTACGGCCGGTAACACCACTATTAAAAGTGCCTTTGATATGGCGCTGTATGATATTGCTGCCAGGCATGCTGGTATGCCGCTTTATCAGTTTTTAGGCGGAAAAAAACGCCCGGTTGAAACCGATATTACTGTAGGTATAAGCGCCCCCGAAACAATGGCTGAAAAGGCGCTGGCCTTTAAACGATCGGGCGCCACTATATTAAAGATAAAGCTGGGTAAAAACGCGAAGGAAGATGTGGAGCGCATTCGTTTGATCAGAAGTGCCGTTGGCGATGAAATGCACATCCGCGTGGATGCCAACCAGGGCTGGAATTTTGATGATGCCGTGTACGCCCTGCAAAGCATCGCTCCATACAATATTCAATTTTGCGAACAACCCATGCGTACCTGGTACGATGATCGCCTGCCCGAACTGATGCAACTATCGCCGGTTAAAATTATGGCCGACGAAAGTGTTTATAATCATCACGATGCCCGTAAGCAGATCAACGCCGGGCTTTGCCATTATATCAATATCAAGTTCTCCAAATCGGGTGGAATATTTGAGGCTAAACAGATCCACGATACTGCTGCCGAAAAGGGGATAGCCTGCATGATGGGCGGTATGTTGGAGAGCCGGATAGGTTTGAGCGCTAAGCTGCATTTTGCTTATGCCAGCCCTAATATAAAGTTTTACGATATGGATACCTGTATGCTTGGCCACTTGCAAGACTCATGTGTAGGAGGCGTAACTTACAATGGCTACTACTTAAACATTTCCGATACTCCCGGCATTGGAGCCGATGCCGATGAGACGTTCCTTACCCAATGCGAAAAATTCACCGTGGTATAATTAATTAGCTTCAGCCCTTTCCACAACGTATTGTGTGCGATTGCAGTAATAGCAAATGTACCGTTTGAGTGGTTTCCAGAATACGAGGAACTTTACAAGAGCAGGCCGTCTAACCCTTTCGGTTAAAGCCCTGCCACATCTTGAACAGGTGTGGGTACTTTTTGCGCGTGTTGTTATTTCATTCATAATTACGCCGATTTGCCAGTATTTATAGATATGATAACGCAACGGCAGTATAATTATAAAATGCATAAAAATATAGCTTTTAGGAATATTTATTTATAACAAAATCATAAGCGAAATAATCTGTAGTTAAATAATAATTATAAGTAAATAATAAGTTGTCCTGTTCTGCAGTTTTTGTAATAAGCGCGAAATACGACAAGCTGTTCCTTTTGATTGAGATATCGTCAAATAAGAAACGCCCTTCATTTTGATATGAAAGGCGTTTCTGTTTATATAAGCTTAAATGCTATTTCCCACTCAACTCTGTAAAGTGCTTGTAAAACAATGGAATAGTTTCGATGCCTTTATAGTAGTTAAACAGGTCGTATTTTTCGTTTGGTGAGTGCAGGTTATCGCTATCTAAACCAAAACCCATTAGCACCGTTTTGATACCTAATTCGGCTTCAAACAAGGCTACAATAGGGATGCTGCCGCCACCACGGGTTGGGATAGGTTCTTTACCGAAAGATTCGGCTATAGCTTTCTGCGCGGCCTGGTAGGCAATACTATAGGTAGGGGTAACTACCGGTTCGCCGCCATGGTGTGGGGTAACCTTTACCTTAACAAAGGGTGGCGTAATTTTCAAAAAGTGATCGGTAAACAGTTTGGTGATCACTTCTGAGCTTTGGTTAGGCACCAAACGCATGGATATTTTAGCGCTCGCTTTTGATGGCAGTACAGTTTTGGCGCCTTCGCCAATGTAACCGCCCCAAATACCGTTTACTTCAAGCGTTGGTCTGGTTCCGGTACGTTCAAAGGTGCTGTAACCGGCTTCGCCCCAAAGTTCATCAACACCAAGGTCGGCTTTGTATTCGTCGTTATCGTAAGGTGCATTGTTAATGGCCTGGCGCTCGGCATCGGTAAGGTCAATCACGTCATCGTAAAAGCCGGGAATGGCGATGCGGTTGTTATCGTCATGTAATGAAGCGATGAGTTTGGCCAGTATAGTAGCCGGGTTAGCTACCGCGCCACCGTACACACCCGAATGCAGATCGCGGTTAGGGCCGGTTACTTCTACCTCAAGGTATGAAAGGCCGCGTAAACCGGTTTCCAGCGATGGGTGTTCCATACTGATCATGGCAGTATCTGATATCAATATCACATCGGCTTTAAGGCGGTCTTTATTTTGTTTTACAAAAGTGCCCAGGTTATCAGAACCAACCTCTTCCTCGCCCTCTATCATAAATTTAATGTTGCAGGGTAGCTGATCGGTTTGCATCATCAGTTCAAATGCCTTTACATGCATGTAAAACTGACCTTTATCATCGCAGGCGCCGCGGGCAAAAACTTTACCATCGCGCACGGTAGGCTCAAAAGGAGGGGTGTGCCATAATTCCAGCGGATCTGGCGGTTGTACATCGTAATGGCCGTAAACCAGTACGGTTGGCTTTGCCGGGTCAACTATCTTTTCGCCATATACAACAGGGTAGCCTGCCGTTTGGCATATCTCTACATTATCGGCACCGGCATCGTTTAGCTTTTTGGCTACAAATGCGGCGGTGTTTAAAACATCGGGTTTGTATTTAGGGTCGGCACTTACCGATGGGAAACGCAACAGTTCAAATAATTCATCAAGCATACGCTGCTTGTGCTGCTCTATATAATTTTTTATGTTTTGCATAAATCAGTTATTTAGGGCAAATATAGCGGATGTTAACCGGAACTAAAGGCTAAGAAAATTTTAAGAAGAGGAGGTTTTTTTTCGAAAAATACTTTCGAAATGTGGATAACTTTTGATGGGAAATTCTCGTATAAGATTTTTTCTGCGAGTTTTTCTCTAAAAAACTGAAATGCAGTATACGTATTTTTTACGACGATTTACGTCAAAAAATATTATAATATGGTTAAACTCATATTATTTTATTCCTGTATGGAGTAGAATAATAAACGCTTATGAGTATAATGGGCGCGGTTTTTGTACTGTGTACGAGGTTTTGTACTTGTATATACAAGTTTTAGTCAGCCGAAGAGATGTCTGATTTAGGTGAGCTGAAATCGCGGGTTGAAAAATGGGTTCTCTCTATCCTGATTTTTTGAGCTACTTCCTTTTTTGTATCCCTGGTAAAAGATAACGCGGCTACGCCCGATGTTAATAAGATGGCGGCTATAATAATGAACTTTTTCATGAATGGGGTATTAAATTTTTAATGCAAAACAGGGTGATCAATCGGCTTGGCTAATATCTTTTTTATCTCTTTTAGCATCTGCCTGGCTAATGTCTTTCTTGTCTCTTTTCGCGTCGGCCTGGCTAATATCTTTCTTGTCTCTGGCGTCGGCCTGACTGATATCTTTTTTATCGCGGATGGTAGTAGCGGTGGTATTTGCCAACGATGCTGCAACGGTTGAAAGTATTAAAGCGGCTGATAAAATGATCTTTTTCATGGTGTGCATTATGTGTGTATGCTGTGATGAATTTTGTTGTATATGTTTGTGAAAATGTGTGATCGGTAATTAGTCGGCCTGACTGATATCTTTTTTATCTCTTTTAGCATCTGCCTGGCTAATATCTTTCTTGTCTCTTTTCGCGTCGGCTTGGCTGATGTCTTTTTTGTCTCTGGCGTCTGCCTGGCTGATATCTTTTTTATCGCGAATGGTAGTAGTGGTGTTAGCCAGCGAAGCTGCAACTGTTGAAAGGATAAGAGCGGCTGATAATATGATCTTTTTCATGATGTTCGTTAAATGTGTATTATGTGATGTAGTGTGTTATAGCTGTTGTGAAAATGTGTGATCGGTAATTAGTCGGCTTGGCTGATATCTTTTTTATCTCTTTTAGCATCTGCCTGGCTAATATCTTTCTTGTCTCTTTTTGCGTCGGCTTGGCTAATGTCTTTTTTGTCTCTTGCGTCGGCCTGGCTGATATCTTTTTTATCGCGGATGGTAGTAGTGGTATTTGCTAAAGAAGCTGCAACTGTTGAAAGGATAAGAGCGGCTGATAATATGATCTTTTTCATGTTGTTTTTTTATGCGTTGTGTTCGTAGTGGTATGTGTTAATTAAGCTGAGTTGTGTGTTGTAATTAGTCGGCTTGGCTGATGTCTTTTTTATCTCTTTTAGCATCTGCCTGGCTAATGTCTTTCTTGTCTCTTTTCGCGTCGGCTTGGCTAATGTCTTTTTTGTCTCTGGCGTCGGCCTGGCTGATATCTTTTTTATCGCGGATGGTAGTAGTGGTGTTAGCTAAAGAAGCTGCAACTGTTGAAAGTATAAGGGCTGCTGATAATATGATCTTTTTCATGTTGTTTTATATATGTGTATTGTGTGATGTAGTGTGTTATATCTGTTGTGAAAATTTGTGAGCGATAATTAGTCGGCTTGGCTGATATCTTTTTTATCTCTTTTAGCATCTGCCTGGCTAATGTCTTTCTTGTCTCTTTTCGCGTCGGCTTGGCTGATATCTTTTTTGTCTCTGGCGTCTGCCTGGCTGATATCTTTTTTATCGCGGATGGTGGTAGTGGTGTTAGCTAAAGAAGCTGCAACTGTTGAAAGGATTAGGGCTGCTGATAATATGATCTTTTTCATGTTGTTTTATATGTGTGTATGTGTGATGTAAAATGTGTAGTATGTATTGTGAAAATGTGTGAGCTATAATTAATCGGCTTGGCTGATATCTTTTTTGTCTCTTTTAGCATCTGCCTGGCTAATGTCTTTTTTATCTCTTTTGGCGTCGGCTTGGCTGATGTCTTTTTTGTCTCTGTAATCTGCCTGGCTGATGTCTTTTTTATCGCGGTTGATAGTAGCGGTATTTGCTAAAGAAGCTGCAACTGTTGACAGGATTAGGGCGGTTGATAAGATGATTTTTTTCATGATGTTGTTGTATAAATAGGGGGTGTGATTATCTGTTAATTTTATGTGTTATATAAGGTGTAATTAGTCGGCCTGGCTGATGTCTTTTTTGTCTCTTTTAACATCGGCCTGGCTAATATCTTTCTTGTCTTTTCGGGCATCGGCGCTGCTGATATCCTTCTTGTCTTTGTAATCGGCACTACTGATATCCTTCTTGTCGGCCGCTATAATAAAGAGGTTGTTTCCCGCCGGTGCGAATGATGACAATACACCTGTTGTAAGTAATAAGGCGGCTGCAAGGGTTAACTTTTTCATGCTATTATTTTGTATTTAATATTTTAAGTATGTATTATTATTTATTAATCTGCCCAGCTGATGTCTTTTCTGTTGTTCAGCAGGTTTTGAATAGGTACTACCAGCTTCACTTTTTCTTCTTTTTTGCACGAGGTTAAAATGCCTGTGCTTAGTATGGTTGCGGCTATCAGTATGTACTTTTTCATATTGTTGTATATTTTATATTATCGTTTTGTATATCAATTAGTTAATCTGCCCAGCTAATGTCTTTTTTAAAGCTGCCCATATCTTTTGAAAGGGGGAGTACCGGCTTAATCACCTGTTCTTTTTTGCATGAGGTTAATATGCCTACGCTTAAGATCAATGCTGCTGCTACAAACTTTCTTTTCATGATATTTTTGTTTTAAACGATACCGAATAATATTTATTAATCAGCTGAGCTGATATCTTTTTTGAACCCAACGAATTTTTGTAAAGGTGCTTCAAGCCTCTTTATCTCCGGTTTGATGGGTGAGGTCGCATTTAGTGAATATGTCACTAAAGTTAACGTTATTGCTGTTAAATAAATTAAATTTTTCATTTAATTATACTGTTAATTATTAGTTAATGAATAGCCTATGTTTCTTTAACTCTATACACCTTTTTGGGGTAGTATAGGCAGGTTTCCCGCTGTGTTATCTTGTATTTTTTTACAAGCTTAACCGCTTAGGATATATATAGTATTATTTATTATTTTATTATATAACCTGTTGTTTATCAAACATTTAACTACACAAATATAGGTATGTTTTTCTAAAACAAAACTTTTTTTAAAAAAAGTTTTCAACAGGTTTTTAGCGTGAATTTTTGTATTATATTGCTAACTTTATATCTTTCACCATAATAGCACGTAATAGCAGTTAATGAACAAACTCCTGGTTTTTTTGGCTTGGTTAATATCTTGTAGTTCTGTATACGCAAGCGCGTCTTACGGTGCTTTGGCTCAGGATACCAATGCTGTTATCGCGTTAAATAAACAGGCCTTTGAAAGCCGCGAACGCGATCCGGAGGAAACCATTAGTGAGGCCCAAAGAGCGCTTGACATGGCCGGAAAACTCGACTATACGCGCGGTGCGGGCGAGTCCTATCGTGTAATGGGTATAGGGTATTCTTATTTGAACGAGGCCGAGAAAGCTATTGATAATTATATGAAGGCATTAACCGCCTTTAGTAAGATAAATGATTTGCAAAGTGAGGCAAAAGTATATAACAATATAGGTAACCTTTACCGCGATATTGATTACGAACAATCCTTCGTATACCTTAGTAAAGCTTTGGTGATAGCGCAAAAGCTGAACGACAAGGATCTCATCGCAAAGCTCTACCTTAATATAGGTAACATCAAATACAGGCAAAAAAGTTATAACCAAGCCCTCGGTTACTATGATAAAAGCAACGTGCTGTTTAAGGAGCTAAATGATGAAAAGAACCTTATCAAATGCCTCCATAACCGCGGGGTGATCTATTTTAACCTCAACAAGTTTGATATAGCTGAAAAGTTGCTACTGGAGGCCAATAAGCAGGCTAAGGAGAAAGATTTGAATGAAATTGTTGCCAGTGTTAACTTAACCCTGGCATCGTTGTATGTAGCCCAAAATAAGTTTATGCAGGCCGAGGATGTAGTACAGGAAGGTATTACCTATGCCGACATTATAAAGGATAAGAAATTCGCTTACGATTATCAGTATACCTCATACCAATTAGAGTATAAACGCAAGAACTACGAAAAGGCGCTGCACTACCTGCGCGATATTTACCGACAGGATAGCACGGTACATAAGTCAAACGAATCAACTAAAATAAACCTGCTCCAAAAGCAGTTTGAGCAGGAAGCTCGCCAGCGCCAAAGCGATCTTTTATTGCAGCAGCGTAAATACGACAGGGTAAGGTTTGTAGGCGTAACCACAGTAGCCGGTTTGTTGCTGGTAGTTATAGCCCTGTTGGTAGGCAATGTTAAACGCAAGGCCAAAACCAACGCCCAGCTTACCGATCTTAACCTCGAAGTATCCCGCCAAAAAGATAACCTCGACCGCATCAATCATCACCTCGAAGAGATCATTGATGAGCGTACCAAAGACCTCCAGGTTAAAAATAAAAAGCTTTCCGATTACTCATCTTACCTTTCGCACCAGATCCGTGGGCCTATAGCTACGCTCAAGGGCCTCATGAACCTCGAAAAGGAAGGTTTGGTAGATCAGCATGAGTGTATTGATATGATGGATAAATGCGTATCTGAAATTGATGAAAAGATCATCGAAATGAGCGATATGCTGCATAACCCGGCCAAAACCGGTATATCATCATAGGGGAGGAGTACCCGGCCCTTATGGCCAGGTAGGGTGTATCTGCGCCTCAAATAGGCCCAGGTAGCTGCAATACCACGATATCATTTGCAGTATCAGTAATTCGCGGTGTTTATGGTAGCCTTTGGTTTCAAACGCCAGTACCTCTTTGTCTGTAGTAACAAAAAATCTCTTTTCGCCCTCGCTTGGCTTAAAACGCGATTTCAGCAGGTCAAATGCCTTAACCTTCAGCTTGCTTTGCGGGTCGTGGATCATTCCATCTTTGGCCGCCTCGTCGTTCGATATTGAAATTAAGTAATTTGACATTTTTCTGTATGTTGATGCGTTTTCAACATACAATATCTACTCCAAAACCCCTCAAATATGGCATTTGATGAATAAACGAGAAATTATGAGAAAAAAAAATCTCGTTTTTTCTTATATCTAAACATTGTTAATCAATATTTAATTTAAGTAAAAACAAGATTGTTGTCAAAAACAGACGTGTGTCAATTTCTGAACACATTAGCAGAATAAATTACGCGTTTTTGTTGCGCAACTCTTCGTATAATAATATCACCTTACGTTGCAGGGTAGCAATTTCGGTTTCGCGCTCTAATAATTTCTTTTGTGCTACGCTCAGGTTTGAAGGTTCCGGCTCGGCCTCTTCAATATCATAAGCCAGCAGGTACACTACAGCCACTTCAAATATATTGGCTATTTGTTCAAGGCGCGACAGGTTAATGTCGGTAACGCCGGTTTCTATTTTAGAAAAGGCCGGTATAGAAATACCTAAACGGTTTGCTACGTCTTCCTGGCTCCAGCCACGTTGATGGCGCAATATCCTTATATTTTTGCCAATAGATTTATTTGTCTTTTTTTTCTCGCTCATGTCCTTCTAAATGTTTACTCAATAGTTTAATTAGGGAAAGGGTAGTCTTATCATATAAACTACCCAAACTATATGCCACATTTAAAAATTGCTTAAATGAACATTAAATGTTAATCTAAACTTAAGCGGGGAATTTTATTCGGGGAAATTAATCCCCGAATAGGGTAAATGGGGAAAAGTAATTAACTGATGATAAATAGTTTTGCAAATTTCAACAGTAACTGCTTCTGGCCTATCTCTTTAAAAAATATGGTCGCCTTAATGTCAGGTTTGTTGCCTTCAAGGCTTATTACTTTGCCAAAACCAAAGCGTTCGTGCTCCACTTCCATCCCAACTTGCAGGTTTGACGTATCCGACGGCTTAAAATTAGGCGACGGTACGTGCGCCTTGGCCAATACCGATGTTGTTTTAACCGGCGGCGCTGTAGCTGCTTTAGGTTTAGAAAAAGAATCGCCGCTGCTGCTGGTATTGCTTTTGCGGGTCCAGGCGTTTCGCTCATCATCAAAAAACGAGCCGCTGCCTGCCGATGGGGCCGGTTTAGCTGTAAAATCGAGTTCAAGGTAACGCGCGTCAATTTCATCTAAAAAGCGGCTTGGCTCGCAATTGATCAGCGTGCCAAACTTGAAGCGTGAGGTGGCGTAGCTAATGGTAAGTTTATGTTCGGCACGGGTAACGGCCACATAAAACAAACGACGCTCTTCTTCCAGGTCGCTGCGCGAGTTAAGCGACATTTGCGACGGAAACAGGTTTTCTTCCAAACCTACCACATGCACACGCGGGAACTCCAATCCTTTTGATGAGTGGATGGTCATTAAAGAAACGGTATCCGCATCTTTATTTTTATCCTTATCGTCGTTGGTGAGCAGGGCAATGTCCTGCATAAATACGTCGAGGCCTTTCTCTTCAATATCTTCACGTTCCGAAAACTCTTTTACGCCGTTCAGCAACTCCTGTATGTTTTCGTAGCGGTTTAATCCTTCAACAGATTTATCCTCGTACAAGTCTTTCAATAAGCCTGAGTGCTGCGCTATATGCAGGGCGGCATCATAAGCCGTCATGGTTTTGGTAACCACCTGGAAGCTTTGTATCATGGTGGCGAATATGCCCACTGATGCCGAGCTGCGCCCGTCTAAAAACTTCGCCGGGTTCATGATCACCTCGAAAGGGGTAATGTTGTTTTGGCCTGCGCTTAATATAATACGGTCGATAGTGGTATCTCCAATGCCCCTGCGCGGGTAGTTGATCACACGTTTCAGCGCTTCCTCATCGTTAGGATTAAAGGTAAGTCTGAAGTAGGCCACCAGATCTTTGATCTCCTTACGCTGATAAAACGAAAGACCACCGTATATTTTATAAGGTATATTCAGCTTACGCAAGCCCTCTTCCATAGAGCGCGATTGCGCGTTGGTACGGTAAAGTATCGCGAAATCATTCCATTTAAGCCCGTTAGTGGTACGCTGCTGCATAATCTCTTCCGAGATGATCTTGCCCTCCTCGTTATCGCTGAAAGCGCGGATCACTTTGATTTTATCGCCGGTTTCTTTCTCTGAGAAAACGTTCTTTTTAAGCTGTTCTTTATTGTTCGAAATGATGCTGTTGGCAACGCTTACAATGTTTTGGGTTGAGCGGTAGTTTTGCTCCAGCTTAAATATCTTCAGATCAGGGTAATCCTTTTCAAAGTTCAGAATGTTTTGGATGTTGGCACCACGGAAGGCATAGATACTCTGCGCGTCGTCGCCCACTACGCAAAGGTTTTCGTTTACGGCTGCCAGTTTCTTCACAATAAGGTATTGCGAAAAGTTGGTATCCTGGTACTCATCCACCATCAGGTACTTAAACTTGTGCTGGTATTTATTAAGTACTTCGGGGTGATCTCTTAGCAGTTCGTTAGTTTTAAACAGCAAATCGTCGAAATCCATAGCGCCCGCGCGGAAACAGCGGCTGGCGTAGGTTTCGTAAATTTTACCCATCTGGCCGCGGCCGCTGGTGAAATCTTCGGCCTGTATCTGCTCGTTTTGCTGGTAAGCCTGCCACGATACCAAATTGTTTTTGGCGGCCGATATACGGTTAAGCACAAAGTTTTGGTTGTACAGCTTATCATCAAGGTTAAGCTCCTTTAATATGGCGCGTATTACGCTCTTGCTATCGTCGGTATCGTAAATGGTGAAGTTGTTGGGGTAGCCAATTTTATCGGCCTCCACCCGTAAAATTTTAGCGAATACCGAGTGGAAGGTACCCATCCATATATTTTTGGCTTCGTTGCCAACTACCTTATTAATACGCTCGCGCATTTCGCGCGCGGCTTTGTTGGTAAAGGTAAGTACCAGTATGTTAAACGAATCGACACCCTTACGTATAAGGTGTGCAACCCGGTAAGTAATTACACGTGTTTTGCCCGATCCGGCACCGGCAATAATCATTACCGGCCCCTGAATTTGCTCAACCGCGGCACGTTGCTCTTTATTTAAGCCCTCTAAATAATCCAAATTTCTTTCCCTCTTTTCTAACAGGCGAAATTAAGGTTTTAGGTGCGAAAGCTAAATCAGAATTTATAGAAATTTTGTCTGAACCGGAATTTATGGAATTTAGTTGTCTGAACCACAATTTACTGAATTTAGGAATTTGCGGAATTAGTTGTCTGAATCAGAATTTACTGAATTCAAGAATTTACAGAATGATGTATTTTGCCCTCTTTGCGCAGCAGAGAGGGTGATCCAGCGAAGCGTAGATCGGGTGAGTCCCCCTCAGCTCTTGCATCTTCATCACTATAATCTACAAACTGATGATCGAAAAATAAAATATAAGCGGCAGATTTGCAGCTGTAAAAACAAAACACCTGTTCGTGTTTTATTAAATTATACATCAATACAATCTGCACTGCATGAATCATTTGGCTAATTCAACATCTCCATATTTATTACAGCACGTTAATAATCCGGTCGACTGGTACCCATGGGGGCCGGAAGCATTGCAAAAGGCTAAGGACGAGAACAAGCTGATATTGGTGAGTGTAGGTTATTCGGCATGCCACTGGTGCCATGTAATGGAGCACGAGAGCTTTGAAGACGAGCAGGTGGCCGCGGTGATGAACGAGTATTTTGTATGTATAAAGGTTGATCGAGAGGAACGTCCCGATGTAGACCAGATCTATATGAGCGCCGTGCAGCTGATGACGCAGCGCGGTGGCTGGCCGCTCAATTGCATTTGCCTGCCCGATCAGCGGCCTATTTATGGTGGTACATACTTCCGTAAGAACGATTGGGTTTCGCTGCTGTTTAACCTGGCCGATTTTTATAAAACCAAACCCGACGAAGCCGAGGATTACGCCGTGCGATTGACCGCCGGTATCACCCAGTATGAAACTGTTGATTTTGTGCCTAAGCAAGAAAAGGAATATACCCAAAGCGATTTACAGGCTATTATAACCAACTGGAAGCGATATTTTGATAAGGAGGAAGGCGGCATGGGTTCGTCGCCAAAATTCCCGATGCCGAATAACTGGCAATGCCTGATGCGTTACGCGCATTTGATGCACGATGATGATATAAAACAAGTCACCCTGCTTACCCTCAACAAAATGGCATTTGGGGGGATTTATGACCATGTAGGAGGGGGCTTTGCCCGGTATTCGGTTGATGGCCGCTGGCATGTGCCGCATTTCGAAAAGATGCTGTACGATAATGCCCAACTGGTGAGTTTATATGCCGAAGCTTATACCTGGCAGCCTAATGAAATATATAAGGCGATAGCCGATGGCATGATCAGCTTTGTGATGCGCGAACTTACCTCGCCTGACGGTGGTTTTTATTCGGCACTTGATGCCGATAGCGAAGGGGTGGAGGGTAAATTCTATACTTTTACCAAAGCCGAAATTGAAGCTATTTTAGGTGACGATGCCGACCTGTTCTGCATATACTATAATATAACAGCAGATGGCAACTGGGAAGAGGAAGAAACCAACGTATTTTTCCGTAACCGTACCAATGCTGAATTGGCCGCTGACCTGGGCCTAACGGTTGAAGACCTGACTGCTAAAATTGATGCCGCCCGCCAAAAAGTATTCGAGGTGCGCAGCCACCGTATCCGCCCGGGACTGGATAATAAGATCCTGGCCTCATGGAACGGGCTTATGCTGAAAGGTATGTGCGATGCCTATCGTGCTTTTGGTAAGCCGGAGTATTATGAATACGCGCTGTCAAATGCCAACTTCATCATCAATAACCTGATAAATGCCGATAGCCGTATTTCAAGGGTATACAGGGCAAATATTACAGGTGGCGATGGGATCGCATTTTTGGATGATTACGCTAATATTATAGATGCCTTTATTGCCCTGTACGAAATAACGTTCAATGAAGAATGGCTTACCCATGCCCGCAAACTGGCCAACATCGCGATAGCAAATTATTATGATGCAGAGGGAGGTATATTCTTTTACACCGCTGCCGATGATGAGCAGTTGATAGCCCGTAAAAGCGAGATAATGGATGGCGTTACGCCGGCATCAAACTCGGTAATGGCAAGGGTGCTTAAAAAACTGGGCTTGCTGTTTGATGATGAGCAGTACCTTGAAATATCGGCGCAGTTATTGCGCAATATTATGCCGCACCTGGCCAAATACGGTTCATCATACTCTAACTGGATAATGCTGCTTACCGATGAAGTTTTTGGTGTGTATGAAATAGCCGTTACCGGTAACGAAGCCGAAGAGCGCCGTAAAGAGCTGGAGAAAACATATATTCCTAACAAAATTATGTTGGGAGGAAACGCAGGAAGTTTACCTTTGCTGCAAGACAAGTTTATTGGTAAAACACAAATTTTTGTATGTAAAGACAAAACCTGTGCCTTGCCTGCCGGTAATACTGAAGAGGCGTTAAAACAAATTGAGGCCTAATTTTTTATATTATAAAATAATCGCAATGAAAATTGAACCAAAACACGTAGTGTCATTAACCTACGATCTGTATGTTGATAATGACGGCACTGAAGCTTTAACAGAAAGCGCTACGCAAGAGCAGCCATTAACTTTCTTGTATGGTGCAGGGCAAATGTTGCCAAAATTTGAGGAAAACCTAAGCACGCTTTCAACCGGCGATGAGTATGATTTCCGCTTATCGGCTGAGGATGCTTATGGCGAATATGACGAAGAAGCAGTAGCTAATTTGCCAAAAGAAATGTTCAGCGGTACAGATATTCCTGAAATTGGTACTATTATCCCTTTACAGGATAACAACGGTAACCGTTTCCAGGGTCAGGTTGTATCGGTAGCTGAAGATGCGGTTATTGTTGATCTTAACCACCCGATGGCCGGTCAGGAACTGCACTTTAAAGGCAGCATATTAAATGTACGCCCTGCCACTGAGGAGGAATTATCACACGGTCATGCGCATGGTCCTGATGGTCATCATCACCATTAATAGTTACTTTACTTTAATACATAACAAAAGAGGCGCTTTACAAAAGCGCCTCTTTTTATTTATAAGCTGATTTTTAAAATACGAGCTTACCGCTGTTATTAATGCGGCATTTTAAAAGCACCGTTGATGGTATGGCTTCGCCATTGTAATAGGCCGGGATGAATATTTTATCACCTTCGCTTATATTTTTCAGGCTCATTTTGGCTACCTTATCATACCCCGGCGCGGTAACGTGTACCTTATAATCGGCCAAACGTCCACCCGGGCTTACCAGTAGTTCTATCACCACGCTAAACTGCCCCATATAGGTGCCTTTAATATCTTGCGGTAAATAAAAGTTTCTAACATAAGGCAGGTAACCATAATAGCTGCCGCCTACTATTATCGGCTTTGTTACGGTGTCTTTTTCGGTAAATTCTTTATCAACAACGTAAACTACGTTTTTGGCACTATCGGTTGGTGCTTCGTAAAGTACCTTTTGTATATCGTAATTGTAGTTTTGCATTAAACGGCCCTTTTTATTAAAAAAGTGCCACAGCCCGGTTTTCTTACCTTTTGTATAATGGCCGCTGGCGAAGGCTATGTTTTTGCCATAAATGCACTGGTACAGTCCGTCGCGTACTTCATTGGTCGAATCTTTAAGGATACTGTATTTTTCGGTAACATTGTCGCCCAACTTATTTTTTACCTCAACAGTTTGCTGGGCGAAGCTGGTGCTTATACATAATAACAGGATGCAGGCTAAATAGATCTTTTTCACAGGAGTAGTTCTCAATATGTTGTATTAACATCGCAAACGTGCCGATGTGTGTGCCGGTTAAAATTAATTGGCTAATATGGCAAAAAATATACCTACCAGCCCACTAATTGCAAACTGTTTGACCTTGAAATGACGGCAAGGTTTAACTGTAAATCATCGTGCTGATAAATTTTTATAAAACATGATAGTTTTTTAGCATTTGTTAATAATTATGAGGCATATACGTTAGAATTTTTAATGCTAATACTTACCTTAGACCGTTGCTAATACCGCGACACTGCCAATTATGAACAATTTTAACCGAAGAGATTTTTTAAAAAGTACGGCTGTTTTAGCTGCCGGGGCGGCTGTTTTGCCATCAATAACATTTGCTGCCGATAATAAGATACAGCGTTTGGTGCTGCAATTATATACCGTGCGCGATGATATGAACAAGGATGCCGCCGGCACCCTTAAAAAACTGGCCGCGCTGGGTTATACCCATGTAGAACATGCCAACTATAATAACCGTAAATTTTATGGCTACCCGGTTAAAGAGTTTAAAACATTGTTGGATGACCTTGGCCTGAAAATGCCAAGCGGCCATACCACCATGACCATCGATCATTGGGATAAAACCAAGAATGATTTTACTGATAGCTGGAAACAAACTGTAGAAGATGCCGCCGAAATAGGTCAGCGGTTTGTGATCAGTCCGTCGTTGGGCGGCGGTTTGCAAATGACGGCCGAATCCATGAAACCTTTTATGGATCAGTTTAATAAAAGTGGCGAACTATGCCAAAAGAGCGGCATGAAATTCGGTTACCACAACCACGATTTTGAATTTACCACCAAGATAGGCGATATCACCCTGTACGATTTTATGCTGCAAAATACCGATCCTAAACTGGTTACCCAGCAACTGGATATCGGCAACATGTTTACAGTAGGCGCGCAGGCGCTTGATTATATCAATAAATATCCCGGCCGTTTCGAGCTAATGCACGTTAAGGACGAGTTGGTGCTGGCCAAAGAGCCTAAAGTAAAATACGAGAACTGCGTATTGGGTAAAGGTGTAGTGCCGCTGAAGGCTATATTAAAGGCGGCGCGTAAAACGGGCGGTACCACGCACTTCGTTATAGAGCAGGAAGAATACCAGGGACTTGGCCAAACCGAAAGCGCCGGCATCGACCTGAAAGTGATGAAAAAGTGGGGTTTTTAATAGCGTAACTTATTTATGGCATATACATTTTTATAAATAAAGTTATTATGTTTGAAGGGCCTGTAAGGCGAAAAAATAGTATTATCAACCGTTGATACTGTATTGGTATCATTTTTTTAACCAACGTACTGAATTATTTTAATGGATAGGCGCATAGCTTTAAAGAATTTGGCATTGATAATTGGCGGAGCAACCCTGTTTCCGTCGGATCTGCTGGCAGGTGGTAAAACGCTTATCCAACTCAAAAATATTACCATAAGCCCGGCGCAGGAGAAACTGTTGGCTAATGTTGCTGAAACCATTATACCAAAAACAACCACACCGGGTGCTAAAGACCTCGGTTTGCATTTGTTTGTTTTAACCATGCTTGATGATTGCTATGGCAAGCAGGATCAGCAGGCTTTCATCACAGGGTTGGGCGAACTTTCGCAGCTAATTGCTAAAACGAGTACAAAGCCATTCGCCCTGTGGCCTGCCAAACAGCGCGAAACATTATTGCTGGGCATAGATAAAGGCAACTACTCGTCCGAGCTCAAGAAATTCTTTTGGATAGCAAAAGATAAAACAGTGCAGGGCTACACGCAATCAAAATATTTTATGACCAAGCGTGTGGTTTACGAATTAATACCGGGCCGTTACCTCGTTAACGTACCTGTTAAACCGCCATTGAAGGGAGCATCAAAATAAGTATGGCTAATTTAAATATAGATAGCGTTAAGGAACGCACTTTTGATGCCATCGTTATAGGATCGGGCATAAGTGGCGGATGGGCGGCAAAGGAGCTGACCGGCAAGGGGCTTAAAACCCTGGTGCTTGAGCGTGGCCGCGATGTAAAGCATATAATTGATTACCCCACAACCAATAAATACCCTTGGGAGTTTGAGCACCGCGGCGAAATGCCGTTAGCGGTGCGCGAAGAAAACCCGATAGTAAGTCGCTGCTATGCTTTTCATGAAGACGCGGCGCACTTTTTTGTAAAGGATAAAGAACACCCTTATATACAGGAAAAACCTTTCGACTGGATCCGCGGCTACCAGGTAGGCGGTAAATCGCTGCTGTGGGCAAGGCAAACCCAGCGTTGGAGCGACTTCGACTTTGAAGGTCCCGCGCGTGACGGTTTCGCTGTAGACTGGCCTATCCGTTATAAAGACATAGCGCCATGGTATAGCTATGTAGAGAAATTTGCAGGTATATCAGGCAATAAAGACGGTATCCCCGAACTACCTGATGGCGAGTTTTTGCCGGGCTTCCCCTTAAATACGGTAGAGAACTATTTCAGTAAGCACGTAAAATCAAAGTATCAGAACAGGCACGTGATCAGCGCGCGTTGCGCCCATATTTCAAAACCCGAGCCTATCCATTTGGAGCAGGGCAGGGTACAATGCCAAAAAAGGGTATTATGCCAGCGTGGTTGTCCGTTTGGTGGCTATTTTAGCAGTAATGCTTCAACCTTGCCTTGGGCGCAAAAATCGGGTAACCTTACTTTAAGGCCATTTTCGGTAGTACAGTCCATTATTTATGATGATCAAAAAGGCAAAGCAACCGGGGTTCGCATAATAGATACCAATACTAAAGAAGAAATTGAATACTACGCCCGCGTCATCTTTGTAAACGCGTCGGCAATAAATACCAACCTCATACTGCTCAATTCAAAATCAAGCCGTTTCCCTAATGGCTTTGGTAACGATAGCGGCGTGCTGGGTAAATATGTGGCGTTCCACCTGTACACGGCCAGCATCAATGCCGAGGTAGATGGTTTTAAAGATATGACCACAGAAGGTCGTAACCCGGCCGGCGGCGGTTATATTCCGCGTTTCAGGAATGTATATAAGCAGGATACCAACTTTTTGCGTGGCTATGCTTCGGGCTTTGGTGCTTACCGTTCATCGGGCAGCCATGCCGAGGGTATAGGCGCGGGTTTTAAAGAGGCTTTGGGCAAGGTAGAACTTGGCCCGTGGTACGTAGGCTCACACATGATGGGCGAAACCATCCCGAAGGAAAGCAACTACGTAAAACTGGACGATACACAAAAAGATGCCTGGGGAATCCCGCAGCTGCGTATCTCGGTTGATTACGACGATAACGACGAAAAAATGCGTACCGATTACGTGGAGCAAATATCAGAGATGTTTACTACCGCCGGATTTAAAAATATCAGCGTAAATAAAACAGTAGGCAAAGCGCCGGGGCTCGATATCCACGAAATGGGCGGTGCCCGCATGGGGCTCGATCCTAAAACATCGGTACTCAATAAGTGGAACCAGGTACACGCCGCGCCAAATGTTTTTGTTACCGATGGCGCGTGTATGACATCCACTTCGTGCCAAAACCCTTCGCTTACCTATATGGCATTTACCGCCCGTTCGGTTGATTATGCGGTAAGCGAAATGAATAAAGGAAATTTATAATGTGTAAATCTTTAAAAATATAACGTCTTTACCATGTTTAAAAAAACAGATGAAACTTCAAGAAGGGATTTCTTAAAGACAGGGGCTGTTGCCGCTGCCAGCTTTATGATCGTTCCGCGCCACGTATTAGGTGGCAAGGGCTTTACCGCGCCAAGCGATAAACTAATTGTTGCCGGTGTAGGTGCCGGTGGTAAGGGTAGCAGCGATATCGAAAACTTTTACAAAAGCGGCAAGGCCGAAATCGCTTTCCTGTGCGATGTGGACGACCGCGCCGCGGCAGGTACCGTTAAAAAGTTTCCTAAAGCCAAGTATTATAAAGACTGGCGCAAACTGTTGGATAAAGAAGCCAAGCACATTGATGCCGTATCGGTTTCAACGCCCGATCATAACCACGCCATCATCGGCCTGGCAGCAATGCAGTTAGGCAAGCATGTTTATATTCAAAAACCGCTTACACATGATATTTACGAGGCCCGTGCTTTAACCGCGGCCGCTAAAAAATATAAAGTAGTAACCCAAATGGGTAACCAAGGTGCATCAGGCGATGGTGTAAGGCAGTTACGCGAATGGTATGATGCAGGCCTGATAGGCGATGTTGATACCGTTTACTGCTGGACAGATCGCCCGGTATGGCCGCAAGGTATTGCATGGCCTACAGGCAAGCCCGCTGTACCAAAAGAACTGGACTGGGACCTGTGGTTAGGTACCGCGCCTTATAAAGATTACATTGATAAACTGGTGCCTTTTAACTGGCGCGGATGGTGGGATTACGGTACCGGCGCCCTGGGCGATATGGGCTGTCACCTGATGGAAGCGCCTTTCAGGGTGCTTAACCTGGAGTATATTAAAGAGGTACAATCAAGCGTGGCTACCCCTTATGTGGATAACTGGCAACGTGCTTATTTCCCTGATAGCTGCCCGGTATCAACCCACGCTACGCTTACCTTTCCTAAAACCAACAAAACTCAAAAAGATGTTACCGTACACTGGATGGACGGTGGTATACAACCGGAAAGACCAGCGGAATTAGGCCCTAACGAAACCTTTGGCGATGGTGGCAACGGTATGTTGTTCATCGGTACTAAAGGTAAAATGATGGCCGGTACTTACGGTATCAACCCGCAATTATTACCAACATCGCGCACTAAAGAAGCCAACGTGCCTAAAACACTGGCCCGTGTACCGGGTGGCGACAATGGTCACTACGCGCATTGGGTGGAGGCTTGTATTGCCGGTTACGGTAAAATTGAGCTAAGCTCTCCGTTTGAACTGGCCGGTCCGCTTACCGAGGCGCTGTTAATGGCTAACCTTTCTATCCGCGGGCATAATGTTGAGGTTAAAAACGCTAAAGGCGAAGGCAGCTTCCCGGGCCGCGACCTGAAACTGGTTTGGGATAACCAAAACCTTAAAGTAACCAATTTTGACGCGGTTAACCAGTTTGTGAAAAGAGAGTACAGGGAAGGTTGGAAGTTTGGCGCTTAATTGAGCAGCAAACCTCTATTGAATTGAACATGTTTAATAATTGTTAAAACTGAAGATGAAATTAAAGTTAGGAATGATCGGCGGCGGCCAGGGTGCTTTTATAGGTGCCATACACCGCATTGCCGCTCGTATAGATGATCAATATGAACTGGTTGCCGGCGCTTTCAGCAGCAACCCCGAAAAATCACAGGCCAGCGGTTTACTGCTTGGCCTTAAACCCGAGCGTGTTTACAGCTCGTACGAAGAACTGATTGAAAAGGAAAAGCAATTGCCCGAAGATGAGCGTGTACAGGTGATCAGTATTGTTACGCCAAACCACGTACACTTCGCGCCAACCAAACTGGCATTGGAAAATGGTTTCCACGTAATACTGGATAAACCGATGACCTTTTCCCTGGCAGAAGCTAAAGAGCTTGAAAAAGTAGTAAAGGCCAGCGATAAACTGTTTTGCCTAACGCATACCTACACCGGTTATCCAATGGTGAAAGAAGCCCGCCAGGTAATTAAATCGGGCAAGTTGGGCGCTATCCGCAAGGTATATGTAGAGTATCCGCAGGGCTGGTTAAGCACCTTTTTAGAAGGGGAAGATAACAAGCAAGCCTCATGGCGCACCGATCCGGGTAAAAGCGGTATAGCGGGTGCCATTGGCGATATTGGCACACATGCCTTTAACCTGAGCGAATACGTTACCGGTTTACAGGTAACCAAAGTAAATGCCGATATTAACATTGTGGTAGAAGGCCGCAAGCTTGACGATGATGGCGCTGTAATATTGAAATATAACAACGGCGCAAGTGGCGTACTTACTGCTACCCAAATTGCAGCAGGTGACGAGAATAACGTTAAGATCCGTGTATACGGCGAAAAAGGCGGTTTAGAGTGGCAGCAGGATGACGCCAATACACTATTGATAAAATGGTTGGATAAACCTACCGAGATATGGCGTACAGGCGGTGCTTACACCAGCAAATACGTAACTACCAACATGCGTGCGCCTGCCGGTCACCCGGAGGGGTATCTGGAAGCGTTTGCCAACCTGTATAAAAACTTCGCGCTTACCATTAAGGCAGGCATCGAGGGTAAAACACCGGAGCCGGAGATGCTTGATTTTCCGGGTATTGATGATGGCGTAAGGGGCATGGCATTCGTTGAGAATGTGATCGCTTCGGGCAAATCTGATAAAAAATGGACCGATTTTGTTATCTAATCAAATAAATACCAATTATGAAAACCATTAAAGGACCGGCAATTTTTTTAGCACAGTTTGTAGGTGCCAAACCGCCGTTTGATAACTTAAAATCTATTTGCGAGTGGGCGAAAGGCCTGGGTTATAAAGGCGTGCAATTGCCTACCAATGATCCGCATTATATCGACATACAAAAAGCGGCAGAAAGTAAAACTTATGCCGACGAAATTAAAGGCATAGTAAACGAAGCAGGGTTAGAAATAACCGAGCTTTCAACACACCTGCAAGGGCAACTGGTAGCCGTTAACCCGGCTTACGATCAGTTGTTTGACGCTTTTGCGCCCGATGCTTACAAGAACAATCCTAAAGCACGCCAGGAGTGGGCGGTACAGCAGCTGAAATACGCTGCCAAGGCTTCGCAAAACTTAGGTTTGGATGCGCATGTTACCTTTAGCGGTGCCTTGATTTGGCAAACCGTATACCCATGGCCGCAAAGGCCTGCCGGTTTGGTTGATGCCGCCTTTACCGAACTGGCCAAACGCTGGGAGCCTATCCTGAACGTATTTGACGAAAACGGTATCGATCTTTGCTACGAGATTCATCCGGGTGAAGACCTGCATGATGGTATTACGTATGAAATGTTCCTCGAAAAAGTGAACAATCACAAACGTGCCTGCTTATTGTACGATCCATCGCACTTTGTGCTGCAATGCCTTGATTACCTGGAATACATCGATATTTACCACGAACGTATAAAAATGTTCCACGTTAAGGATGCCGAGTTTAACCCTACAGGCCGTCAGGGTGTGTATGGAGGTTACCAGAACTGGGTTGACCGTGCGGGCCGTTTCCGTTCGTTGGGTGATGGACAGGTTGATTTTAAGGCCATCTTCAGTAAACTTACCGCTTATGATTTCCCGGGATGGGCAGTGCTGGAGTGGGAGTGTGCCTTAAAGCACCCTGAAGACGGCGCACGTGAAGGAGCCGAATTTATAAAGAACCACATTATACGTGTAACTGACCACGCCTTTGATGATTTTGCATCAGCCGGAGGCGATGATAATTTTAATAACAAACTTTTAGGATTATCATAATGGTTTGATTATTGCCTGCTGTAGCAAAGGGCGCGTTTGCAGCCCTTTGTTATAAACAGAATAGTCAATTAAAATTTACCTTATGAAAAAGACATTTGTAATTCTTTCACTTTGTTTTCTATTAGCGGCCTGCGGCGGCAGTACTGAAACCGGTAGCAACAGCAATGATACTACAGCGGTAGACCATACCGAAGTTGACGATGCGGATACCCCTGCAACCGATACTGACACGGTACTTGCCAAACCCGAAGAGAAATCCGAAGCGGCCGAAAAACCGGAAACGCCCGAAAAGAAAGAGAAGCCTGAAAAGGCGGAGAAATCTGTAGGATCAGCCAAAGGTGCCGATTTGGTGAGTAAAAGCGATTGCCTTACCTGCCATAAGTTAGATGTTAAAATTGTTGGTCCGGCTTATGCCGATGTGGCAAAAAAATACAAACCAACGGCCGAAAATATTGATATGCTGGCCAAAAAAGTAATTGATGGCGGTAAAGGTAACTGGGGCGAAATACCAATGTCGCCGCACCCCAACGTATCAACAGCCGATGCTAAGGAAATGGTAAAATACATCTTGTCAATTAAGTAAATTATATACAATTTAAACCGATTAAATAAACCCAAATCAGAATGACCTTTTTAACCCGTTTCAAACTATCGACCATGATGTTCCTCGAATTTTTTATTTGGGGTGGCTGGTTCGTAAACTTAGGTACTTTCCTTATTAAAAACTTCAAATCGTCAGGTACGGAGGTAGGTACAGCATATTTAACACAATCAATTGGAGCGATAGTAGCACCGTTTATTATAGGTCTGATAGCTGATAAGTTTTTTTCGGCACAAAAAATATTAGGGGTACTTCACCTTATAGGCGGCGCCTTATTATGGCGCGCGTCTATGTCGGCCGATTTCGCGTCGTTTTACCCGAATATTTTACTTTACATGATCTTGTATATGCCAACTTTGGCACTGGTAAATTCAGTGGCTTTCAGGCAAATGAAAAACCCGAGCAAAGAGTTTCCGCCAATCAGGGTATTAGGTACCGTAGGATGGATCTTTGCAGGCTTTTTAGTAAGCTGGTTAAGCTGGGATAAATTAGGTGGCGAAGAAGCACTTGTAAATACTTTCAAAATGTCGGGTACAGCCTCAATCATTTTGGGTTTATTGAGCTTTGCATTACCTGCAACTCCGCCGGTTAAAAAAGGCCAAAAGGTTACCATAGGTGAGGTGTTAGGCTTGGATGCCATCAGCTTACTGAAAAATAAATCATACCTGTTATTCTTTATATCGTCAGTAGCTATTTGTATACCATTGGCATTTTATTACGGTTTCGCTAACGTGTTTTTGCAAGATGCAGGCGTTAAAGGCAGTACCATTACACAATCGTTAGGGCAGGTATCTGAAACCTTGTTCATGCTTTGTATACCATTCTTTTTTGTACGCTTAGGTGTTAAAAAAATGTTGGGTATCGGTATGTTCGCATGGGCTTTAAGGTATGTGTTATTTGCTTACGGTAATGGCGAAGCCAACTACTGGATGCTGTTGATCGGTATCGTTTTACATGGTATCTGCTATGATTTCTTCTTCGTTACAGGTCAAATTTATACTGATAACCTTGCAGGCGAACGTTTCAAAAGTTCGGCACAAGGCTTTATCACTTTAGCAACTTACGGTGTAGGTATGCTGATAGGTTCTTTAATATCAGGTAAAGTATACGATGCTTATACCACCGGCGATGTACACAACTGGCAATCAATATGGTTAATTCCGGCTGGTATAGCGGGTGTAGTGTTAGTGTTGTTCCTGTTATTATTTAAAGATAAAAACCACACCGAAACACAACCGGGCGTTGACGCGCAGGATGCCGAAGTTATTTTATAATAACCCGGTTTAAACTAAAGCAACAGAATTATATCAAATACATTAAATTGAATATGACAAACAGAAGGACATTTTTAGCCCAGGCCGGTTTAGCCGGTGCGGCTATGTTAATAGCCCCCAAAATGCTTTCGGCAAAGGGTATAAACAAAGTTGGTTTGCAACTTTACAGTCTGCGCGATTATTTGCCAAAGGATGTTAAAGGCGTTACCGCTAAAGTAGCGCAAGCCGGTTATAAAGAGGTTGAAACTTATGGCTACTCTAAAAAAGATGGTTTTTGGGGACTGGATGCCAAAGCTTACGGCGAGTTGCTGAAAGCTAACGGACTGGTATCGCCAAGCGGTCACTATGGTTACGAATCATACTTCCGTACCGGCAGCACCGAAGAGTTGGACAGCTTTATTGAAGCCGCACACACTATCGGCCAAACTTATGTGATTTTACCATGGATGAGCGGCGATTTGATTGACACTGCTGATAAATGCAAGGCTATAGCTAAAAAGTTTACCGCTGCTGCGGAATATCTGAAAAAAGCTAACCTGAAATTCGCGTACCACAACCATAATTTTGAGTGGAAACCGGTTGAGGGAACCACTTTTTACGATGTGATATTAAAAGAAACAGACCCTGCAGTAGTAAAGCTGGAACTGGATATGTACTGGGTGGTACGTGCCGGACACGATATTGCCGATATACTGGCTAAAAACCCGGGCAGGTTTGAGCTTTGCCATGTTAAGGATGCCGATAAAAGTAATGTTGAACTGAATACCGAAGTTGGTAAAGGTTCTATCGATTACAAAGCCATGTTAGCTAAAGCAGGTAAAGCCGGTGTAAAACACTTTATTGTGGAGCAGGAGAACTTTACCAATATTGATGCTTATGTGAGCATTACCGAGAGCTGCAAATACGTAAAAACATTATCAGTTTAAATTTTAAAGAAGTGAATTATAAATTAACATTAACAATATTGCTGGCAAGCAGCAGCTTCGCGGCTTTCGCGCAGGATGCCAAACCGGAAGATACCGAAGTGTGGTCGCCTGAAGTAAAGGTGGTTACGCCGGGAAAAACGCCTTCAGACGCGCCTTCAGACGCGATCATTTTATTTGATGGCAAAAACCTCGACGAGTGGTCATCAGCCGATGATAACAGCAAACCCGCTAAATGGACTGTTGGCAAAGGCATTGTAACCGTAAACAAAAAAGAAGGTGGCATTGTAACCAAACGCAAATTCAATAACTACCAGCTGCATATTGAGTGGCAGGTGCCAAAAAACATTACCGGCAGCGGCCAGGCCCGTGGTAATAGTGGCGTGTTCTTGGCCTCAATAGGTAAAGGTGATGCCGGTTACGAGTTACAGGTACTGGATTCGTACCAAAACAAAACGTATGTAAACGGACAAGCCGGTAGTATTTACAAACAGTTTGCTCCATTGGCTAACCCGATTAAACAACCGGGCGAATGGCAAACTTATGATGTGATTTGGACAGCGCCAACCTTTAATGAGGATGGTTCGGTAAAAACAACGGCGCATGTAACCGTATTTTTTAACGGTGTGCTTGTACAAAATAACACCGAGCTGTTGGGCCCAACGCAATACATTGGCAAGCCACATTATGTAAAACATGGTGCAGCGCCAATCTACCTGCAATCGCACGGTGACCCAAGCGAGCCGGACAGCTTCCGTAACATCTGGATCAGGGAACTGTAGTTGGTCATTAGGCCTTAGTCATTGGGTCATTCGAAAGGCATTTGCTTTTTGGGGCCGCTGTAGCGCCCCAGGTGAGGTCTGTCTTGGCGTCTGCCAAAAACATCGCTAAATTGACCGACATCAGCAGAGAAAAGAAGAAAGTAAAACCGAAAATTTTGCCCTTTGACCCGGCAGCAGCTTCTTCGTTGGTCAGCTTGTTATCGGCCAGCCAGGCTTTGCCGAATACTGATGGTGCATACCAAACAGCACCCAACGCGAATGCAGAGATACCGGCCACCACTACGGCGAGCCAGTTAATAGTTGAAATGTCCATGAGATAAATAATTAAGGTTATATAAATATAAACAGAATTATTTATCTCATGTTAAAAATGAATGACTTGATTAACAGTTGTTTATTTGTATGGACAACCGTATATTAATGCTCTTCTTTAAAATAAACTTTGTAGAAGTTCATGCCTTTATCCTCATCAACGCCGCGCTGTATCAGTTCTTTATCGCCGTGAATATAAATGTGGAAGTTCTTATCAAGCTTCAATACAGTTTTATAATCTTTAGCCTGCTTTTTTACCGCGTTGGTTGATATCTCAAAGCTATCGTGAATAGGCATCTCAAACTCTTCAACATACTGCTGTTTGTAGTTTTTGAACGATTCTATAGCTTCGGGGTTACCAATCACCTCGCCTGCAAACTCATCCATATCAAAGGTTTCTTTCTCCTTAAAATACTTCATTGATCGGTTCAGCAGGTCTATCTTATCGGCCTTGCTCAACTCAAACTCATCATCAAGTTTTTGGGTGACGAAGTTTTTGTAAATGCTCAGCGTATTATTGGTTTGGTTGAAGTTATCGTTACGGATCTTCAATTGCAAAAAGTCATCCTTCCAGTAAATGGCGGTGTCCTGGTTACCATTGGTTTTATCAACCACGGCCACTTTATAGCCATTTTCCTTTTCTACATTAAAAATGAGGCAGCCTTTATCCAGCTTATTAATGTTGATGGCGTTCTCCTCGTAATCCATACTGAAACCGCCTTTATCCGGAAATACTTTAAGGTAAGTTTCTTTGGTTTCCGACTTGAATATGCCTATCGCATCCAGCAGTTCGCCCTCAATTTGTACCTGACTAAAATAAGCCACATACAATTCGCCTGATTTAATTTTGGGGTGATTGGAGATGCTGTACAATTGCTTGGCAATCTTCTCCGATGAATCATGAAACTTGCTTTTATCTTCAAAGGCCTGCGTAGCAAAATGATAAATTTCGTTCAGATTGGCATCGCCGCTATTGTGCATCAGGTGGTAAACCTCGTTGCTTTTTTCAAACGGGGTTAAAAAATACTGCATCAGTAAACGCGGTATCAGTTCATCCTTTAATTCGAGCGGATATTCTGACAATGAGTACATTTCGTTTTGCGATTGGTTGCCCACATGGTGCACCGAAATACTATCAAGCGAAGCTTCAAAAAAAGTTATCATATCGGGTACCAATTACGCTATTTTTTTTGACATGAATGTTGCCAATTAATTAACGAAATTTGCGCCTTATAAAAAGCCCCTCGCAGGGCATGCATAAAAAATGAGATCAGACTTGAGCCAACCCATACATCCCGAAGAAACCATTGTTGCACTGGCTACGCCAAACGGGGTAGGAGCCATTGGTGTCATTCGCCTTTCGGGTTATGACGCCATCAATATTGCCAACCGTGTTTTTAAAGGGAAGGATTTGAGCAAACAGACCTCGCACACCATACACTTGGGCCATATTATTGATGGCGATATGATTTTGGATGAAGTGTTGGTATCGCTGTTCGTTGGTCCGCGTTCGTACACGCGCGAAAACGTGGTGGAGATTTCCTGCCATGGGTCGAACTATATTTTGGAGAGTATTATCAAGCTGCTGATAAAAAGCGGAGCCCGCTCAGCTAAGCCTGGTGAATTTACGCTGCGTGCGTTTCTGAATGGACAATTAGATCTATCGCAAGCCGAAGCAGTAGCCGACCTGATCGCTTCTAACTCGAAGGCATCACAACAGGTTGCCTTGCAGCAATTAAGGGGCGGATTTAGCAATCAGTTACAAGGTCTGCGCGCGCAACTGGTGCAATTTGCATCGCTGGTTGAGCTGGAGCTCGATTTTTCGGAAGAAGATGTTGAATTTGCTAACCGCGACCAACTGAAACAATTGGTGCATGATACCACGATAGTGATCGGCAGCCTGATCCGTTCTTTCGAGTTGGGTAACGTGATAAAACAAGGCGTAAACACCGTAATAGCCGGCAGGCCAAACGCAGGCAAGTCGACCCTGTTGAACGCGCTGTTAAACGAGGAAAGGGCCATTGTGAGCCACATTCCCGGCACCACCCGCGACACCATTGAAGAGGTACTGAACATTAACGGCATTAATTTCCGGATGGTTGATACCGCCGGTATCCGCGAAGCTACCGATGCCATTGAGCAAATAGGGGTGCAGCGCACTATGGAAAAGATAGATCAGTCGGCATTGTTGGTTTATGTTTTTGATGCATTGCAGATTACTACAGAAGAATTAAATAGCGATGTAGAAAGTCTGCAACGCCCCGGTGTAACCATGTTGGTAGTCGCCAATAAGATAGATCTGCTAAGCCAGGACCAGCTTGCTGCAATATCAACGGATGCCATATTGATATCGGCCAAAGAAAAACAACACATAGACGAGCTCAAACAAAAGATATACCACGCCGCCGTAAAACAACAACTCACCGGCGACGAAACCCTCGTAACCAACATCCGCCACCTCGAAGCCCTCCAAAAAACAGAAGAAGCCCTGGTACGCGTACTCAACGGCATAGACACCTACATCACCTCCGATTTCTTGGCAATGGACATCAAACAAGCCCTCCATTACCTCGGCGAGATCACAGGTGCTGTTACCACAGATGATCTGCTGGAGAATATATTCAGTAAGTTCTGTATCGGCAAGTAGTCGACATAACTAATTGATTATCAATTAATTATAAAATAAAAACAGAAAGTAAAAATCTTTATTTTCATTTCTTAAATGCCATTCTATCAGTCAGTTACAAATAAAACCAATCGGTATTTTTCTGCTTTTTGTTACTATTAGAAAGTAATTTCGTTGCTTTTTTGGTTCCCAAAGTGCCTTTTGTTCCTCATTTTTCAGTGTCATGTAAATCGTTGTAACTATCGATAACTAAATAGCACTAAATGACACTAAATATTACAAAACACTACAATTTTAGGGAGATACAACGACGGATATGTTTGCCATGATTTTTTGGGGCCGGTGTTAATGTGGATAATTAAATTGTGGAAATTTAAAATACATGAGTTCAAATTTCACGATCCAAAGAAAATGTGTGCATTGTAAACAAACATTCAATGCCAAAACCACTGTCACCCGATTTTGCGGCAAGCTGTGTAATAAACGGTTTAACGCTGCAAAACAAAGAAATGAAAAGATTGAAACGGAAAATCTACAGCCTATTATTTTGTCCGCTCAAGCAATGCAACCCCTTAAAAATGTAGAGTTTTTAGATACTCAAAAAGCTGCAGTATTGCTTGGGGTATCGCGTAGTTTTATTTATCATTTAATAAATACGGGTAAGCTTATCGCCTACAATCTTTCTATTCGCCGGACAATCATTCTAAGAGGAGACATTGAGCAGTTATTTCAATCAAGGACGCTTATGGCACCTCTTCCCAAAAAGAAGGTATCCAAAATGCCCGCGATCAATGACTGTTATAATATGGGCGAGATACACGAGAGGTTTAAAATCTCAGACGCAGCAATATATAATTTGATCAAAAGAAACAACATTGATAAGTTTCAGGTAGGCCGATTCACCTATGTTGCCAAGAAACATATTGAGTCAATTTTACTTAATCAAATCTGATGGCAAATGTAACTATAAGAAGGAAATCGCTATCAAAAAATCGCCAGTCACTTTATCTGGACTATTCACCACCTTTATTCAATTCAATAAAAAATAAGCTTCAGCGATATGAATATTTGAAGCTGTTTATTTATGATGAACCTAAAAGTAATATTGAGCGTAAGCATAATAAAGAAACAATCAAGTTAGCTGAATGGGTTAGACTCAAACGACATCTTGACGTTCATAGTAACAGGTTTGGATTTTTATCTGAATCTAATAGGGGAGGTAATTTTATCAATTACTTTAAAAAATATACTGCGAAGCGCCAGAAAACCGATTCTGATAACATGGCCATGGCTTTTCGGTATTTTGAAGATTTTATAACCAGCAATAATCTGAAAACTTGTGATTTGAATGACTCAATATGTGAGGGTTTTAGATCCTATCTTTTGAATAGTCCTGGAATCAGCTTTAGAGAAAAGCCAATTTCGAGAAATACGGCCGTTAGTTATTTTGCGAAATTTAGATCCGCTTTAAAAGAAGCGTTTAGCAAGGGATTGCTGGCGGAAGATTTCTATTCGTTAGTCAAGCCTATAAAAGCAAACGAAACACATTGCGAACGTTTGGAATTGACGGAACTCCAAACACTAATATGGACGCCAATGGAACCTGATGTAATTAAACGCGCAGCAATATTTTCTGCTTTAACAGGTCTTAGGTTTTCAGATGTTAAAGCTTTAAAATGGTCTGAGCTAAGAGGTCAGCCTGGTAAATACTATTTACAATATCGCCAACAAAAAACGTTGGTTGCTGAATACATGCCTATTGCTGACGATGCTGTTAAAATAATGGGAAACAAAGGAAAGCTTAACGAGTCAGTTTTCAAAAAATTGACTTATTCCTCAATCAGAGTTTTCTTAATAAGGTGGCTAGCAAAAGCTGGCATCAAAAAGAATATTACGTTCCATTGTTTCAGGCATACTTATGCAACATTACAACTCGAGTTTGGAACAGATCTGTATACTGTTTCTAAAATGCTAGGGCATAAGCATATTAAAACAACGCAGGTTTATGCCAAGGTGGTGGACAGTAAAAAAAATCAAACAGTTAAAAGAATCAAAGTTAATATAGACAAGCTTAATGTGACTAATTCGGCATAATATCTACAAAAGGCCGGTTATTCCGGCCTTTTTCATATTACCCCGTTTAAATTTTTACTGAATGGTTTTTGGTTACGCAGGATATAAACTTTGGGATGATAAAACTTATTCTCTTTTTGATAAAGGCAGGCATTGAAATTTTCGTCTTCCTGTTCCATTAGCGTCCTTAAGGCTTTTGGCGATGTGGGCAGGTGGATAAGAAGCAAATGACGTACCCATTATTTAGTAACACTTAATCATCACTGCGATGTTCGTTGTAATAAGTGTAACATTTTAACGGAGGCCGTATCTAATCCCGCAAATTTGATCCACTTTTACCCCGTTCATGACCGACTTTGAAGACATCTACCAGCAATATTCGCCCCAGATTTACCGGGTCTGCCTGGGTTATACGAATGATGCGGAGCAGGCCAAAGACCTGATGCAGGAAACCTTCATTTCGGTTTGGAAAAATCTGGCTGGTTTTCGGCAGGAAGCGCAGCTGGGGACCTGGATATTTCGGATCGCGACCAACCACTGCCTGCGGGCGCTGGAGATAATACGACGAATGCCGCCAGCGGAAATGCCCCTGCAGCTGGCCGATGTGCCGGAGGAATCACCCGAAGAAAAGCTGAGCTGGCTCTACCGGGCTATCGCTACGCTCAATGAAACTGAACGTATCATCATTTCGCTGGAACTGGAAGGCCTGCCGCAGGCCGAGATTGCGGCGGTGGTCGGACTGAGCCAGGTCAACATACGGGTGAAGATCCACCGGATCAAAGAAAAACTGGCTAAACAATTAAAGATGTATGAACGAATTTGACCAACTCCGTACCCTCTGGCAAACGGCTGACACCAGCGCCCTGCCTGATTCACAGGCCATGCTGCGCCTGGTACGCAAGTTCCGCAACCAAAAGCTACAAAAAAAATGGTTAGTCATCGGCCTGGCCGTGCTCTTTTCCCTACTGATCACCGCAGTGTTATGCCTGGTACATTTTCAGTTGCCAGGCACATATATTGGCGGCGCGTTGATAACGCTGTCCGGAATCTTATTAGCTATCACTAACCTCCGTTCGCTCAAACGCTTCTACCGGCTCAATGACTACAGTAATGCCGAGTTTCTTGCCTTTATCGAGCAGACCAGACGGAACCAGGTACGCTATTACCAGAAGACCATGGTTTGGATCGTCGCACTGGCATCTATAGGCTGGTTCCTATACCTGTACGAAACCGTTGCGCCGTATCCCGAATGGCTGGCAGGTACTTATTGCTTCGCACTTGCCTACATCTGTGTGCTCTGGTTTATCGTACGCCCACGCGCCTTCCGCCGGGATGCCCGGAAACTTGACGCTCTGAGGCAAAAAATTGAAAACATATCCAAACAATTAACATAAATGAAATCAACACTTTTTACCAAACCGGTTCTGCTGCTCCTTGTAAGCGGTCTGTTGCTGACCAGTCTGACACCCATCCTGGCCCGGTATTACCCCTTTCCCGATAGTGTGAAAGGCTTCCTGACTGGTGTGGGTCTTATGCTGGAGGTGCTTGCCCTTAGCCGGATCCGGCGAAAAAAGAAACTGTTCTGCACAACGTCATAATAGGAAATGTCCTTTATAGAAGCCGTTTAAGGCTAATCAAACAAATTTTGCTGATTACCATTTAAGCTATAATCACGGTTAATTTATAGAAAAGAAATTTAATCACAACAACCTGCTACAATACACGTTTAACATGCAATGGTTACAATTGTTAATAAACCTGCCAGCGTTTTTGTTATAGATGATGAGCCGCTCGACAACATTATATTTAAAATGTTAATTAAAAGAGTCGACGATGATATTAATGTAAATGCTATTAATGACGGGCGAAACGCCATTGATCAGCTTCGGGAAATTGGTACAAACACCCCGGAGAGTCTACCTGACTACATTTTTTTAGACCTCAATATGCCGGGAATGAACGGTTGGGACTTTCTGAAGGAGTTCAAACGACTTGGACTTAACCGGTTTAAGAAAATTCAGATCAATATTTTATCATCATCGGTTTTCAGTGAAGACATTGTAAGATCACGGTCAAACCCATTAGTAGACAATTTTTTTAACAAGCCGATTAATTTAGATAACCTGAAAACCATCTTCAAACCCGGTGACTTTATCAGCGGTCTTACCTTGTTATAGGTTTCTAATATGTCTTTACGAAAAAAAATTCTGATCATTGAAGATGACAATGATATCCTCGACACCATTTCAGCAGTTCTTGATATTGCAAATTTTGAAGTTGCCGGAACTAATGGCACCAATGATATTTTTGAACTGACCCGGCTCCACCAGCCTGACCTAATATTGACCGACTATATGCTACCCGGGCTTACCGGAGGGCAAATTTGCAAGATGATCAAAAGCCACCACGAAACTGCTGATATTCCTGTTGTGCTGATGTCAGCATATCATAAGCAGGCGATAGCGATAGGAAACTTTAATTATGATGCTTTTATTAAAAAGCCGTTCAATATAGACTACCTCGTAAGCGTGATCACCAGTTTCTTAAATTAATTACCCTTTAAATGATGAACTGAGATTTATCTTCAAACAAAATTTATTTATAGGAGTTAATACAAACTGTTAATAAGGATTGTGGTTCCCAACCACACAATAAGTTAAGGAGGTGCTCTCGTGGTAAGGGGCATCTCTTTTTGTTAATACTTAGTTGGCTATTAAATAAAAACTATTTAATAACTTATTAATAAAGGCTGTCATACATGATTTGCAAACATTAGAGATATCATCTAACGTCACTAAAATTTATGATGGTCTCAATTTAGTGATCACATTTAAACATCAGTGATATCCTATATCTTTTCTTGTGAAAAATCGAATATGGTTTGTCTTAAATGAATTTTCATATTATGAAAGTAAATTTCTTTTAAAACATTGTAAATGTTTTAATTGTTATATCTGTGTAGTAATAATAATACATATATAACTTTCTATTAAAATATTTAACAATATGCCAATTCGCTACTCTAAGTATCTGTATGTGATCTTGTTCCTGTGCGACTTGTTTTTGCTTAATTTTTCATTTCTAAAATCACATGATATTATTCACTACTATTACTACGACAGTAATATCCCTCTTTTTCTTATAATAACGCTAAATATAGCATGGTTGTTTAGTACTATTCAAGCCCGTAATTTAAAACCGCGCTTAATTTCCAAGATAAATGAGAGCTTAAAGCGTTTTGTTAAAGCGTTAACTTATCATATCATCATCATTGGGAGTATTATTTACTTTTTTAAATTGGTAAATATCTCCCGTTTAGAAATGATTGCAGGTTATTTTTTGTTTTTTGTGCTGGTGTTTTTAAGCCGGCTAGTTATTTATCTTGCAGTAAAGCTGCAGCGTAACAGGGTTAAAAGCCTGAATAAAATACTGATCATCGGTAATGAAGACATTGCCATGCGTTTTATAGATATTGTAGCATCCAGTAATACTAACCGATACGACCTGGTCGATTTTATTGCCGCAAGCCAGGTTAAACGCAGTTCTTTTGACAAGCTTAAGAAAACTATTTTAGATCACCGGCCCGAAGAAATTTTTATTTGCCTTGCCAAGCTTGATCAGCATTTGTGTGACCAGCTCATTCAATTTGGTGAGATATATGACATTAAGGTTAATATAGTACCCGACTTAGCAATCAATAATGATAGTTTCTCTGCTGTTATTAATTATGGTGATATTCCTGTAGACGATTTGATTGCTGGGACTTATCTTAGTTTAGATAAAAGAGTATTAAAAAGAGGTTTTGATGTATTTTTTTCCACTTGCGTTATGGTCACCGGCGCTCCGTTTTTCTTTGCGCTTTTATGTTTAACAAAACTCACTTCAAGAGGTCCAGTATTTTATAAGCAAGAACGCATTGGTAAAAATGGTAAACCGTTTATTATATATAAGTTCAGGAGCATGTACATAGACGCTGAAAAATACGGCCCGCAATTGTCAAAAGATAATGATCCGAGAATTACTAATTGGGGGCGATTCCTGCGTAAGAGCCGATTGGACGAATTGCCGCAGTTTTGGAATGTACTGAAAGGTGATATGTCGGTTGTAGGACCAAGGCCAGAGCGGCAACATTATATTAATCAGATTATCGAGCACAAACCTCATTACGCCCAGTTGCTTTGCTTAAAGCCCGGAATCACCTCGATAGGGCAGGTATATTATGGTTATGCGGAGAATTTGGAGCAAATGTGTGAACGTGTAAACTATGATATCAACTACCTTCAAAAGGTGAATATACATTATGATATAACCATTATTTTGCGGACTGTAAGAATAATGGTTCAGGGTAAAGGCAAATAAGATTACTTAATTGCCTTTATACCCTTTTTTGTAGCCCCGCCATTTACTGATCGTTTTAGCCGCCATCTCAAACAGCCGGAGTGGATTTCGTTTAATAAGATACGTAAATTGTGATAATATAAACCTGACTCCCTCTTTGGCAGGCTTACCAAACTCACGGTAAAGTTGCGGATTTTGGCGGTGAAATTTGCCTATTTCTATATACCTTTCATATTCCTGTTTGTTACTATAGTTGTGAGAATGATATACCGGAGCCTCGGCTACATAGGCAATTTTCCAGCCTTTGCTAATCATCTTTGCGGTAATCAGCGTGTCTTCCCCGAATTGTGCATCAACAGGAAAGCCCCCCACTTCTTTGTAGGCTGTATAACGATAAGCCGCGAACGAGTTGGAACAAAATATCGTTTTAAAGCCATATTCATTTATGTCGGTTTTCGACCTGATGTACGACTTATCAGGATAATTGAAGTTCCGGTTATGGCGCTCCAGTAATGTGGCATTTGATTTTGGTAACTGGCGGCCATAGGCCACGCCAATCTTTTGATCACTAAATAATACCGCTATTACGTTTTTTAAACTGTCTGAAGACGCTAAAATCGCATCCTGGGTCAGATAAATATAAATATCAAAGCCCGGATATAATTCAATAAGTTTATGCCTTGCATATCCGTGCGTGAAATCTTTCTTTTCAATACTCGTTACTTTAACATCATGCCGTTCAGCTGTAGCCACGGTATCGTCAGCGGAATCCGAGTCAATAATAGCGAGCAGATCGGGTTTTTCAGATT
Organism: Mucilaginibacter sp. GW821-FHT07G05; assembly: GCF_059418565.1. Taxonomy (NCBI): domain Bacteria; kingdom Pseudomonadati; phylum Bacteroidota; class Sphingobacteriia; order Sphingobacteriales; family Sphingobacteriaceae; genus Mucilaginibacter; species Mucilaginibacter sp. GW821-FHT07G05. The sequence continues at coordinate 450,735 of NZ_JBWKQC010000005.1, read as the reverse complement.
GTGACTCGACGCTTGCTAACAGCTTTTCCAAATCGGAGCCTGCATTGTAGGTGGGTATAAATAAAGCTACTTTAAAATGTAGAGTGCCGGGCTTATTCATAGGGCGGAGAGGGTCGGTGTATTATTTTTCTTAGCATTAGCTTCGGTTAGCAAAAACTGAAGCAGGTCATCCCAGCAAGTGAAATAAGGCCAGGCCGGGGTTACAGGTTGGTTAATATCGAAAACCAATGTTTTATCGATTATCGTTGCCATATAACCTGCGAGTTGCTGTTCGTCATCGGGGGCAAAGAATTTCGCTTTTTGGTAACTGCCGATAGTTTCGTGGGCATAAGGCAAATCAGCGATCAGTATGGGCTTATCATACTGCATAAACTCTGAAACGGGCAAACCCCAGGTTTCCAGTTTTGATGGAAAAACAAGACTGTCTGCTTCATAGTATAGCGCCTCAACAGTCTTTCTGCTTTGTAAGCCAATAAATCGTATCTGAGAGATATGCCTGAATCGATCGACAACCTTACGTGCATAGGCATTTTCCTGCCCATCCATGGTGATTACCAGTTCAAAGTCGGGTATGGTTTGTTGTAATATTTCAGCTGCCCTGCAAAGGGTCTCGATGTTTTTAAATACCCGCGGAAACGTAGGATAAAAGAACACGTGACGATCAAAATTTACCGGTAAGGAAGCTAACAGATTTCTATTTTCCGCTATGATCCCTCCTTTTGAAACAGGCGAGGCCACAATTGCATTTACACCATATAACTCTCTGAACTTTTGCCGCAGCCATTCCTGCTGTACAATTACGAACGCGTTTTTTTTGATATTGATACGGTATAAATATTTGTAAAAAAGCGTAAATAGTGAAAATGTAGTATCGTAAAAGAATTTGGAAAGATCGGTTTTATAAAAAGGGGAAGCGTTATGGCAGTATACTACCTGCATAGGGCAGGTAACTGTGGGCGTCATGTCGTGCAATGCAATCCAAAGATCGGGCTTCAGTTGTTTGGATAACTTGTTTGAAGTGATGTACTCAAATTTTATACGTTTACGCCAGGCGGTTTTTATCTCCGGATATTCGATGATCTGGTAATCGTCCAGGTATTCAGCGACCAGGTTTCGTTTATGTACCAATACGATCACTTCCAGCCCTAAAGTTGCTTTTAAGGGCCGCAACGCTTGAAGAACATCTTTTAATACGCTTAAAATTCCACCCTCCACTAAATTTACACCCGAAATAACAATTTTCAGCATACCGTTTTATAATTCTCGTTCATCACCCATACCGGGATTTAATTTCTTATAAAACAACATAACAGTATACAGCAGGCCGATGTTTTGCATTAGCCCTAATTTGTATATTTTATGTTTTTTCATGACCCTTAGCCATGCCAATCTGCCTGTACGATAAGCTTTCAGATAGCTTTCAAGCATGAGTTTTTTATCATCAGTAAGTTTACCGTCAAAAATATCCAGGAATTTTTCCAGCATGGTGATCTGGCTTCTAAAGGCAGTTATTTGTCGTTTAAATCCAGTAGTGAAGCGTATTACTCTTTTCTTAAAACCGGCACCCTGTGCGGTAACGTTGAGCTCGTGCTGACGGTACCTGATCAGTTTTTCATGGATATAAACGGCCCGGCCAATTGCGGTAGCAGTAAGGCTTATCCAGTAATCGTGATTTTGTGCTTCCGGCGGGATATGATCTATTGCTGTGATAAGCGGTTTATTGATCATCATAGTGCAGCCGAACGCGTAATTTTGAGCGATGGTATGGTTGAAATCCATCCGGTGCATAAGCCGGATCTCCTCGTGTAAAAAACTGCCGGACGAGGTCATTAGTTCAAGGTTTCCATACACCATTATAGGCGCTTCGGGGTATTGTATTTCTGTCTCTTGCATCGTGGCAAGTGTTTTTTCTATTTTTTCAGGCAGCCAAATATCGTCCTGATCACAAAACATGATATATCGTGTGTCAGTACTCTCAGCGGCCATATCATATAAGACGGCGAAATTGGAACGGGCACCTTTAATGGATGTGTGGTTAATTTGTAATGAAATATTGGTATGCCGGTGAGTATAACCGGTAGCGATCGCTATCGTATTGTCGGCTGAACCATCGTCTCTGATTATTAACTTCCAGTTAGTATAAGTTTGTCGCAGCAAACTATCTAACTGCTCCTTTATATAATGTTCGCCATTATAGGTGGCCATGAGTATCATTATGGTCGGTGTATTCGTCATTTAGATGTTATGGTCAAGTTTAACCAACTTCATAACCAACTTTTTGTTTTTTCATGTTATATAGTGGCACATATAACATAAAAGCCAATATTAAAAAAACAGGAAATATAAGGAGTACATTTTCTATGCCGGTTATAGCTACAGGCGGGTCAGTTTCTACAAAGCATAAATTGATGTATAAAAACATAAATAACAGTTGTCCTATTACATTCTTTTTTAAGCCGAAGAAAAGTTTGTTACGCAAAAAACCAAGCGAAAAACCTATCAAAAAAGAAAAGATAACACTACCGTACATGCCGTAGTAAATATATCCAAATACATTGTGCCGCGCGTTCGGACCGGCAATAAGATCAGCATCGTTATAGATGTGAAATAATTGCACACCTAATACTTCCGGCTGATAGTCGCGCGGAACTATTCGTAAAGTGCTGAAGATGTCGCCAAATAGCGCCAAAAAATATTTTGAACCGTTTATGGTTTCGATATTATTATTGGGGTAAGAAAAGTAATAAGTATCGCCAGATGCCACGAGGCGATAAAGGAATATATTTAAACTGTTACCTTCACCGGTATCGCTGCTTTTTAGCTGGGCGAAAATTACAATAAAAGCAAATGATAAACCTCCTGCAATAATATAACGTTCGTACTTCCTGAGATTGATAAAATACCGTTTCAGTTTTTGGGCATTTAGTATAAGGTAAATAAATAATACAAACCCAAGGCTCATAAATAAGCTTTTACTACCCGATAAGGCAAACGAGAGTAATAAAAATGCAGTGTAGACGAACAGGTAAAATTTAAAACCGGCGCCTTTTTTTACTTCGAGTAAAAGATAGACTAAAAGAAATGCAGTTGCAGGCCGTAATACATCCAGTACCCGGCCCAGTATGCCAAGTCCGCCACTATCAGTATAAGCACCTAATCGCGATTCCAGGAACAGGGGTATACCTACTAATTTGTAACTCAGCAATTGTACAAAAATGTAAGTAACGGAAGTAACTATAAAGAGGATTTTTATCAGCATACTTTCATATTCAAAATATGTTTTTATGTTGGTACCCGATACAATACTGGTGCGGGTTAAAGGCTTAAAAAAGAACAAACCAATAAAAAAAGCAGCTTGAGTTAACAGGTAACTGATAAAATATTTTAATTCAATACTTCGCGTTGCATATAAAAATACCACTACCGAAAAGCCGAATACGGAATAAATGAGATTGAAAATCAGCGGATCGAGAAATGAAATATATGTTTTTTTGAAAAGTATAAAGTATAAAAATAGAGATACTGCAAGTATACCCAGATACAGGTAAAGGTTATCATACAACAACAAACCAAAGGTATACCAATCCATTTATGTTTAGCGCAATTTAAGTCTTATCGTTAAACCGAAATATTTCCAATATATAAATGATAGCACCCTGTACACTGGGCCATAGTTTTCTTTCACAATGGAAAATACCTCATGAAAGTTTTTCTTGTTACTTGTGGCGCCGTCCAATCCATGGAAGGCAACCACCGGCGCGTCGTAAACCTCGAATTCCAGTTTACTTTTGTAATAGACCTGGCATAGGGCGAAATCACAAAAAAAGCGATATTTCAGATCATGCACCAGGTTTTCCGTACGTTTAAAAAATGCACCCTGATGGGGAATGGTGTTCATGATTTTCAACCAGTCGTTCACCTCCGGGTAGTGCGTTACATCTCCGGTTACTTTCACCGGGAAACAAACCACATCAGCATTAGCGGCCGCCAATTGCTCATGGGGCAAAGTGAAGAGCTTGTCGCCCGCTAATATAAATACAATGTATTTGCCTTTTGCCAACATTACGCCTTTATTAAGCGCGTCAGGTATGCCTTTATCCGGTTCACTTAAAAACAAGTCTATTTTATCGGCATATTTTTCTATCACCTCTTGCGTGCCGTCGGTAGAGTTTCCATCTATGACGAGGTATTCGAAGTTATCAAAAGGTTGATCGATAACGCTTTTTATAGTCGTTTCAACAAATGCGGCTGCGTTATAAGTAACGGTAATAATGCTGATCAGGGGTTCTTTCATTGCTTATATAAACTATCACTTTAAATTCCTTGTTTTAACCAAGGAAAAAATAAACTCGTTTTTGAAATAAGTGAACTGAAGTAAAATAAATGTCAGGATATACACCAGCACGTCGGTCATGATAAGCGCTAAACCGCTGATCCAGTTCGACAATATCCAGCGCGACGATACGGCAATACCCAGGCTGATGAGAATATGGATCAAAAGCGCACGATCAACAGATAGTTTTATTCTTTTTGATGCTGATATCACTATATACAGGCAAACCATGCTTTCGGCAAGTACACAGGCAATGGCGGCACCTGTGAATTTTAAATAGGGGATGAGCAGAAAATTAAAACACAAACTGACCACTAAACCCAGCAAGGTGGCATGGAGTATTTTGTTTTCCTGGCCTATCGGCATTAAAAATTGCGTGCCGCAAACATTACAGAGGGCTATAATGAAAGGTAATACTGATAAAATACGCAGCGTATTGGCCGCAAAAAGGTATTGTTTTCCTGATATGATGGTTAATATTTCCTTGGGAAAGAGCATGCAAAAACAGCAGAATGGTAGGGTGAGTAAAAAAACGATGCTGAGTGATTTGCGCATGATGTTTTGTATAGCGTCCATATCTTTACTTGCGAAATAGCCAGCGATGCGGGGAATCAATACCATTCCAGCACCATTGACAACCATCCAGAATATCCGTACCAGTTTCAGGGGGACATTGTAAAAGCTCACCGTTTCCGGATTGGTGAGCATGCCGAGTATGATCGTGTCCAGTATAGCGTAAATACTAACTGAAACATTAATGCTGAACAGGATGAGCAGTGGTTTAAAATGCGTTCGAAATGCCAGCCCTTCATTAAAGGGCCGGTAATGTTTTTTAAGATAATTGAAAAGATTAAGCGCAGCATTCAGCACAATCACCATGGTAGATATGGCATAATAGATCAGGTAATCGTCGCTTTGTTTTACCATAAGCAGAATACTGATCACGCTGAGCACCTTAATGATCATAGATCGCCCGGTAATATAGGTGAAGTTTTCAATGCCCTGATAAAACCACTCCATTAAAAAGGCGCTGCAAATAATGTTCACACACGCTACCTTAACCAGGGTGCTATCATTGATTAAAGATGGTACCACAGAAGGCGCAAATAACAATAAAACAGAAAAGACCAGTGCCAGCGTGATCTGTATAAGCAGCAATTCGGCTACCAGTTTTGATCGCGTCGCAGGTTCATCTTTCACCTTTGATATTTCGCGGATACCATAGTAGGGGATACCTACAGCAGAAAATATGATCAGGTATTGCGATATGGCATCCATAAAGAAATATTTGCCGATACTGCCTGCCGACAATGTGCGGGTAACATAAGGAAACGTAATGAGCGGGAATACTATTGCCGAAGAAGTAAGCAACAGGTTACTGATCATATTTTTCCGGATGCCCATTATGCGCTGATGCTATGTTCTTTTGTTATGGCAGCAGCCATATCGATACTGCTTTTGATGCAAACATCCATATTATAATATTGCCATTCGCCAAACCGGCCAAGCGTATATATCCCTATATCTTTGAGGTGATTTTTGATGGCTTCAGTGGCACTTTTGTAATGCTCGTCAAAAACCACATAAGCATGACCGGATACATGATAATCTACAGGGCGTATTAAAAACGGATCTTTCCTGCCATTTTCAAGCATCTCGTCATAAGTTTTTTCGCCTACAACTTCAGTGATGGAGTAATTTTTAGCGGGGCTGAAAAAATTGCCGATATGGATGTACCTGTGAAAAAAATTGTCGCTTTCCGGTATGTACGTCCAGGTATTGCGAGTACCCTTCGTTTCCCAAAGCATGGTGGTTACCCTGTTATATTTCAATTTTTGGGCCTGTTCAAGTATTTCATTAGGGGTTCCGCTTATTAGTGAGGGTAGTATATTTAAAGGTAATGTAGATATTAACAGGTCATATTCCTTTTCATCGTTAATTACCCACTTTCCGTTTGGCTTTTCAACTATGCTTTCAACCTGGTAGTTTGTCACGATTGTTAATCCCCTGGCCAAGTTGTCGATAAAGGTATTTTGATCATTAGTATTAGGATAATAAAATGAGGCATGAGGCATTTTATCTTCCTCATTGCTGATCAGGCCTTTAAAAAAAGAATACTTGTCCGGGATAGGCAATTTACCTTCTACCCAATCGGGGCTCATGTCGGCGGGTTTACGGTTCCATATTTTTGTGTTATAGGGTATAAAGTACTGTTCGGCAAGTGTATCCCCAAACTTTTTTCTGAACCAATCTTCAAGGTTTTCATAATGGTGATCGTCATCCGCCGCTAAAAAATCCCTGGTGATCGCAATGGCGAGGTCATTGTCAAATTCACTGATCTGTTTAACAGCGTATTCTATCGGATAAGTGAGTTCGTTACCGCTTAATTTTATGGTGGCCCTGCGCTGTATCTTATGCCAATCTTTTTCCGGCAAAATCTCCTTAAATACAAAGTCAAGCACATCATTATATTTCGTATTAAAACAGTGCCCGCCGGTAACATGGTAGGCTATCCCTTCTGCGTTTCTTGTGCGCGCTATCCCCCCATGTACAGGGGCGCGTTCAAGCAGCTCCACATCGTGTTGTTTTCCTAATTGCCGTCCGATACTTAACCCTGAAACGCCTGCTCCTAATACTCCTATTTTCATTTCTTTATTTTGATAACATTATTACTGACCTCAAAAGGCGCAATGCCAGCAAGCCTATGACGGAGAACACAAAAGCCAGCAGACCTCCTATTACAATCGCCTTGAGTTTGCTGAGATGGTTATCGCTCAGCGGAAATACCGGCTGATCAATAAACTGGATAAGGGGTGTTTGCTGCCTAAGTGATATTTTAGATATTTCGAGGTTTTTGATCATTTCGCTGTAAATAGCGGTATTGGCCTGCACATCAACTTGTTTGCGCTGCGATGGTACTTTTAATATAAGCAAAGCAGGGTTGGCGTTTGGCGTAGCGTCAATCCCTGAGGCAACGCCGCTGATGGAAAGATTGAGCATGCGTTTAACACTATCGGCCTGGTGCTGCAATATGCTTACGTTCAGCGCCGCTTTTTTTGTTTTGGTTTGTACGTAAAAGTCATTAACGTTTTTTACCAGTTGATCGGTAAATAACTTGGCGAACACTTCATCTTTAGCTGTAAAAGCTACCCGTATAATGCTCAGTTTTTTATCGGGTTTGCCTACTTCGAGATTCTTTTTGTTGAGCTTTTCCGTTATATCAGTGATGATGCTGTCCTGTGTTCTGTTGAAGTGTTCCGGATCGCCATTGAAATTTACCGGGCCAATATGGTCATCCTTCCATTCTTCCATTAATCTATTGGAAGTGACATAACGATCTATCAATTTTTGTTTTTTACCGTTGATCACCGTTTCAGTAAGCAAGGTTTTTTTCAGCATTAACCGCGACTTATACAGCTCAAGTATGTTATCGCCTTTAAATATGCCGCCGCCGCTGCCGCCCAGGTCAATGCCGGCAAGTGAAGCCAAACCTGAATATTGGCCAAGCATGCCTTCTTTGTCGGCTTCATCCAGTACAAATGTGCAAACCGCGGTATACTTGGTTTTAATGAAAACAGACCAGGCAAGCCCAAGTAAGGCCCCGATTATAGTGTATAAGAGAATTATAGCAGACTTGCTTTTGATGTAAATAACGAGTTGCCGGATTTTTACAAAGATACTCCGAACTGATATTTCATGCGATTCGGGAAGACCGGAGGGGTTGTTTACGGTTTGCATAAAAATCAAATATTATCTGCGTAAGCTTATAATTCCGAAAATGATGGCGGCAACAGAGGCCAACCCCGATGTGATACCTAAGATTTCCTGGGTAGTATTGGCTCTTGGCGGTAACTTTTTTGGTACATATATTTCGCTGCCGGGTTTAATAGCAGGTCGGCTGGTAAAAAACAGGAACTTTCGTGTACCGCGTACCGTACCATTGGCATACACCACGTATGCACCGCGCTTTAAAGCTGTAGGAGCAAAGCCTCCCGCATTAATCACATAATCGTTAAACGACTTGCTTTTTTCAAACACTACGGCGCTCGGGAAGAGAACTTCCCCGTTAACGCGGACTATCTGCTGTTGTTTCGGAACGCGTATCACATCACCGTCCTCTAATATCAAATCGGTGATGGATCCCGGTTTTTCCAGTATTTTTTTCAGGTCGATACCTATGTAATTATTGCGGGTTTGTACATCGGCGGAGTCTTTAAAAGAACTTTGAATGCGTTTTAACCTGTCCGACCTTTCCTGTATAGCCGATGAATCGCGTTTATTCTTATCCACTCCCAAAATAGCGATGTTGGTTCTTTTGAGTGAGCTCCCGTCGGCGTCGGCTGCTGCGGTAAGGCTTCCCGCGCGTATCAATATATCCGATATTTTTTCGTTTTTCGTTTTTAACGTGTAATAACCGGGGTATAATACCTCACCTTCTATTTTAACCGTGCGTTGCTTTTCATATCCCGGCAAACTGTAAACAGATACTATGTCGTAAGGGTGAAGTGTAAAGTCAGCATTATTGAGGTCAAGCTTATTATCGAGGTCAACACTGAAAACGATGGCTACATCGCTGTTCAATGACTTTGGATCGCTGTCCGTTTTACGTTGTGCCACTTCTATCCGTTTGGCGCTGGCTCCCTCGGTAAATCCACCGGATTGCACAATGAGATCGGCCACCTTCATTCCTTCGGCAAAAGGAAATGCGCCCGGTTTCCTCACTTCGCCTTTGATGGTCACATTGTATTTATCGCGAAGATCAAACAAGGAGGTGATAGCTACACTATCCTCTCTTTGCAAGGGTATGTCGGCAGCGCTTTTGTTAAGTATCGCTTTAATATCAAAAGAGATGAGTTCCTTTGAGTTGTCTTGTTTCAGGCGGGTGATGCTTCCGCGACCGGTGAACGCATCTTCTTTCAGCCCGGCTGCTTTTCCAATTAAACGCGATAGGGTAAGGCCTTTTTCCAGCTCATACATACCAGGTCTGAAAACTGCTCCGCTAATACTTACCTGGTTTTCATATCTGTCCAGGATACGGTCAACTATATATTTATCTCCCCTCAACGGAATGTAGTTTTTATAATCGGCTTCGTACACATCTGTTATTTTACGTTGTTGGTCACTTATCTGCAGGACTTTTATACGGTTGGTGTAGGCCACATCAGAAAAACCACCTGCAAAACCAAGCACATCCTGCAAGGTTTCTCCCGGTAAAACTTCAAATATGGCAGGCGTTTTTATTTCACCAGCTAATTCTACATGTGTGCGGTAAGTAGGCACCCTGATAATGTCCTGATCCTGCAGGCCGATATTGTTGATCTGGTCGCCCTTTAAAAGAAAGTCGTAAACATCCAGTGTCCTGATCAGCTTGTTGTTTCGTATGATCTCGATTTGCCTGAAACTACCGTTATTGTTGGGGCCGCCTGCTGAATACAGCGCGTTAAATGCTGTCGCGAGGGAAGGAAGGGTGTAAGTGCCGGGTTTATTTACCTGGCCCACCAATATCACTTTGATGCTTCGTATATTTCCTAAGCTAACTTGTACAGTAGTACCACGGCCGACAGCGTAATTGCCTGCCGCGAGTTTACTTTTTATATTTGCGGTTGCCTGCTCAATTGACTTCCCGGCAACGTTGAGTAAGCCTATGCCCGGGATATTGATGTTCCCTTCCGGCGAAACATCGAGTTTCCAATTGGCTAAAGAGTTGCCGTAAACGTTGATATTCAACTGATCGTCAGGCCCGATAATATAGTTTTTAGGAGTAGCTAATTTGAGGTTCGGGGCAAAGGTGAGGTTCGAGTTTTTAAATAGATCCGATCCGAAGACCTTAGGAAATATTTTATCGAACAGATCGGGTTTGATATGTCTGGTAGAATCGGGCTCCGGTATGAAGCTTAGTTTTCTTGTAGAGGGTATCGAGTCGGCGGTTTCCGTAGGGTTATTTTTACTGTCCGTGTTTTGCTCCTGTCCGTTTTTTAATAAACGGATACGGGCCTTTAACTTTACGGCTTCTGTAGCGGGCAGGCCTTTACGCTCTGCAATTTGTACGAGCTGCGCATCTGACAAGTTTGAGGCGTTGGCTTGCTGTATTAACTGCCTGATCTGTCCGTCAGAAAGATTATCCACACTGATGTTACTGAGATCGTCCGGTATTTGCTGCGCGTAGGTAGATAATGAATATAAAAGGATGAGGAAAAGTGTAAAAAGAAAAAAAGCAGGTCTAAGTTTTGTCATAGTTAAATGAGCGTAATTTTAAGTCGCCTTACTGGTTTGCGTTATATATTCAAACGGTTACTTGATATGGTACAAACAATCGGAAGAAATGTTTGTCAGGCATCCGGAAATCAAAAGATAGTACGTATGTAAGGCAGACACGAACTTGATTAACCATTAACCACCTCGCCGCCATTTACGTGGATCACCTGCCCGGTAATAAAAGATGCGTCGTCGGATGCCAGAAACACATAGGCAGGCGCTACTTCGGAGGGCTGTCCCGCTCTTTTCATCGCCGTTTCCTCACCAAAGGATTTGATCTTCTCCGTATCGAAAGTAGCGACGATCAAGGGTGTCCAGACAGGTCCCGGCGCCACGGCATTTACCCTTATATTCCGTTTGACGATGTTTGTAGCCAATGAGCGTGTAAAAGAAGTAATGGCTCCTTTAGTCGACGAGTAGTCGACAAGATTCGGCGAGGATCTGTAAGCGGTAACCGAAGTAGTATTGATAATGCTATCACCCTCTTTTAAATATTCCAGCGCTTCATTGGCAAAATGAAAGTAAGCATATATATTAGTCCGGAAGGTATCGTCAAGCTGCTTTTCGTCGATAGCTTTAGGATCTTTCTGCGGCACTTGCATACCGGCATTATTAACGAGGATATTTAGCGCGCCAAGCTTCTCTGCGGTTTCTTGTACTGCTTTTTTACAGAATTTGCTTTTTTTGACATCGCCTTTGATCACGAGACACTTTACACCTTCAGCAATTACCAGAGCTTCTGTTTCTTTTGCGTCGATATCTTCATCAAGGTAAACAAAGGCGATATCCGCCCCTTCACGGGCAAAGTGTATACACACAGCACGCCCAATACCACTGTCTCCGCCGGTAATGAGGGCTACTTTTCCTTTAAGCTTCCCCGAACCAAGATACCCGGTTTTGATATATTCCGGCGCGGGATCCATTTTCGCCTCAATGCCTGGTTGACGGTTTTGTTTTTTTGGTTTCTTGGCCATGTATGCGTTTTTTAGTTAATGTTTCAATTTGTGTACCAAAAAACAAATCGGACCAACTTTATTTGCCACCAAAAGTATCCGGCGCATCGTACGATCATGATCAAGCCAGCTGAAGAGCACCGCTAACAAGGCAAGTTCCGAGAACTGCATCCTTAGTCCAAAAGTTTTATTAGCCGGTGATCCAATGTTTTCGTAAACACCGCTGGCATCTGTAACGTTTAAGTGGAAGCCAAAACAGGAAGATCTTCATTAAAAGGTTTCTCGGAATTCTGTAAAAATCGAGATGGTTGGCACCACATGAACAGTTTTTACCGGCAGAATTGGAAGTAGTTGACGCGCCTATCATAAACTAACGGTTTTAATGTTACAAAAATCTCCGTAATTCCGGTTTATGATGTATTGGTTATATTCTAACACATATTGCCTGGTTTTGTTGATGTTATTTAAAAAAGTTGCAATTGATAATTACATCATATTTTACGTCGGCGAATTCATTGGAACAATAATTGAATATCAAAGCAAATTCAATTGAGATGCCATGGCAAAGAAAACTAAAAAGGATCCCTGCTGGTCGGGTTACCATAAAGAAGGGACTAAAAAGAAGGACGGAAAAACTGTCCCTAATTGTGTAAAAGCGTCTGATAAAAAGGATTGATGGTGGATAGAGAAAAGCTCAGGGACTGGGTTAGGGAACAGCATGCGGGGCAGTTGATCAAATATACCGACAACCCCTATTTTGAACACCTCGAATATGTGGCAGAGAAAGCGGAGAACAAGGCCTTACTTGCATATGAAATAGGTTTGTGCCACGATCTTTTTGAAGAAACTAAGATTAGCGCGGGTCAATTGATGGTTGTACTTACAAGCTTTGGATATGGTGAGGCAGAAGTGGTTCATATTACAGATAGCGTTACTGAACTTACTGATAAGTTTACTAAAAAGGCCTACCCCAATCTAAGTAAAATAGAACGGAAACGGAGGGAGGCAGAGCGGCTGATCCATATCAATCCCGATGCGCAAACCGTCAAATATGGCGATCTTATCTACAATATCAATTGGGTATTGCAGTATGAAAGCACCGGGAGAAAAGAAAATTATCTGCGGAAAAAGCGAGCGCTTTTAGGCAAGATGACCAAAGGTGATCCCGGGCTGAGATATGAGGCTTTAGAGCTTATCCGCAAGGCTGAAAATGTCAATTCAGTTTAGTGATAGCATAATTAACAGCGTTGATTATACCACAATTACTTTAAAATAGTGGCGATAAATTAGAGCAGCTGTTCACAATGCAGTCGTAACCGAAAGCGAATGGTATTTTTGAAACAATGATGTATGACTGATCCCACTTTTTACGCCGGTACCAGCGGCTTGCAGTCGCCAATACCCAAGCGTGACTTTCCACCTGCGTTTGCGGACAAGAGCCGACTGACCTATTATTCCTCCTTGTTCAATTCCGTTGAGATCAATAGCTCCTTTTATAAGTTGCCCATTGCTAAAACACTGGCCCGCTGGGCAGAAGAAGTACCTGAGGATTTTCGCTTTACATTCAAATTGTGGAAGGAGATCACGCACAACAAGAATCTTGCATTTTCAAGCGTTGACGTAGCAACATTTATAGAACGTATTAATAACGTTGGTGCTAAAAAAGGCGCCTTGCTCGTTCAGTTCCCGCCAAGCCTGGCTAACGCCGTGATGCCACAATTGGTAGATCTGCTAAGCTCAATCAAGGAGAGTGATCATGCAGAAGCCTGGCCTATCGCTTTAGAGTTCAGACATAAATCCTGGTATGAAGAAACAACCTATGAATTGCTCAACAGTTTTGGTGCAACCATGGTGATCCATGATCTGCCTGCCTCAGCCGCACCTATGCAGTCAATGGAAGCAAACGACGTTTACTTTCGCTTTCATGGGCCTAATGGTGATTACCGAGGCAGTTATGACGCCGATTTTCTGGCTGAATACGCCAGCTATATCAGGGAATTTCAGGAAGGGGGGAAAACGGTGTATGCGTACTTCAACAACACGGTGGGCAATGCACTTGGCAATCTCAGTACATTAATTGATGAACTTAACTGCGACTGATTAGTCAGCGACTTGTCTTTGCATCGTAGTTTGTTAATAAGACAGTGATCCCGGCTAATGCGGTAAAGGCAATATTGAAGATCAATGAACTACGGTTCCCGCGTATGGGTTTATAAAACGTTTGCAGCGCAAACTGCGCTACATTAAATGGATCAATACTGCCATGGGTTTCCATGGGAATGATGCCTTTGAGCGCGACGGGTTGTTTGGTAAGGGCCACATACGGAAGCAACAACACCGCTTCAGCTATATAAAGCCTCACCTTTTTATGGAATTTCAATAAGGAAGGAACGGCAAGCAGTGCGCCAACCAATGCGTAATCAATGATCGCATGTGCTTTTGGCGAGATGGGTTTAGGAATGATCATAGGTTAATGATTAACTGGCCAGACGTTGTTCGGTTTGGTATTCACTTTCGATCCTGAACAACGCTTCAGTGCTGACCGGTTTACTTAAAAAGTCCTTCACGAAATCATACTCATCAACCAGCGCCTTGTCTGTGGGATCTATGGAGGAACTGAGGATATAGACATCCGGCTGTTTGTGGAGCGAGGTATACAGTATTTCCAAATGCCGCAAAAATTCGCGACCGCTGAACGGCATATTCAGATCGAGAAAGATTAGGTCCGGCAGCACAGTAGGTTCATCATGAAATTCTTCCAAAAAGGAAATAATGGCCCCGCCGTTAAAAGTGAAAATCGCATCCCGGAAAATATCAAAACGTTCCAGTGTTTTTTTCATGATCAAATGGTCGACAGGATTGTCGTCAACTACGATAACTTGGCACATAATAAAGCTGGTTAGATGTAGCTTGGTTAAGCAATTCTTATGCTATTTCAAGCTGATCATTAAGATGTTATCAAGACTTTTTTGAGATATGGTGCGGTCCGGCTTGCTTTACTCGTAACTATAGTCAACGGTGTACCCTCGGCCACGATCTTGCCTCCATCCTCACCGGCACCAGGCCCGATGTCGATCACCCAGTCACTGGCCGCAATGACCTGCATATCATGTTCCACCAGGATCACAGTGTTACCCGCATCGACCAAACGGTTGAGCTGGAGCATCAGCCGCTCCACGTCCGCAGGATGCAGCCCCGTCGTTGGTTCATCCAATATATACAGTGTCTGCCCGTGTTGCGCACGCTGCAGTTCGGTCGCCAGCTTGATCCGCTGCGCCTCTCCGCCGGACAGTTCGGTCGCCGGCTGCCCCAACCGCAGGTAACCCAGGCCGACCTCGCTAACCACTTCCAGCGCCCGGCTGACCGTTGGGTCTTCATCAAAAAAAATCGCCGCCTCATCGACTGTCATACCCAAAACCTCGGCAATATTCTTGTCCTTGTACGTGATCGCCAGTGTCTGCGGATTATACCGGGTGCCGCCGCAGGTCGGGCAGGGGGTATATACGCTCGGCAGAAACAATAGTTCAACCATCACAAAACCTTCGCCTTCGCAATGCGGGCAGCGACCTTTAGCCACATTAAAGGAAAAACGGCCGGCATCATACTTTTTTGCTTTGGCGGCTTTCGTGGAGGCGAATAGTTTACGCACATGGTCAAACAGGCCTGTATAAGTAGCCAGGTTGGAACGCGGTGTGCGGCCGATAGGCTTCTGATCGACCACTACCAGCCTTTTGATGTTTTTCATGCCGGAACTGATCTGACCACCGAGCGTGATTACTTCTGTTTGCTCCAGCGGATCAGCTTCGGTCTCCTCCGCGATATCGATTTTCAAACCTAACTGCCCCGCGACCAGTTCGACCAGCACCTGGCTGACCAGCGAACTTTTCCCCGAACCGGAAACCCCGGTAACGCTTGTCATTACGCCCAGCGGGAAAGCCGCTGATAAGTTGACTAAATTGTTCCTGGTAACCCCTTCCAGTTTCAGCCAGTCTTTTGGTACGCGGGCTTTCGCTTGCGAGGCGGCAACTGATTCATAGATATACCGTCGCGTAACAGATGCTTCAATATTTTTCAACCCGGCAGGTAGGCCGCTATATAAAATATGCCCGCCTTTTTCGCCCGCTGCCGGGCCGACATCAACGATCCAGTCCGCATGACGGATCACATCGATCTCATGTTCTACCACGAATAAGGAATTGCCTGAAGCTTTCAATTTATCTAAAGCGCGGAGCAAAGCTTCCGTATCGGCCGGGTGTAAACCTGCAGAGGGCTCGTCCAGCACATAAACAACACCAAACAAATTCGACCGGACCTGTGTGGCCAGCCGCAAGCGTTGTAATTCTCCCGGCGAAAGAGTAGGTGTGCTCCGCTCGAGCGTGAGGTAGCCCAACCCCAAATCAAGCATGACCTGCAAGCGGCCAAGAAAATCTTCCGCGATCCGCTGTGCGACGAGGACCTTTTCCGGATGAGCAGTTGCTATCTTCATTAATGCAGGCGCATCACCCAGCGCGTAGGGCTGAAAGATGCCCGCCAGCTTGTTCAATGCCAATCTGGACAAATCGGCGATATCATAGCCGGCAAACTTGACGGATAAGGATTCCCGCCGCAAACGTTTGCCTTTACATAAGGGGCACTCACTGCTCAGCATGAACTGCGCGACGCGCTTTTTCATCAGCTGGCTTTGGGTATGGGCGAAGGTATGCTGCACATAACGCCGGGCACCCGTGAACGTGCCCATGTAATCAGGCTGGCGTTTGTTTTTAATAAAGCGCTGTATCTCTTCATGTGTGTAGCCGGAATATACCGGTACCACAGGCTGTTCCTCGGTAAACAAGATCCAGTCGCGGTCTTTTTTAGGCAGTTCTTTCCAGGGCGTATCAATACTGATACCCATCGTAGTCAAAATATCTCGTTGATTTTGCCCCTGCCATGCCGTTGGCCAGGCAGCGATAGCTTTTTCCCGGATCGTCAGCGTATCGTCGGGTACCATGCTTTTTTCCGTTACCTCGTAAACCCGTCCCAAACCATGGCATTCCGGGCAGGCACCTTCCGGGGTATTAGGTGAAAATGCTTCTGCGTATATAATGTCCTGCCCGATGGGATAATCTCCTGCCCGGGAATACAGCATCCGCAGGAGATTTGCAAGCGTCGTTACGCTGCCGACAGAGGAACGCGTACTGGTTCCGCCGCGCTGCTGCTGCAAGGCTACCGCAGGGGGCAGGCCTTCAATCTCATCGACCTCCGGTACGGCCATCTGGTTGAATAGCCGGCGGGCATAGGGTGATACCGATTCGAGATAGCGGCGTTGTGCTTCCGCATACAGGGTGCCAAAAGCCAGAGAGGACTTTCCGGATCCGGAAATGCCGGTGAACACGACCAGCGCATCCCGGGGGATATCCAGGCTGACGTTTTTCAGGTTGTGTTCCCGCGCGCCGCGGACTTTTACAAAGCCGTCGAATTGTTGCTTCTTATTCATCATGTTTAAGACAACAACATCGCCGCCTTGTTTGACAATATTTTCTCAAACGGAAACAACCAATAGTTTTAAATGTTAATTAGAAATTAAAACGCTTCCTGCAGATACCATCCCCTTCATTCATCAATCATCATTATGAAAAACGAAACCGGTACCGAACCAAAGTTCGCCACCAAAACTACCGCCACGGCGGAACCCGCCTTACTGGAGCTGTTCAAGGACGGCATAATGGACATTTACTGGGCCGAGAACCATTTGGTAAAAGGGCTTCCAAAAATGATCAAAGCGGCCACGTCTGCTAAATTAAGCAGCGCCATCGAAGACCATCTGGAACAAACTAAAAATCACGTCAGCCGCCTGGAAAAAGTATTTGAACTGCTGGGCGAAAAACCGCTTGCCAAAAAATGCGACGCTATGGAAGGGCTGAGTAAAGAAGGAGAGGGCATCGTCGAAAGTACCGAATCCGGTACCGCCACCCGCGATGTGGGCATTATCCTCGCCTCGCAAAAGATCGAACATTATGAAATTGCCACTTATGGCGGCCTGACGCAATTAGCTAAAACACTTGGGCTGGATGAGGTAGCTGAACTGCTGTATCAAACCCTGACCGAAGAAAAGGCAGCCGATCAGCTATTGACCGATGTCGCTGAAAACGACGTGAACTATAAAGCTTCAGAAGAAGCCTAACCTAATCCCAATACATAAGATAATGGCAACAAAAAAAGTCACCGGGAAAGGTGAAGATAAAACCGCCGATACAAAAAATGTTAACAAACGCACGCAACCCGTTAACGATAAGATAGAAAACCTTGCGCCACATACGTCGGACAGTACCGGCGAGTTCATGACCACTAACACCGGTTTGAAGATCAACGATGACCAGAACTCCTTGAAGGCGGGCGACCGCGGGGCGACCTTGCTGGAAGATTTTATACTGCGTGAAAAGATCACGCATTTTGATCACGAACGTATTCCGGAAAGGGTAGTGCATGCCCGTGGTTCGGGCGCCCATGGGGTGTTCAAGGTTTATGAATCCCAGTCTGCCGTTACCAAGGCATTATTTTTGAACGATACCGCAGCAGAAACGCCAGTGTTTGTTCGCTTCTCTACGGTTGCCGGTTCAAAAGGATCGACTGACCTCGCGCGTGACGTGCGTGGTTTCGCCGTACGTTTTTATACACAGGAAGGGAACTTTGATTTGGTAGGCAATAATATGCCGGTGTTCTTTATCCAGGATGCCATCAAATTCCCTGACCTGATCCATGCCGTAAAACCGGAGCCGGATAATGAAATTCCGCAGGCAGCTTCGGCGCACGACACTTTCTGGGACTTTATTTCCCTGACACCCGAATCTTCCCACATGATCATGTGGGCAATGAGCGATCGCGCGTTGCCACGCAGTTACCGCATGATGGAAGGGTTTGGTGTACATACTTTTCGTTTTGTAAACGCCGAAGGCGTAGCCAGCTTTGTTAAATTTCACTGGAAACCATTGTTGGGCGTACATGCCGTGGCCTGGGACGAAGCGCAGAACATATCGGGCAAAGACCCCGATTTTCACCGCCGCGACCTGTGGGACGCTATCGATAGCGGTGCATATCCGGAATGGGAGCTGGGTGTACAGATCGTGCCGGAAGAAGATGAATTCAAGTTCGAGTTCGACCTGCTCGACCCGACCAAGCTGATCCCCGAAGAACTGGTGCCTGTTCAACGTATCGGTAAAATGACACTTAACCGTAACCCGGATAACTTCTTTGCTGAAACGGAACAAGTGGCTTTTCACTTAGGGCATATAGTACCCGGCATCGATTTTAGTAACGACCCGCTCCTGCAGGGCAGGCTGTTCTCTTATACAGATACCCAGCTGACCCGTCTGGGCGGCTCGAATTTCCAGGAGATCCCGATCAACCGGCCCGTTGTTCCGGTACATAACAACCAGCGTGACGGCTTTATGCGACAAACCATCAACAAAGGCAAAACGGCTTATAGCCCCAATGCCATCGGTGGTAATGATCCAAGGCAGGCCAAAGAAGCGGAAGGCGGTTTTGTAAGCTATCCTGAACGTATTTCGGCCAGCAAAGTCAGGGCAAGAAACAAAAGCTTTTTCGACCATTTCAGCCAGGCCACGTTATTTTTCAATAGCCAGTCGGAACCGGAAAAGAACCACATTACCGATGCCCTAAGTTTTGAACTGGGCAAAGTAAAAACAGTGGCTATCCGTGAGAGGATGCTGGCGTTATTGGCGCAGATCGATAAAGGTTTGGCGGCAGCAGTTGCTTATGCTTTGGGCATTCATATCCCGGGGAACCTGGCTGAGCAGTTGAACCAAAACATCCCGGCAGATGGAGATCCTGCAGACTTCGCCTCCATACAGGTAGAAAGTTCCTTAGCACAATCACCTGTGTTGAGTATGGCGAATACCGTGAAAGATTCCATTCAAACCCGTAAGATCGCTATACTGGCCGCAGACGGCGTAAATGAAAAATCATTGACCGGTGTAAAGACAGCTATCGAAGCCGCAGGTGGTGTGGTTGAAGTGATCGCACCGCGCTTAGGATTCATTACCGCTGACAATGACCAGCAGATCCATGTGGATGAAAGCCTGCTTGGGGCTGCTTCGGTACTTTTCGACGCGGTATATGTACCCGGTGGAACCAATAGCGTAGCTTCGTTAGAAGCAGATGCGGATGCCATACATTTCCTGAACGAAGCTTTTAAGCATTGCAAGGCGATTGCCGCCGACAGTGATGCCGCGCAGGTTTTGGAAGCAACTTACTTCAGCAAAAAGTTACCGGATGAATACAGTGAAGATACCGTATTAGCAGAAGGAATTGTGGTAAGCGATGATGCTGATTACTTATCAGCGTTATTTATTAAAGCCATCGCCCAACACCGTTTCTGGGAACGGGAAAAACCGAGAAAAATCCCGGCATAACAAACCCGTCAAAAAAGCCGCTCCTGTTTCAGGGGCGGCTTTTTATTTATGCTAATAGCGAGAGTGCTTCCTGATTGCCCTGCTGCACCGCCAAATCAGTAACCGACAGACCACGTGTATCAACAATAGTTTTGTCGGCACCATGCCCGACCAACAGTCGCACCAGGTCATTTCTGCCGAACATGGCTGCGAACATCAGCGCCGTGCCGCCATTGCCGTGCTGGAGGTTCAGATCGGCACCGTGACCGATCAGCAAATCAGCGATATCAGGATAACCTTTAAAGGCAACACCCATCAACGCGGTATTACCGCCATTATCAGCCGCGTTAACATCCGCACCATTTTCAAGTAACAGCTTTGCAGCCTCATACTGGTTATTATAGCAGGCGATGATCAGCGGTGTATAACCTTTTTCATCCCTTGCATTTACATCCGTGCGTTGCCTAATTAATTCTTGAATCACGGCAACCTCGCCTTTGCGGGCTGCATGTATTAGTACGTCGTTGTAATTGGTCATTTGATAACTTTTACATTCAAAGGCACAACTGTACAGAATGTTTTAAAGAATAGTCTCTTTGTTGTTACCAGTCTTTAAGAAATCTTGAGCTTTGGTTAGATGCACGATCATAAACAGACGAACAATTGCAAAATCAAACTGTTACCCAAGCATGAATAATAGGATGATAATGGCGGCTGCCATTGCCGCTTTGGCCGTTGTTGGCTGCAATAACCCCAAGATCAAACAAGATAAATCCCGGCAGGATACGACTAAAAGCAATTCCGTTGTACCGGTTTCGCAAAACGCGATGACGTTGCCGGCACTGGATGCGCTGTTTTATGATAAAGAATTTACCGCTTCTTTAAAATCGCAATTAGGGTTAACCGCTTCCGAGATCGGGAAACTCCAGTCCGCGGCGCATACTTCAGTCCGCGATTTAAGCGAAGATGGGGTGGATGCAGGTTCGGCAAAAGCGGCTACGGAAACTTACGAGCAAAAAATCAAAGAGATTGTCGGCGAAGCGAAAGCACAGCAATTGCTGCAATTAGTGAATGACCGTTATAGTAAAGGTTTGGAAGGACTGGCACCTACCCAACCAAACTTCGTCCCGAAAGATACCCGGATCGTGGTCAACGCGCCTGCGTTTCGTTTAGATGTCTTCCGGGACGGGAAGTTGATAAAGACCTACCGTGTGGGAATTGGTTACCCGGAGTTTCCATTACCGACAGGCATGCGTAGCGCCGATACCCTTATCTTTAATCCAAGCTGGACACCGCCCGACGAACCTTGGGTAAGAGGTAAGTTCGCACCGGGCCGGAAGGTATCTGGAGCTAATGAAGATAATCCTTTAGGCGCGATCAAAATACCTATCGGGATGCCTTCGCTGATCCATGGCGGCAAGCCGTTGGAGAAAATTGGCAATTTCGCGTCACATGGTTGTGTGGGCATGACAAACAAACAAGTGCAGGATCTTACAGCATTAGTAGCACAGTTAGGTGGCTCAGAATTGACGGCCGCAGCTATCAGCCAATTGCGGAAAGCAGGAAACACCAAATCGGTTAAGCTCAAAAACCGTGTACCTGTAGACCTCCGTTATGAAACTATCGTGGCCGAAAACGGCTCTTTGCATATTTACCGGGATGTATATGAACGGGGTACGAACACGCCGGAAAACGCGAAAGCCATTCTGAAGATTTATGGCGTTGATTATAATGGACTAACTGAACAGGAAAAGAGCGATCTTGACAGTGCCCTGAATGAGATGAACCGGGATGCCAAAGGCAATGCCATTGCCGCGGACAGTCTGCCGGAATCAAAAGGCGGAGTACCTGGCAGCAAGATTTCCCGTTCAAAAAACGGCAAGGTGACACCACGTGTGAAAGGAGAAAAACAGATTCAAGTTTCAATAGCGGCATTACAGGGTAAAGGCTACCCGGCAGCGATTGACCTGGATACCGGAAACTAATCATTTGCGGAAATTCAATATTGCTATGTTTGGTTTACAGCACTTGTTGAGTTGTAATTTCTTGATTTGCGTACAATTTTTTTCCTGATCTGTACCGTAAAATTTAAATGGTATGTAAATTGTGTAGGTTATTTATCTATTTATAATTAAACAATAAAAACCATGAGATCATTATTGTACATCATAGCCGTCATCCTTATTATTGGATGGGCAATTGGAACTTTCGCTTATGCAGCGGGTAGTTTAATCCAAGTATTGCTGGTTATTGCCATTATTTCTATTGTATTGGGTGTAATACGCAGAGATACCACCACTATATAAAACAAGGACGCGTTGTATTTAAAACCCGGCCATTGCAGGCCGGGTTTTTTGTTTTAAAAAAGCTACTCCTGTCATGTTTATTTTTTAAAGCTTAAAATCATAAACAAAATATTTCATTGTAGTTAAATAAACAAACATTAAAACCAAAATCTACCATGAAAGCAGCAGTACTTCACAAACCCGGCGATATCCGTTACGATACCGTTGACGATCCGCGTATCGAACAGGATACCGACGTAATTTTAAGAGTTACTTCCACCGCAATTTGTGGATCTGACCTGCATATATTAAGCGGTGGTGTGCCGCAAACGCATCCCATGGTAATGGGGCACGAGTTTATGGGCGTTGTTGAAGAGGTGGGTAAGGGCGTTACTAAATTAAAGAAAGGCGACCGTGTGGTTGTGCCGTTCCCTATCTCCTGCGGACATTGTTTTTTTTGCCAGCATGAGGCTTCTCCGGCCTGTGAAAACTCCAATTATAAACATTACGGACCTAATGGAGACATGACCGATCAGAAAGGTGCAGCCTTGTTTGGTTATACCGATTTATATGGCGGTTATTCAGGCGGACAGGCCGAGTACGTGCGCGTACCTTATGCCGATATCAGCCCGCGTATTGTACCTGATAACATGAGCGATGAACAAGTACTGTTCCTGACTGATATTTTTCCGACAGGTTGGTCGGCGATAGACTGGGCGCAGCTGAAAGGGGGTGAGGTAGTCGCCATTGTCGGATCGGGCCCGGTTGGTCTGATGGCACAGAAAGCCGCCTGGTTGAATGGCGCCAGCAGAGTAATTGCCATTGATCCTCTAAACTACCGTTTGGAGAAAGCCAAAGCGGTTAATAAAGTAGATACGCTAAATCCTAACGAAGTAGATGTGGTAGAAGCTATAAGGGAAATGACCGGCCGCCGCGGTGCCGACGTTTGTGTGGATGCGGTAGGTTTTGAACCGGAACGTAATATTCTTGACAAAGCGAAAGCGCTGTTCAATTTGGAAGTTGGCAGTATGAAAGTACTGGATATGGCTTTTAAAGCAGTTCGCCGCATGGGTACTGTTTCTATCATGGGCGTTTATGGTTCTACGTATGATAATTTTCCGTTACACCGTGTATTTGACAAAGGCATTACGCTGAAAATGGGCCAGGCACCGGTATTAAACCACATTGATAAATTGATTGAGCTGGTAAAAGAAGACAAAGTGGTGCTGGATGATATCATTACCCATACACTGCCGCTCAGTGAAGTAACGCATGGCTACGAGATTTTTGACAAGAAAGAAGAAGACTGCGTGAAAGTGGTATTAAAGCCTTGGGAGCAGCGCAAGGAAACCGAAAATAAAGAACCTATAAAAATAGAGAACTAATGGAAAATAAAAAGACGGCGTTAATTACAGGAGGCACCAGCGGTATTGGAAAAGAACTGGCTAAACTGTTCGCCAAAGATCAATATAACTTAATTATCGTAGCCCGTAACCAGGCCGACCTGGACAGCACAGCAGCTGAATTGCGTAGTACGGGCGTCGACGTGCAGACAATTGCCAGGGACCTTTCGGATATGGAGCAGGCAAAAGCATTGTGCAACGAGATGAATACGCCCATTGATGTGCTTGTTAATGATGCGGGTATGGGCGTTTACGGATTGTTTAAAGATAATGAACTGGAGCGAGAGTTAAATATCATACACCTGAACATTTGTGGCACAGTGATACTGACAAAGCATTTTGTGAAACAAATGGCCGAACGCGGGGATGGCAAGATTTTAAACCTGGGTTCTGTTGCCGGTAAGCTGCCGGGGCCATGGCAGGCAGTGTATCACGCCACTAAAGCATTCGTATTATCCTTTACAACGGCCATTCGCGAAGAGTTAAAAGATTCCGGGATCACCTTTACCGCGCTGATGCCAGGCGCAACCGATACTGATTTCTTTAATAAAGCCGGGATGACTGATAGCAAAGTGATACAGGATAAAGAAGCCTTGTCAGATCCTGCAGATGTGGCCAAAGACGGTTATGATGCTTTGATGGCCGGTGAAGACCGTGTGATTTCGGGTTTAAAAAATAAGGTAAAGGTGAATATGAGCAATCTGATGCCTGACAGCGCCGTAGCGCATACCATGTACGAACAACAACAACCTGTAGAACAACAATCAAACGACAACAAAAATTAACTACCATCCATCTATGGAAAATACAACAGTTCCGGAAAAAATAGCTACCAAGGCCTATGGCGCATCTGGTGCATTAATTGGAGGGGAAATCCTTAAACCGATGGAGTTTGAGCGTGATGCCCCGCAAGTAAACGAAGTTTTGATTGAGGTGCTCTATTGCGGCGTTTGTCACTCGGATGTACACAAGGTGAAGAATGACTGGAAGAATACGATATACCCTTGTGTACCGGGGCATGAAGTGATTGGGCGGGTAGCTTATGCAGGTAAAGCCGTTACCAAATTTAAAGTGGGCGATATTGTCGGCGTAGGCTGTATGATCGACAGCTGTAAAAGCTGCTCTGCTTGTGATGAAGGGGAAGAACAATTTTGTGAACACCCACACGGACCTACTATGACCTACAACGGCTACTTTGTACCGGATGGATCCGGATACAATACCTTTGGCGGTTATTCCAACAATTTGATTGTTAAGGAAGATTTCGTATTGCGCATACCTGAGAATCTGGATATCACAAAGGCGGCACCTATACTTTGCGCGGGTGTAAATACCTATTCTCCGCTAAATCATTGGGGGGTTAAAGCCGGTGATAAAGTGGCTGTGGTAGGTATCGGCGGCCTTGGCCATATGGGCGTTATGATAGCTAAAGCCATGGGAGCCGAAGTAACAGCCATTACAACTAAGGAAGGGAAACGTGCTGTAGCGCAGCAACTGGGCGCAGATCATGTGATCGTTTCAGAGAACGAGGAGGAAATGAAACAATACGAAAAGTATTTCAACTTTATTTTAGTCACCATTCCTGATCCGTTTGATGTTACACCTTACATCTCGCTAATCCACCGCAGGGGAAATATAGTTACTGTTGGTTTACTGGCGCCTTATAAAACACCACTGAACAACATGGAACTGGCATCCCAGGCCCGTAGTGTAGGCGGTTCTTTAATTGGTGGTATCGCCGAAACACAGGAAGTGCTTGATTTTTGTGCAGCGCATTATATTCTGCCGCTGGTGGAAACGATCAATATTCACGATATCAACGAGGCCTACGAAAAAATGAAGGATGATGATGTGCGTTTCCGCTATGTCATCGATATGAATTCTATCAAATAATAATCTATCAAATAACCACCTATGAAAAAGACCATTGTTTTTATACACGGCATGTTCCAAAATCCGGTAAGCTGGGAAAAATGGATTGCCTATTTTAATTCAAAAGGTTACGACTGTATCGCGCCGGCATGGCCGCTGCATGAAGGTAGCCCAATTGATTTAAGAAACAACACTCCCGCCGGGCTGGGCGATTTGCATTTACAAACCATTGTGCACGCCATGGAACAGTTAGTGACCTCATTACCCGAAAAACCGATCGTTATCGGCCATTCCGTAGGCGGACTGATCACCCAGTTATTAACCGCGAAAGGACTGGTTGATATAGGCGTTCCCATCGATTCCGTTGCACCGAACGCGATGCTTGCCTTTGACTGGGGTTTTATGAAGAACAGCACGTTAATTGCAAATCCTTTTAAAGGCAACGAACCATTTCTGATGGACCTGGAAAGTTTTCAGGGATCCTTTTGCAATACCATGAGTGCCGAAGCAACTGAAAAGGCATATAATGAAACCGCTACCCACGATAGTCGTAACGTGCTGCGTGATTGTATGGGTGAAGCCGGACAGATCGACCTTGACCTGCCGCACGCACCTTTATTATTCATTGGGCAAGTAGTACCACAGAACAACGCAAACAGTTTGCGAAGTGTTGCAAATAAACGCCTCACTATCATATAGTTGATGTGTTTTTGGTTGGTGTTCTTTGTTGTTCTTTGGTGTTGTTGTGGTTAAATTTGTTACCTATTAATTACCGAAAATCAATTTTGTTACCGGTAGAAAATGCAGGCGAAATAAGGTAGTCCGGATTACCTCTAATTCCGTCTAATTCATCTTAATTACAAGCTTTTCCGTATAAATGATTTTTTATGCGGGAATAAAGAGCAGAAGGAATGGGCTGTCAGGAGCCATGGTGAGCCGTGGTTTATATATCCTTTACAGTTCAGGAAGTGCTTTTACTTTAGCATGAAAATTTATTTATTGTATAGCGCGGGGGCTCCTCAAAAGATATGGTCATACCAGCGCTGGTCTGTCGACAGGATGCTGATGCCTGGTGGTTCCGGAGGTAGTGCCGCCTGCGAGATCTTGATTAGTTCCCCGAACTTCGTCATTCTACAGCGTAACATATAAAAGATTAAAAATGTCATACATTGGTGACATCTATCGTATTTTTGTGGCAAATGGCGAATGCTACACTAATTATAATAAGTGCAGTAAAGGTACTGAATGAAGACTTTTACGCCCCAATGGAAAAAATTGCGGATGCTGCCGGCGTGAATAAACGTACACTTTACAGATATTTTAAAGACAGGGAATCACTGATCTCTGCTTGTTATGCAGATATGCTGCAAACTTGGTACGATGCTATGCTCACAGCTTACAATAAACATACCGACCCCATAATGCAATTAGAGGAGATGCTTTATGCCGCTATCGACTGTGGGGTTAAGTATATCTTTTTAACAAACATGGCTGATAGGACCATAAACACCGATCAGTTTGATAAAGGCAAGATAATCAAATACGAACAAGCCAGAGACAAATGGTTCAGCATTGTACCTGATCTGCAAATCAAAGGATTGATCGATGGCAAACTATCCGGGCCCTGGATCAGGATCCTATTTGTGAACATAGTGCGGACGAGCGTACAGGCTTTGGACTCCGGAGATGTTGCTCCAAACGATCTGAAACGGCTTTCCTGGCTATGCTTTAGCCGGAGCATCGGCATTAATAAATAACTACATAACTCTTTACCTATGATACATTCCTTCCTGCTTATAGGGCAGTCAAATATGGCGGGCCGCGGTATCCTAAATGCTGTACCGCCTATCATCAACGGATCTATTAAAATGCTACGCAACGGCCGGTGGCAAATGATGGCAGAGCCTATACACAATGATCGCTCAACAGCCGGCGTTGGGCTTGCATCGTCTTTTGCCGCCTGCTGGCAATCAGATCATCTACATGATGAGATAGGGCTCATCCCTTGTGCTGATGGTGGTACCAGTCTTGAGGATTGGCAAATTGGCGGGGCACTTTTTGATCATGCTGTAGCACAAGCTAAACTTGCGCAACGTAGCAGCAAGTTATCTGGTATTTTATGGCATCAGGGAGAAAATGATTCTTCTTCTGAATTAGCTGCAGTGTATCCGGGAAAGTTTGAGGTGATCATCAATGAATTGCGTAAGCAATTAACAGCACAAGAAGTCCCACTCATCATTGGCGCTTTAGGTGATTTTTTACCCGATGGTCTATATGGCTCCTATCTCAAAGACTACGGGTTAGTTGATGATGCTTTGTTTTCTTATGCACGCTCAAGCAGTAATTGCTATTTTGTTACTGCAAAAGGTTTAACAGCCAATGAAGATCAACTTCACTTTAATGCTGCGTCGTTAAGAAAACTGGGCGTACGTTACTATCATGCTTTTAAACATCAGGCTGATATTACCGCACCACTGCCCAATGAGGATGGATTGCTTAAATTGATTTATGACCGACCGTTATCACAAAAAGAACAGGCATTTATTGCAGAGAACCTTTTCGCATCTGGTAAGATATCACTGAACCAGTTCCGGGAGCAAATGAAGATATTGACAGGTCGTTAGTATCACTTGGTCAAAAGGTGTGCTAAAGAAGGATGGCGACGCTGATCACTAATAATTATGACCTTTCTTTATATGAATGGTCACAATAACGCAAAAGTCCCTGATCGGATCAGGGACTTTAAATTGCAGTTTTATCGATGAAAAAACTCAGATTACAAAAGAAGTTACCTGACTGATCATTCCATCCTTAAAACGCCAAACATCGCAATAGGAACTCTTTTTTGATTCGCCGTTTTTTTCTATCACTAACTGACCAAGCTCAACTACCATATCATCCTCTTTGATGGAATTTTCTGTTGTAAAAGTAATTCCATCATAAGCTGAGCTGATGTATTTAAGAAGTTCGATCTTTCCATTGAAGGTGCTGCCACCGACGTTTTCCCATTTGATATCTTCGGTGCAGCACGTGATGAATTCTTCATATTTTCCTTCCCCCAAAACTTTGTTCGCCTTTAAGAAAATATCTTGATTACTCATAACTGATCTTTGTTTAATGATTGTTTTAATTGCCTATCTGTACACCAATCTTCCCATAGAAATCTTTATCACCCTCTTTAAATTCAAGCAGGCTATGCGCCTTACCTATTTCCGACAATGGGAAAATTTTGTTTAACACTGGTTTCAGCTTTCCGGACTCTATGAGTTTTGTGAGTTCGTCCAATTTATTTCTGCTTTGCCTGGTAAATACAAAATGGTAAGTGGCATTTTTACCCCATGCGTAAATCAGGTTTTGAGGTTTTTCAATATCAACTAATGTTACAACCTGTCCCATTTGGCTTAAAACCTTACCGCTGTCTGAAAGTGTGTTACCGCCTAAAGTATCGATCACCACGTCCACGCCTTGGTTGTTCGTCAATTCAAGGATCGCATCGATATAATTTTCCTTTTCATAGTCAATGATATGATCTGCTCCCAATCCTTTCAAAAATTCATGGTGTACAGTTCTCGCCGTTGTGTAAACGACCGCACCCATAGCCTTTGCCATTTGAATAGTGGGTATGCCTACGCCGCCTGCGCCGCCATGTATCAGGATAGTTTGATTGATCTTCAGTTGTGCCCTGGTGTAAAGCATTTCCCAGGCAGTGCCTGCTGCTAATGGAAAAGTAGCGGCTTCCAGATGGCTTACGTTCTTCGGTTTGATACCGATGATGGATTCTTTCGCAACATGATATTCTGCATAGCTTCCATTCCCGTTAAAAATTTCCGGCGTATAATATACCTCGTCGCCCACCTTAAAATTTTTAACGCCTGTTCCAATCTCTACAATCACACCCGACACATCATGCCCGGTAATAACCGGAAGCTGCAGATCATTTTTATAATCTCCCCGGCGAACCTGGAAATCCAGTGGATTCACTGATGTTGCCATCACTTTTACTAATACTTCGTCCACTCCCGGTTTTGGGGTTGGCACTTCAGATATTTCAAACTTTTCAACCGAGCCGAACTCGTTTAGCACTGCTGCTTTCATAATACATTTAGTTATTTAGGTAAATTCCTAAGTTTATATTTAAAAAATTTATAAGTTCTCTTTGATCAACTGAGCTAATTGCTGTATCGCTTCTTCATTACGTTTATAATAGGTCCATTGATCTTTTCTTGTAGCCATCAAAAGGTCTGCTACTGCCATGTTTTTAAGATAAACTGAAACCGTAGGAACAGACATTTTTGCCTTTTTAGCGATATCTGACACACACACACCTAATGATGGATTATAATCAGCCAACTCTTCGGCCGGAAAATAAGTAAAGGGATCTTTCAACCAGGTAAGGATATCCAAACGAGTTTGATTAGATAATGATTTAATAACTTCCAGCAATTTCATAGAACAAATTTAGGTATTTACCTAAATACCTACAAGCTAACTTTTGAGAATTTACTCTTTTATGATAAAAGCTCGGTAAGCCTTTTTATTCAATGCGCATGAATACCACACTTGAAAATATCGCCAGCTATGCTTTGCTCAACCTGCTACATGTACAGGCAGAACTATTTGACCCCAGTTAACTCGCCAACGGAGCCTTGTATCTGTAAAGCTGCCGTTTGATCCGGCTTAAGGAGTCTTTATTGATACCCAGGTACGAAGCGATGTCCCGTTGCGGGAATCGTTCTATCAGATCTGGATGACAGGCAACGAAGTCCTTATACCGATCCTCAGCAGTGACGCTGATCGCCGCGTTGATCCGACGCTGACAGGCGATGATATCCCTGCTATCCAGTTCGCGCAACATTTGAGAACAGGCGGGTATCTTTAAAATATCGATCAGGTCAGACCTTCTGATCAGCAGCATTTCGGTATCCTCGACGGCCTCAATGAAGTAAATGCTCGGCGTGTACATGAGGTAACTCTCGCGATCTCCGATCCACCCGTGTTCGATTCCGAGACAGACTATATGCAGACCGCCTTTCTGATCCAGGAAATACTGCTTCATTGCGCCCTTGGTGATGAAAGCATAAAACTTGCAATGGCTTCCCGGCTGAAGCAGATACTGTCTTCTCCGAACTTTGTACGGAGTTAGTGCATTTCTGATCAGCGCTCTTTCATCTTCCGTTATCGGGCTGTAATTGAAGCCCTGTAAATAGTTAAAAAACACTTCATACATAGGCAGGTTGTATTATCCTGGTCGGTTAAGGTGAATGGATCATGAATTTACCCCGTGTGTTTAGTACGGGTCAAAGCATTTAAGTTCCTGCGGAACTCCAATGGAGAAATGTTCGTTTTTCTCCGGAACAGCTTGTTGAGCGATTGTGGGTGTTTAAATCCTAACTGGTAGGCAATTTCCGAAACGGTCAGATCAGTCACGGATAGATACTCTTTTGCTTTATCGACCAGCTTTTCCTGGATATGATGCAATGCGCTCTCGCCGGTCAACGACCTCAGCAGATCACTGAAATAGTGGGGTGAAAGGTTAAGCCTGGCCGCTAAATATTCAACGGTAGGTATGCCGTTTTTTAAAGCGTCTTTCCCGTCGAAATGGTCATTCATCAACTGTTCCATTTTAGCGAGAATGGCATGACTGACAGTCTTGCGGCTGATAAATTGCCTTTCATAAAAGCGGTTACTATAACTCAATATCAGTTCGATCTGCGCAAGGATAACCTCCTTCGAGTGCTTATCAGCCTGCTGTAGTTCCTCCTCTATTTTCAAAAATATCTCACCGATACATTTTTCTTCTTTTTCTGATAAATGCAATGCCTCGCCGGTCATATAAGAAAAGAAACCATAAGTTCTGATCTTGGATGCCAGCGGGTGATCGTGCAGGAATTCAGCGTGAAAAAATAAAGCATAACCGGCGTCCGTCCCTTTCTCATAGGTCGGCGGGCCATCGAGTGACATGACCTGTTTCGGACAGATAAACGTCAATATCCCTTTCTCGTGATCATATTCCTGCTGACCATACTGCATCCTGCTTTTGACATTACGTTTCAAAGCGATACAATAAAAATTGAGGGAAAAACGCTTCCAAATCGGATCGTCCACCGCACGGACATCCGCCACCCTTACCATGCTGATCAAAGGATCGAGCGGCTCCGGTAAAGATAGCAGACGGTGTTTATCCGTAATAGTGCTGATAATTTCCATTCGGGATAGCTGTATTTATTTTAAGCAGGCCATTCGCGATATGCGCCGGCCTCACAATCATTTACCCAGTATTTGTTCTCTGATCTCTATTCTCGAAGCTTCACTTCCAATCTCCATCCGCCTGTTATACGCTGCCCGGGCATCGCGTGTAGGAATATATGTGACTTGGTCTTTGTCATCCGTGGCGGCTTCATAAACAACCTCGGCGACCTTTTCAGGAGAGACAGCCTGTGACATCATACTCTCTGTCATCGCATATAGCCTATCTTCAAGTTCCTTGTAGGCGGAATGCGAATTCTTATCCAGCGACCTGCCTAAAAAATCTGTGGCCACCGCGCCGGGTGCTATGGTCTTGATCCGGATGTTATGTAAGCCCAACTCGAACGACATACTTTCAGACCAGCCCTGAACACCAAATTTCGCGGCATGGTAGATGGAATGCAAAGGAAAAGCCAATAATCCACCCATCGATGTGGTGCTGATAAAAACCCCGCTTTTCCTTTCCCTGAAATGCGGAATAAAGGCCTGCGTTACCATGATCACCCCCACAAGGTTAGTGTTTAGCTGCTTCAGAATCTGTTCCTCGCTAAATGCTTCCATGGCACCCATAAGGCCATAGCCGGCATTGTTGAACACCACATCCACACTGTGAAGCCTTATTGCTTTTTCTGCCGTTTGCCTGATTTGTTCCAGGTCGGTCACGTCCAGCGGTAATAAGGTAACATTCGCCAGTTGGTTAAGTTCTTTTTCTTTTGCCGGCTCCCGCATGGTAGCAATCACATTCCAGCCCTTTCCCTGAAACAATTTGGCTGTTGCTTTTCCAAGCCCGGTGGAAGCCCCGGTAATAAAGATCGTTTTATTCATATGCAGAAAATTCAGATGTACACGGACCGCTGCCGTACAGACAAAGCCGCTAAGCAAATTTACCTGAGAAACACTTTTGCGCACTAACCAGACCGCTGATTCTTGTATCCCTATTGGGTATTTTACTTTTCTTGATCTAAATGATCAATATCTTCGTCTCGAAAGTTGCCCGATGAGAGGTTTGTTCTTTTTGTTGCTGACTGCATTGCTTACGTTGGAAGAAAAAGGTCGTCAGGCTGTTACTTCAGTAAGTACATGCCGTTCCCCAATGATCATCTGCCGATGTTTTGCTCCCCATTTGGCAAGATCATGGATAAGATCCTGCAGCGACCAGCCATAGTCGGTCAGATTATACTGAACCGTCACAGGCTGCGTATCAAGTACCGTCCTTTTGATCAGCTTGTTCATTTCCAGTTCTTTGAGTTCTTTGCTTAACTGTTTGTTGGAAATACCGTTAAGGTCGTTCAGGATGTCTGAGAACCTTCGCTTGTTGTAATAACACATTGAAGAAAGTATGGAGATTTTCCATTTTCCATTTAAAACATCCATAGCGTCATGAATCGCCATGATATCCGCTTTGTGACATATTTGCTCTGCCATAAGTTACTTGGTTACCCGAAATATACTGTTACTTTTAGTTACAAAGTAACGTAAATAAATAAACTGTTCCTAATTTTGCATGGTATTTAAAAATTAAAACAATGAGTTTTTCAAACAAGAATGTAATTATAACCGGCGGAAGCCTGGGGATCGGTTTTGCTACGGCAAAGGCATTTATTGAGAATGGTGCGAACGTACTGATCACCGGCAGAAACCCGGAGACGCTGCAGAAAGCGGCCGAAGAGATCAACAGTCCGAACTTACAAACTCTGGCAGCCGATACTTCGGATATGAACGGCATTGCGGCACTGGAAAAATGGGTAGCCGATAGCGGTAAAAAAGTTGATGTGCTGTATCTTAATGCAGCTATCGCAACCTTCATGCCTATATTGTACGTTACAGAAGCTGACTTCGACGCGCAGTTCAATACGAACGTTAAGGGGCACTTCTTCACCCTGCAAAAGCTGATTCCGCATTTGGTAGACGGCGCCTCTGTGATCTTCACCTCGTCTGGCGTGGTTACAGCCGCAAGTACAGCAGGCAGCGTTTACTCCGCAACTAAAGCTGCGTTGAACAAGATCGCTGATATTGCGGTGAACGAACTGGCTGAAAGAAAGATTCGTGTAAATATCGTTAGCCCTGGCCCAATAAAAACCCCCGGACTGCTTTCTGTGGTAGATGCTGACACGCAAGATTACCTGGCCTCAAAAAATGCCCTTCAAAGATTAGGGAATGCTGAAGAGGTTGCCAACACCGTGTTGTTCCTGGCCTCTGACGGTGCCGGCTACATCAATGGCGCCGATATCGCTGTAGATGGTGGTTCAATTCAGTATATGCTTAGATAACAAATTATATATTACGCAAGTGAAGAAATGGCCGGCAGTTCAAGCTTCCGGCCATTCTGTATTAGAAATCACAAAAAGTCGGGATAATATATCAAACCTGTATTGTTACCGGCCAACATTAACACAAAAAGACAATGGAAAAAAGAGAAATAAACCCTTGGACATGGCAGGACGATCGTAACTATGTACAGGCCGTGGAGGTAAGGAATGTGCAAAGCACACTTTATTGTGCCGGACAGGCCGCAGTTCATCCTGACGGAACATCGAGCAACGCGGATATGAAAACGCAATTGCTGCTGGCCATTCGTAACCTGGAAACTGTTATAGCCGAATCCGGTTATGAATTGAAGAATATCGTCAGACTGAATGTTTACACAACATCGAATGACGAGTTTCTGCCTCACTTCGATGTCCTTAAAGATTGGGTAGCAAAAAACGGTATCCGCCAAGCCTTAACGCTTTTTCAGGTGACTAACCTTTTTGAAACCTTAAAGATCGAACTGGAAGCTACCGCTGTAAAGTAATATCGAACTGGAAGCTACCGCTGTAAAGTAATAAGGCCTGGCCGAAGCTTCAGAATATTTGCCGGAGCGGCATGTTGTGGGCCGCTATTTGCGTGCAGAATTACAAATGGCTGCATTACGGTAAAAAGATACTGGAGAACGGAACAAATTGATATATCCGAAGTCGACCGCTGCCCAGGCATCGAAGTTGCCGATGTTCTGCCGTTTCATATCTTTTGGGCGCAGGTATTATAGATCAGTTACATCTCCGTCAGGCTGTTTAAGAGCAATGTTTTCGGCTGAAAGGTCACACAAAGGTCCGAACGTAATTTGCCATGTAAGGTACTACGGGGAAAAACATATTGGGTATCTTCCGGGTGTCGGCGATATTCCCGAGGTCGGAACTCCAGCCGGACAGCCAAGTCGTCCGTGGTACCACCCTGATCAGATGACGCCGCGGACGACAGAGCTTTCCGAAAAAACTACCAGCGCAGGGTTTCCACGAAGAACGAACCGTTCTCCATCATTGCATCGAAGAACTGCTGCTTGGTATCAAGACGGTTCCAGTCCCGTTGCAATTCACAGGCAAACTGTGTCACTGATGACAGCTGCACCCCAGCTTGCTCCATGCGGCGTAAGGCTACCTCATGTGCGATGGGCGAAGTACCGCCGACCGCATCGACGATGGTATAGATCTCGTAACCTTCTTTCAGCAAGTCCAGCGCCGGAAAGCATAGGCAGACCTCGGTCCACAGGGCGCAGATAACCAGTTTCTTTTTGCCGAGTGCTTTTATCGCGTCTTGGAACTCTTTGTCCTCCCACGAATTGACGGTTGTCCGATCCAGTTCCGTAACATCCGGTAACACCGACCGGAGATGACCGATGGTCGGTTTATTGATACCCGTCGCCACGTTGACGGTAGTCAGGACGATGGGCAGCCCGAAGGCTTTGGCTACCTTGGCTACGATGACGATATTTTTAACCAGCTCCTGATGATCCATGGACCTTACGGAATTGATTTGCAGGGGTTGATAATCGATAAGGATCAGCGCGGAATTTTCCGGAGTGATCAGGTGATCCTCTTTGGGATCGCGGATGGGGGTAATGCTACTCATGTCAGATGAAATTAAATGGTTAAACTGATGTCGGTATCAGGGTCAGCCAGGCGCTTTGTGGCCCGGTCTGCACTCAAATCTCCGCAACAGGATGCCGCCGAAAGATGACCTATGCCATAAAATAAGGTAGACCTAAGTCTACTTTCTCGGATCGGCCTTATGTAACCCCAGTTCACCGGCAGCAGTTTAGTCACGCGTAAAGGCCTATTCTCCCGAATGGCCTTCAATAATCACTATTTTTTTTACTGCTTCCGATCACTTTTTACCATATGATAAACAGATTTGGCTGAATGTTAATGAACTTTACTTCAGTATTTTAACATCTATATTATGAGTAAAAAAATTGTACTGATAACAGGAACGAACAGCGGCTTCGGCTGGCTGACCGCCCACAGTGTCGCCGCCCTCGGGCACCAGGTATACGCTACGATGAGGGACATCGCCGGCAAGAACGCAGAACGGGCAAATGAATTATCACAGCTCGGGAACGTGACCGTGCTCGACGTGGAACTGACGGATGACGCGAGCGTAAAAAAGGCGATCGACAGCATCATCGCTAAAGAAGGCAGGATAGACGTATTGGTGAACAATGCCGGTGCCAGCATGTTTGGGCTGGCAGAAACCACGACCGTCGCCGACATCCAGCGCATGCTGGACATCAATCTGCTGAGCCCGTGGCGTACGACCAAGCTTGCACTGCCGGCCATGCGTGAACGGTCGGAAGGCTTGATCATCAACGTTACCAGCGGGTTTGGGCGCGTAAGTTTTCCCTATTTCACCGCTTACTGCGCCTCGAAATATGCGCTGGAGGGATTGAGCGAAGGCCTGTATTATGAACTGCGACCGCTGGGTATCGACCTGGCGATCCTGGAACCGGGCGGTTTCCCGACCGAAATGGGCACCAAAGCACAGTTCGGAAGCGACGCGTCTATCGCTGAAAGCTATAGAGCCCTTGACGGGTTTCCGGAGAAGATCTTTGCCGCTATTGGCCAGTTATTCGAGACTCACAAACCTGATCCGCAGATGGTCGCCGATGCCGTGGTCGAACTGATCGGTCTGCCAAAAGGAGCGAGACCTTTGAGAACAGTGGTCGACCCGACGACCGGAGAATTTATGAAAGCAATCAACGCCGCGCAGCAGGTCGAACTCGAAAAGGCCATGGAGGCGTATGGGCTGAAAGAGCTTTTAGCGTAAGTGCCTTCTCATCTTCATATTGCAGGCCGGCCCCTCACCTCCAGGCATTAGCCGAAGAGTATGAAGGACCGGCTTCCTTTATCTAAAACAGCCTATTTAAGCGATATCCGATCATGAATGATCATATAAAAGGTCTACTTCCTAATAATGTGGTCGTGGACGGTGCTATCGCGACTGACGGCCATTACCCGAACGGCAGGCTTGACGAAGGAATTTATCTCTATAACAGGATCTTACCGGTGATAGGGGTGGGCGATAAGGCACCGGACTTAACCTGTTCAATCGACCTGATTTTTATCCTCCCTGATGGCAGCTGTTATACCGGCACCTGCATCCGTGAAAAATGCCGGGCCTGCCAAAAGAAAAATCTCGTTCACTGCGTTGAAGCGAGTCAGCCCGGCGGAACGTAGCTGATCCTGAGACCGGTATTCGCTGACGATACCCTTGACGACGTTGGTCTGTACCAGGGCGGTCTTCGATGAGATACCCGCGTCCTTCAGATCGCTGGCGAAAGCGAAATTCGTTACCCCCAATTTCAGCGCTTCACGCAGCGCCATGCGCCCCACCTCGGTCATGATACTTTCGTTGAAAGCGTTGCGATCACCCAAACCGATCAGCAGCAGCTTTTTTCCGGCGATCATGCCGGAGGGGAGATCAAGGAAGAACGTCGTCAGGTATTTGCCGCTGAACTTTCCGCTTTTACGGATGGCGGTCAGCTGCCCTTTCAGGGCCTCGTCAAGATGTACAAGACCATTAAGCTCGGCGGACAGCGCCGGCGGAGACTTGAAGATGTCGCCTTCGGTGTATTCAAAGACACAGGCAATCTGAAGGTCGGCCGTTGCCGAGGACGGCCCCTGTACCAGGCCGGTAAATCTGATACCATCGACGGTGCCCCAGGTCTTCGAGGTACCGACCGGGATGGTGGCCTGCTGAGAGAAACCGGATGAGCAAGGTAGCAGGAGCGCCAGTACGATCAGCGCTTTAAATGTTATTTTAGAAAGGTTGTTTTTCATGTTATCTGGTTTTAATATGAACGGATCAGAAACGGAGGTGCACCTGGTAACTCATGAACAGCCCATCTTTGTGAGCGGGGATGATATCGTTGATGAAAGCACCGGTTTTAAAGTATTGAACGCCGGAGTTAAAGGACAGGTATTTACTGACGCTCCATTCGACGCCCGAGAGGAACACCGTACCGATGTAGCGTTCGGACGATCCGCGTGAACCTGTGCTGAACCTACCATTTGGCCGGTAAACGCCATCATTGAGGGAGTAGCGCCAGTTGAGCACCACATCCAGCGTCAGTGTCACTTTTCTGCCCATGTTCCGGGTAAGATAAGGGTGAATAGCGATGAGGTTCACCGGGCCTAACTGGGGATTGAACCCGAAATAGCCCGCTTTAGGATAGATCGGGTTAAAGGTCTGCAACCTGCCGTCATCCGGCGAACTGTCGCCGGAAATATAATCGTTCTTAAGTCCTGCAAGCGGTTCTCCCCTGATATCCGCGAACCGCCAGGACAGATCGATAGAGCCGGCCCAGGCCTGTATCGAACGTTCGCCGAAACTCCCGGACTGGAGTGCCCCTTCAATATTATAATTGAAGCCCTTATCCGAATGCCCGAGGCGAAAGCCGAACGTGTGCCTTGTTTCGCCGGCAACGCCTTCCTCGTATTCCAGCTGCGGCGCACGAAAACCGATATAATAAAGATCGAGGTCGCGTTTTCCCGGGAACGATCTGGTACCGTAGGCTCCCCATAAGCCAGGTGTAGACGATGTGCTGTTGTCGAACACGCCAGGTCTGACCTGCGCGGCCGCCATTACGAAGGCATCGATCTTCAGGACGGCGTCAGCATACATCGCCCTTGCACCGTCGAAATACAACCGCGCGTTCGGGCCGTCCTGCACCGAGATCAGCCGACCTGTACCGTAGTTGATCTCCTGGCGTCCGAGGCGGAACGTCAGGGAAGATCCGCTGGTGGAGCGGAAAGGCATTGCATCGGCGAACAGGTTCTGAACGTTCAGCATATCCTCGTCGATGGGCCGCGGGCCGTTGTTCCTCCCGGCCTCCAGCGCGCTTCTTAGCTGCCCGAAAAGACGAAAGCGGTCGCTGAGGTGCAGGTCGGCATGGAG
Organism: Mucilaginibacter sp. GW821-FHT07G05; assembly: GCF_059418565.1. Lineage (NCBI taxonomy): Bacteria > Pseudomonadati > Bacteroidota > Sphingobacteriia > Sphingobacteriales > Sphingobacteriaceae > Mucilaginibacter > Mucilaginibacter sp. GW821-FHT07G05. The sequence continues at coordinate 411,786 of NZ_JBWKQC010000005.1, read as the reverse complement.
ATGGAACCTGGATGTAACATAAGGGTCGGTGCCGAGTCCCGACTCGCCCCAGTCTTCGTTACGTACATAATCGTACTCGGCCCTGAACTCCCCGCCGAAAGACAGATAGGACGATCCGTCGGTCTTGCGCGAGAGAGGCAGGTATTTTAAAGAGCCGTAAGCGTTACGGACCGTATCTTTTAGATAGGTATAGTCCTCATCGAAGCGCATTAGCTTGAATGACTGAGCTACGGCCGAATGCGTCACCGGTAAAAGAAAAATGATGAGAAATACCCTTTTGATCACCGCCATATCATTTGTGCTGATAACCCCCGAAATATTTTACGGGCGACCATTCCGGGATCACCGGCAGCGCGGTCGGCGCAACCGAGCGGTATTCATTATTCCCGTAGACCACTTTGCCGTTCACGATGGTCAGCAGGGCCGTTACCGATTTGATCTCATCTTCCTCGATCTTGAAGTAATCCTTATCCAATATAACGAGGTCCGCAGCATAGCCCTTTTGTATACGGCCTTTGTCGGGCTCCCTGATGAGGTCATAGCCACCGGTCGTGGCCAGCCTAAGAGCGGTCGTCCGGTCGAGGATATTCTCGGGGGCCATCACCTGCGTACCGCCTACCGTGCGGCCGGTCGTGATCCAGTATAAGGCAACCCATGGGTTATAGCTCGCTACGCGTGTACCGTCGGTACCCAATCCGACTGGCAGCCCGAGGCCGAGCATCTTCTTTACAGGCGGTACGCCCAGTGCTGCGATCTTACCGTAACGATGGATAAAACTCTCTCCCTGGTAGGCCATCCGGTGCTGGATAGCGATGCCGCCGCCGAGGGCTTTGATCCGCGCCAGGTTCTCGTCCGACACGGTTTCGGCGTGGTCGAAGAACCAGACCAGACCTTTAAGCGGTGTTTCACGATCGACCTCCTGAATGACGCCCAGGAACCTGGTGATGCTTTCATTGTAAGTGGCATGGATTCGGAAAGGCCAGCGCTTCGTAACCAGCAGCCGGAGCACCTCTTTCAGGCTTTTCTCCATGGTTGGCGGCAGTTCGGGACGCTGAAAAAGAAAGTTCTCAAAATCCGCGCCGTCGGATACCAGGTTCTCACCGCCGCCTTCGACATGATAATCGATCGTATTGATCCCATTGCGGTTGCTATGATCGTCGATGGTGACCATACCCAACCATTTCGTGTAGTCCTGAAGCTCGGTCCCTTTTTTCTGGGCAAAAAGATAGAATGGCAAACGAACGGTGATCTTTCCCTGTTTATTCAGCTGGTCCGTGATCGTATAGTCGTCCGGAAAATTCTGGAAGCCGCCCCCCGCGTCCATCACCGCGGTTACGCCGAGCCTGTTGAGTTCCGTCATGAATTGCAGCGTGGAATTGACCTTTTCTTCCGGCGAAAGCTCCGGGAGTTTCGCCAGCGTGGAATACAGGATAAAAGCATTTGGTTCCGCCACCAGGTAACCAGTCGGCTCACCGTCGTTGCCCTTCTCCATCAGACCTCCCGGCGGGTTCGGCGCATCCCCGTTAAGCTGCAGGGCCTTTACGCCGGCCTTATTAAGCCAGGCCTTGCCGTACAAATAGAGTATGAATGCCGGTACATCACCGGTCGCCGCGTTGATCTCTTCAGCCGTGGGAAGCCTTTTTTCGGTGAACTGGTATTCGTTCCAGCCGCCTACCACGCGCACCCATTGTCCCTTCGGGGTCCGTGAGGCTTGCTCTTTCAGCATTTGCAGAGCACGCTTAAGAGACGTTACACCGTCCCAGCGCAGTTCGGCGTTGTAGAAACGCCCCGCGCGGATCATGTGCTGGTGGCTGTCGAACAATCCGGGGATCACGCGCCTGCCGCGCGCATCGATGACCTTCGTCTTCGAAGTTCTCAGCCTCAGCACCTCCACGGCGGTACCTGTTCGAAGTATCTCGTTGCCGGAAATAGCAACAGCCTGAACTTCCGTGTTCCGGTCATCCAGGGTAGATATCCGGCCATTGGTGATGATCATGTCCGCTTTCTGGGCGAAAGCCGTTCCGCTCGCTAACAACGTCAACAATAAATAATAATATGTTCTCATAGGTATATTCCTCAAAAAAGGCAGGCGATGGGCCTGCCCCGGTTATCGAATCAGTGCTTCAGCATGTCTTGCGCATATATATATATATCCTGCCCGTATGCGCCGCGCTGTATCCGTTTAAGCAGCTTATTCTGGTTGTTCGCCATTTCTTCTGCGTATTGCTTTTTCGGCATTTGGCGACGGATCAGTTTAAAAATTCAGCCGGGAACAGCATTATCAGGCTGGAGAGGCGGGGGTAAACAGTTATGCCTTGTGACAGCTTCGGAGATTGCGTTGCCCTGGTAAACTGCGGTCACTTATGCCAATCCTTGCTCCATACGTCATCATATTCAGCGGGGTGGCTTTGGAACTGGGCGGCGACAAAAGGACAAAGCGGGATGATTTTTAGCTCCTTTTCGCGCGCGTAGCGCACCAGTTCCGCGAGCAGCAGTTTGGCGTAACCCCGGCCCTCGTACTCTGGGTTTACTTCGGTGTGGAACACAGCAAGCCTTCCGCCGGTCATGGCCAGGTTCATCTTGCCTGCATGCGTTTCGTTTGATAAGAGCTGCACTTCTCCATGTACGCGGCCTGTAAAAACGACCTTAGCTATTTCCATTCTTCTGCTGTCTGTTTGTTATATCGTTAGTTGATCTTTCATCAATAGTTATGACCCCGAACGACAGGGCCACTGTGCCTGTGCGACTGCTCGGATCCATTCTTACCAAATTTCCGAAACCATGCAATTCTAAAAGATGATCTATGACAGAAAAAAACGTAGACCTATGTCGATAATATCAGGTCGGATCAAGGGTTTTAAACACCCCGGGCTTAATTTGCTCAGGGTCCCACTCAACACGGCTCACGCCCCGCCATACATTCTCTTTTCTGCTTCATTTTTTACCAAATGGTAAATGTTTTACGAAGGATAGCCGGTATATTTACTGATGGAAGAACTCATAAATTTCATCCTTCAGTTCGGCGAACTCAATGAGCAGCAGATCCAATTAATAAAGGGCAAAGCGAAGCTGTTGAAATTGCCGAAAGAGGGCTATCTCACCGAAGCCGGGAAGATTCCCAAGCAGGTCGGCTATTTATTGAACGGCGTGGTCCGTTTCGTCTATTATAACAATAAGGGGCAGGAGATCACCCATTACTTTGTCGGCGAAGGCCAGTTCGTTACAGATTACCCGAGATTCGAAGCGGGGATCGTGGCATCCGAGTACATCCAGGCGGTTACGGCCTGCGAATTTCTCGTCTTCTCAAAGGAAGATTGGGACGAGATCGGCAATACAATCGTTGGATGGGGGCACATTGAAAGCAAAATGGCGAAAAAGTGTTTAACCGAATCCATTGACCGGCGAAGCCGCTTGATAACCGAGGACGCCACGTCGCGTTACCGGTCGTTCATGAAAGATTTCGAAAAGATCATTTCCCGTATCCCGCTATCCTACATCGCTTCCTACCTCGGGGTAACTCAACAGTCGCTGAGCAGAATAAGAAAAAACATCCGCTGATCATTATTTACCATATGATAAACGGATTGTGTGATCATATACCAACATTTGTATAATGATCATTTCCTGCAAAAGCGCATGGTAATGCGGCTGATGTTGAAGCGAAAAGTCGCCGGGAGCAGTTCCGTATTTCAATTGTAATACGTAGGCAAAAGGGATGATCAGGCAGCGCAGTACCCGTGTCAATGGTTATTAGGCCATAGCATACAGGTATCTGTTCTAAACATGCTAAGTATTTGTTCCAACCACCTTAAACTATTGTCGTATCGCGATTTATCTATGCATGAAGCATTTTTTAATTATCTGCAGGGATTCAATTATTGCCCGGTAACTGAGGAAGAAAGAGCACTGATCAAAAAAGCGCTGATACCCCACAAAGTGCGACGCAGGCAATACCTGCTGCAGCCGGGGAACCAATGCAAGTTCTATGCTTTTATCGTAAAGGGTGCGATGAAACAATATTTCCTGGATCAAAAAGGTGGCCTGCACATGGTTTGCCTTGGCATAGAGAACTGGTGGATCGGTGACCGCGAGAGTTATATCCTGTACAACCCGAGCATTTATTTCATCGAGGCCGTAGAGGATACCGAAATACTACTTATCCGAAGGTCGAACTTGTTCGAACTCCTTAAAGTACCCGCCTGCTCACAAATGCTCCGGGAGCAAGACAATAGGGATATCATCGCCTGCCAACGCCGGATCAACGCGGCGATCAGCGTCACTGCTGAGGATCGGTATAAGGACTTCGTTGCCTGTCATCCAGATCTGATAGAACGATTCCCACAGCGCGACATCGCCTCGTATCTCGGCATCAATAAAGACTCCCTGAGCCGGATTAAACGACAACTTTATAAGAACAGAGGCACATCGGCAAACTGAACGGTCGCAATCGTTTTTAATAATTAAATACCCGCTTTAATTTAAGGTATGGTAACGGAAAGTAATAAAATGACATAAGACTACTGACGGCTCTGGTCCTGACGGTCTGCTGATCGGCGAAGCAGTGGCGTGGTCCGTCCGCAAAAAATTACAAAGAAAACTATGGAAAATACACAAATTCATTACCGCAAGGTGAACGTGAACGGCTTGAACATCTTCTTCAGGGAGTCTGGCCCGGCAGGCGCGCCTACATTGCTGCTGCTGCATGGTTACCCAACCTCGTCGCACATGTTCAGGAACCTGATCCCGCTCCTCAACGAAAATTATCATGTGATCGCACCCGATCTTCCCGGTTTCGGCTATTCGGACGCGCCGGATCATAAAAGTTTCGAATATACTTTCGATAACCTTGCCAGAACAGCGCAGGGTTTTATCGACGAAACGGCGCTGAAACGATTCGCGATCTATATTTTCGATTACGGGGCGCCTGTCGGCCTGAGACTGGCCATGGCGAACCCGGAAAAGATCACCGGCATCATTTCACAGAACGGCAACGCGTATGAAGAAGGCCTGAGCAAAGAATGGGACCCGATCCAAAAATACTGGAAAGACCCGTCGCAGGGGAACCGTGATGCATTAAGGGATTTCGTTTCGGAAAAAGCGACCTGGTTCCAATACCATGAGGGCGTATCCGACCCGGCGCTGATCGCGCCCGAATCTTACACGCTTGACCAGTATTTCCTGGACAGGCCGGGCAATATCGAGATCCAGCTGGACCTGGTAAAAGACTACCGGACCAATGTGGCGCTTTATCCGAAGTTCCATGAATATTTCCGGAAGTATCAGCCCAAAACTTTACTCGTGTGGGGAAACAGGGATCCGTTCTTTTTGCCTGCGGGGGCCGAAGCCTACCTGAAAGACCTGCCTGGTGCCAGGTTGAAATTCTACGACACCGGTCATTTCGCTTTAGAGACGAATGGGAAGGAGATAGGCGCGGACATCGCTCAATTCATGGCCGGGTTACCCCGTTAAATTCCGTATATCAAAAAAGAGTACGGCTGACCGTGCTCTTTTTTGATATGCGGAATTTTGGATCAGGACGTTACCGCTACGATAACCGGTACATGCGAAGATCTTAAAGCGGGTTTTCGGAGACACCCAGATCACGAATATCCAGCAGGTGCTCCGCTTTCCTGATCGCCTCATCGGTGTAAATATTCTCTTTCCTCATCTTGAAAAGTTCCTGTCGCTGCGCTTCATGGATATCGGCTATGATGCGCTGATACTCTGCTTTCTCCCCGGCGTTTCCGCCGATCGGCCCTGCGGAAACCTCGTGCTGATTGTTGCGTTCTATTTCATACTTCAATCGTTCCGCGTATGACCGTACCAATGTGTTGGCACTGGCCGAAGTATGTTTGGCGTTCATGCGTTGCAGGGCCAGGGTATCCAGCCTCAGCCTGATACCCGCATGCTGTTCGTGTAACGGTAGTACCGGATCCAGTTCGGTAACAGCCAGCCACCTGATGATGACGGGAAGCGTGAGGCCCTGAAAAACGAGCGTAACGAAAATAACGACGAAGGTTATAAAAAGGATGAGGTCGCGGTTCGGGAAGGGCGTACCGTTCTTCAGCAAAGGGATGGATAAAGCGGTCGCCAGCGAGACCACGCCGCGCATACCTGCCCAACCGATGATCAGGGGATTTTTCCAGCCAGGTCCTGGAACATCCTTCATCTTTTTGCTGATCAGCCAGGGTACCCGAGAAAGTGAGTACGCCCATACGATCCGAAGGACGATGATCGTCAGGCTGATGAATAGGCCATAGCGGATACCCTGAAAGACGGAGATATCGCCGAGCCCGTGAACAATATCCGGCAATTCCAGGCCGATCAGCACGAATACCAGCGCGTTCAGTACAAATATAAGGGTATGCCATACCGCCGTCATGTTCATGCGGGTGCCGCCGGTCGTAAAAATCTCATGAGCGCGGAACGACATGAACAATCCGCCGCTGACCACGGCCATTACGCCGGAGAAATGAAAATGCTCAGCGGTCAGGAACAGGATATACGGGGTCATCAGCGTGAGCGAAGTATCGATGGCCGGGCTGGTCGGCAGGAAACGGTGCACCGCGTACATCAGGTGCGCACCCACCAGTCCGACGACCACACCCATCCCCGCCACGATAAAAAATTGTCCCGCCGCCTGTTGCAGGGAGAATGTGCCGGTAAGTATGGCAGCCAAAGCGAACCGGAAAACGATCAGCGAAGAAGCGTCATTGACCAGGCTTTCGCCTTCCAGTATAGTGATCGTGCGGCGCGGTACTTTAAGCCCTTTCAGCACGGTGGTCGCTGCCACGGCATCGGGCGGAGATATAATGCCGCCCAGTAGAAAACCTAAGGCCAGGGTGAATCCGGGGATATAGACTTTTGCCGCGTAGGCAACCACTAAGGAGGTCAGGAATACCAGGCCGAATGCCAGCAGGGCGATGGAATTCTTCCATTTCTTGAATTCTTTCCATGAGGTATACCAGGCCGCTTCATACAGCAGCGGGGGCAGAAAGATCAGGAAGATCAGCTCAGGGTCTACTTTGACGGCGGGCATACCCGGAATGAACCCAATGGATAACCCCGCCAGCACCAGGAATACGGGATAAGCGATGCGGATCTTTTGGGCAAGCATGACCAGGAGCATAACGACAAAGAGAAGTGCGAGGATCAGCAGTAGGTTTTCGTGCATCTTTTTTAGCATGGTCTGCAACAGGCAGCGGTTGATCTATGTATTAAGTTCAGTAATGATGTTGATGTTACCTTTCAGGAGCTTCGATACCGGGCAGCTTTCGGCAATCCTTGTCAGCCTTTCCTGCAGTTCCTGACCGATCCCCGGGATCACCAGCTTCCGGTAAATATGCAGCGTAGCGCCATTCTGGTCGAGCTTGTGCATCATATTGGCTTCGACTGACATTTCAGGCAGAGCCAGGCCCTTGTGATCGGTATACATCCTGAGCGTGGCCAGCGTACAGGAAACCAGCGAAGCGAGCAGCAGTGTATAAGGATCGGGGCCGAGGTCTTTGCCGCCCAGATGGTCGGGTTCATCGGTGATCAGCAGACCGTTCCTCCAGCGGATGGCCGCCCGGTATTTTTCAGGGCCAATGGTGCCGGTAACCGGTGATTCCAGGATGTATTTCATCAGGGCGTGTTTTTTTAGGTTAGTTATATCGAGTAACCGACAGTTCAGCAAAATGATGGTTTGGCGATATCAATTTGCCTGCGATACCTCCGTATGCTCCTTGATACTTAACGCGCCCGACGGGCACTTAGCCACCTGGTTAATAATCTCCTGCGTAGTGGCATTTTCCGGCCGGATCCAGGGGCGGGCTTTAGGATCGTAAACCTGCGGCAGCGTTTTTACGCATATACCCGAATGGATGCAGACTTTTGGTTTCCAAAGGATAGTTATTTCTCCGTTAAAATATTCAAGCGTTTCCATAAGCGATCTTTCGTTAAGTTAAATTCATTGTATGATCAGCATCGAAGATCGTCAACCGCAAAAATAAAAAAGTAGACTTATGTCTACTTTTGAGTATCAACAGGACATGCCTTAACGCTGAAGAAGCTGGCGCTTGACCCGGCTTAACGTGTCTTTCGTAATCCCCAGATAGGACGCGATGATATGCTGCGGGAACCGTTCGATCAAATTGGGATAGCACACGGCGAAATCCGCATATTTCTTCTCTGCTGTGGCGCTGATGGAGGAGGTCACTCTCCGCTGGTTGGCGATGTTATTGCGCTCATCCAGCTGCAGCATCATTTTTGCAATGATCGAGGTCTTGTTCAGCAGTTCGTCAATATTTCTTTTAGTTACCAAAAGCACCTCCGTATTCTCCCAGGCGTCGATGTTATAAACACTGGGCTTTCCCATGACCCAGCTTTCACGGTCGCCCATCCACCAATCCTCAACACCCAGTCGCACCATGTGCTCTGCTCCTTTTTCATCAACATAATATTGTCGCATTGCACCTTTAACCACAAAGGCGAAATGCCGGCAATGGTCGCCTGCCTGCAGCAGGTATTGTTTTTTTCGCAGTTTCAAAGGGATGAAAGCCTGTCTGATCAACGTCTTTTCCTCCTCTTTCAGCGGTTCAGAATTGAATTTTTTAAAGTACTCGAATAAAGCCTCGTGCATTAATAAAACAGCGCCCACCCAGCGGTTTTTAGTGAAAATAATATGTATTAAAGATCCCGGGATCTATGGTCAAAGATAGTACAATTCGCGCACCATCTCTGATTATAGAACCTATAAAGATCGTATAGATCTTTCGGTAAATTGTAGACATATATCTACTTTTTTTTTTGGACATATGTCATCTTTCTCTATTTTCCGGTTGACGATCTTCGGTTGGCAAGACAGAGCAAGTTTGAATAATAGCGACTCATGAAATACATACTGGGGTCGCTGGTGACCGGCACTGACCATGTGGAGCTTTCCATTTGAAAAATAAAGAAAGGGGAACAAAATACATGAGCGAAATCAAGACCTTTAATTTTACACCGATAAGTAATGAGCGGCAACAGTTACATACCATTTCGTTTTCCGAACGCTTAAGGAAAGGAAAAGACGGTGTATTGAAACCGCACCGTACACGTTTCTATATTCTGCTGTTCGTAACACGGGGCAGTTCCAGGCATTTAATTGATTTTAAGGTACACGATATCAGGAAAGGAGACTTCTTTATCATAAGACCGGGCCAGGTCCATGCCTTTTTTCCATGCAACGATTCTGACGGCACCATCCTTGCATTTACGGAAGATTTCTTTTTGCATAAGTCCCGTAATAACTTTTTATCAGAAAATTCAAGGTCTTTAAGTGAGCTTTCTTTTGGTTGCCTTTTTCACCTGGCTGATGAAAAACAGGATAAAGCAGGTGGGCTGATCCGGATGATCCAGGATGAGTTGCTGAACCCCTATGATGAATTACAAGAAAGCATTTTGCAAAACCACCTTTCCTCTTTACTCTCATATTTGCTGCGGATAAAGCGGGAGGACAGGCATTTCTCTCCTGAAACGAGTAAAGAGTTGCTTTATGCATTGCAATTTAAAAGCCTGGTAGAGAAATCCTGCGGGAAGCAATCCACCGTTTTACAATATGCCACAGCATTAGGCATAAGTACCCGTAGTCTACAAAAAATATCAGAGGTACATTTTGGGAAATGCCCAAAATCTATAATCCAGGAATGCATATTACTGGAGAGTAAGCGAATGCTCATTGACCCGACCCTTCAAATAAAGGAGATCGCTTACAATTTAGGGTTTAACGAACCAACAAATTTTACCAAGTTCTTCAAAAAGTTCACCAATCTTTCGCCTGAACAGTTCCGTAGATCTGTCTTAAATAGCCTGACCTGTTGGTGAGCAGGTTGTTTTCTTCGCGTTTTTACCACTCATAGACCTTTTTACACCTTTACCAACCTGTTCTATCTATCTACTTTTACTAAGAATTAACGCTTATAAGACCTTTTCCGGATTATTCATGGCTGTACACAGGGAATGAAAATCATCAAGATCTGGTCTTTTAAGCTTCATCATTGGTTCAACGGGTCTAACTTTTTACAAAATCTAAATACTGAAATGAAAACATCAAAAGAAACTATCGAACTTTTTTTAGCGAACACTACTGATCCTGATGTGATCAGGTCGGTCGTTGACCCGAACGCTACTTATATCTCGCTAAATTTCAGTAACCCGGAATTACAGAAAATTATGCCCTGGGCAGGAACCCATCACGAAGGGGCAAAAGGTTTCATCGATACTTTTGCCGGCGTTAATGAGTTTTGGACAATTCAGGCATTTGAAGTACATGATATATTTTCAGAGGATGAAAAAGTAGCCGTATTTGGTAGTTTTACTTACACTTCAAAAACGCTTAACAAACAGGTTACTTCTCCTTTCTCCGTACTTGCCAAGGTAAAAGATGAAAAGATCTATCATTTCATTTTCATGGAAGACACTTTTGCAACAGCCGGCAGTTTTAGAGTTACCCCGGCAGGTACGTTCCATAGTGATCCGAAAGCAACTGCATTCGGATTATAAGCTATAGCGTTAAGATCATGTGATCAGCATCAGATATAATACCTATCCTGCTGCTCACCGTACTGCGGAAAAACAGGTGTTCGAATAAGTTTTACTTATAGAATTCATGCATTTCGTGTGTAATATCTACAAAAGATCGTAGACATATATCTACTTTTTTTTTCGACCTATGTCATCTTTCCTGGCTATACAGTTCCTGAGATTTGGCATGTGGCAACAGCCGCACATTAACCATCTAACTTACATAACCATGTCAAACAATTTAAAAACCGGCCTTGATGCCCTCTTGCGTCCCGAAGACAGTATAGTTGTACTGATCGATCACCAACCATTTCAGTTCGCTAATCTGAACAGCCACGAACCGGCCATGATCATTAACGCGGTGACGGGCTTGTCCAAAGCGGCAAAAGTTTTCAATGTACCGACCATCCTGACCACCGTGATCGAAGAACGTGGCGGGCTGATCATCAAACAGATCCAGGATGTATTTCCGGAACAAAAACCGATCAACCGTACGTTCATCAATACCTGGCAGGACCCGGCCGTTACCGATGTAGTCGCTAAAAGTGGCCGTAAACAACTGATCATCGCTGGTCTTTGGACAGAAGTTTGTGTGGCCATGCCATCGATCCAGGCAGTGGCCGAGGGTTATGATGTGTTCGTTGTGACAGATGCCTGCGGGGCAGTATCTGTGGAAGCACATGATATGGCCGTCCGTCGCATGGTACAACATGGTATCACGCCGATCACTTGGTTAGCTGTGGCTTCAGAATGGCAGCGTGACTGGGCCCGTATCGACACCGCCGGCAAACTGGCTGGGCTGATGGTCGAACATGCGGGTGCTACCGGGGTCGCGTTCAACTGGGAACTACAGTTACTGAACACACCTGTGCCTGCACAATAGTCAGCTTATATGCTGATGACATCCCGGAACCTACCGGGATGTCATGTTCAAAATGCTAACACGAAGAATAACCCTAACTTATAGATCATGAGCAACGAAGTATCCCGGATTATGGAGAGCAACCTTGAACAGGTTTGGAACGAGCGGGATCCGGCCTCCCGGCTGAAAGCCATCGAAAGAATTTACAGCCCCACAGCTACCCTGAATCATGTTGGTGATCAGGTTACAGGTGCCGATGCGATCAATGAAAGCGTATCGACTACACAAAAGATCCTGCCATCCAATTTTATATTCACCAAACTGAAACCGGTGATCATCAATAATGATATCGGCAGGCTGATCTGGGGGGCCGGACCAGCGGGGCAAGCCCCGGTAAGTACCGGTATGGATGTCGCCCGGTTCGAGAACGGTGTGATCACCTCACTTTATGTCTTTCTTGATAGCTAAGGAGGCTTTGTAGTGTCGTAAACATCAAATCATCATCACATTATCTATTTAATACATATTCATATCGACATGTCTAATAAAGAGATCGTTGTCAAAGCAATGAAAGAATTCTTCGTTGACCGTGACCCTCATGCCATTGAAAAATACTGGCAGGAGCATTATATCCAGCATAATCCTGGAATGATAGACGGACACCAGGGATTGAGGGATATACTGAAGAACAGTATAGACCCGGAATTCAAGTGGGAACCTGGGATCTTCGTGGAATCGGGCGACCTGGTGATCGCGCATAGTGAGGTGCACGGCTGGGGGCCGAACCCGCTGATCGTTGTAGATATTTTTCGTTTCGAGGACGGTAAGATCGCCGAACATTGGGATGTTGTTCAGGAAGAAGTGCCTGCATCGAAAACCGCGAGCGGGAATCCAATGACATCGTTCGGAAAAAACAAGGCAGACAATGGACAATAAGCTGACCGGCAAAATGTTCCTGGCAGATCTGGGAGCATTCAAGTCTGAACTGTTTTTCGGTTCGGATGATTCACTGACCTTCAAGATCGTGGAAGGCGGCGGACCGGGCGAACCCGGGCATACTGAAAAGGTACAGGTCACCATTGCCGAGATCAGACCGATGGTGTTTATGGTGTGCTGGAAGGAAGCTACCGGTGCGACGGTCACTCACGTTGAAGACCATAAAAATGGTATCTTGTACAGCAATGCGACCTTGGCTGACGGGAGCTTTTATCCGATGAAGGGCACGATCACACCGATCAGGAACAACAGGTCTTAAGGCTGGCCGGCGGTTTGAGCTTCTTTCTTTGAATGTAAGAAAGAGGCTGTAGATCGGTATCCGGTCCTTTCGGCCCAGGCAAAAGAGTTAATATTGTAAAAGCCGGACCCTTGTTGGTCAGGCGGATCAAAAGACGATAATAAAACAAAAGGATAACGTGGAAATAGGTATAGATAGTTTTGCATCGGCCATGTATGGCAGCAAAGAGCTCGGCAGCCAGGATGCCATGGAGCAGTTGCTTGACAGGATAGTAGCGGCCGATAAGGCCGGGCTGGATGTTTTCGGTATCGGCGAACATCATAAAAAGGAGTTTCTCGACTCCGTACCGTCGATGATATTGGCGGCCGCGGCTGCCCTTACCAATAACATCAGGCTGACAAGCGCGGTAACGGTGTTAAGCACTTCGGACCCGGTACGGGTATTTCAGAGTTTCGCGACCCTGGATATCATTTCCAAAGGTCGTGCGGAGGTCGTGGTCGGCCGGGGATCCGCCGTTGAGGCTTATCCTTTGTTCGGGTTCGACCTGAACGATTATGATGCGCTATTTAAGGAGAAACTGAAACTGCTGCTGCAGATACGCGACGAAGAATTCGTGACCTGGTCGGGCAAATTTCGTCCGGCCATGAAGGAACAACCGGTGTATCCCCGGCCTGTACAGGAAAAACTTCCTGTTTGGGTAGGCGTTGGTGGTACGGCGCAGTCTTTCGTCCGGGCCGGCATGCACGGGCTTCCCCTGATGGTAGCCGTGATCGGCGGCGAGACCGAGCAGTTCCGTCCGCTGGTTGATCTGTACAGAAGATCAGGAGAAGAAGCCGGATTCCGACCTGACCAACTGAAGGTCGGTCTGCATTCGCCCGGGTATGTTGGAGCAGATGATAAAAGCGCTATCGAAGAATATTACCCTGGCTATAAGGAATTATGGACCAAAGCGGGACGTGAGCGCGGATGGCCGCCGGTAACCAGGAGTCAGTTCGACAGCCAGGTCGGGCCAAAAGGCGTACTGGTCGTGGGCGGACCCGATACGGTCGCGGAAAAACTGATACAGCACAGCGAAGCGCTTGGCGGCGTGGATAGGTTCACCTTTCAGATGGATAATGCGGGGCTTACACATGAACAACTGCTCAGTTCCATCGCGCTGATCGGCTCGAAACTCATCCCGCAGATCAGGAAGAAGGGCTAACGTCACCGGCTCGCTAAAAAAGAAACATCTCCAAAATACATCTACCTATGAAAAAGAAAAGCAGTTTTTCTACCCAGGGACAACGGGCAGATATAGGCGACCTTGTCATTTACAGGATACTGGCGAACCGGTATGCTGATGCCGTTGGACCTTTCGTGTTCTTAGACCATATTGTACCGAAGATCCAAACAGCGATTAGCAAAGAAGGCACAGGTGCACACCCGCACCGCGGCATCGCTACTTTAAGTTATATCCTGAACGGCGAGGACGAACATTTCGACAGCGCCGGGAATTATGCCATGGTGCATTCCGGAGGCGTTCAGTGGATGAACGCCGGTAACGGGATCATCCACGATGAAACCCTAAATTATGATTCGAGAACCGATTCCAAGCTGATCCATGCCTTACAGTTCTGGATCAACCTGCCCCCTGAGATCAAGGCGGAGAAACCCGGCTATCTTTCGATCGAAGGTGACGAAGTCCCGGTTAAGCAATTGTCCGGGGGAAAAGGATGGATCAAGGTCATCGCCGGATCCTATGAAGAACTTAGTTCGGTCATACCAAACTATACCGGGCAGTTTCTTTATCATATCCATCTGGAACCAGGGGCTGGTTTTACTGTCGAATTTCCTGAAAAGACCGAGGTCGCAGCTTATCTGCCGACCCATTCCGGGGTTATTAATGACGAGCCGTTCAATTCCGGTGACTTTATCGAGTACGATAGAAGCGCAGGTACGATCGAATTGCATAATGAGAACCAGGAAGCCTGCGACATTATCCTGTTCGGCGGAGAGAGCTATCAGGAGCCCATCTTTGCCGAAGGGCCGTTCGTGATGAATTCCAAACTGGATATTGCCAATGCCTACCGTGACTATTATAACGGGGATTACGGAAAGATAGACTATGACAAACAAAGAGAGGCAGCTCAATAAATGCTCCCGTACGATCGGATGACGCATCGGTTAGGGAGCATGGAAAGAAACATTTATCGCTCAGGACAGATATATAAAAATGCACATTAACATTACGGTAATAAGATCTGATCTTAAATGAACATATTACTTAAGGTTGCCGGTATCATATTATTTATCAGTGGTGTCGTGTTGACATTCAAACCGGATTTGCTGTGGCCTTCGGCAACACAGCCGGTGGGTTACGCGATGATCGAAAAAAGGGTAAAATGGGGAATACTTATCGGCTTGGGAACTTTCCTGATGGTCTTTCAGCAATGGGGCCAATGGAGCCTGACGATCTGGGCGCTGCTGGCACTACTGAACTGCGGGATCATTATTTCCCGCTTACTTGGTTTTCTGCTGGACGGGTTCTTTGCGAAGCAGGTCCTCTGGCTGCTGATCGAGGTGGTGCTGGCAATCGCTTTCAGCTTGCTGTATTGGAGAATAAATAATTAATCTATCAAAACCAGAACGACCGGCAGTTTATATCGGCCTGAAGGCCTTTTAAGACTTTAAAAAGATCAATATGGAAAAGGAATTGAAATTCAATATTGGTGACGGCGTGTCCGCAAGTGAGGGACCAATGAAGGCCATCTACGGAACGGTGGTTTTCTTTGACGAAGGAACAAGTGAGTACCTCGTACGTTTCGGAGAACAGCAGCAGCTATATTTTCCGGAAGAAAAGCTCAGTTTCTGGGAAACTAAGGTTTGATCACAAATGACCTGCCGCAACGAAATATTGCAATGAAAAGACTGATCTACGAAAAACATGGCGATCCGCTCGAAGTGCTGAGGGTAGAAGAGGTAACCATGCCGGTGCCGACGGAAGGCAAGCTATTGGTGCGTCTGGTCAAAAGACCCATCAATCCTTATGAACTGGCGCTCATCACCGGAAGTGGCCAGGGAATGACCAAAGCCCCGGAGATACCCGGCTTTGAGGGCGTTGGTATCGTTGAAGACGCTGGTAGCGGCCTATCAGGTTTCCGGATCGGCCAGCGTGTGATCCCGACACCGGTTGATCTGCCGGGTACGTGGCAGGAGTTCGTGACCGGCAGACCGGACCAGTTCATCGCCGTCCCGGACGATATCTCTGATACCCAGGCCGCATTGATCCTTAATCCACTGACGTGCCTGGTGATCCTCAAAGAGATATTGAACGTGCAGGAAGGGCAATGGATCCTGAATACCGCCGCGTCGACTAATGTTGGCCAATTGCTGATCCGGTTCTCCGGTATCCTTAATTTCAGATCGATCAACATCGTTCGGGACAGTGCCGCCGGCGAACATATCAGGTCTTTGGGCGCCGAACATATCATTAATGCGGACACGGACGACCTGGTGAAAGTTACAGATCACCTCACTAAAGGACGTGGCGTAAATGGCGTTATCGACCCTGTAGGCGGTAAGATCGGTTCCCTCGCTGCCACCACCCTCTGTTTCGGCGGAAAAATGCTATTGTTCTCGGATATGTCGGGCGAACCCCTGCGTGTGCAGCCGATGGAATTCATCAGTAAAAAGCTGACCATCGCCGGATATACCAGTTTGCATTGGTTAAATGAGAACAGTTACGAACGCAAAAATGCCTTTATCCAAGAGATATTCGACCTGATCAGAAAAGGTTCACTTAAACTGTATCCTGATAAAGAGTTCAAACTTGAGGATTTCGCCGCCGCCATACGCAGGTCTAAAGCGTCAGGACGCAACGGCAAAATCATGCTCGTTTAACTATCGGGTACCAGGGGAAAAAGTTATTTAGTGTTACCATTTAAACAGGATTTAACAGGGTGTCAATGATCATGTTTATCCTAAATCTGATCCTATCTTTTACACAGCTCAATTAAAAATATGTCAAAATTCAAATTGCCTTTTTTGCTGACCAGTCTGTTTCTATGCTGTTCAGCATCCGTCCTGAAAGCCCAGGTATTTGAGAAAACACCTGAACTGCATGGTGACACTGTCGTTTTTCCGCTCACCCTCATCGATGTCTATCCTTTCATCTCGGGAACGGTCAACGGTACTGTCGGGAAATTCATGTTCGATACTGGATATCGGACATCTGTTTCACTTAATGACAACTTTATAGAGCTGCCCGGTAAAAAAGCGAAAAGTAGCGGAGTTACAGGTAGCGGCCAGTCTTTCAAAACAAATGTCAATGACACCATTCACGAGATCAAGTTCGGCAACGGCCTCATTTATAGCAAACTGTTGAATATCCCAAGTGCGAATTATGATTTTTTACAGAAGAACATTACGCCGGATTTCATCGGCTTTATCGGTCACGATCTATTTCAGGGTTATCTTTTTAAGCTTGATTATCTCCATAGAAAGGTCACTTTTTACAGATCCACTGCTGAACGTACCCGGGCACGGGATTTTCTAAAGAATGAAAAGGTGCTGGCTGTTATCGATTTTGAGATCAGGAAACTGGCAAACCACCCAATCATCAGGTTAAAAATAGACGGTATCAATGTTTTGGGAGTGTTCGATACAGGTCAGAATGGCCTGTTGCAATTGGATGCCTCTTCTGCTAAACTTCTTAAAAGCCGGGGTTCGGTGATCAGGTCCGGTACGGACAGTTACGGTGACACTTTGCTGAACGTTAAGAATATCTTGATAGACGGCAAGTTAAAGATCAACCTGAACGGACTGGTGCTGACCGAACTGAAGGATACCCAAATTGAACGGGAAAAGTCGGGAATTACCGAGTCTAACCTGATGAACATCGGTTACCGGTTCCTCGCACAGTACAAAACGGTTTGGGACTACGCTCAGAAAAAGATCTACGTTTTGGAATATTGACCGATAGATCCGTTTTGAACAGTAATGGGCACTAATTAGCTTCTCAATACGCCATCCATTTCCAGCCGGAAATCATAACGCAGTCTGTAGGCGTGGTGATTTTGCACGACGAATATCCGTTGGTCTTTATCCTTAATTTTGCCGGCTTTAGGCGACTACTGGCGATTAATTACATCACATGCTTTGCACCATCGGGCGCATTATTGTCAATTTTAAAATATGAGTTTATAGCCAGCTCCGCGAATACTCATTAACTGAATTTCCGGATCATCTTTAAGCATCTTCCTCAAATGCGACATAAATACATCCATACTACGGGCATTATAGAAACTATCGTCATTCCAGATCTTCAGTAAGGGTACCTGCCTTGGCAACAGTTTGTTCCTATATTCCAGTAGTAGTTCCAGCAACGCGGTTTCTTTAAATGATAGGGAGTAATTTCCGCGCGGGGTAACGAGTTGCTGGGTCACGGTGTCCAACTCGCAATTAGCAAATTTCTGTTTTCCTGCAACCGGGATTTCGTTGATGCGGGCATTGCCTGGCCTGGCAAGCAATGCCTCCATTCTGATCAGCAATTCACCCATATTAAATGGTTTCCTAACGTAATCGTTTCCTCCGCTTTTAAAACCTTTGATCACATCCTCGGCCAGTGATTTTGCACTTAAAAAAATGATCGGTATGCCACTATCAAGTTTTCGTATATCTTCAGCCAGGGTGTAGCCATCCTTTAGGGGCATCATGATGTCCAGTAAACAAATGTCCGGTGGTGTGGAAACAAAATAATTCAGGGCCTCTTTTCCATCATTAGCGAGAATCACATCATACCCGCTACTGGTTAAACCGTCACTGATGATCTGCGCAAGGGTGGGTTCGTCTTCCGCGTAAAGTACTTTATATTTCATGATAAGCAGGTAAAGTAATGATAAAATTTGCGCCTTCTCCGGGCTCACTCTGAACGGTCACATCGCCACCATGTTGCCGGATGATCGTTTTAACATAGTGCAGTCCAAGTCCGGAACCTTTAACATTGTGCACGTCCGGATTATCGGTTACCCGGAAAAACCTTTCAAAAATCCGCTTCCGGTAGATCGCGGGTATTCCCGGACCATTATCTTTAAATGATATCACCACCATGTTGTTTTTGATTTCACAACGAATAGTAATAATAGCCTCATACCCCGAATACTTAAGGGCGTTGTCAATCAAGTTATAGAATACATTGGTCAGATGAACCGGATCACCGTCCACAAAACACGGTTCTTGTGAAGGAATATAGTTGATAACCGTTCCTTTGGTGGAATCCCGCATTTGCATCGCATTCACCGTGTTTTCAAGCCCTTGCTGCACATCATATAATTCCGGCCGCAATACGATCTCCCCGTTATCCAACTTATCGAGGTTTAGCACCTTATCGATCATTGCTGTAAGACGCTGTAATTCGGATTGACTGATACTCAAATATTTTTCAAGTTTAACCGGGTCGTTGATTAACTGATAACGCGAAATTGAATCAAGAGCTGCTTCGATGATCGATACTGGCGTTTTAAGTTCATGGGTCATGTTACCTGTGAATGCCAGTCTTGCCTGTGTATATAACCGCTGACTTTTTAAAACACCGAAGAGAAACATGAAAGCAAGGATGGTTAAAAACAGCATAAGCAAAGAGGACAATAGATAATAACGCATACGATAAATGACAAGTCCGTTGATCGACTGCACTATCACTTGGTATTTATGAAAAAAACCATTTAAATTGTAAACATATAACTGGCTGCGATAATCAGCGTCTTTCGCTTTGTTAAAGATGCCTGTATCTTCGGGCTTGCCTGTATCATGATTGAATAGATTGTGGTACATGCGGACATTCAGCTGGTTTTTGGCAAACTCCTGCCTAACCAGGCTGTCCATACGCTTAAGGTCTCGTTTATCTGCTGCCATTACCGTTTCCAGTGTTTCCCCGTCATCAAAGGTCCGGTAAACTTGCCTTCGTGGTGTTCTCACCAGGTCATTGGCGATCTTTAACGTGATTTCAATGATCGTACTGTCTTTCTTTATTTCCGAATTGAAACGCGTACTGACATGTCTCTCCCGCATTCCTGTATAAGCTTGTTTAAACTGTAACCACTCATGTGACAAGAAGAAATTCCGGAAATTCTCACTCTTTTCATGTCCATGAACCACACTCAGGTAATCAGTCATCCTTGCCGCGTCACTCACAGCCTGCTCAAGATCCCTTTTTACCTGGACCTGCTGTGCACGAAACAATTGATGTAACCACGCGGCCTGCAACCCTGCGCTGGCCAGGATTGCAAGGGTGACCATATAGTATGTATACCGTTTTGAAAGCCATTTCATATTGCTAAGGTCAATATTATTAACCATTTAGCAGGCGATTACTATACGATTTAACCTTGTTTAACATTGATTAACCGGCCTTAACCCAGGCTTGGAGTAGGTTTGCGGTATGAAAAAGATCGCACTAATTTTAATTATATTGTTTCCGTCACTTGTTCATGCGCAATTGCGCATGAAAGGAAAAGTTACCGACGCAGAGGGGCACCCACTTGATGCCGCAACAATAACCCTGACCAAGGAGCAAAAACAGGTGGCCTCAGCTTTTGCCGACCTGGGGATTTTTAACCTTTCGGTTGCCCAACCCGGAACGTACACCCTGCATGCAAGCCTGGTTGGCTATTTGCCCGCGCAACTGGATGTCCGCTTACCCACGGATAGCGTAGTTATCAAGTTGCAGGCTGATAGTAAGCAGCTTAAAGAAGTGACAGTTTCTTACCGGCGGCCTTTAATTGAAAGGAAAATTGACAGGGTCAGCTTTAATGTAGAGAATAGTATTTTGGCTTCAGGCGGCAATGCCTGGGAAGCGCTTACCAAAGCGCCGGGAGTACAGGTAAATGCCGGCAACGATATTACAGCTAACCGCAAAAATGTTCAGGTCTACCTCGATGGGAAGCCTTTACAGCTTTCAGGGGATGACCTTTCATCCTACCTGCAAGGCCTGCCTTCAGACCAGGTCGCTCAAATCGAGATCTATTCAAATCCGCCCGCCCGTTTCGACGCGGAGGGCGCATCGGTAATTAATATCATCACCAAAAAGGCTAAAAAGCAAGGGTTCAACATGACCTTGAACAGCGGTATAACGCAAGGGACATATACTGGTTACAATAGCGGTGCTTCATTCAATTACAGGAATGACAAATTGAATTTATTCGGATCCTACGGCTTCACCCGCCGCCACAATTTTCAGGATCATGACGTGGATATTGATTACGGCGATTCTTACTGGAGCAGCCCGAACCGCAATATTTACAATTCCAAGAATCATAACTTTCGTGCCGGGCTTGACTACCAGCTTTCACCAAACCAGATACTCGGTTTCCTGGTGACCGGGAATAAACGAAATGGCACAACAGACGGTAGTTCACTGACGAGTATCACCAACAGGCAAAACCGGTTGGATTCAACCCTGCAGACGAGCAACTTCTCCAAATCAAACGGAAGCCAGTATGCCTACAACCTTAATTATAACCTGAAATTAGATTCTGGAAAACAGAGCTTAAATGTCGACGCTGATTTTTCACCTTATCGAAGTGTTGTGAATACTCTGGCTGACAACATTTCCAGCCTGCCTGATGGAAGTCCGACAGGTACCCCGTTCCATATATACACCCCCAGTCAGCAGAAAATTGACATCTATTCCGGTAAAATCGACTACAACTATAAGTTGGGTAACCGCTGGGAACTAACTTCCGGCTTAAAATACAGCGTCACCAAAAGTCAGAACAATTATGATTATTATGATCGCAGCGGTAATGATTTAATTGCCGTGCCTGGAAATAACAATCATTTCATTTACCGTGAAAACAACGCGGCCGCCTACACAAGCATTTCGGGAACTGTTGGGAAATGGACTTTACAAGCCGGTCTGCGGGGTGAGTGGACGAAAACCAACGGGTATTCCATTACCCTGGATTCTGTAAACACGCGTAACTACTTTAAATTGTTCCCTACTTTATTTGCGCGATATAAAGCGGATGACGATAATGAATGGCAAATTAACTACGCCTACCGAATCCAGCGACCGGAATATAACAGGCTGAATCCGGCTAAACGCTTTACATCTCCATACAATATTTACGTAGGGAACCCGGCTCTGCAACCTGCATTCACGCATAATGTGGAACTAAGTTATACTTATAAGCAACAATATAATATCACCACTTATTATACGGCTACTCATGATGTTTTCACGAATGTCAACGTTCAGGATAACCAAACGAAGATCTATTATGGTACGCATGCGAATCTTGGATTAAGCGTGATTACAGGGCTTCGCGTAACCGTACCGGTTCACCCGGCAAATTGGTGGGAAATGAACGTCATCGCTGATGTATTCCGGCAACAGGAAAAATCAGCCTACTTATCAGGAACCTTCAATTACCACCTGGTTTCTTATTCTACAACGCTGAATCAATCATTTACCATTAAATCGGGTTCAGGTCTGAAAGCCGAGATCAATGGAGTTTTAAACGGTCCGGGTATTCAGGGGATTTATAGCGCGAACCATAACTCGCAGATAGATGCCGGTATAAAAACCAATTTATGGAATGGGATGGGCACCTTGCGATTGGCGGTAAATGATATCTTTAATACGAATAACAATACGATCAGGATAAATTACCAGGATCAGCGCAGTTCATTCTTCCATCACGTAGAAAGCCGTAATGTGACATTAGGCATTTCTTATCGTTTTGGGAAAAACGTAGCGGCTTCCCGCAGCCGCAGCACGGCCAGCGAGGAAGAACGTAAACGTGCACAATAGGTGATGACTGCCAAAATTATCCACTAAAATGGAACGAAAAAGATACATCAAAGTCGTGAATTGTAATTTAAGAATTACTGATCTTTGTTAATGAGTTGAGTAGGTAACGCCATTACGTTTCGCAAAACCGAGGTTTAGCGACTACAAGAGTTTAATTAAAGATTGGAAGGATAATGCAGGATAGGGATAGCCTGTCTATCAACCTCTGCGATGCCTCGATCAGCCGTTCGAACAACTGGAGACTGTAGTACAGCCATTGCGAAATTCGGCTTTTAGTTCAGGTGAATGCGTAGGAATCACGTCAATAACCAGGACTATAAATAAAATTAAGAGCCTTCCATTGCGGAATATTTACGAGGATCTTATTTTGTTGTGAACGGCTGCCGTGGAAAATATGTAAACACGCTGTCCAAAGCCTTTAACGAACTGGGGAGATTCAATTGCTTTTACCCAGATTGTTTGCATAAAATAAGAAAGTCCGGCTTTTAGGGCCGGACTTTCAGATTTTGAATGATCAACTTCAATTTATTTGATAGGTTAAGGACAATCGTAAGGTATTATCAATAGCACTTCTGCTTTTGGTTGATATTAAATACGACAGATCAAACTGTAGTAATTTATATTTCAAACCAAATCCGGTTGTTAAATATTGGGTTTCATATTTACCCGGTGCTGCAAAATACCCGGTTCTGAGTGCTAAAAGTTGGTCATACCAAAACTCAAAACCCGTACCTACCGAAAGATTTAGCGGTGAAAAAGATTTTCCTATAGCCGATGGCAAACTGATTCCCAGATCACTATTTTCCGGGATCAACAGCTTATTAACATCTACCGACCATGAAAACACGCTTTTTTCATTCAGGTTAATGTCGGCGGTAGCGCCAATTTTGAGGTTGGCCGGTAAGAAACTTTTTTGTGCACCATATTGGATTTTTGTGCCCAGGTTAGATATATTGGCACCTATGGCCAACTTACCTTCTTTATTAAAAAGTTGCGCAGCTTTTTTGGCATACAAACCAACATCTACCGATAGTGCATTGCCTGGTTTAACATCAACGCCATTATAGTTTCCGTTGCCTATAGATGAATGCGTATAACGTGCAGTTAACGACATCGCAAAATTTGTTCCCATGTTCCGGATATATGAAAAATCGAATGCAAAGTCACTGGCCCTGTATTGCTGGATCAACTCGCCCTGTTCATTGGTAAAGGGAATGTTTCCTAATGAGAAATATTTAAGCGAGGCTCCTATGGTTTGCCTTTCATCAATTTTTTTATAGCCTGCTAAATATCCTAAGTTAGCATCTTTAACGCCAATATTGCGTAACCAGGGGGTATAGTTGAGGCTAATGGCTGTATTGCTTTCCGCAAAAGCCAGTTTTGAAGGATTATGGAATAATGCATTAGGATCTGTATTTGCTGTGGTGGCCGCACCAACGTCGCCCATAGCAGATGACCTGGAATCAGGGACAATGTTGAGAAATGGTACTGCTGTTCCGCTATTTTGGGCAAACAATTTACTGCCTGCGCATAAAAACAATACGATGATATAAAAGGTGCGTAAAAATGTTTTTTTCATTTTTTATAATTTTAGGGAACACCGTAATACGGTGCTCCCTGTGTTGTGAATTTTATAGCTTAATGATCTTTTTGGTTATGCCTGTTTTTTCATCGATAGACAGGTTATAGAAATATATGCCCGAACTCATGCCCGACATGTCAAACGTGATGGAGTGCTTGCCAATATCCTGCTTACTGTCAACTAAGTTTTTGATCAGTTTACCAGATGCATCAAATACACGCAGTAAAACATGGCCGTTAACCGGTAACAAATAATCAATAGTGGTAAGGGTTTGTACCGGGTTAGGATAGCAGCGCAGGCTTTCGTCATTGTCGGTAACCACCTTCAATACGATCGACGAGCTGACCTTGCCACCTAATTTATCGTCGGCAGTTACACTGATACTGGCATCGCCAACTTTAAAAGGAGTGATCAACAATTGATTTTGCTCGGTATTTACAGTTGCAATAGAACTGTTATCTACAATAGATACATAGGTCAGCGTATCCTTATCAGGGTCGGTAAAGTAATCGTTCAGGTTAAGTGTGCGCACTCCTCCCGATATATTTACCACAATGGTACCGGGCGAGGCTGCCAGCACCGGTGCCGAATTGTTTTTGATGGTTACATTCAGCGTTAGCGTGTCCTTGCCGCCATGCTTGTCATCGGCAATAATGTTTACCGTAACCGGCCCGGTTTTTAAAGGGTTCAGCAGAAACTCATCGCCGGCTGCTGTTACCTGTATGGCGCCCGCATCTGATGTAATAAAACTGTAAGTAAGCGCGTCGCCGTCTGCATCAGTAAAATAATCGGCTTGCTTAGCATGAAAAATATTGCCATTTATAAGTGTGAGCGTTTGTGTTGTTACTGCTAACGGGGGCCTGTTTGTGTTTTGCACATCTACCTTAAATTCGTAAGTGCTTGCGTGTTTATAAGCATCAACCGCTTTAATATTAACAGTATAGTTGCCAGCATCATTATAACCGGGTTTTAAGTTAAGATGAAGCACCGTATCAGCTTTGCTGATCACCCATTGCGGTGCATTTTCAACACTGTAGGTAATGGCATCTTTTTCGGCATCTGTAGCCTTTATAATTACTGTGGTATCAGTGTTTTCCCTAATGGAGATTTGATTACCGGCAGGTATTTTAACGAATACAGGACCTTGATTAAGGTGTAGTGACAAAGCAACTGAATCAGTCCTATGGTCAGGATCGTTACTGTTAATCATTACCTGCGCGTTGTTATCAGGTTTGGGCGCGTAGGCGGCCGTGAATTTTACCGCGATATCGGTTTTTGAACCGGCTGCTATTTTTCCTGTTGCAGCACCCGGCAAGCTCACCCACGAAAGGCTGTTATGCACATCTTTCACCGCTTTTACCATAAAAGAAACACTTTTAAAATCATCAATAGTGCTGAGGTCGATCCAGGAAGCACTGTACTCATCAAAGAAGAAGAAGGTTTGCGGTAAACCGGCAGGAATAGTTGCCACGCCCTGCGGGTATCCTAAACCGATAGGATAATTGACCACTACAAAGAACTTCTCGTTAGGGTAGATCTGTTTAACCGTAGAAAGCTTGAATGTTTCGTAAGCACCTGCGGTATCAGGCGTATTACGCATCACGTAAAAGCGCTCGGAGTGCAGTTTTTTGGCATGCAATGGATCGTTACCCACTAAAATATCTATGGTAACCGGTGCCGAAGCCATCTCACCGGTCGCCATATACACCTTTACTTCCGAAAGATTAAACCCGTCGCTTCCGGCAGTGAACGCCGTAGCAGCTGAAAATGCCGAGCCTTCGCCCGTACCAATTAAATTAGTGGCACTGGTTGCGTTATCATGTTCCAATACGCTTGAGTTAATAGTAGTACCATTAGCCACAGTCTGCGGAAGCGCTCTTACAGCAGCCAATTTTTTGCCGCTAATTTTAGCTTTGGACGTAGTTTTGGTTTTTTTAGATGCTGATACGGCAAAAACATTGCCGGTTAATTTATCCTCGCTGCGCTGGTATTGAATGTTAAGGCCATAGTTCAATGTTGACCGGCCTTTGGTATTATCAATAGTGAATGATTTGGTAATAACAGCTGTTGAATCATTTGCCTGCGCGTGTATAGCCTTTTCATAAACTGACATCAGCGGTGGGTAAACCACGGTGCCAATTACTTTAACAGATGTGGTAGGGGCGACATTGCCGGTTATTTTTAATTCGGTATTATAGGTTGCCGGTGCGGTAACATCTTCAATTATCCTGAACATACCGTTGCCAAAAGGCGGCACATCAATGGAGTTTGCCGGGAATATTTTATTAACTGCCGTCCATACGGTGTCCATCCCGAAGAAAGTAGAATTGATTTTGCCATACTCTAATGAGAGTCCTTTCGTATTGGTGAAAACCATATTTTTGATACTCAGCGTTGCCGAACCGTTATTGCTGATATTAAAATAATTAATACTGGTTGTATTATTGCCGGTAATAATCACGGCACCCATATCAATTGTATCGGCAACGGTTATTTGAGGCGTACCTTTAACTGAGAGTGAAACAGGTATTGACACGCTTTTTGCCGATGGCGTATTGTTTTGCAATACCAGGTTAGTATGAAAGTCGCCGCCGCTCAGCGTAGTAGCATCAAACTTAAGGGCATACGTTTTTGCCTGGCCCTGCGGGATGCTGAACTTGTACGATGGCGTAAATACGATAGCCAACTTATCCTCTATGTACGACTGGAATTTCGAGATCTGGATTCCTTCTGTACCTGTTTCGTTTTCAATACCTACGCCGGGGCGTTTAATCCAGGCCTGGGTAGCAAAATCAGTCCCTACATGGTTATATTGAAATTTTACCGTGCCATTTTTGAAAAGGATGATCTGGAAGGAGATATCGCCACCCGCAAATGCAAAAAGAGAGGTGTAATTTTCGTAGGCGATCACTACACGATCATTAAAAAACTGATAAAATATACCCGACACAGCCGGGTCATTGCGTTGAATGTCTACATAGCCCGACTCAAAGAACGGAGTGAGCAGCGCGTTGGGAGCCCTGGTATTAGGAATTTCCGGCGTAAACACCATATTCGGAATGCTATTGGTGAATGATACCGCGCCTATTGATTTCCCTATATTCAGCTTATTGTATTTTTTGCCATAATACGTAAATTCAAAGGGCAGCTCAATCTCTTTTGATGTTTCGGAAGCAGCGTATGCTACCCTCACACCTGATTTAATAATGTCTATCCATTCAAATTGCGGTCCGTCGGCTTTTTTACTGTCAGACCAGCTATAGGCTATTTTACTGTTGGTATCGTTCTTATCATACAGGCTTAGCCAATGTGCCGATGATGGTACTACATCAAGGGCTGCTTTACCTGCTGTATTATCAATCACAAAATCACGCTCCTTCACTGCACCCGCGGCAATACTTTCTTTTATGGCAGTACGGTCAACTAATATGGCCGGGGCAGGGGTGATGGTAGCTTTTAACACTACAGTTAAAGCTTCGCCGGTGGCGGGAGTAAAAGTCAGCGTATCTGCATAATCACCTGGTTTTTGGGATGAGTCGATATCGATATCAAAAAAAGCGGTGCTTTTTGGCTTCAGTGTAAAGCTTTTTTGTCCTGTGAATTTAAAACTTGTTTTGTTAAGCGACACTGAATTTATTACAATAGCGCTTGATCCATTATTAACCAGCGCTACTGTTTGTGTAGCTGTATCTCCCTGTAAAACGCTGCCAAAATCAACGTCACTTCTGTCAATACTGAGTTTGGCCAAACCGCCGCCTTTTATATTCACATTAATTGTTAAATGTGCAACCGGCGTAAACGGATCATTGGTGAGTATAGATAAATTTTGGGTGTGTTTACCTTCGGTTAAACTGTCTGTTTTAAGTGTCAATTGCAACTCTTTGCTATCGTTGAACAATACCAGGCCATCGGCATTGGTCATGGAGGTAAAGATCTCATCACCGGGACTGGTTATATTAATGGCCGTTTTATCCGTAAGGTTAAGCTGGTTACTGTTATCCTGAATGGCCAATGCATCGGTACGGTCAAAACCTTCGGCCGCAATGAACATCAGATCTTTAAGGCCCGATGCTTCAATGTCATTATATAAATATTGTACATCACCATTATCCCTGATCACGATCTGATAGGTCATCACCTGCGATGCATCTGAGGCGTAAATAGATACAACGTTCTTATATTCTACAATAAACCTGTCTGCTTCTCTTTTAAAGTAAATATGACCGCCTTTTTGCAAATTAGGCAGCAAATAGGTGGCAGCAAAATAGCCGTTCGGCATCCAGTCCTCTTTCACGCCGGGCGTACTGGTATTGCCCAAATTAGCCTGGTCATCGAACGTTATTGCACCGGCAGGGGTAATGTACACCTTGCTTAATTTATGCCCAAAAACGTTGATGGAAAAGCCAAGATCAGCGGGGTAAAAATAAGCGTTAATCGGTTTGAAAACGTCTGTTATATCCTTGCCGCTCGCGCTTATTTCTGTCCAATTATAATCAGTGCCGGTAGTTATTTTATAACTGTAACCGTAAGTGCTAATCTTGCTGAAATCAACCCCTTCCAACTGCTTGTTAGAAAACTTGGGCGCCACATATTTTAGCGGGAAGCTGCCGGCGTTCTTAATTGTGAACGATGCTGAAGCGGTATCGCCTATATTCAATTCAAAATTTCTTTCCGTTGGGTCAATCTTCACGATTGCCGGTTGCGCTGCAACGGCAAATAAATTGATAAGGTGTCTGGTTCCCTGGTTATCTGTAAGCGTAATTACGCTGCTGGCCTCGCCTTTTTTAGTAGGTTTATAGATAATGTTTAACAATGCCTCGCCTCGTGCCGGGATTTGGCCGGGATTGTCTGCTGAAAAATCGGGGTTTGATGAACTCACGTTGGCCACAATGAAATTGCCATAGCCCGAGTTTTCAATGTTGATGGCCGCAATTTCTTCTTTGCCTAAAAACACTGTGCCCAGGTCAATTATATCTGCCGAGTTTAAAACCGCTTTGCGATTACTCACGTTTAAAGTTACCGGTATGCGTAGCTCTTTATGGGCGGCATCGTTACTGCTGGTGATGATCACATTAGAATAACTGCCGTTTGCTAAGGTAGCCGCATTAACATTTACGTTTACACTGGTGCTGGTGCCGGCTTCGTTTTCGCCCGATGCCGGTTCAAGCGTGATAAAATCGCCGGTAGATGCTTCAAAACTTTGCGCGATCACATTCCACCCGAAGCCGTGCGAATTGATATTGCTGGCAAGCGTTGTCCAGGTGTTCCCTAAATCAAAACTCATCAGCAGGTAGTTTTCGGGAGTGGCATTATCATTCAGGTAGCCCATGCCCAAAGGGTATTTGTTACCCGCAGGGGTATGAATTACCACCCAAAATGATTCGCCCGACGCAAACGGTAATTGTTCATCTAACTTGATGGAATAATAGTCCATTTTGGTAGACCACACATGAAATTCCTGTGCGTAAAGCAGATTTTCGCTCACCGGCTTATCGCCTCCTTTGTATACTTCAACAATTACAGGGCCGTGACTGTCATTCACATTTAAGAATGCGGTTACATTGGTTAAATTAAAGCCATCCGGACTGTTAACCAAAAATTTGGTAGCCGAAGAGTTGGTCAATTTTAAATCGTCCTCGCCGATTACATTGGTAGGGAAATCCGAATAAAAAAGTTCCTGGCTCACAAATGCCGAAGCTTTTGGCTGGATAATATTGCGAACCGCTTTAACGCTCGTTTTAATTGTTTTATGCTGATGGGCACCTACACTGTTGATCACAGGATATTTAAGCTTAGCCCTGAAATACTCCAGAGTAGCTCCTTTTTGCCGCTGGAAAGCATTCCAGGTAAGCAAGCCTTTGCCGGTGTTGGTAATGTTAAAATTATCGGTCGTGGTTAATGTTTTATTGGTATTAGCGTCTATTGCAAAATTAAACGAAGCTTTATTCTGCGTGATGACAGGGCCGTCGCTTGTACTTGCCGATACTGCGTTCGACAGATCAGAAAAATTGTTCCACCTATCGGCAGAACGCGTTATGAAGTAATATTTGGTTAGTGGTTTTAATTTAGGTACTATAGCTTCTACATCGGCACCTGCTGCCTCCCAGTTGCGTAGTTCAATAACTGTTGCTTTTGCTATGTTATCAATTGTAATAGGTTCGTTTGAATAGTACAGGTATAATTTAGTCGGGAAGAGGTCATCTGCATCGGCAGGGACTTTCCAGCCCAGTTTAATATTATCCTGAGCGGCACTCAATACCTTCAAATCTTTAACCTGTGCCGGTTTGGCAAATTTGTTGGTTTGCAGGGCCAGCCAGCTATCGGCATAACCTGCACCCAGTTTACCTGCATAATCGGGATTGAGGGCATCAATATTATGAATACCTGTCAATAACTGCGTTTTTAACTTATCGGCCGTAAAACCCTGTCCTCCGAATTTGGATGCGATCAATGCTGCTATACCTGATACATGCGGACAAGCCATTGAAGTGCCCTGCAAATAACCGTAACGGTTGTTGGGCAGGGTACTCAAAGTGCCATCTTCGGCAGCGATTGACTGATCGCCACCCGGCGCGGCAATATCAACCCATGAACCATAGTTTGAATAGTAAGCGCGTGTGTTTTGATTGCTCAGGGACGATACGGCTACAACTTCGTCATAATAACCGGGATACCAATCACCATCGGCATCGGCATTGCCTGCGGCAAAGAGTACAATACCGCCGCGCATCGGGCTGCCCGGTAAACGCCCTGCCTCAGCCACAAAATATTTAATAGCCTCATGAATAATTTGCTCGTCAACACCCGGCGAAGTAAAACCCCAGCTGTTTTGAGAAATTACAGCGCCATTGTTAGCGGCGTAAATGTAGGATAAGGCCACATCTTCTTCTGATGCACCTTCCAGTATTTTAAGCGACATGATCTTTACGCCATCGCCTTTGCCTGTTCCGCCTGCAATACCGGCTATACCTATACCATTGTTGTTGATAGCGGCTATAGTACCTGCAACATGGGTAGCGTGTTCATCCGGATCAATTTTTCCGCTGTTTTTTGAAAAGTTATATCCGTTTATATCATCAATGTAGCCATTCTGGTCATCGTCGACACCCGGTTTACCATTGGCTTCAGCCTCGTTTATCCAGATATTGGCTTTAAGATCTTCATGCTTTATATCCATGCCCACATCATGCACCGACACGATGACATTCGGATTCCCTTTTTCTATTTCCCAGGCTTTAAGCATATTGATGTCGGCACCTGCGAGGCCGCCATGCTGCCCGGTATTGTTAAGGTCCCATTGCTGGTTGAAATACGGGTCGTTAGGAAATGCGGCGGCTTTTAAAGCGCCCGGAAAACTTGCCGGATTAACTACTTTAACCGCGGCGCTTCTGTAACCGTCATTCATGGTTTTTTTATAAATGGGTTGCGCAACAATTACTTCAGTAAGCTTGCTTAAAGCGGCGGCAACCTGCTTTACATCGGCATTGGGATTCACCGTAATTTTATACCATAAGTGCAGGCCGTGCCGTTCCAGTTGCTCTTCATGTTTGGCGTCGTAAGGGAATACGCGTTGCATGGTAATGGCATTAAACGGTTGCACCGCGGCATCTAATGAAGATATGCCTGTACGGAGCACGCCGCTTTTGGCGGTCATTGTCTTTAATTTTGAGGAAAGTTTGTTTACGGATTGGGGAGCGATCTTTACGTTCACCACGCCGGAAAGCACGCCATTTTTGAAAATCGCCTGCTGGGCCATCAGTTGGCTGCCGATGCCCATGAGCAGCAGGATAAAAAAATACTGTTTGATTAAGAGAAGTAAAGTTTTCTTCACAGGAGCTTGATTTAGTCAGTTGATTAGAAATAGTTCGTTTCCGCTAATCTACCTTGCTTAATTGTTTTACCTGCAATCAGCCAGCCCATACTTTAATACTTCAATGCATCTGTTTTGCAGAAAAAGAATACATCAATACTACTTCAAAAGATCATAAAATATTTATTATCAGTGTTTTAAAAATAAAAAATGATATTTAAAACAATTGCAGAAAAATTAACGGTAATTAAATGTTCATCATAAACTCAATTAGGTTCTGATCGCTGCTGAGTTTTAATCTTTTGCGCAGGCGATACCGTTTTACCTCAACACCACGCAGTGTAATGTTTAAAAGAGGAGCAATTTCTTTGGTGGTCAGGTTCATTTTTAGGTAAGCGGCAAGCTTTAAATCGGGTGGGGCAAGGTCGGGATATTCTTTTAACAGCTTTTTAAAAAACTCGTCATGGATCTGGTCGAAACTCTCTTCAAATAACTTGAGGTCATTATCATTGCCTGTATGGTTATTGATCATTTTAATGAGCCTGTTATATTTATTCACGGGGAAACCCGGACCCGCTTCATCCTTGATATCGGCTAAGGCTTTCTTTATTTTATTTAATACCGCTTTTTTTTCAATCAGGTTGATTGATGAATTGGCAAGGTGTTCACTTTTTAGCAATACTTCCTGTGTAAGTTTTTGCTGCTGGGCAATCATCAATTCATGCTGGTTATCTTTTCGCTGCTGCTGTACAAGCTGTTCTGTATGCGCCTCGAGTCTTAGTCGCTGTTGCACTAATCGCCTTCGATGTGTCCTGTATAGTAAGTACAGCAAGCCCGCCAAAAAAATTATGTAAATTATTTTGGCCCACAGGGTAAAATACCATGGCGATAAAATAACAAAGCTTAATGAGGTGATTTTGTCGCTGATGTCTGACCGTATCTGGAAAATATATCTGCCTGCAGGCATGTTATCGAATTGCTTTTGGTAAGCAGCCGACCATCGACTCCATTCTTCATAGCCCGGCATGCCGTTTACACGGTAGCTGTACATTTTACGCGAGTCATATTCGGGCATGCCCCATGATATGCTCAGGTTATTGAGCCGGTAAGGTAATTGAATAATTCCACCTGGTGCTTTAACCTGGGCTATCGGCACAGGATTTCCGCCATTGAGCACATTTACCTCGTTAATGATAGGCGGGCTTACATCGGTAAAAGAAACAGGTTGCTGCGAATTATACATGCTGAAGCCGTCCTCTGTACAAAATAAATATAACGACCGCAGTTTACGGATATGTTCAAAATCATTTAACAGGTAAAAATTTCTTTGGCCAAAACGTTTAATATCGGGTTTCCCATCAGGCATCCATTTGAGGTGCGATATCGAGTTGTCATCATTAATGATCCACCATTCGGGGTCGTAATCGGCAATGATACGTTTGGCGAAAAAGTAGTTACCCAGCTTTTGTTTAAGCTGAATATCAGGTTTGAAATGGCCGGGTGTATCTTCATAAAAAATACCCTTGCTGCATGTTATGCGAATGGTGTTTTTATATCTGAACAGATTAAGTTTGCCTGAAGCAGGCAAGCCTGAATGCTTTCCCAAAACTTGAACACTAACAGTACTTTTAAGGTCATTGCTCAATTTGATTTTAAAGATGCCATAGTACAAATGTTTTACCCATACTGTACCTTGATCGTCTACTACGACGTCCTTGGAAGGAAGCCATTGACGAAGCGGTAGGGTAGCATGCAATTGCCATTTGCCGTTAGCTGCTTTATGATAAATTGTTAAGCCGTTATAGGAACCTTCAATGACATAATCCGGCTTACCCGGGATTTGTCTTATACACCATCCGATGATGACATTGGAGATTTTGCTCACTTCATCATTGTACATTGTGTAGGTTCCAGTTGTGGTACTTAAAAATAAATGGTCATCAATAGTTTCAACGCTCTGTACCGGCCCAGCGAATTGCTTCATTTTTTCATAAACGTTGCTTTCGGGCGAATTAAGCCGGAAGAGGCCATTTGCAGTGGCCAGGTAAAGTTTTTCCCGGTAAAATGCAGCGCTATTTACCACACCGAATTTTCCTTCGCCATCTTTATGGTGTAAAAACGGCGATTGCAGCAGTATCTGACTGATGCCTCCATCAAGGCCAACCCATAAATTACCTTTTTTATCGGTAAGCAGGGCCAGTGCGCTATTGCTTGCCAAGCCCGTACTTTTGCCGAAGTGATATAGGATTTTTCCAAGACCGTCGGTAACAATTACTCCGTTTTGCAGCGTGCTGAACGCAAACCTGTTTTCTGCTATTCGTAAAACGTTAAGCACCGGGTTTCCGGCTAGGAATGATTGGGCCTCAGATGCAAATGGTTTGAAAGTTTTATTGTCATAAATAAATAATTTGCTTGTTGATGAGCATAGCAGTAGCTGGTTAAGTGCATACGGCACCATATCGTCAATACCCTCTTTGCTTATTGATGTACTGCCGGGTACAAGAGACAATTTGTTATTACGAATCTCGAACAGCCCGTCCGTTGACATCGCATAAACGATACCGTTGACTAATTTTATATTTTCAAACGGGTGTTGTGAACTTACCACCTCAACCGTGTTATTCTTAAGATGGTAAATGGTACTGAGCGATTGAAAATAGATTTCGCCATTACCAACCGTAATCACATGCCAGATTTCTTCCTGCTTAAAAGCGCGGTTATGTATACTGTCCGCATAGGAATGATATTTCAGTTTACCGTAGAGCGATTTTTCCCAATAACCAATTTCGGCATAGCCACCTGTATAAATGCGCCCCTGCGGGTCAATAGCCACGGTACGAACTACCTGTCCAAGGGGGAGTTCACTGATTTGCCACTGATTGCCGTTATATGATAATAGCCCCTTTGAATTAGCAAAATACATTATACCCTGCTCATCCTGTGCAATAGCCCAGTTTTGATTATAGGCATTATAATCGGCACGGTCATAATGAATAATTTTGGGCGCACCCAATTGCTCCTGCAATTGAGCAGATGCGGAAACAGGTAATAAAAATAATAAGCACAGTAGCGTGTTGTAAGCGGCGGTGCTTATTGCGTAATTAAAAAAATAATATGTTTTTTTTTTCAACTGTTTAAAAAAAATCAAAAGGGGGGTAAATCTGTTCGACTGTGGTTGTAGTTAAGTTTTCTTTAACTAAACATAGTATTAATTGTTGAGATTTTCGCGAAACCTTTCAATTAATTTATGCCAAAAGGAATAAGAATTTGTTATTGAAAACAACCCATATAGCGATATAATACAATTGGAAATAAGGCATGTTGTACTCGGCATAATAAATTAATATTGAATAAACTTCAATTAATAATTAAGCCAATCTAATGAATTCCGATTTAGAAATGTTTATGACGGTTTCTTCTGTAATTATTAAAATAACGATTTATTTTGCGATCTTTGGATAGATAATAAATGACATAGGTCATCTCCGATTTTATATCTATCTGTTTGGTAAAAAGGCGATTAAGTGTATTTTTGATTTTGTTACCTATTTGTTACTGGTCTTATGTAACTATTTGATTGTCAGTGATATGTTAAGTTTTGTATCGGTAAATGATTGATTTTCAATAGCTTGAATTTGTTGTCGTAAAGGCAGATTATTTCTCATTTGTTCTCATTTTCTGACATCAATCTTCAGTTTAAATGTAACTGTGTTGTAACTCGCGATGTTAAGTTACAATTTTAATTACAAATTCATCTGTCTATAACCTATGGATTTTATAGAAATAATCGTTGTCTCGCATTTGATTGTTTTCGACTTTTACCACAGCTTTGCTTAACTTTTAAACAATGTTTTCTTGTGTGTTCAATAGAAAAGGAGAATACCAATAAAATTGATACTTCCCCTTTTTTATGTCACGCATCGTAACTAACAATTACAATCTTAGCTCTTTTGTTATTTAAATATTATTCCTTTGGAGATAATATAATTACCCTAACGGATTTATCATCGTTGATTTGAAATTTATCAATGCCGACAATCTCATTTTGCGATCTACCATCTTCGAATCGCGTCATTGCATAGCTAACGCTAACAATGTTGTCTGATTGTGATAATTCAAGTCTATTAAGTATGTATTGATCGTCAAAAGCTCTTACGGACAAAATTCATGAGCAAATTAGAGTTTGGTATTAAAGCAGGTGGCAACTATAGCAATTTTACAAGTGCCAATTTCACCACCGACCCTCTTCCGGGTTTTAACGCGGGCTTTATAGTCGCTTATAAATTTACCGATAATTTTTTGGTACAGTAAGAGTTCCTTTATTCGCTTCAGGGTGCTAAAGTTAAAAGCGGAGAACTCGGCACGCAGGATATTAAACTTTCTTATGCTTCGGTACCCATCCTTTTTAAATATCGCACGAACTCCGGGTTTTACTTGGCTGCCGGTGGCCAGGCAGGTTTCAAGATAAAAGAAGACGTTGGAGGTATAACTGATTCGAAATTCGCCAAAAAAGTTGATTTCGGTGCGGTGGGCGGTATTGGCTATCAATCTAAAATAGGATTAGGAATAGATGCGCGGTACTATTATGGTGTACAAAAAGTATCTGAAACACCATCCGCAAGCCTTGGCGAATTTAAAAACAATACTATACAGGCCAGTAGCTTTTACATTTTCTAATTTAGATGGTTTTTGCTTCTGTAAATCCCGGTTCGTTCAACCGGGATTTGTTTTATTGGTATAATTAAAATATTAAAGAATCATAAAAATTATAAGCCTGTACTTCATGACGATTGCGCAAACATCAGATGCGCATAAATGACATCTTAGATTCAAGTCGTTTTAAATTATGGAGAATTTTACCGGTAAGGAATGTTAAACTTGATCGTCGTACCTACACCTAAATCACTGTTCAAATTAATCTCACCACCCTGCTGATGGATCAGTTCACGGCATAGATACAAGCCAAGACCCGTACCGGGCTGCTGACCCCCAGCCTGGTAATAAGGAGAAAATAACTTTAACTGCATGTTTTTTGCGATTCCGGCACCTGTATCGTTTACCTCCACATCAAGCAGTTGTCCTTCGTTTTGAGGCAATAGTTTGGCATGAATATCTACACCACCCTTGTCTGTGTACTTGATTGCGTTACTCAGCAAGTTAAGTAAAACTTGTTTGAGGCGAAAACTATCGCCGTTGACGGTTGTGTCTGTGTTCGCACCTAATTGCAGTGTAATGTTCAGCCCTTTGTTTTCTGCCATAAAACGCATGGCTTCTACCGCTTCTGTGATAGCCTCCGCTGGGTTGAAAGGTCCGCTTTTTCGGGTTTCGGCATAGCCCTGCTCAAGTTTGCTGGCATCCAGTACATTATTTACGGTTTCCAATACCAATCCGGAAGCAAGATTGATAGCGCTAACTTTTTGTTCCTGTTGTGGCGAGAGCGGAGACTTTTTCAGGGTAAATACCGCGCCGTTGATCGCCATTAACTTGTTACGGATCTCATGGCTCATGATAGCCAGGATCTCTGATTTTTGTACCGCCAGTTTAATAGCACGGCTGCTTTCTACACGTAAGCGTCGCTCTGCCCAGCCCGCTCTTCGTACATAAAGCAATAATAAAATGATAAAGATGAGCACTGCCACCAATGCAACACCGGTGAACGTATTGAGGTCACGTGTAGCAGAAGCATAGGCTTTCAAGGTGGCTTCCCTGCTGCGCTCATAGGCAATGTGATCAATGTCTTGTAACTGCCGGGTAATTTGGCGGAGTTCTGTCAACAGATTCAGGTTGGCCAAAACCAAAGCCTGGCCCGATACGGCCATACGACCGTACTCGGAACTAAGCCGGGCAAGCAGCCGTTTGGCATCATCACCGGTGAGGCCGGGTTTAATACTGTTCTGCTGGCGAACGGTGACAACTTTGACTGACTGCGTGGCGCGAAGTGCCTCTCTCAGCCTGTGCAGTATACCGGACTTATTGGTTTCTTTACGCGTAGATACGATCGTATCTACCCTGAATTTAGGCATCTCCCGTAGATCTTTCTGATCAACAGGCCGGTGGATACTTTCAAACGTAGTTACACGCAGAAGGGAATCAAAGTTTTTGCGAAGGCTGAACAGTTGTTGCGACAATTTCAGCTTCTCCTGTAATCCTTTCTCAAGTTGACCGCGACTCTCCGGCAATAACGTATCTCCGCCTTTTTGATAATGAACAAGGATAGCTGTCATCCCCCGAAAGATCGTGTCCAAACGATGCTGATAAGCAGTCAGGTCGGTTGGTTTGCCATCAGCACTGGCTTTTTGAAAACTGTTCTCTGCCAGATCAAGCTCTACCAGCAAGGCGCTGATATCTTGCTGATAAGAAGGGGCCTCCAATTGTTCACTTAGTTTATCCAGCTTAACGCTGATGCTATTACGCAATATGAAAGATCCTGCCGTCACTATTAAAGTGAACGACAGGAATATGATAAACATCCGGTTTAGAATGCCGGTAAAATTGCCTGATTTTGTTGTCATGGATCGCTCGACCTAAAACGCAGGTACAGGTTAAAAGTTTTAAGCGTCCTGCTGTTGCAGTTTTTCTATTTTTTTCCGGGTTTTGTCAATGTCCTTGTTCAGGTCTTTGATCTTTTCCTGGTCTTTCTCCACCTTTTCGGTTGCATCCTCCGCGTCATTGGTTTCATTGGCTGCCTTCTTAGCTGCTTTGGCAGCTTTGCGGGTATCTCCACCATCGCCGCCTACTGCAGATGCAGCTTGTTTACGACTTTTCTCCTGTGCTTTGTTAGAGTCATCCGCGGCTTCCTCTGCTGCCTTTTGTTCATCAGGTAAACGGTTCTGAACTTTGGTTAGTTCCGCTTGCAAGTCATTCAACTTTTCATTCAGCTTACGTACTTGTTTATTGATTTTGGCAGTATCCCTTTTGGTTGAATCGTTCTGATCTGCAGCCGAGCATACGGTATGTAAACCGAACATCAGGGCAATAAATAATATCTTTTTCATAGTTGTTCATTTTAATTTTGATCAAATGAACACTTTGAGAAGGAAGTTGACAAAGCCGTTCGACTGAAACTGTACGCGAACCGACGAAAAGCCGTTACGATCCGTTAAAGCCAATCGCGAAATGCTGCGCGGAATGCGTCCCTGTACTGCTCGGTTACGGGGATAATGGTATTGCCGAAGCGGACAGTGAGGTGCTGAATGGTTTCTATTTTGTCGAGATTGACAATAAAAGACCGGTGAATTCTCATGAACCGATGACCTGCCAGGCGCTCCTCCATCGCTTTGAGTGTAGACAGGGCCGTGATCACCTTATCACCTGTAAATACTTTTACATAGTCTTTAAAACTTTCGAGGTAACTGATATCGCTGATATTTACGCGTACCAGGTCATGTTCCACTTTTAGAAATAAGTAATGTGCAGCGGGTTCTGTTTTAGGTGTAACCATCAGGCCGCGTGCTTTCGCGGCTGCACGGTAAAAGTCTTCGTAAGCAAATGGCTTAACGAGATAGTCTACCGCATCTACCTTATAACCGTCAACCGCGTATTCTCTGGAACCACTGATCAGGATTACACGGGGAGCCGGTAGTCCGGGGGCAGCCTTTAAAGTACCGGCAAAAGTTACGCCATCTATACCGGGTAAATTAATATCAAGTACCAGCAAGTCAATAGCTTCGTGCTCCAGTTTGTAGAGCGCAGCCGGAGCATTATTATAGCTGCCAGCCAGCCGTAGGAAGGGTGTTTGATCAACCATCTCGCAGACATAGGCGTTCACTTCAGGATCGTCGTCTATCACCAGGCAATTAAGCACTTGTTCCATATCAGCTAATGTAAATAATCCCCCTAAGTTTTTCGAAACTTAAGGGGATTAATTTGAATCGCCAGGATGCTATTACAAAATAGTAACGTTAAATGTAAAGGTGGCCTGCGCGCTTTTATTGTTTGCCGTAGTATATACGAACGCCTGTTTGAGTGTGTATTTATCACCGGCCTTCACGTGACCTGGATATTGGCCCAAAGTAAAATTAAAGTTCTTCTCATCGTATTCAGACCAAACCGTTGCACCCGTTCCCCAATTTATCACGTTACCGGAGGCATCAAACCAATGACCAAATCCGTTAGCTGTGGTGGTGGCATTCAATTTTCCGTTGCTTTCAATAGCATAAAATTTAATGCCCGAACCCATCAGGCTGGTCAGTTGATCTGGCTGCAGTAAAAACGCGCTGATCAGTTTTGAAACATCAACACTCACCTGCGCCGAGGCATAATTAATATTATCGTGCGTTATAGATACATCATAAGAGAATGATACATCTTTAGGCGATGCAGCCGTTCCCGGATTTACGTAGCCTAAAAGATTGGTATTGGCAAACTTTACCTTGTATGGCCATTGTTCATCGTTGCTGTTATTATCGTCCCAGGCATGTCGCGAATAGGTTTTAGGTGCTCCCGTGACCACAAACCACAAACGGTCGGAGTTAGCCGGTACGGCAAAAGTTGCTTTACCCTCTTTTGCACTGAACATGTTGCTGTAAACCCGGGTTCCGTCTTTCATCAATGCCACAAAACCATACCGCCAACCAGCGTTGGAAGCATTGGTGACCTGATTAAACCCTGTAGCATTCACCATACCCGCAAAATCGGCACTTACTGTCGCACTTCCGTCGGGTACATTGAGTGGGAGGACGTTAAACCCGGTTGTTTGCGGGCAAAAACTGTAATCGGGCTGAAACCATCCGTCGTTCAGCGCGGTCATCTTATAATCCATTTTCCCGATATAAGATTTGCCATAGCTTCTCAAAACATCCAGATCCCAGGTAACCACTTTGCTGGCCTGATCGTAAACTTCATCATTGAATTTCTCGTTATCAATTCCGGTTAACCTTTGGTAGGCCTGGATTGGATCTTCGGGCTTAACCGATTGCCGCCATATTTTGGCGACGATGTCTATACCGTGTTTCTGCGCCCAAAAGGTATTGAGGATATAACTGGCATAACGATAATCTTCATGGATAACATGTTTATTATAGTTCTTGAAATATCCTGCGAACTGCCAGTTGGTAAATATTTCTGCCGGATAAGCCTGGTAGGCCTGCCATTGCGCGGTTTGTTCCCAGTACCCGTTGCCGCCGGAAGCATCCGGGCCGTATCCATATCTGAAGCCATGTGTCAGGCCCAGGTCGCATGATACCTGATACTGAAAGCTATGGCCTATCTCATGAGCGATTACCGAGCTCACGGGCTGGCAGGTTGAGGGGCTTACCCATAACGCGCCAATGGTATCATCGTATCCCGCGCCTGTTGCCAGCCAGGTATCCTGATGGTAGAGAAATATCATCATTTTGTATTTACCCAAGTTGGAAGTTCCGCTGCTGATGTCGGCGAATTTGAGCTTATTCACGTTCAGGTCGTAAAAGATTTCCGCTTTACTTAAAAGGTCTTCAATGTCTACCCTGTAGGCATCGGGTACTGTACTTGCAGAGGGGAGGTCCTTTCCGTATTCTTTAGACCAAAAGAGAATAAAATGATCTGATTGTTTTGAACGAGCATAGCAGAACTTGCTGGTGTCCGAATCCCAGTTCATATTTTGCATCTCTTTCGGTTTATATATTTTAAGTGCCTCAGGTTCGGGCTTTACAACGGGCGTTTCGGGATCATTTGGTTTGGTTGCTTGTTTTTTGCAGCCGCTAACGGACACTAATACTGTTAGAAACAATATACAGAAAAGTGCTTTTACAGTTGCAGTGATGGAGAGTTTGTACATATTTATTTGGTTTATAATTGTTCAGGAATTTGATAGAGCAGATTAAAAGCGTACTCCAAAGCCATGCTATCTTCGGTAATTGCTTTTTTTAACGCTGCTTTAATACCAAAGCAATTTTCTTAAATAATTGGTTATTACTTTTTACGGAAATTATCTGCTATGCATTAGTTATTACCCTTTTATAGGTTTGGGTACTAATTGGGTAATTAAAAATGGTATCTGCTGCATACGGAATTGTATGCGCAAAAAAGTGGTTAAACAGGGGCGTAATTGCCATTTGTGTGTTTTATCATTTACAATGCTGTACGCAAATATGCAAATGGTACAAAGCTAAATCCCGCCAACCGGCATACATACCGCTACCGAAGATCGTTTACGATAACTTAGTTTTTTTAAAGGGATGATATTGACTGCATTACTGCCTTCTGTTATGTGCAAAAATTGATTCGGTGTGATGTTCTTAAAACGTTGCAGCGTTTGGCTACCGGCCCATTTTATCTCTATTTCAGTTATCATGGATGCTTTACCAATGCCGATTTCCTGCCGCAATGGTGATGACCCGAAACTGCCACCCGAATTAACATCTTTATAAACTGTTCTGTTTATTCCGTTTTCGGTAAATGATATTTTTATATGACTGCCAATGGCCGCTTTGTTTGCTTTTACACCTTCGAGCTTCATACTTATCCAATTATTACCGTATCCGGGGTTTTCATATAATGAACTGGTGTACGAATCGCCTCTGAACGCGCCGCCCATTTCAATAAAAATATCCTGTACGCCGATGTTCCTGAAATCGGCAAATGCCACACCATGGCCTTTTTGCAGGTTACCTGTTCGCGAGGAAAGGGTAACGTCGGCAAATCTTTTTCCGTCGATATTTTTAAATAATTTATTGGGCACTAGCGAGCCGAAGTCTGGGTTCCCCGTACCAAAATACATGTCAGGAAAACCGTCATTGTCAATGTCGCCAAAATTTGATCCCATGCTGTACACAACCTTATCAAGACCTGTCTCTTTCGTTACATCGGTGAAAGTACCATTGTGTTCGTTTCTATATAAAAAAATATTTCCGGCTCCCGCAACAGTTTTGCCCAATGCTTCGGCTGCTGCGTAATAGCCCAATGCTTTATCAAATTGATAATCGCCAATGAGCAGATCGGGCCAGCCATCATTATTATAATCGTAAAACCAGGTTATAAAAGTCCGGTTGGTGTTTTTGTCAATACCTGATGCAACAGTTACATCCTCAAAAACAGGGACGTTACCTACTTTACCGCTGTTTTTTAACAGGTATTTTTTACCGTTGAGGGTAGATATAAAGAGATCATTCCACCCATCATTATTATAATCGGCAGATGTAACCCCTTTTACAAAAGCGGTGACATCACAATGGGCTTCTTTAGCCACATTTGTAAAAGTGCCGTCGTGGTTATTGATGTATAACATCGATACATGCGTACCACCTGCATCCATTCTGCCCGAATTTTCTGTGCCAATGAATACGTCGAGCCAACCATCATTATTCAGGTCGGCCCACACGGCAGCTTGTGTGGGATGAAAAAATAACAGACCGCTGGGTATTGTAACATCGGTAAAAGATCCGTCGCCATTGTTACGTAATAATGAAGCCGGCTGATTACCAAATCCCTGAACACTCCAGGCACCCCGCAAAACAAAAATATCCGCGTTGCCATCATTATTATAGTCTGTTTGTTGGATGTTTAACCCACCGGTCAGTCCTGTTAATCCGCTTTTCTTGGTTTGGTCGCTAAATGTGCCATTTTTGTTGTTTTCATAATAATGCATGGGATCATCAATTCCCAACCCCGATGTAACAATATCCAGGTAGCCGTCATTATTAAAATCATCGGTAATTGTACCACCTGCACGTCCGTTAATATTAATTCCAACGTCGGCAGCCACATCAGCAAAGGGTTTTATTTTAAAACCGGTATCTGTAGCTAACCCGGGGATCAAGTATTCGGCGGGTACATTCGGATACCGGCCAAGCGACATGTAAGCGATATTAAGCAACCAGCGCGATTCAAGATCATCCGGGTGTTTGCGGAGTATGCCTTCGTAAATTGCTATTGCTTTTGACGAACCTGTTTGGAGTTGATGTATTCCGCCATCTTTAATGGGGAATATGCAGGATGAGCCGTTGTGCACACGCCTGCAATTACCACGTTCGCCCAAACGCATGTAAGCTAAGGCCATCGACGGCATGAATTTATTATAATATAAGCTTTGTTGGTCTTTGATCAGATCTTCGTAGATGGCTACGGATTGTTCTTCATTACCCGTTTTAAGTAAAAGTGAAGCTTTTTCTGCAAGCAGTTCAAAATT
Source organism: Mucilaginibacter sp. GW821-FHT07G05 (assembly GCF_059418565.1). Taxonomy (NCBI): domain Bacteria; kingdom Pseudomonadati; phylum Bacteroidota; class Sphingobacteriia; order Sphingobacteriales; family Sphingobacteriaceae; genus Mucilaginibacter; species Mucilaginibacter sp. GW821-FHT07G05. The sequence goes on along the minus strand of NZ_JBWKQC010000005.1, from coordinate 367,857 downwards.
ATGCTCATTCCCCGGTGTTTCAATCATGCTGTTGCATTGGCTTAACTTAGTTTCGGGGCTAAATATGTTCGATACGTTATAATTCTTTTTGGTAAGATCATGCAGTATGCTGATCATCTGTTGATGCGATGATTGCTGACATGAAAACACTACAGAAATAATGAATAATAAAATACCGGTATATAAAAATCTTTTTTCAGGCATGGTTTATTAACAAATGTTCAGGCAGGTTACAGCCTTCGTTCACAATTGAGTATTCAAATTTATATTTCTGAAAATCAGCATTTTAATAATTTTTATCAATAGGTGATATTATTTATGCAGATCAGCGATTTTTCAGGATAGGGGAGTAAATAAGGATTGATTAATTACCTATGTTTAAGGGGGATTTTTGGATTATTCAAGAGCAGCAGATTTAGATCCGCCTAATCGTCTGAGCTGCTCAAAAAGGAAGGGTTTTACTACAACACTGCCAGCCGGTACACAAACTGTAGTAGTTAGCGAAACAGTTAACAATGATTACTATGCCGGCACATTTTATGAAAAAGCATCAAATGGATACACAGTGGTTGCACCCACGGCAGGCACACGATTGTAGAAATTTGCCTGAGAGCGGCGTTGAAACCAAAGTGGGAGATATAACCTACGTTAAATTGGTGAAACATATTATCAGCCTATACAGCAAAATGGTAATAAGAGATATGAAATAGTAAAAGTGGAAACAGGAAACTGAGTGCGATGATAATAATTGTTACCAAGTTCACTACCTGTAAATTCATAATGACAAAAAATGCCTTATACAATTTGTATAAGGCATTTTTTGTTTATTAAGTGATAGAAGCGCGGGTAACGATAATTAACCCTGATTTTCATTTTGAATTTTAGCAGGATAAAAATCTTTATTACAAACCATCAAAAAGTTTATTGGAAAAATAAACTTTAAAGTTTTTAATCCTTCCGGTTTCCATATCCTGCCTGGGCATCATTTTAATACCGGTAATTGTTGTTTTTTGCCCAAGGTCGATAACAACCTGGTGCGGGTGTTTGGTGGCGGCATCCTTCCACTGGCTATGCCAGATACTGGTATATTGTAAGTCAAACAGGTTTTCCGACTTCCCATCTCCCCCTTTTAACTCTTCACTATCAGCATAAACAACCTTCCATAAATCACGCGAAAGGTCTTGGCCCTTTTCATCCAATAATTCAAGTTCTGCCAGTGCAGCAAAAGGATCACCCGCAAAATTATCTATTGCTTCAATTGCAAAGTAACGCCCCGTTTTTGCAGGAAAAGTGAATGATTGCCATATACCGGAATTTTGCATGGTGCCGGAATACAACAGGCTATTCAAATTTTCTCCAAAATGCTGCCCGGCTTTTCGATGGTTACTGCTGATAACTTCTTTTGCAGTAAGGCTATCGAGTATTGGTTTGTTCAATCCCTGCAGGCGTGGAGCAAGCGGTTTATGTAAATCGAGTACAACCACCTCATTTTTCCCCTTCTTTAACCATACTCCCGGTACATACATAGTTTGGGTTGGCCCTATATTCCAGTATCTGCCAAGGCAGTGGCCATTTATCCAGGTAACACCTTTTTTAAAATAACGCATATCCAGGTAAAAATCGCTGGTGTTATTCAGGTTAAAATTGCCTTTGTAAAACGCGGGACCATTCAGATGACGAAGCGATGTGACAGGCCTGTACTTATAAAGCGGGTTACCCTCACCCAAAGGAATTGAATAATGTTTCCATCCTTTTAACAGAGTTTTCTTTGTGCCTTCAAAACTGTAAACCTCACCCTGTAAACCCTTACGGTCGTGTAGATAGTGCCCGAAATTAACCCTACCCATGGCTTCTACTAAAACCCTTAATCTTGTGTTTTTTGATAACGCCGGTATCTCAATTACGTGGTCATTCTTCATACGGTTTAATACACCCACTAACTTATCGTCTATAAACACTTCCGCGTAATCATGTACTTCGGTAAAATCTAATTTCCTTTTTTTACCTGCCGTTAAAGTAGTTTCGTAAACCATCATCCCGTAACCTTGATCAAGATCTTCCATAAATAGTGTGGTATCACTAAATACAGGTTTACCTAATTGTGGCATTATTGGCGCTACAGAAGTAAGCGTAAACGGTGCAACTTTTTGCACGGGGTTGCCTGGTGGTACATCAGGCAGTGTTTCACCGGGTTGCAGGTATTTTTTTAAGGTGTTGCGCAATTCATAATATTTAGCTGTTGCGTCGCCATTTTCGCTTATAGGCGCATCATAATCATAGCTTGAGGTTTCCGGGGCATACGGCTGACAGTTGGCACCTGCCCACATACCAAATGATGTACCTCCATGTATCATATATATACTAAAAGAAGCCTTATTGCTAAGCATCCAATCAATTTCCTTTATCAGGTGTTCGCTTGCACCGGTGTGATGTGGCGCTCCCCAACTGTCAAACCATCCCGGATAATATTCACCGCACATTAACGGGCCATTCGGTTGAACTTCTCGCAACGCTTTAAAACCGGCCTCCGGATTATTACCAAAATTCACCACCGCGAAAAGATCCGGCTGCACGTCATTTTTTAGCTGAACGGTACCATCGCAGGTAAAGAAGGGCACTTCAAAACCTGCACCAATCAAATAATCTTTTATTTTTGAAATGTATCCTTTATCGTTACCATAACTACCGTATTCATTTTCAACCTGCACCATTAGTATAGGGCCACCCTTTGTTATTTGTAAGGGTGCTAAAACACGCCCTACTTCGTTTAAATACTTACGGCATCTGTCTAAATAGTAAGGGTCTTGTGTACGAAGTTTGATATCTTTCTTTTTTAGCAACCACCACGGAAACCCGCCAAACTCCCATTCGGCACACGAATATGGCCCGGGGCGCAATATCACGTATAACCCTTCTTCTTGTGCAATTTTGCAAAATTCGGCAGCGTCTGCCTGCCCGGTCCAGGTAAACTTACCGGGGGCTGTTTCATGATAGTTCCAAAACAAATAAGCACACACTGCATTTAAACCAACGGCCTTAGCCATCTTTAATCTATGCCGCCAATATTCTTTCGGAATGCGGGCAAAATGTAGTTCCCCGCAGCGGATTACATAGGGCTTTCCGTTCAGGATAAATGACTCCTCTCCAATTTTAAAGGGAGCATTTTGCTGGGGCTGACCGATGGCCGGCAAAAAAAACAAGGATGCCAAAAGTAAACAGACAATAATTTTTTTCATGAATTTTTTATGATACGGTAGTACGCCATTATGGAGAAATCGCCAAAAAATGGGCTGTTTTTATTGAAAAACCTGCTCAGATCACAATGGTAGCAAATTAAAAAATAAAAAAAATCCTGAAATTTCACGCAACCGATTGTCTATAAGGGAACAATCGGTTGCGTAATTTCAGGAGTTATCAACCTCTCGCAAACCAGTTGCTTTCTTCTTTAATTCGGGGTAGTTTCGGGCATATAAACTTTGAAACTAACACATTTTATGCGAAAACTACTTTGCCTGCTTATTATATTATTACCCGCCCAGCTCCTGGCCCAACAGTTTAGCGCAGTAGAAGCATTGGTAAAAAGACGCGCCCCATGGTTGAGTAAATATATAGTTTTTGAACCCTTGAAAAATGGTGGACTCGAAACATTTGAGCTTCAAACTTTAAATAATAAACTGGTGATTAGGGCCTCTGGGCCCAATGCGGCAGCTGTGGGTGTGAATTGGTATCTGAAATATTACTGCCATCGCTCCATGTCACATATGGGTGATAATCTTTCGCCGGTATTTCCAATCCCTGTAGTGAAAGAGAAGGTAGCCATAAACGCTGAAGCGAAGTACCGGTATGCCTTAAATTACTGTACCTACAACTATACTATGAGCTTTTACAGCTGGCACGATTGGGAACGCGAGCTTGATTGGATGGCGTTAAATGGTGTGAACATGATGCTGGCGGTTGAAGGAATGGAAGCCGTTTGGCAAAACACGCTAAGGCGAATGGGATATACCGACAGTGAAATTAATAATTTTATTGTTGGCCCTGCTTATACCGCATGGTGGCTAATGGGGAATATTGAAGGTTGGGGAGGGCCTATGCCGCAAACCCAAATAGTAAGCCGGAAAGTGATTCAACAAAAAATGATGAAGAGAATGGCCGAATTGGGTATAGAGCCTGTGTTGCAAGGATTTTACGGTATGGTACCAAGTTCTTTGAAAACAAAACGCAAAGCCCATATCATTGATCAACTTACCTGGGGCGCTTTTAAAAGACCTGATATATTAGACCCCAATGATCCGGAATTTGAACGTATTGCGGCCATATATTACAGCGAAATGAAAAAGGCATACGGAAAAAATATTCATTTTTTTGCAGGTGACCCTTTTCATGAAGGGGGCATTATTGAAGGGGTAGATTTAAAAAAGGCAGGTGCGGCTATTCAGGGTTCAATGAAGAGCCACTTTCCGGGGTCAACCTGGGTGTTGCAAGGCTGGCAGGACAATCCTAAACAACTGATGCTTGATGGGCTGGATAAATCAAACGTATTAGTGCAAGAACTTTTTGGTGAGTTTACTAATAACTGGGAAAAACGTAACGCGTACGATAGCACCTCATTTATATGGTGTACCGTTAACAACTTTGGTGAACGCCCGGGAGTTTATGGTAAATTGCAGCGCTTTGCCGACGAGATTTACAGGATTAGAAACGGTAGTTACAGAAAATATTTTAAAGGCGTAGGTATAATGCCCGAAGGTATCAACAACAATCCGGTGGATTATGATCTGATGCTCGAACTGGGCTGGCGCAGCGAACATTTGGACAGTAAAAGCTGGATCAATGAATATTCGCAATATCGTTACGGTGTAAATAATAGCCATGCGAACGAAGCCTGGCAGATATTTTTACAAACAATTTATCAAAGCCTTCCCGGTTACCAGGAAGGTGCCAGCGAATCTGTTTTTTGTGCAAGGCCCGCCCTTAAAATAAAGTCGGTTTCCAGCTGGGGTACGCTCACCCGAAACTACGATACAGCCCGTTTTGAAACAGGCGTGAAAGAATTTGTCAAGGCTGCACCGGCGCTAATCAATTCAGCTACCTACAAAATTGACCTGATTAACATGGTAAGGCAGGTATTATCAAATAAAGGAACAATTGTTTATAACGACTTAGTGACCGCATTTAACAATAATGATAAGGTCGGGTTTGATAAATCATGCAAAAAGTTTCTTTATATGATTAAGCTAACAGACGAGCTTTTGAACACGGACAGCTATTTTCAACTCAATACTTACATAAAACAAGCTGTAGGCAGTGGTAATACCAGTGAGGAGAAATCAAATAATTTAAAAAATCTATTAATGCAATTGACTTATTGGGGCGAAAACGTGCATAGTGAAGATAATTTGCACGAGTATGCTTATAAGGAATGGGCCGGCCTCATCAATGGCTTTTACCTGCCCAGGTGGGAGCTCTATTTTGACCATTTGCGGGGAAAACTTGAAGGTAAAGATTTACCCGCTCCTGATTTTTTTTACTGGGAACGTAAGTGGGTAGATGAAAATCAAAAGCTAACTCCTGAAAGTAAAACCAGGCCATTACAGGAAATAGTTACCGAGGCTTTGTCTATATAAAACTGACCTCAGCTAATGGTTAAATCTAAAAATGTTTAAGCAAATGCTCGACGTATGGTGATATATTGCCGGTGTTTGTTTTCAGGTTTTATCTATTGGGATAACTCAGCTCATTTATCATATTGAACACGTTGCACTTTTTTAATTTTTATACTCAATGAACCACAAATGAATATAAAATGCACGCTGCTGTTTTTGTTTTACAGTACAATCGTAATAGGTCAGTCTAAAAATGACAAGGCATATGTAGAATTTGCCGATCCAAAGCCGGTTAACGAGCATGAATGGAGTGCCTTTAACGGCGGTGTTGGGGTAAGTTTTGCCTCGGTTGACACCCGTTACGAAAAAAACAATCCACCCTCAGTTTCCACCCTGCAACACTATTGGCGGGCTAAAGCATGGAAGGGTGAAAAGGTGCATACGCAGATTGTTGTTTGGGCCAACCGCAATATTAAAAACTTGAGCCTTAGCTGCAGCAAGCTTACTGATTGTAAAGGGAATAGTATTGCTGCAAAAAATGTAACCGGAAGCTTTATAAGGTATGTTATGGCAGATGGCTTGAATGAAAATGGCGGCGGATGCGGTATTCAGCCCGGGCATGACTCATCTTTAGTTGCAGATGTTATAGATAATATAAGATCACTCCCGTTAAATAAAAATTCAACGCGCCCTGTTTGGTTAAGCATAACAGTGCCACCAAATACTCTGGAAGGTAATTATAAGGGTACCGTAAGTGTTTGGGAAGGAAAAAGCAAGCGGCTTTTAACTTTACATTACAGCATTCAGGTACTTAACCATTCATTGCCTGCCCCCCAAAAGTGGAAGTTTCATTTAGATCTGTGGCAAAGTCCATACGCTATAGCCCGGGTACATAACGTTAAGCCCTGGTCCAAACAACATTATAATGCCATAAGGCCATATATGAGTATGCTGGCTCATGCAGGGCAAAAAGCAATTACCACTACGCTAATCTACGACCCATGGAACAGCCAAACCTATGATGTGTACCATTCAATGGTTAAATGGACTAAGCAGAAAAATGGAACATGGACCTATGACTACACCGTTTTTGATCAATGGGTATCTTTTATGATGTCGTTAGGTATTAATAAGATAATTAACTGCTACAGCATGATTCCGTGGAATAACAAATTCTGTTACCATGACGAAGCTTCGGGTAAAGATACCGCGATCATAGCCAAGCCGGGTTCGTTGGCATATGAAGCCCACTGGAAGCCAATGCTTGTTGATTTTGCCCGCCATCTTAAAAAGAAGGGCTGGTTTAACATAACGGCTATTGCAATGGACGAAAGGCCACTGGAAGATATGCAAAAAGCTATAGCGATCATTAAACATGCTGATGAAGGTTTTAAAGTTTCATTAGCCGGCAATTTTCATCCTGAAATAGAAAAAAGCATATTTGATTATAGCGTGGCTTCCAATCAGGTAGTAGATGAAGCAACGGTAACTTCGCGTAGAAACACCGGATTAAATACCACCTACTATACCTGTTGTACTGAAGGGTACCCTAATACGTTTAGTTTTTCAAATCCGGCAGAAGCGGTGTGGCTGGGATGGCATGCGGCTTATAAAGGCTATGATGGATATTTGAGATGGGCTTACAATAACTGGGCGAAGAATTCATTACAGGATACGCGTTTCGGGCAATGGTCATCCGGCGATGCGTTCATTATTTATCCGGGGTTTCGTTCATCCATCCGTTTTGAACGATTGATAGAAGGGATTCAGGATTTTGAAAAAATTGCTGTTTTAAAAGACGTTTTTACTAAAAATAACCAATATGATAAACTACGTCAATTGGAAAATATATTAAACGGGTTTAACCTTGAAAAACTAAAAATCACTCCCGCTGCCGAACTTATAGGCATATCACAGCGTAAATTGAATAGCTTTTAGTTCGTAGCTCATATTGTCAGCATTGTACTTAAGCGTATTCTAAATTGAATATATGCAGTATCACGGATTTACATGATTTGTAGAATTGCCGGCAGGTTGTTATATTGTTAGCAAAATTGCCGTTGCCGATTAACATTTCCACATCACAAAATGAGTAGCGAAGAGGTGCATCTATTTTCAGACGAAAAGCTTGTCGCTTTAATTCAGGAAAATGACCTCGCCGCGTTTGAATATCTTTACAAAAGATATTGGTCTAAACTATACCTGCAAGCCTACAATATTATCCGTAACCGGCAAATTGCTGAAGATATTACACAAGAAGTGTTGGTAAACCTATGGGTGAAACGGGACAGTCTCAAGGTAATTTCGTTAAACGCGTATTTGTATACCGCTGTCAGGTACCAGGTATTTAACACCATACGTTCCGGCAAATTAAGGGATAGTCGTGTTAAGGAAATAGAAAAGCTTTTTAATAATTGCGATAGCGAAGACGTCCTGTTTGAAAAAGATATCAACCGGTTATTGGAAAAAGGAATAGCCGAATTGCCCGAAAAATGCCGTCAGATCTTTATTCTAAGCCGAAAAGAGCATTTGTCTACCAAAGAAATTGCCGAAAAAATGGGCATTGCGCCCAAAACTGTCGAAAATCAATTAACAATAGCCTTAAACCGCTTGCGCATTGTACTGGGCGACTTTGTATCAATAGCTATTATTGTTCTATGTAAACGGTTTTTGTAAATTTCTGTCTCTAAAAGCCCATTTTTTCGCTCCATTGCTCGTTTTTGTTAGGGTATCTCCTCAAATTTTAAGTTTTTTTCAAAATATTTCAATTTCCCTTTGGGGGTAGTGCCTGTTCCGGGTTACTTACATCTGATTATCAGCCAATGGAAAAGGATACACTACAAAATTTAGTCAATAAATATCTTTCAAATACAGCCACTCCGCAGGAGGAAAAGCGTTTGTTGGATTTTTATGATAAGCTTCAGGCCGACGGACTGGAATGGGATGAGCTTTCAATGGGCGCAGAAGACTCAGTAAGAAGCGACCTTTATCGTAAAATATTAACAGAAATTAAAGAACGCGAAACGGCACCAAAAAGAGTTATTTCTATCAGGCGTTGGTATGTAGCCGCTTCAATCGCTTTGTTATTAATAGTATTATCTGCTCTGCTTGTTCGCTACAATACAACATCTTTTACTGAAAATTATAACTACGCTGCAAATAAAAAGAAGATAACACCGGGAGGCTTCAAAGCGCTTTTAACTTTGGCCGATGGTTCAAAAATTACTTTGGATGACGCCGAAGCGGGCGAATTAGCCAAACAAAAGGGTGTAGTGGTATCTAAAACCGCTAACGGCGAATTGATATATTCGGCCGCGCAAGCATCTTCAGGTTCTGCTGTCACAGGTCAATCAGCCTATAACACCATTCAAACACCAAAAGGCGGGCAATACCAGGTTGTTTTACCCGATGGCTCGAAGGTATGGCTGAATGCAGAATCGTCACTCACTTATCCAACCACTTTTAATGGTGAGGTTCGCAGTGTTAATTTAACCGGAGAAGCCTACTTTGAAGTGGCAAAAAATAAACATATGCCTTTTAAAGTGGTTAGCAACAACCAGGTTGTGGAGGTTTTAGGCACGCATTTTAATATCAGTGCATACCCCGATGAGCCCTCTGCCCGAACAACTTTATTAGAGGGATCTGTAAAGGTACTTTCAAGCAAATCCAATCAATCTAAGCTTCTTAAACCGAGTGAGCAATCCGACATTAATTACGCAAGCAGTGATATATCGATAACACAGGTTAACGCCGAAGATGTAATTGCCTGGAAAAATGGCTATTTCACTTTTAGTGACGAGGATTTGAAAAGTATCATGAACAAGTATGCCCGGTGGTATGATGTTGAGGTGGAATACAGGGGCAACGTGGATAATTTAAAGTTTGATGGCAAGGTGTCGCGTTCCAAAGGTTTGGAGCAGGCATTAAAAGTGATAGACCAAACAGAGAGTGTAAAAATTAAAATAGAAGGAAGGAGGGTTATCGTTATGTATAAATAATTACCAAACATACGGCAACCTAAATAAATAAGCCGGGAGTGGTGGAACACTTCCGGCCAAAAGTTGGGTCCGCCATGCATCAAATTCGTAGTCCGATTACACCTTAAACCCAAACAAGTTCAAATGTATGAAATGTTATGAGATAAATTTATATACAATACCCAGTATAAAAAATAAAGCATTGTTGATCATGAAATTATCGGTCATCTTTTTAATGGCAACAATAATACAGGTAAGTGCAAAGAGTTATGCCCAAAAAATCACTTTATCGGAAAAAGATGTTCCGTTAAAAAAAATCCTGAAAGAGATAGGTAAGCAAAGTGGTTATGATTTTTTTTATAATTCGAAGCTTATTAAAGACGCCAATCCTGTTAGCATAAGTGTTGTTGATACCGAAATAGAGGAAGTATTAAAGTTGGCTTTTTTAGGGCAACCATTAATTTATACTATTGACGATAAAACAATAATCATTAAGTCGAAACCGATTCCTATAAAAGCAGCCGCAACAGCGCCTGTCATTATAAAGCTGTCAGGAGTTGTCACTGATTCAAAAGGGATCTCGTTGCCGGGCGCCAGTGTAAGGATAAAGGGTACAACCCGGGGAGTTGCAACTGACAAAGATGGCAAATTCACTATAGACGCGGAGGTAAACAGCGTTCTGGTAATTTCATTCAGCGGCTTTGTCACTAAGGAAGTTATAGTCAACGAAAATACGCGCTCGTTAACTATCCAGTTGGAAGATGACATCATCGGGATGAATGAGGTTGTAGTGGTAGGTTATGGCAAACAGAAAAAACTGACAATAACAGGCGCTGTTACAACGGTTAATGTGGCTGATGTGATGACACCCAGCCGTTCGTTGTCAAATGCCTTAGCCGGCAAGGTTGCCGGGGTAATATCTATGCAGCGCAGCGGCGAGCCGGGGTACGACAATGCCTCATTTACAATAAGGGGTATTGGTACCTTTACCGGTAATGCGAGCCCCCTGATCATAATCGACGGGGTACAGCGGGATGATGTGAACAGTACTTACGGGGGCGCTTATAATAATATAGACCCCGAGGATATTCAAAGTATTTCATTGTTAAAAGACGCGTCGGCAACTGCGGTTTATGGAGCCAGAGGAGCAAACGGCGTTTTAATAATAACCACCAAAAAAGGTACGGTAGGTAAACCTAAAATTTCGTTTAAAGCTGAAACTTCTATATCGGGCCTAACCAAGACACCCAAAATGCTTGACGCGGTATCATGGATGAGGCTGCATAACGAAGCGACGAGTAATGACGGCACCGCTAATGCTTATTCAGAAGAGGTTATACAAAAAACCGCAAGCGGCCTCGATCCATATCTTTACCCGAACGTTAATTGGCTAAAAGCTGTTTATAAAGACTGGGCCCCGGGTTACAACACCAATTTAAACGTTAGCGGAGGCGCGTCAACGGTAAGGTACTACGTTTCTGCATCTTATTACGAGCAGGATGGTAGTTATAAAGTAACCAAGCAAAACGGTTATAATCCCAACCTTAACTTTAAACGATACGATTTTAGAACCAACCTGGACATTGATGTAACCAAAACCACCTTATTAACCATGAACCTTGATGCCATGCTGGTGAGCAGCCGTTATCCCGGGCTTTCAGCAGGTAGCATCTGGTATAATGCCTATTTAACACCACCTAATGCCTTCCCGATACAATACCCTGATGGCAAATGGGCCGGCCCATATAATAACGGAGGATCAAACCCGGTAAATGATATTCAAAACACCGGGTACAATAAGGAGTTCAGGCCAACTATACAGTCGGTTTTTTCACTCAATCAAAAATTGGATGTTATTACCAGCGGTTTAAGCGCTATGGCAAGGTTTTCATTCGACTCGTACAGTGAAAATGATAACCGCAGGTTCGGCACAAACGACCTTTATTTAGCAACGTCAAGGGATCCAAATGGCAACTTGGTATTTGGCCAGTCGAGGTTTGGTACTCAGTTTTTAGGTTATTCTCAATCTGCATCGGCCGAGAAAACCATGTACCTGGAAACAACTATTAATTACGACAGATCTTTTGGTAAGCATCGTTTTGGCGGTCTGTTCTTACTCAATACACGGTCGAGGGTGCAGAGTTCGGCCGGTGACGTGATCGGTTCTATTTCGTACAACAACCAAAGCTTAGCCGCCAGGTCAACTTACTCGTATGCCGATAAGTATCTGTTTGATTTTAATATTGGTTACACCGGTTCTGAAAACTTTGAGCCGGGTAAAAAATTCGGCTTATTTCCTGCAATATCTGCCGGCTGGGTAATCTCGAAGGAGCCGTTCTTTAAAAACCTTTCTAAAACAATTAACCTGCTTAAAATAAGAGGCTCGCACGGGCTTGTAGGTAACGATCAGATAGGCTATAGCGATAACATAACCCGCTTTCCATATATCAACCAGTACGGTGGCGGTGGTTCGGTGAGTTTCGGCCTTAACGGAACGGTGTTTCCGGGCACCACCGAGACTGTTATTGGTGTAGAAAATCTTACCTGGGAAAAAGCTACCAAAGCTAACCTGGGGCTGGAGATAGGCCTGTTCAATAAGTTGAATATTATAGTTGACGTTTACAAAGAAAGGCGGAAGGATATTTTAGTACGCCGTAGTTCACTATCAGGAATATTAGGAGTAAGCGGAGTTGTGTTTGCCAATTTAGGAGAGATGGACAACCACGGTGTTGATGCCAACGTAGAGTATAACGACAATTTTGGAAAAGTAGCTTTGCGCCTCTATGGTAATTTCACTTATAATAATAACAAGATTGTACAGCGCGACGAACCTAAGCGCTTATATGCCTACCAACAGGCAACCGGGCGCAAGTTTGGCGATAATTTAATGTACATAGCCGAGGGCTTATTTACATCTCAGGAAGATGTTGACAATAGTCCGGGGCAGTTTGGCGCTGTTTTAAAGCCGGGCGATATTAAATATAAAGATGTTAACTCAGATGGTGTAATTAACAGTTATGATCAGGTATATACCGGAAAATCTGATATTCCTACCATTTTATACGGCACAGGTTTTACGGTTGGATATAGCAACTTCGATCTTTCACTTTTCTTCCAGGGTGCATCCAACGTTGTTATAATGGCAAATGGCTCATCCATTACCGGCGCGGGCGCGGGGGGAGCCGGTGTAGTACCCTTTACCGGCATGGGAACCTACCAATCAGGCATGCTTGCCAACCTCGAAAACAGGTGGACGGTTGATAATCCAAGCCAAAATGTAGATTACCCGCGTTTAGGTATCTCCAACCAGAACAGCAATAATTATCAGCCGAGTACGTGGTGGTCAAAAAATGGCAGCTTTGTGCGGTTAAAACAAGCAACACTGGGTTATACCTATAAACCGGCATTTTTTGCCAACGCGGGTATCAACTCGCTATACCTTTATCTCACAGGCCAAAATCTTTTAACCTTCTCCAAATTTAAACTTTGGGATCCTGAGCTTGGATCAAACGGAGCCGGTTACCCGCCTGTCAGACTCGTAGCTTTAGGCTTAAGGCTTTCTTTATAGGTTTAATTGATCAATCAATTTTAAAAGCATTCTGAATGAAAAGTAATAAATTAATTATAGCAGTTGGGATATGGCTCCTGATTGCAGTTTTATCTTCTTGTAAGCCTTTAAATCAAAAGCCCGATAACCTGTTAACATCTGAGTTGATTTGGAGTACCAGGGCCAATGCAGAATCGTACCTGTACAACATATATGGTTATGTGCTGCAAACCGACGGAGGAAATTATAGCGGCATGGGCGCCAGTGATGAATCATCAGTATCTATTCCGGGTACCAATGTAAGGCAAATGGTTGTAGGTAACTGGAGCCCGGTAAACGCATATTTTGACTATTGGGACAATTATTATAAAGGCATCCGGTCATCCTTCATTTTTGAGGAAAATATTGACAAAGTACCTGCCAGCCAGTTGAGTACTATATTAAAAGTGCAATACAAAGCTGAAGCACGTTTTTTACGGGGTTGGTTTTACTGGCAATTGATGAAACAGTATGGGCCGGTAGTAAAATTAACCGGCGCGTTAAGTTTAAATGAGGATTTCAACAAATATCCCCGCGCTACTTTTGATGATTGTAAAGAGTTAGTAAACGAGCTAATGGATGAGGCCGCGGCGAATTTGCCAATACAATGGCCGTCAACCAGTAATTATGGCCGCCCTACAAAAGGGACATGCCTTGCTGTAAAAGCGCAACTCGCGTTATTGGCAGCAAGCCCCTTATGGAATGGCAATCCATCATTTACCTCTTTTAAAAATCAAGATGGTACAGCGCTCGCGCCGGGTAATTATGATGCCAGCAAATGGAAAATAGCGGCAGATGCAGCAAAAGCTGTAATTGATCTTAACGCGTATAAATTATTCACCAATTTGGATAACGGAGGTAGCCAGTTTGACCCATACCTCTCGGTAAGGGATCTTTTCTTAACAAACTGGAACAATGAAATTATATTTTCAAGAAACAGCTGGAGTTATTGGGGATACACCAAATGCGTGTCGCCAGGCCCGGGTGGTTACAATATGTATAATGCCACGCAAAATGTAGTAGATGCATTTTACATGAACAGCGGCAGAACTATTGATGACCCGCTTGCTACTTACCAAAGCACCGGTTTCGCGCAAACTGATGGCAGTAACTATTGGGAACATCATAAAGGACAGTGGAATGCTTACGCAAACCGCGAGCCCCGGTTTTATGCCTACATACAGTATAACGGGCGGCCTGTATTACCAGCGCCTACGGTTGATGACAAAAACTATTTTTCGTCAGATGCTAATATTGACGGAACAGGGCGTGTGGAGTTTTATTACAGCGGCAAATCAGGTGCTAAGGCAAGTGGAGCAAGCAATAACCTTACAGGATACAATGTGCTGAAAAATGTGAGCCCGGCAGATAATATCAGGCAGGATGCGGCTAACTACAGGCCATTTATACTAATGCGTTATGCCGAAATATTGCTGGATTATGTAGAGGCTTTAAATGAATATGACCCATCTAATCCGGACATTGTTACCTACCTCAACCAGGTTAGGGCCAGGGCCGGTTTACCCGGAATAGCAACACTATATCCGCAAGCTGTTGGAAACAAAGAAGCCATGCGTAAATATATATTACAGGAACGGCAGGTGGAGCTGTGTTTTGAGGGCGACAGGTACTTTACTTTGGTAAGGCGACTGTTGTTAGGAGCCAAGGATAACCAAACAATCTATGGCTTGAATGTAAACACCGATGACCAGGGCCAGGGATTTGGGTTCGCCGGTTTTTACAATAAAACCCTGTTTCAAACAAGGGTTTGGAGTGATAAGATGTACCTGTTTCCCATATCTCAATATCAATTAGACCGGGATAACGCGTTGGTTCAAAACCCTGGTTGGTAATGTGCATTTATCAGGCGTAAAAAATGCCTCATTATCTCTATTAACAAATAAGTATTATTACAATGAAGATATTTAAAAACATATTGGCAAGAATGGTACAGCGATACCTGATTGCCAGCCTTCTATTTGCGGTTGCTTTTACCGGTTGCAAAAAGGAAAAAGTCCCGGCACATGATTCTTCCGCACCCATTGGCATCACCGCTTTTATACCGGAAACGGGTAGCGGCGGTACGGAAGTGCTAATTACGGGAGCTAATTTTTCATCTGATACTTCAGAAATTTCAGTTACCCTTAATGGTGCGAAACTTAAAATTATTGGCGCCAATACTACCCAAATAATGGTGGTTATACCGAAAAAAGCAGGCTCCGGGCCAATTAATGTAACCATTGGCAAATCAGAGGCAAGTACGGGGGTATTCACCTATCAGTATACCAGAACGGTTACTACGCTGGCCGGATCGGGCAAAGCCGGTTTTGCTAACGGGCAGGGAACTGATGCCATGTTTGATTTTGGAGGTCAATCCTGGTACAGAAGCGGCGGTATTGTTGTTGACGATAACCTGAATGTTTATGTTGCCGATCCTGGTAATCATTGTATCCGGAAAATTGATACTGCCGGTGTTGTAACTACCTTGGCCGGTAACCCCCAGGTTTCCGGTTATGCAGATGGCAAAGGGACCGATGCGAAATTTGCATTACCCTATGATTTGGGTATAGATAGCCAGGGCAATATTTATTCAGTTGACCCCACAAACTGGGATATACGGAAAATTAGTCCTGATGGTACTGCTACAACATGGGCTTGGGGAAGCCAGTCTCCATGGAGTGTGGCTGTCGATAAACAAAGTGGTTATGTTTATTATTCCGGCTGTACCAGCCCGGGCACCATTTATCAGGTATCGGCACAATGGACTACAAATCAGGTGATAACAGGCCTTAACTACCCGGCCGGAATGGAATTTGACAAGGAGGGCAATTTATATGTATCAGGCCATGGCGACCAGGTGATCAAAAAATTTGCTTCTGGAAGTTGGACTGAGAGCATTATTGCCGGGCAGCAGGGCGTAGTAGGGTATGCCAATGGAGCGCCAACAGAGGCTAAGTTTGCCTATCCGTGGGGGCTTGCTATTGATAATAACAACAACATTTACGTTGCGGGTAACGGTACCGGTGACGGTGGAAGCGGTAACCCCGACCAAAGTATCAGGTATATTGAAGCCAATACATTTAAGGTAAGCACTTTCGCGGGAAGCGGCACAGCAGGATATGCAGATGCTATAGGCGGCTCGGCACTTTTTAGCGCCCCCACAGGTGTTGCCGTTGACAAAAATGGAACCGTTTATGTTTTAGATAAAATGAATAACCGTGTAAGAAAGATAGTTTCAGAATAATGGTTATCAGCATTAGCGCGGCATCCCGTTTTGTGGCCTAACAGCCAAATTAAATAAGTCTATATAGTTAAGTTCGTGATAGGTACTCCGTAGCAGGCATACGTTCTGCTACGGGCAAGTACCGCTGTTTTTAATTCAATTTTTTAATGAAACCGTATATCATTCTTCTTCTGTTTTTTGTTCTCTGTAATTACTCAATGGCCTCGGCCAAAAAAACAAATAATAAAGCAATTCAGCTGGTTGCTAAAGCCCATCATTATTATGTATCAGCTAAAGGAGACGATCGTAATTCGGGCAAGATAAATTCGCCTTTTAAAACGATCAGTTCGGCCTTAAGCAATGCAGGCCCCGGAGACGAAGTAATTGTAAGAGGCGGCACGTACTATGAAAAGGTAGCATTCCCAAGGTCGGGCTTAAAAGATAAAAGGATAACTTTAAGAGCATATCCCGGCGAAAAACCGGTGATAGATGGAAGTAAAACGGTGGTATCAGGCTGGATGGCGCTTGTTACTATCAGTAATGTAAAGTACATTACCATTGTTGGTTTTGATATATGTAATTTAATAAGTACTGAGGTTAGCGATCCTGAAGGAATTTCCATCAACGGCAATTCGCACCATATCACCATTAAAAACTGCAACATCTATAATATAAAAAACAATTTGCCTTTAGATAAATGGCGAAGCGCGCATGCCATACTCGCCGTAGGCAATGGTACAGAAGCCATTACCGACCTTGTTATTACAGGCTGCACCGTTCATGATACGCACACCGGCACAAGCGAAAATGTAACCTTGGCCGGTAATATTGATGGTTTTGTTTTTAACCATAACAAAGTTTACGATACAGAAAACATAGGGGTAATTGTTGCGGGCGGCGATGGTCTGAACCCGAAGGGAGATGTTGTTACCAACTATGCCCGTAACGGAGTGATCAGTGACAATATATTTCACAATAACTCCATGACCAAAACTCCGGAAATATGGGGACCCGACAGGTATGGAGCCATCTCTATTTATGTTTGCGGAGGTGCCGGCACTATCATTGAAAGAAATATTGTGTACGATAGCGACCGGGGTATAGGCTTGGTAAGCGAAAGTAATATATACCCTACGCAAACCTGCATTGTACGAAATAATTTCGTTTACAATTGCTACCGAACAGGAATTTACCTGGGCGATTACCTGGATTATACCAAAGGCGGAACCAGAAATTGTTACGTGGTTAACAATACCCTATACCAAAATAACCGTGTAGCAGGCGCCTTTGGTGAAATAGAAGGCGAGATAAGGCTTACGGAGAATTGCGACAATAACGTTATTAAAAATAATATCATTTACGCCCGCCCTGTAGATGTATTTATTCATAAGTACACCTCAACCGGAAGCAACAACATTATCGACAATAATTTATATTATACCCCGGGCACACCACAATGGATATGGAACAGCGTCAATGATACTCCGGTTACCGATTTCGTTACCTGGCAATCAGTGAGTAACAGCGATTTAAAATCAATTAACGGACGCGATCCTCTTTTTATTGATATAAAGCGCTACAATTTTCATATTAAAAATACCTCTCCGGCAAAAAATTCCGGGCATTTCGATTCCGGCAATATTAATGGCACAACAGACATTGATGGTAAAAGGCGTTTTGCTGGAAAGAAAATAAGTATAGGCGCGCAGCAGTAATTAAGCTTTGTTAGTAGCCATCAGTGGATTTTAAATAATTAAATGAATTAATTTAATCTTATTTATCGTGGAAAAGATACCTACAATGAAAGAAATAGCTAAGCGCTTAAAAATAAGTACTTCTACCGTATCGAGAGCACTAAAGGGGCACCCAAGTATTGGCCTTGTTACTACTATGCGGGTAAACAAAGTTGCGAGCGAATTAAACTATGTATGTGATCAAACGGCTGTTTTTTTTAAACAACGCAAAACTTTTACTATTGGTGTGATCCTTCCTGACCTGTCTGATCCTTTTTATTCTACTGCGTTAAGTGGAATAGAAAAATATGCCAGTGAAAAGAATTATAACATTTTTGTCGGTCAGTCATTTGGCGATCCTGAAAAGGAAAAGCGGATATTGGAGACCATGAGAAATCATCGGTTGGATGGTATCATCGCATCTAAAAGTGGAGCGGCATTGAATTATGATGAGTTTAAACAACTGAAAAATTATAACATTCCTGTGGTGTTTTTCGATCGTTTACCCGCTATTGAAGAATTATGTTATTCAACAGGGAGCTTAGAAGCCGAAATGTTGCAGGCTATTGATTGTTTGGTAGAAGAAGGACACCGCAACATTGCGTTTATTAACGGACCGGCCGGACTGCTATCAAGTAAAGAGCGTTTGGAGGCATACAAAAAAGGCATTAACAAACACAATATAAATATCAGTACAGAGCTTATTGTTTCTTCAGATTTATTCACGGCTCAAAATCATCAAGCTATGCTTCAACTTTTATCGCTGGAGTGTAATAAGCCAACAGCTATAATTGCGTTTGATGATAAAATTGTGCGGGATGCAAGGGCATTCAGAAAAAAATATAATTTGAATACATACCCACAAATAAGATTAATCAGTTTTGAAAACTACCCGGAATGTACATGGGCTAATAATTACATACGTCAATCTGATGAACGGTTTTATTGCAGGCAGGGAACAAAAGCCGTAGAAATGCTATTTCACCTTATTGATAGTTGTAAGTTGGAAATGCCCGTACCCCCAATTTCAATCACGGTGTTTAATTAGAAGCAGAGATGACTAAGATTGAAACGAATGGTGATCGACTAATATATACCGTTCATGGATAAACTACCGGTTAGCAACAAAAGGTTAGCACTGGAAAATTGGGAAGAGCTGACAGGGTATTTATCTTATCCGTTCCTGGATTATTTGCAAGCTACTGAACGTAAACTTCAGATGTTGCTTATGCAAATTTAACATTTTTACTAGGCTAAGCTCCTGATCAATGTGGATAATAAAAACAGGATCATCGGGACGGTTTGCTGAGCGCCGTTGATGAATCGTGCAATTGGAAATTCAAGGGCCGCAGGTTAACCACCTTCAGTGACGAGGAAGAAATGGAATGCGGAGATGCTGAAAATGCACCATGCCTGCTGGCTTCAGCGCTAAGAGCATACGGGGCGATCAATGAATGCGGTAAAAATAACCCGGGATCTTTTATAGTCCACTACGGCAACATGATCAGCGGACAGGATACGGCATCAAGTGCATCTATGGTGGACGCCGTTGTCGAAGCGCTGCAAAAAGAGCTTTTATAGCTTCATAAATATTGACCTGAATTATCATAAGTCTTTCAGAAATCTCATGCAATCCTTATGTGCGATCATGATTATAACGGTCAAAGACTTTTAAATAATCATTTAGGGGATAATTTCTTTAGAGAGCCGACAAATGTTGAATACGCAGAAGCTGTTGCAGGAAAATTGGCAGATTTACTTAATTCGAGTCAGAAATAATTATTGTCGGTCTTTGCTAATATTGCTGAAACCCGATCTTTAGTCACTAATTTGCCGCTGAAATATCATAACTAAATGTTAATAAGAAACTGTTTGGTTTCTGGATGCAAAAATAGATTTTGGACGACCAAATTAACGTATATCCTGCAAATTCAGAATATACGTTTTAAGTGAAACATTTTTTAATAGCAGATCCTATCGACAGTTATGCTTCATTGATAGCTTCGCGTAAAGCTTTGGCTGCTGCTGCAGGATCTTCAGCTCCGTAAATAGCTGCACCTGCAACCGCTACCTGAGCGCCGGCTTTAATAACTGCCGCGATGTTTTTCAGGTTCACACCACCTGCGATCGAAACGGGTACACCAGCTCTCGCTGCTTCGTCGATGAGCACCTGAATAGAATAACCTGCTGTCCACTGCTCGTCTAATCCAGCGTGCAGTTCAACAAACTCAACACCTAATTCAGTTACCTCCCGGGCACGTTTAACACGGTCGGGGTAACCGATAGTGTCAACTACCACACCTTTACCATGCGCTTTGGCCGCTTTAACGGCACCAATGATGGTGGCATTTCCGGCAGCACCCATAACGGTTACCAGGTCAGCGCCCGCTTTAAATGCAATGTCAGCTTCCAGTTCACCTGCATCAGCCGTTTTTAGATCAGCGAAAACTAATTTATCAGGATGTGCCTGCTTCATTGCGGTGATCACGGTAGAACCCATGTTTTTGATCAGTGGGGTACCCAGTTCAATAATGTCTACATACGGTGCAACTTTTGCGGCAAGCGCTAGTGCTTCCTCAGTTGTTAATAAGTCTATTGCTACTTGTAATTTTGCCATTGTATTATTTATTAGTTTAAAAATGATATGATTGATTATTAATTATTCCATGTTCGCGTGACGCTTCCAAAGCTCTTCCGCAGGTGTTCCGTCCAATTTCCATAACTCCGTAAATACCGCATCGCCCAGTAAGAGCACAGCCTGTTCAAAAAGACTCCCGGCATATTGTATTGATTTAGTACCGTTATGATCTTCTTTTTCTGCCGCTGGTATCAGGATGTGTACATCTGCTAACCCGGCCAGTGTAGAGGATGCTTTAGTGGTCATTGCCATGACACGCGCACCAACCTGTTTTGCTTTTTCGGCGGCTTTAACGATCGTTCCCGTTGTTCCTGATCCTGAGGCCGCCCATAACAGATCCCCTTTTTGAATAGCCGGGGTGGTTGTTTCGCCGACAAAGAAAACGCGCAACCCCAGGTGCATCAGGCGCATCGCAACCGAACGCATGGCAAAGCCGGAACGGCCCGAAGCGATCAGGAAGATGGCCGACGCCTCATTGATATTCCTGATCAGGTCTCCGAAATTATGGTAGTCGATCGCCTCTGCCAGCAGCGTATTCTCCTGTATGATCTTTAACAAATGTGCTTTTACAGCAGCACCGGTGTCTTTATTAGATTGGTTTGTTGATTCCATTTCAATCATTTAATTCTTCGGCAAAAGTATCATCTGTGCTAACGGAAATCGTTACACAAACAGCCAGATTGGGTGGATTATCTGGAAATTAGATCAAGTTAAAGTCATTAATTTTGAGTCCTATAGACATCATTTCCGAATAGTCCACCTTAATTATCTGATTGTCCACCAGCTTTATTTTGTAGTACTTACCTTTACATAATGACGAATGATATGAAGGAAAGCCGCCTGGAGAGTGCGATGATCTACATCAGGAATTTACATAATTGCCCACCAAGCTATTTGAATGATCCGGGAAGAAAAGACTTCTTTGAGATTGTATGGTTGAAAAATGAAGACCCGTTGCATGCTTTAAAAACCAATGATTTTGAGGTTAAAGGTGACTGGATCTACCTGATCCCGCCTTACCGTGTACATCAGCTGAATAAAGCGGGTAAAAACGGGGAATTAATATCTTTTAAAAGAGAGATACTGGAGGAAGAAGATAAGGAGTTTTTACTGGACATTTTCAAGATCTTTAATGTGCAGGGTGAGTTTTCCTGCCTCAGATTGGATAAAGCTGCGGCAGATGACCTGGGTGGCATTTATAATTTATTGATCGGCGAATACCAAAAATCATCGGGGGACCTGATGATACTGAAAACTTTGCTGAAAGTGTTTTTGTTGAAACTGATAAAGGTTAAAGAAGAGGAGTTCACTACGCATGATATCCACCAGAAAAGGGTTTATGAGTTTCTGATGTTGCTGGAAGGGAATTATTTGCAGGTTAGAAATATCGACTTTTATGCAGGCAAACTGGACATTAGCTCCAAGCGGTTAAACCAGATCCTTAAAGAAAAATTGAATAAAACCGGTACACAGATCATTCATGACCGTATCATACTGGAGGCCAAAAGACTGATCATACACAGCGAGCACACGATCAAAGAAATAGCCTTTGAGCTTGGCTTTTCTGACCGTCCTTATTTTAGCCGTTTTTTTAAGAAGCAAACAGGTCAAACACCGGATGAATTTCAGAAACAGGCTCAAAATCATTTGAAGCTGAAATCGAATACCTTAATTTAACAGTAAAATAAAAAATCGTGGATAATCAAAACTTGCCGGAGACTTCCCTATTAAAGTTTTTTGAATGATACTTTCCGCTTAACATGGCGGAACGCAAGGAGGTCGTATCGCGGTTTACAGAACACATTGTCAAGCGACGTGGTTTTATCTTACAGCAAGCGGATATTGCCAAGTATTTCACTTTTGTAGTTTCAGGTTGTTTTAGACATTATGTGATCGATGATTCAGGGAAAAGGCAATTATTTGGACAACCCAATCAGCTTGAGAGAACCCATTTAATAATGCTATCTTGGTAACAAGATACTTATATATATATGTACTTAGAACACACTGTCCCGAAAACTAATGGTAAGCTTATTTTTATTCACAAGGAATTGACTTTGGGGCAGGTGTTTAAAGACAAAACCGCGAAAGAACAATTGCTGACCATAGCACTCAATACGGGCGAAAGTCAGAAAGTCACCATCAACGAGTTGAGTTATGACTTTCCATCCGGGTGCATTGTGCCTCTCGTATCCTTGCAAACCTTCAAATTTGAAAAGCCGGAACATATCACCGCCTGGCAATATAACCGGGACTTTTATTGTTTGGTGGATGCATACTACGAGATCAGTTGTATCGGTTTATTATTCTTTGGGTTCAGCGGAAATATCTTCCTTAGGTTGGATGAGACGCACCGCAATAAACTGGATCACCTGAAAAGGATGTTCATTGAGGAATTTGAAACCAAAGACACTATCCAGAGTGATATGCTCCAAATGCTGTTAAAACAATTGGTGATTATTACGACAAGGCTCGCCAAAGAGCAGTACATTAACGAAAAGATCTACCAGGATGATAAGTTCGATCTCATCAGACAGTATAATGTACTGGTCGATAAACATTACAAAAAAGAGCACCAGGTGCAGTATTATGCGGAGCTGTTAAACAAATCGCCTAAAACACTGACCAATTTATTTGCACAGTATAATTACAGGTCGCCATCCTTGATAATTCATGACAGGATCACCAGTGAGGCAAAGCGGTTGTTTTATTACACCGACAAGTCGGCTAAGGAAATTGCCTACGAGCTGGGTTTTGCTGAAGCTGCGCACTTTAGCAGGTTCTTTAAAAACGCCACCAATCAAAGCACTACTGATTTCAGGAAGAACCAGGTGATTACAGGAGAATCACCGTCATGAATGATCACGCTGTTTATTTAAAACGCTGCCTGGAACTTGCTCAACTGGCAAAGGCAGAAGGTGAAAACGCGGTAGGAAGTGTGCTGGTGTTGAACGGCAAAATCATTGGTGAGGGTTACGAAAAAAGCCATCAGCAAAAAGATGTTACCCGCCATGCCGAAGTCGTAGCTATTCTCGACGCGGTTACCAAACATGGTGATTGCAGAGGCGCAACAATCTATTCAAATATAGAACCTTGTATTTTATGTTCCTACGTTATCCGGCATCATCAGATTGCTGCCGTCATTTTCAGCAACTATTGCGGGGAATTAGGCGGAACCAATCCACAGTTTAATATTCTAACCACAAACGATTTTAGCTCCTGGATTAAAGCCCCCGAAATTATCATCATCCCCTAAAATACTTTAATCAAGGTAAAAACGCCAACTCTTCGGGCGGTATATCCATTTTTTGAGGCCTCATTCCAAGGCACCTTTGTATTGTCAATAAAGACATAAACACTTTAACAACAATACAATGAAAACTCAAATCAAAAAATCAGGCAAAAAAGCAATCGCGTTGGTTGCAGGCATTATTTTAACCGCAGCAACAACAAATGTCAATGCTCAAATCAAGGATTACACTACAGACGAGCATTTAAGCCCTGTAGTACGTTCATTCTTGGGGGCTATTCATGATGGCCCAGGCATAGAAACTCTATCAAAGGAAAATGCCCGCAGAGTGCTTGAAGGCGCACAAGCCAGTGTTACCTATGATTATTCAGGCATAACTGAATCAGAAAAAACAATTACCGAGGACGGTGTAACCGTTAAAATATTTATCATGCGCCCTAAAGGTGTTACGGGAATATTACCCGCGTTCATCTTTGTCCATGGCGGTGGCTGGATATTAGGCGATTATCCAACACATAAACGCATGGTTAGAGATTTGGTATTGGGATCAGGCGCGGCAGGAGTATTCGTAGAATATACCCGCACACCGGAAGCGGCCTATCCAGTGGCCGTTAATGAAGTATATGCTGCTACCAAATGGGTGTCAGAACATGGTGCAGAAATTAAACTTGACAGTAAAAGGTTAGCCATCATCGGCAACAGTGCCGGTGGTAATATGGCTGCCGTAGTTTCCATCTTAGCTAAAGAACGTAAAGGCCCTGAACTTAAAACTGTTATTTTAATGTGGCCAACTACCAATACTGATTTCACCACAGAATCATTCAAATCATTTGGTGCCGACAGGTTTTTAACCACCAAGTTCATGGATTACTTGTATGACTTATACGTTCCTGATCGTAGCAAACGAAATGATATTTACGTATCTCCATTATTGGCTACCATTGACCAGTTGAAAGGGTTGCCGCCAACCTTAATACAAGTTGCTGAAAATGATGTATTACGCGACGAAGGTGAAGCATATGGCCGCAAATTATTAGATGCCGGAGTTATCGCAACCACCGTAAGGTACAACGGCATGATTCACGATTTCGGATTGCTGAATCCGCTTTCAGAATTGCCACAAACCAAAGCATTGTTTATCCAGGCATCAGCCCAACTGAAAACGTTCCTTAAATAATCAGTCATCCGTTACCTGTTATCCAAGAATTGGATAGCAGGTTTTTTACCCTTAATTCTAATCAAATGAAAATTACAAGATTATCTTGGGCTGGCCTGATGCTGGAAAGCGCAACTACCACCCTCTATATAGATGCGCTGCAAAACGTGGCTAATATGAGACCATTTTTAGGCGAACCAAAGTTTCCAATATTATCGGTTCCCTTTACCAAAACATTAACCGCTCATGCTTTGGTTACACACATTCATCAGGATCACTTTGACCAGCCGCTATTACGCGAACTGATAGGCAGCAAAGGAAATATTTATGGGCCCGAAACTGTAAAAGCTTTAGGGGCAAATAGCGGCTTAGAAGTTCAGGCTGTTAAATTGAATGAAACATTTATGGTAGGCGATTTCCAGGTAACCGCTGTTCCAGCGGTAGACTGGATCGGCGATGAACAGGTTTCTTATGTGATAAGCAATGGCCAGCACACTATTTTGCACGGTGGCGATACCAACTGGCATGGCTACTGGTGGAAAATTGCGCAGCAATACGGACCATTTGATACCACCTTTTTGCCGGTTAATGGTGTGGTAGGCGCAGTCCCTGGTATCATGCCAACTGCTGAAATGTTTGGTACGATGACTCCGGCACAAGCCGTAACTGCTACCCGTATACTCGGTGCAAAAATATTGGTACCAATGCACTATGCACAATTCCATAATGCACCAGCTTATACACAATATCCTGATCTGGATTATGCCTTAAATCAAGCCGGTTCGGCTCAGGAGATCAATATACGCCGTTTACAGGATGGGGAAACCGTTATACTTTAGTATTCTGTACCATAAATATAAATGATGAATACCTTAAGCGTTATAAATTCTTAGCGAAATGAACATTCGATTCAGGTCACATAGGTAAGGCCTATCTTTATGAATCTCAATAAGCAACCCTCGGTTGTTCTTTGAAATAGGGTCGGCTAATTATATTAAAGAAAAGCCTGTTAAATTTTTTTAACAGGCTTTTGTAATGTCAAAAATTGAAAAATAATGCCTGCTATTGTCTGGTTATCCACACCCCGGGTAACAGGATAGTATCAAAAATGACCTAATTTAGGTCGGGTAATTTGTTTCTGATTTGGTGCTAAAATATCATAACTTACTGATAATCGGTTGAAAATTGCTTTCTGTATCGGGGCAAGTGATTCGTGTTAAGTTATTTATAACTACTTATTTATTATTCGATAAAAGCTATTATTGATTCGCAAACTGAAAAATGGCAGATTCAGATGTGTTGCCATTAACATCGTGCGTAACAACTTTCCAATAGTAGGTGGTATTTTGTTCTAAACTAACGCTAAGATAATTATTAAAAACGTTCGACTGGTATAAAGGCGGAGAAGGTGTTTTACCAAAGTACAGATCATAGCCGGTAATGTTATTATTTACTGCACTACCATCCCAGCGCATAACATAAGAGGTGTTGTTTAGTAATTGCCCCAATAATGGTTCTTTCAGTTCGGCCGGGAACGGAGCATAATAGTATGTGGCCTCGCCGCTATTGTAAAATTTCCATATGGCACTGTTTGTTATGTGTTTATCTCCACTTTTGGTATTAAATATAGTTGTAACATTCCATCTGTAAGGTGTGCCGCGTTTAAGCCTGCTGGTTATGCTGTTTATTACCGTTTCGTGTTCAACAGTATCATGAGTAAGCAGGTCTTCTATAACAACGTTATAACTAATGGCATCTGTCACTTTGCCCCAATTAAAAGTGACATCACTTAAGTTGCTCGAAACAACCGTACCGCTAACACATATTTCATTTTGCGCGGGCGTTATCAGTGCGGCTATACCGTATACCGGCTCTGGTTCAGGCTCCGGATCTGGTACTGACGCGTTTTTTTTAGCGCAGCCTAAAAGCAATATAATAGCTACAAAAATACCGGTAAACTTTTTTTTCATTTTGTTATTTTAATGATAGTTTTTTTATTGTCGAGTATTACGGTGAGGGCGTATACACCGGTGTAAATGTCGGCTACGTCAATAGTAATTGTGCCTTTACGATTAACGAAGTTGCCGCTGTAAACAAGTCGGCCGGTTGCCATATCGTTTATTTTAATCGCGGCCTTACTAATTATTCGGCTGCCAATATTAATGTTCAATGTATTTGTAAAAGGGCTCGGGTAAGCTAATACTGCGCTTGTAACTGCAATGTTTTTTTCAACAGAACCCTGGCAAGCCAGATCTGTTGTCACCATTAGGCGGTTATCGCCCTCGGTTAGCGGTAAAGTAATGCTGTTTGCTGAAGTGCTATATTTTTCACCATTTACTTCAATATGGTACACATCACCTCCGGATAGTTGAAGGGTTGCACTATTGTTAGCGCGGTCAACAGTGGCAAACATGCTCAGGTTGGCAGGCTGTTTCACGGTAAGTGTGTAACATTGCTGGTAAGCAGGCTGGCCATCAACTGTAATGCAAACCGTATAGGTGCCTGCCGGCAGGTTGGTTATACTGGTTGTTTTTGTAAATGATACTGTTTTGCTGAGTGTACCGGTTATAGTAGCTGTATAATTGTACAGGGCGTTAGCAGTTATGTTGATTGCACCATTAGCGGCCCCGTTACAGGCGTTGTTAATAACCAGAACGTTGAAATTATTTGCCGGTAAAATAAATACCGTTTGCACTGCAACCGGCAATGAGGTTAATTTGGCAGCACTTTCGAACCAGGCCGTTACGCTATAATTGCCAGATTCGCGTGCAGTGTAAGTATCAGCGGTCGCACCGTTTATTGGCGCGCCATCTTTATTCCATTGATAATGGATCAGGTTATCTGAATTGCTTACGTCAAGCTTCACCGAACCTCCGGTATTAAACACTAACGGCGTGGTGTTAACAATTTTCGGAACCTCCACATACACAAATTGAGTAAGTGAAACTCCTGTAGATTTAGGGGTGGTTATCGTAATATAACCTTTGGCGCCCTCAGCTACCTCGGCGGTTATTGTAGTAGCTGAATTGACAGTGAATGATTGTACGGGCACTCCGCCTACGGTTACTGAAGTAGCTCCCGTAAATTCATCACCTTTAATGGCTACAATGGTGCCTTTTCCACCCCCCTCCGGCGTAAATGATGTTATTTGTGGGGCGTCAATGAGGTTGCGCAATATCCAACCACCGCTGGATACAATGTCCGGGTGTTGGTCGCCATCTAAATCAATCACATTCATTGGCCATTGGCCATCAGCAGCTACTGCAATTGGGGGGCCAAAAGCCATTTTTCCGTTTAATGAAGTATTCTGATACAGGCTTAATTTGTTAACGCCACCTGCTATCAAATCAACCCTGCCATCACCATTAAGGTCGCCTATGCCAAGGTGAGGGGAAGTAAATCCTGTATATTTAAACACCTGGGTAAATTGAACATGGCCCGGCGTACTGTTGTTTTTCAATATAACTATTCCATCGCCCGTGCCTACAATTAGTTCGGGCTTATTATCGCCGTCAAAATCAACAACAGCGATGTCGCTTATCGGGTCATTAAAATTTAAGGTAATAGGGTAGGCGTAAGCTGTATCTCCTTTTGTGCTATTGTTAAGAACAATAAAAAGATCTTTATCATGCAGAGAAAATATATCCGGTTTTGTATCGCCGTCTGCATCAGCTATACGCATCTCATTAAATCCATTCATGCCCTTTTGGATGTATTCCTTATTACCGTCCTGATCCAGATCATACAATACAAGACTACTTACATCGCCCCAGTAACTTTCTGAATTGAACCACCCCGCCACATTGGGAATGAAATCGGCAAATTCCTCATTTTCGTCTTTCCTTAGCCGTATTTTTGTAAACGCGAATACATTTTTTGGTCTACTTCCAGAATTACCATCGGCTTGCGAAAGCACATCCAGTTCACCATCATTGTTCCAGTCGGCAACAGTAGCGTCAATCCATCTGCCCCATTCTGTTCTAAGACTCACAGTTAAGTGTGAAGTTTTAAATTTGAAAAGCCCCGGCTCACTTTTATTAAACTTTACAGCAACTACATGCCTGGTATTGTTACCTACGGCAAATATCATTTCGGGCTTTCCATCACTGTCAATGTCGCCAAGCCTTACTGTAGATGACTCGCCTTCGGCAGAAAAATTAAATTTTGACCCGAAAGATTTTTCTGTAATAGGACCACCATTTTTGAAAGTAGGTGTAAAGTTTGCGGCAGAGTAACAAGTTGAGTTACCGGTTATCAATGTAATTTGACCGTAAAGGGCACCTGTAGGTATTGTAACTGTAACAGAATTAGATGTTGCAGACGTAACTTGTGCACGTACCGAGCCAAAGTATACGAAGTTTTGCGAACTCGTATTGTTGAAGTTTCCGCCTTTTATAGTGATACTTTCACCGGGATTGCCGGACGTGGCAGATATGGAAGATATGTAAGGTTTTTTATTATAAGTAAACCCATTAAAAGTGTAACTGCCCGATGTTGTAGTTAACTTAATTACACCTTTGCTGCCTTCGCCCAATATTACACGTACTGCGCCATCGCCATGTGTGTCTTGCATTTCTCTTACAGGCTGCCCGTCAACTGTTACAGAAAGTATATAATCATAATACATACCGGTACCGTAAATAGTAACTGGTGTGCCGAAACCACCGGTAGTGGGGTTTACCGAGGTAATTACCGGCAAAATTTTATATCCTTTGTATTGGGCGGCGCCATTAGGCGAATAAAGAATAATATCGCCCGAAAGAACATTAGGTACCTCCATTTCAATTTGTGTAGGTGAAACAAGGGTATAAGTAGCCTCTTCAAGCCCGGCAAATTTCATGCTGGTTACATCATTGAAATTTTTTCCTTTGATAACTATCTTGCTTCCTACTGTGGCTGCCGCCGGTTCAATTGAGGTAATAACAGGAGCCGGCAAAAAAACAAAGCCATCCGCGCTTACGCTGCTGCCATGTTTAGTAGTAATGGTTACTTTGCCTGATGAACCTGCGCCCACCTGTGCTGAAATAACATATGAAGATACCGTAAATGATGTAGCCGGAACTCCACCAAAGCTCACGCCTGTAACATCATCAAGTTTGTAACCAGTAATTTTAACCATGGTACCCCGTGGAGCGCTTTTGGGTAAAAAATCGTCGATTATGGGTTGTTTGCTAAATGTAGTATACTGTGTTGCTGTATCAGAAAATTGCTTATTTGATACTATTAATTGCAATGTATCATTTGGGCCGTAAATAAATGGTATATAGCCGGCGTTATAGTTGGTGCTAAATGTTTTGCCGTTCTTTAGCCACTTGTAAGTATAGCCCGATTTACTGTAATTGGTAAGTTTTAAAGAACCGCCCGATTCCACCGCGCTCTGATCCATCGTAAACACTGCTTTAGGTATAGGCAAACCGCCGCCGTTAGTACTCAACTGTAAAAAGCCGTGCCCACCACCGGCCCATAGATAATTGCCTAATAATTGCATATCTATTAATGGGTAGCCCAGGTAAGTATACTTATTATCGCGAGGCAGTTTTTCCCACACTTTACCTGTATTAGTGGTTTTATAAACATCAAAATTATTGCTTAGCGCATAACCTGTAGAATCGTTGATAAGCACTATTTTTTCGGCTATAAAAGGTGTTACTTGTTCGTCATTTTGTTTTAGCCAATTACTGCCGCTGTTGCCGGTTTTCCAAAATGTTCCGTTTGATGTACTTAACAAACCCTCTTTGTCATTTAAAAAATAAACGTATTTTAAGTTTTTTTCGGGCAGGGCAGGGGCAACCCAGCTAATACCTCCGTTGGTAGTTATATAAAAAACATTACTATTTCCATAGCCACTAAATGCAATTGCTTTATTATCATCAAATGCCTGCACGCCTGTAAAATGAGCTTCGTTATGTGTTTTAACCACCTGCCAGGTAAGACCGCCATCCGTGGTTCTTATGATCTGGTCATAATCGGAAGCGTAACCAACTAACGCATTAGAAGGAAAAGCCATATCAGTTACTTCCGAGCCCGGCACAAAACGGTGTTGCGAATAATAAACCACCTTAAATGTATCGCCACCATTAGCTGAATACAATATTACCGGTACAAGGCCGTAATCGCCGTATACGATTATCTTATTTTTATTGAAGGCCTTAACACCCGATATTCCAAAACCAAATGTGAGATTTACGTTATTTCCGTTAAAATCTACATTACTTAATGTTATCTTCTTTTGTGTAAAAGTTCGCCCGCTATCTGTAGTAAAACCAATGAACCGGCTAAACGCCATGTATCCTTCGGCTGCACTGTACATGCTGATTTTACGTAGATGATTATTTTCGTCGCTTTCAAGATGTATGCTCCTTAACTGTGCAAAACTTATTGCAGGCATTACAGTAAATAGCGTAATAAATAGTATTACCGTAAGGTATTTATTTATAAAGGCACTAAGATTTGCAGGCGGGGTAATAGGGGTGGGCATAGAGAAATATGATAAGGCTGTTTAGCAGCATCATAAAACAATAATTTATGACGTGTACGAAAATAAATAATATCAGCTACTTAGGGAAATATTATTTAACGAACATGTCATTTTAAACCATCAGGCCGGAAAAAACTACGAAAGATGTCTCCTATGCGTGCTTGACGCGAACAGAGGGCAATTCAGCCTGGTGCTTGGAGTGCTTATTTGATGTAAAAAACCATATTTCGAATGCCGCGAATAGGAACAGAAACAGCTCTCGGCAAATAC
This sequence comes from Mucilaginibacter sp. GW821-FHT07G05, assembly GCF_059418565.1. Classification (NCBI taxonomy): domain Bacteria; kingdom Pseudomonadati; phylum Bacteroidota; class Sphingobacteriia; order Sphingobacteriales; family Sphingobacteriaceae; genus Mucilaginibacter; species Mucilaginibacter sp. GW821-FHT07G05. Next base: position 335,940 of record NZ_JBWKQC010000005.1, on the reverse strand, counting down.
CGGAACAATTATACGATCATTTCCTGATCACCAGATCTTCCCTGGCTGCCCATAGGGCGATATCCTGTTTCGTTAGCGCCGCTGCCATCAGGTCCGGAAATTTATCCGGCGTGCAGGCAAATACCGGTACACCCAGATCGGCCAGAAACTGCGCGTTATTGTGATCATAAGATGGCGCGCCATCGTCATTCAAAGCCAGTAACACAACCAATTGTACACCCGAGGCCACAATCTCTGTCATACGCCGGCGCATATCTTTTACGTTACCGCCTTCGTAAAGATCGGTGATCAGTACCATTACGGTATCAGATGGCCGGGTAACAATTTGCTGGCAGTAGGTGAGGGCGGCATTAATATCAGTACCACCACCCAACTGTACGCCGAATAATAGCTCCACCGGGTCGGTTAGTTCATCGGTCAGATCGGCCACGGCGGTATCAAACACCACCATTTTGGTTTTTACTGCCGGGATAGAAGCCATTACGCTACCGAAAATACCGGAATACACCACTGATGAACCCATGGAGCCGCTTTGATCAAGGCAAAGGATCACATCTTTTAATGATGACCTTTTACGGCCGTAGCCAATACGGGTTTCGGGGATAATCGTATTATACTCCGGCAGATAATGTTTCAGGTTTTTGCGGATGGTGGCGTTCCAGTTAATTTCATTATGGCGCGGCCGCATATTGCGGATACTTTTGTTCAGGCTGCCTACGATAGCCTGTCGCGTGGGTTCGGCCAATTTTTTTGTCAGTTCATCTACTACTTTGCGCACTACCTGCCGGGCCGTATCTTTGGTTTTGTTTGGGATTACGCGGCTCAGCGTCATGAGGGTGGCTACCAGGTGTACATCGGGCTCTACGGTTTCCAGCATTTCTTTTTCAAAAAGCATTTGCGTGAGGTTAAGGCGCTTAAGGGCATCCTGCTGCATTACCTGCACTACGCTCGACGGAAAAAATTCACGGATATCGCCCAACCAACGACTTACATTTGGGGATGACGCACCCAAGCCTCCACCACGTTCGCTATCATACAGCGCTTCCAATGTGCGGTCAACCTTCAGGTCAGTTTCATCAAGCTGATATTGCGTACCATCCTGTTGATTGCCGCCCAAAATGAGGCGCCACTTACGCAGGTGTTGTGCTGTTGTTTCCATTTCAGGTGTTTTTTATGTTTAGTCCCAGGAGCTCAATCATTACAGGCAAGCCTTTTTTGCCGCGTTCTGCATCAAAACCTGTTTCAGTAATGGCATACGGGGATTTGCCGTCTGCGCCGCCTGATTTTGCTTTCTCGCCAATCTTGCGTCTTTCGGGCGGCGAAAAATGCGCGAAAGTACGGCGCAGTAAAGGAAGTACCTGGATAAATATCTCTTTTTCGAGGCTGCTTATCCAGTTATCTACCACCAGCCAAAGGTCTTCATCCAGCAACAGCAGGGTGCCGCTGCCCCTTAAAAAACCTTCCAGCCAGGCGGCAGCCGTCATAGGCGCGCTGGCCTGCGACATGGCGTAGCTGAAATACTGCATCAATTCTTCGCTGGTTACTATGCGTGCATCGTTCAGCAAACGGGTGCTGTAGCCGCCGATAACAGGCGTGGTATTTTTATTTCGGGCAATAATCAGCAGTGTTTGTTGCCACTCCTGCATCATATCCTGCTGCTGTAAAAGGCTTACACCATCATTCAATTGCTGGAACAAGCCAAGCAATTCTGCCGCCGCTTCTTCATCAATGCCCACACAGGCGCTGGGTAAGCTTACGCATACACGCGTGAAAATGCTGCCAATGATACCCAGCACCATGTCCATATCGGTTTTCCGTACGTTGCCATAGCGGGCCACACCTATCAAACCCGGAATAGATTGCATCAGCGCTAATACATCTGCCGATGCCGCCGCGACATTATTCAGTCGTTGTATTAACGCTTCAATGGCATCAGGCAGTTCGGCGGGGATACTTCGTTCAAGCAGCTCGCTGATAATTTTTAGTTCTGTAGCCTCGCGCAGTTGGCTAAGCACGCTGCCCGTTGCTGCCTCCGCAACCGTATTGCCAAGGTTGCCGCGTTCAATGATATCTACCGAAAAGCCCGGATCCCATTGCAGCCGCCATTGTTCTTTAAACGTGCCTTTACCCGATACCTGTTGCTGCTTGCCCCAGTTAATGCCCAACAATTGTAAACGGTGAAGTAATACGCTGCGTTGCAAGTCGGTATCGTTACGCAGATCCAGCGTGTAATCTTTAAAATCAGCAGTGGGGGGTAAACGCAGTTTCTTTTGTTGTTTTTCAATATCCAGTTGCAGCGGCGGTTTCGGAATATCGGCAGGTACTTCGCCAATGCGGTGCCCAACTATTAATTCCTCCTGTACAAGTTGCAGCAAAATGCGCTCACCATTGCAAAATACACTGAGTACAGCCTCATTCATTTCCTCCAGCCCGGCCTTGGGTAACCCACGCATTGATGCCAGGGCTTCTGAAAGCCTTACTGCTTCAATAATATGCGCGGTGGAAGTGTCCATTTCCTTTTTACGGAATAACCGGGCTACGTCAGTTAACCACAGGGTACCATCATCGGCAGGATTGTGCCAAATATGACTGTACCAGCCCGGCGAGTTAATGCCTGCGCCGTAACCGCTGTAAAAGCTTAACCGGTTGAATGTCCAGGGGATCCAGGTACATTCTGTTTTTGTTTTTGGCAGGCCTTTCAGTAACTCGTTATCTTCTTTCTGACTAACTTTTGCCTTTAAAGCCGGCACATGCCATGCGCCGCAGATGACGGCGATAGTATGGAACATTTCCTTTTCGGCCTGGCGGATGGTTTTGCGCATGTAGGCCTCACGCATATTTTCCAACCGCTGGTCACGCTTCGGGAAACTTTCGCGCAGTGCCTGCATGGCTTCGGCTACCGCGTCAAATACCTCATTGTTATCTGTGCGGTATTCAAAAGCATGTTCCCACCATTTCTCACTATCGTTAAAACCGGCCGCGTCTGATAGATAGCTGATCGGGTTCCTGTGTAATTGTTCGTAGGCCTGCGCGTCCTGGTTAATATGTTCCGGCTCCATATCCGGCACTTCTTTTGCCTCTTCGCGCTGCGTTTTTTCAATCAGCATTTGATTGCCGGCCGGCAGATCCATAAAACGTACATGAATGTTTTGCGCCCTGGCATATTTAATAGCCTGCCACTCGGGCGAGAAACCAGCAAAAGGGTAAAATACCGAGCGCTGAGGATCGTCCGGCTGGTAACAAAGCAGCGCCACAGGCGGAACAAGCCCGGCATTGCCCACCCAATTTAAAAGGGCATCGGCCTCCGGCGGTCCTTCCACCAGTACAATGTCGGGTTTTACGGCTTCCAAAAATGCCTTCACATTTCTGGCCGAACCGGGGCCATGGTGCCTGATGCCTAAAAGATGTACGGCCATAGCAGTTTATTATAAATCGCGGCAGGCGCGGTAAATGTCACTCCAATCATTACGTGGTTTTACCACGGTTTCCAAATATTCCTGCCAGATTAGTTTATCCTGCACCGGGTCTTTTACCACCGAGCCAATGATACTGGCAGCAAGATCTGACGCTGTTAACTTTCCATCACCAAAATAACCGGCCATGGCCATGCCGCTGTTAACTACAGAAATTGCTTCGGCAGTACTTAAGGTGCCGCTGGGTACCTTGATCTTGGTTTTACCATCCAGTGTAACACCGCTTCGTAACTCACGGAAAATGGTAACAATGCGGCGGATCTCCTGCAATGCAGGTGGTTCAGCAGGCAACTCCATTACCTTTTCAAAACTTTCCACACGGCGGCGCACAATGTCTATCTCGTCATCAATTGAATCAGGGAGCGGCAGTATCACCGTATTGAAACGTCTTTTCAACGCGCTCGATAATTCATTGACACCCTTATCCCGATTATTTGCCGTAGCGATGATGTTAAAACCTTTTACGGCTTGCACCTCTATATTCAACTCAGGAACCGGCAAGGTTTTTTCAGATAAAATAGTGATCAGCGTATCCTGTACATCTGAGCCGATACGGGTAAGTTCTTCCAGTCGTACTATCTTTCCGTCTTTCATACCCCTCATTACCGGTGTTTCAACAAGCGCTTCTTCAGAAGGACCCTGCGCAATCAGTTTGGCGTAATTCCAGCCGTAACGCACGGCTTCCTCACCGGTACCGGCAGTACCCTGAATAATGAGGGTAGAATCACCGCTGATGGCTGCCGAAAGATGCTCGCTTACCCAGCTTTTAGCAGTACCGGGTAAGCCGTACAGCAGCAGCGCGCGATCGGTTGTGAGCGTGGCCACCGCAATTTCCATCAAACCGCGGTTACCAATGTATTTGGGCGTTACCTCAAATCCATTTTTTAATTTACCGCCCATCAAATAGCTTACCACCCCCTGCGGCGTGAGCACCCAGTTGGCCGGGCGCTTGCCGGTATCCTGCTTTTTTAGTTCTTCCAGTTCATGCGCGAAAACCTGTTCGGCGTGCTGACGTAATATGTGTGACATTTGGTTGGTATTATACGTTAAAAACTTGTCGTGTTTGTTGTTTGAGGGCTAACAAGCCTGCCAGGTACTGGCGGTGCTTTTCCCAGGATCCATGCAGGCTGGCATTGGCCGGAGCAATGCTATCTAGTTTGTTAAGCACGCCGGTGTTGATCAGTTGTACGGCTGATTTAAAAAAGCCGCGGTTATATTGATAAGGATTGTCGGCCATGAAATGTAATGCCGCAAGGGTAAAACCCGGCTGCCATTCCTGTTCCGCGCTTAAAGCATGTTGAATGATGGCCATGGGATCTTGTTTGAAAAAACGCAACAGATATTGTTCCTGTTCCGCCGGGTTCAGTTGGGTAAATAAACCGTGATAAAACTGTGGTTGTTCCAAAAGTAGCTTTATCCAGGCTGTAGCATTAAACCGGATAACGGCCTGCGTTAATGCCGGCAGTAAGGCTTTGGCATATTTTTCAAAATACTCCACCACTTGCGCAGGCGCTGCATCAAACTGTTTTTCCCAAAAAGAAGGCGGAACGGATCTTGTTAATTGATAGATGATATACGTGTCGTCGCTAAGGCCACTTTTCGCCCCGGCCAACTTTTCGATGCCGCTTTTGAAAATGCTTTCGTCCAGATTAGACGGTAACTGTTGCTGAACAGATGTTTTATTGACTAAGCCCAGCAAGCCCTTCTCTTTTTTTATAGTGACCGCTTGTTGCAGTACTTCTTCATATTTTTTCAGTATAGATGAGCCCGGGATAGACTTAAGCAGATCAAGCACAGCCTCTTTTACCTTAACACTTTTTTCGGTTTGTAAACTTTCCAACCATTCCAGATCGGCAGGGCCAAGGTTTGTTTTAAGCAGGTTAAGGAAGTCTGTTTTAGTGGCTGCGTTTTCTTTCTCCCAGGTATCTTTTACTAATTGAAGTGCTTCATTGGGCGCTGTACTTCTTATCGTTTGCAGTACTTTTATCCGGTCGGCAGGTTTGCCATTTTGCCAGAGTTCTTCTGTAGCAGCCGGTTTGTAAAAATCCCATTCGGGGTTTAAACTACTTAGCCATTGCCCACGCTTACCGCCACAGGCAACAACCAGCGATTGTAGTTCATCGTTCTTCTGTGCTTTGTCCAGTAAAGCCGGCAAAAACTCGGGTAAAAGTAGGTGTCCCTTGCCGGCACATTGAAGCAGCCAGAATTGAAGCAGCCACTCGTTATCTTCTTCCAGTATTTGCTTTAATATTGTTGCAGCGGGGGCAGTGCAGTAGGGTTGTGTTTCCGTTTCGGCTTTTGGCAGCGTTACTTCGGGTTTATTTAAGGGCATGTAACCACACTGCCGGTAATTATACAGCACCGTAGCTTTAGCTAAAAAAATATCGTCCTTGTCCGCGTTTTCCCGGCTGTCTATCATGACATTGATCCCGGCAATTTCTTCCGGTATTTCTGCCCGTGAAGTAATGGCCTTATCTGTCCCCAGCATAGCGGCGTTTATAATATCATTCCAGGCCTTCATCAAATGCTTTTATATAGTTGTTGCTGCCATACGCCAATCGGCCTGTATTCACCTTCCCGCCCAATCACCGCCATGGTAAGCGGTTCACCGCCGCTTAGCGTTACCAACGGCCACAGCTGTGTAAAGTTACCCGGCAGTCGGCATAAATTTCCTTGCCCATCCTGTAACCACCACCTATGCTGGTATTGTACCAGTTTTATACCTGCTACAACGGCCGGCATTTCATTACGAAAGGGTAGGTGGCTGTTTAAAACCGTTTCCTGTTCTGTTACCTGTTGCCAGCCAGCCAGTACCTGAAAATCATGCTTTGGTGGTGTTATCAGTTTATAGGTTTTTATCAGTGCCCTGTAAGGCACTGCCGAAGGGAAAAACACCAGTTCGGCTTCTAAATATATCCCCGGCGAAAGTGTTATCTGAGCGGATTGCCCGCGCGCAATAAATTGCAGAAATAGCGCGAACCTGCCGGTTTTTAGGCCGTAAAGCCAATTGCGCTCTACGGTGATCTGCTGCTCATCGGTAGCTTCCTTACCCAGCACCAGCCAGGTGTCGGTCACCCCGGCCTGTTGCTTTAATTCCTCCTGGTTAATTGTAAAACCGATGGCAGACCGGATATCCTGTTGTAATGCTTCATTAAGATCAGGCAAACGTTGATAGGCCTGCGCAACTGTGTACAATTGCAGTAGCTTGTCCATAAACTTGCTTTGCCAGCCGTCCTCCCAAAAGTTAGTTTCGCCCAGCGCCCGTACCATAGCCGCCAGGCCACCGGCCTGGGCATCGATCATACGGCGCGCCATGCCATCCCAATAGACGGCATTCTTTTCAGGCATACTTAAAATACCATTGCGAACAATGTCTTTGAGCCAAATCATTAGCTCGGCAATGCCATCGCTTACCTTTTGTTCGCGCGCTTGTTGGCGTTTGTTCTGGGCATCGGGGTCTGTTGGTTTATCAGCCTGTTCGGCTTTCTTTTCTGCTTTTTCTGTTTTCTCGCCTCGTTTACCAATCCAGTCGCTAACCCAGCCAGGCATTTCTGCTTCGGCAAATAAAGCTGTTTTCCGGCTGTATAATAGTAATAAACCCAGACCATGTTTACATGGAAACTTACGGCTTGGACAGGAGCATTTGAAAGCTATATTAGTCAAATCCACCTGGGTTTGGTAGGGTTTACTGCCGCTGCCCTGGCATTCGCCCCAAAGCGCCTGCGGACTGATGGCAAGCGTTACCCATTTGCCGGGCACAGCCAAAGCGCTCCCCGCCTTTTTAGAGGCTTCATCCGGCGCTAAAGAAAATATCTGGTCTTCAGTAAATTGCAAAACAGGTGCTTTTGTGATAAATTATTTTAAAGGCGAGCTAAAATAACATAAAACCATTCAGCTTTTTATAAAAATAATGACTTTGTTTACACCATTTTCAGTCGCTTCAAAAAGGAATGTGTTTGAAGATTTACTGTTCTTAAAGCAATTAAAAAACTTAGTAAATCAGGGCAGCAAATGGTACCATTATTTCTTCAACTCCACTAAAAATTGCGACGGCGTTTTACCATATTCTTTTTTGAATGCCTTTGTAAAATACGATTGTGTTTGGATACCTACACGTAGTATTACTTCAGATATGGATACATCTTCGTGGGTCATGATATGGCGGGCCTTATTGAGCCTCACCGTGCGTATAAATTCGATGATGGATTGCCCTGTAAGCCTTTTTATCATTTCATATAATTTGGTACGGCTCATGTTTAACTGCTCGCACAAATAGTCGACATCCAGGGTAGGGTTGGTTAGTGATGACTCTGTAATGGCGATGAGCTGATCTATAAACTGGCGGTCTTTATCATCATGTACCGCTTGTTTAATTTCGGTTTGATAATCTCCGGTATGTATATCTTTCAATGTTTCCTGGCGTTCAAAGATATTCCGGATGGTGAGCAGTAACAGGTGAATACTCACCGGCTTGGAAAAATAAAAATCAGCGCCCGACCCTATACCTTCCAACTGTGCTTCTAAGGCATCCTTGGCACTTAGTAACATAAAAGGAATATGCCGCGTTTGTTCATTGTTTTTTACCCTTTTACAAAACTCAACGCCATTCATACGTGGCATCATCACATCACTGATGATCAGGTTAGGGTTTTTGTTCAATGTCATGGACAGGCCTTCCTCACCATCTTCAGCGGTAATAATATGATATTGGCCGCTTAAGGCATCTTTCAAAAAATCGCGGAGTTCATCATTATCTTCTACCAGTAAAATGTATTTTGATGATACCGGCTGTGTGGCTTTGGCAGTCGGGGCAGCAGCTACCTCTTCTATATAACGGTAATCATCATCGGTATACAAACTCTCCGGAACAAAAGGCTTATTACGTGCCCAATGTTCGGCAGTGGTATAATCGTCATTATCAACCGGCAGCGAAATAATTATTTCTGTGCCTTTAAAACGCTCGCTGTAAACATTGATATAGCCTTTATGCAGCAGTGTAAGCGTTTTTACAAAGGCTAAACCAATACCCGAACCAAGGTGCGATGAGGTAATACGGTAATATCGCTGAAATAAGCTCGGCATCGAATCGGCCGAAATCCCTATGCCCGTATCCGTTACCGAGATGTACATGTACCGCTTAGCTTTATAGTCGTTATCTATTATCAACTCGTTTTGATACGATGGTGTAAAATCATCTTTGCTGAAATAGAGAGCTACGTTTACGTTACCACCATCATTGGTGTATTTTATAGCGTTATTGATAAGATTGAGCAGTATTTTTTCGAGTATCTGCCTGTCAAAAAAGATCTCCGTGGAGGGCTCGGAACTGCTATCGACGGTGAAGCTGATGTTTTTTTGGTGAGCCCAAAAGCCGAACTCTTCGGTTATTTCGGTTAAGAACATATTGATATTACCTGGTGCCACCTTTAATTTTAACGCACCCGATTCCGCTTTTCTAAAATCCATCAGCTCATTAATGAGGTGCATCAGCCTCTTGGCATTACGGTAGATAATTTGATATGCCTGTGTATTTTCAGGGTGACTGATGCTGTTGACCAATTTTTCAACCGGCCCCAATATTAAGGTAAGCGGTGTTCTGAACTCGTGCGATATATTGGTAAAAAACTGGAGCTGCAACTGGTGTAGTTCTTCTTTTTTCGCTTCTTCAAGCCTTCTGATCTGTTGGTTATGTCTAAATAAAATAACCGTATAAGTACTGCCGGCAATAAATAATGAAGCCAGTAGCTTAAACCACCAGGTAAGCCACCATGGCGGGGTGATGATTATTTTTATACTTGTGCCGGTATTGTTCCAAACACCATCATTATTAGCCGCTTTTACCGTGAAGGTGTAATCACCGGGGTCGAGGTTGGTGTAAGTTGCCTGGTTATCAGAAGTGTAAACTTTGTTTTTATCAAAGCCTGTTAATTTATAAGCGTAACGGTTATTTTGCGGGGCAAGGTAGTTGAGCGCGGCAAAGGTGAATGAAAGGCTGGATTGCTGATAATTTAATTTAACCGACTGAGTAAAGCTGATATCTTTTTCCAATGGCGATTCTGGTTGGCCGGGCGCCATTTCTTTATTAAATATCCGGAAACCGGTTATATAAACAGGCGGAATGTAAGGATTGCTTTTTATTTCATCGGGCTTAAAAATATTAAAGCCGTTAATGCCGCCAAAAAACAGTTCGCCGTTATGGGTTTTCATAGCGGCATTAGCTTCAAACTCCATGGCCTGTAACCCATCGCCGGTATTAAAGCTGTTGATCTGTTTATTATCCGGATTAAGCTTTATTAATCCGTTTGATGTGGAGATCCACAAATTGCCTTTATCATCTTCTGCAATGCCTTTTATAAAATAATGATCGAGCCCGGCCTTGGTGCTGAATAAACTGAAAATGTTCTTTTGTTTATTAAACAGGTACAGGCCCGATTGCCCAATCCATAACCTTTTTTTACTATCGGTAAATATTACCCTTATATCGGGCTTGCGAGCCTCGGTGTTAAAATAATGGCTAAAACGACGGCTGCTGTAGTTGTAACAATTAAGGCCGCCGTCGTCAGTGCCTATCCACAGGTTGTTATCGGCATCCTCGTTTATAGATACAATATTGTTGCCTTGTAAACTTGTTTTACCTTCAGAGTCGGTAATTACACGCGTAAATTTCCTTGTTTCCGGGTCAAGCTTGTTTAACCCGCCAAAATAGGTGCCTACCCAAATTTGATTGTATTTATCCTGGTAAACATTTTGTACAAAGCTGGATGATATCGATGACGGATCGGCATCTTTATGTGTAAAATGTTCGAAGGTGCCCATCGCGGAGTTAAACAGGTTTACGCCACCTCCCCAGGTTGCTACCCATAAGCGATGCTGTCTGTCCTCGGTAATATCAAGTACCGCATCTGATGCCAGGCTTATAGCATTGCTGATATTGTTGCGGTAGCTTTTAAAAGTTTGCGTACGCTTATTAAAAATGTTTAGGCCGCCGCCATCGGTACCTATCCATATCTGGCCGGTATGATCTTCTTCAAAGCATTTTACATCGTTATAGCTTAAGCTGTTGCCGCTTGCTTCCTGCCGGTATAAGCCGAATTTTTTGGCGTTGGGAGTGTAAAGGTTGATACCCCCGCGGTGGGTGCCTATCCAGAAACTGCCTTGCCTGTCCTCAAAAATTGAGGATATGGTACGTTGTGATAACCCGGCGCTGATACCGGGCCGGTAAGTGTATTTAAAAAACGAATCTGTTTGGTCGTCGTAAATATTAAGTCCGCCGTTGATGGTGCCTGCCCAAACGCGACCGGCCTTGTCGGCAAGTAAGCTCAATATCAAATCGCTTCCAAGCGTTTTAGCATCGGCATCATTATGCCTGAATGTTTTTAAGTAGTTCTTAAACGGATCAAAACAAATGAGCCCGCTGTTTTCGGTAGCCAGCCATAAACGCCCTTTGCTGTCTTGCTGAATTAGCTTAATAGCCGTATGGATTATGTTAACCGGTTTGGCCTTTTTTTCAGAAAGATCATAATTCATCAGCCCGTTATTAACAGCTACCCATAACCTGCCATTCCTATCTTCAAAAATATAATTAACAGGCCCTTCAAAACCGGGAGCAAGGTTGAACTTATTTGTTTTTCTATCCAACATATTCAGCCCGGCATTGGTGCATACCCAAAGCATGCCATGGCTGTCTTCCATAATACAATTAATGGTATTGCCGTTAATGCTGTTTTTACCTGATGGCTGGCTTACATAAGCAGTGAAAGTTTTTGAAGGGGCATCATACCGGTTAAGGCCGTTGGTGGTACCTATCCACAGGGTTTGCCTTTTATCTTCGTAGATAAATTTTATGTAATTATCGCTGATGCTTTTTGAGTTACCCGTGGTATGCCTGAAAACGGTGATCTGCCGGCCATCGTAAAGGTTTAAGCCATCGCGGGTACCAATCCATATAAAGCCACGATGATCCTGGGTAATGGCTTCGATGGTGCTGTTTGATAAACCCTGGTCGTTGGTAATGTGGCTAAAGGCCATTGTTCCCGGTTGGGCGATGGCGGTTTTTGGCAGTATGACATTGCCTATTACACACGCCAAAATCAACCTGTAAAAAACGCGAACACCGGTAACCAATTTCATCAGTAAACTATATTGAAGCAGGGCATTTATAATTGCCCGAAACATTTATTTTATAACTGTACACCAATATTAACGGTTTTTAGTTAATGTAGCCCAATATGCCGCAAATAATGTTGATTAAGCAATAAATAAGCTGATTTGAACCATTTATAAGCTGATTTGAACAACAGCAAATGTGCTTAATCATCTATTATTGCAGTTCGATTTTCTATCGAGCCATACCAATTAAACCAATTCAATGAAACAAATTTATTTAAGAACAACTCTTATGCTGTTGCTTGTTTTTGCTGTGCAGATGGTGCATGCACAAACGGCAAGCATCAGCGGACAGGTACTTGATGAAAAGGGGCTGCCTCTGCCGGGCGCTTCTGTAACCTCAGGCGAGCGCTCAACCGCTACCGACGCTAACGGAAATTTTAAACTCATCAATGTAAAGGCAGGCGAGCAAGCCGTAACGGTAAAGTTTATAGGCTACGTTGACCTGCAAAAAACGGTTACCGTAACAACAGGTGATGTGAAACTGAACTTCAACCTTAAAACAGCTTCAACAGGGCTTAATGAGGTGGTGATCATCGGTTACGGTTCGCAACAAAAAAAGAACCTTACGGGTGCCATTTCTACAGTTACCTCTAAAGATTTTCAAAAGGGCAGTATCACTACACCCGAGCAACTCATTGCGGGCAAAGTGCCGGGTGTGAGCATTACATCTAACGGTGGCGCGCCGGGTTCTGGTAGTGTTATCCGTATCAGGGGAGGAGCTTCACTTTCTGCCAGTAACGATCCGCTTATAGTGGTTGATGGTGTGCCTTTGAGCAATAATGCCATTTCGGGCGCAAGCAACCCGTTGAGTTTGATCAACCCTAACGATATAGAAACCTTTACTGTACTTAAAGATGCATCGGCTACCGCCATTTACGGTTCAAGGGCATCTAACGGTGTTATTTTGATCACCACAAAAAAGGGTAAATCAGGCGCGCCAACAGTAAACTTCAGTACACAGCTATCTACCTATAAAGTTGGTAAAAAGCTGGATGTACTATCGGCAGATGAGTTCAGGAACTACGTAAATACTAATGGTACAGCCGCGCAAAAAGCCGTGATGGGTACGGCTAATACCAACTGGCAAAACGAAATATATCAAACCTCCTTAGGTTCTGACAACAACATCAGCGTATCCGGCTCATATAAAAACATACCTTACCGGGTATCTGCCGGTTACCTTAACCAGGTAGGTGTTTTAATTACCGATAAATTGCAACGTACTACGGGTGCTATTAGCCTTAATCCGAAGCTGTTTGATAATCACCTTAAAATTGATATTAACCTGAAGGGCGCATTAACAGATACGCGTTTTGCCAATCAGGCGGCAATAGGCGCTGCCGTTTCGTTTGACCCTACGCAGCCCGTTTATGCTAAAAATACCTTCGGTAATTATTTTGAATGGGTAAACACCAGCAGCGATGGTACCGTAGTACCTAACCCTAACGCGCCAAGAAACCCGGTGGGTTTGCTGGCACAGCGTACTGATAAAAGCCAGGTTAAACGCAGCTACGGTAACGCGCAGTTTGATTACAGCATGCACTTTTTACCAGAACTACATGCCAACCTTAATTTAGGCTACGATGTATCAAACGGTAAAGGGGCCACTGATGTACCTGCTTTGGCCGCGCAAAACTTTGCGGTACAAGGGTTGGATAACCAATACCAGCAAAATGTAAATAACAAAGTGGTTGAGTTTTACCTTAACTACACTAAAGACCTAAAAAGCATTAACAGTAATATTAACGCTACAGCCGGTTATGGTTACTATGATTTTTTAACCAAGATATTTTATTACCCAAGCTATAACGCCAATGGCGCCGTAGTGGCCGGTTCTGAACCTGCCTTTCCGTTTGATAAGCCACAAAACACCTTGCTATCTTACTACGGCCGTGTAATATATACATTGGCCGACAGGTACATCCTGGCAGGTTCGGTACGTACCGATGGTTCATCAAGGTTCGCGCCGGAGAACAGGTGGGGCGTGTTTCCGTCGGTCGCGTTCACCTGGCGTATAAACCAGGAGGCTTTCCTGAAAGAATCAACCTCATTAAGCGATCTTAAATTGCGGTTAAGCTATGGTGTAACCGGTCAGCAGGATGGTATACCTTACTACTCTTATTTGCCTACTTACTCGTTAAGTGTGGCGGCTGCCAAATACCAACTGGGCGATACCTTTTATGGCATGTACGCGCCTGCCGCCTATGATAAATCTATCAAATGGGAGCAAACCGCAACATACAACGCCGGTATTGATTTCGGTTTTCTGAACAACCGCATCAGTGGTTCGGTAGATGTGTATTTTAAAAAGACCAAAGATTTGCTGAACACCATTCCTATCCCGTTGGGCTCAAACTTTAGCAATACCATTACCACCAACGTAGGTAATATTGAAAATAAGGGGATTGAGTTAAGCATTAACGCTATACCGGTGCAGCATAAAGATTTTAAATGGGATGCAGGATTTAACTTTACCTACAATGATAACAAGATAACCAACCTAACCAATGTAGAAAACCCTACTTATCCGGGTGCTTTAACAGGCGGTATTTCGGGTGGTACAGGTAATACCGTGCAAATTAACTCAGTTGGCTACAACACCTACTCGTATTACCTGTACAAACAGGTGTATGACAATAACGGTAAACCTAAAGAAGGTATTTATGAAGACTTAAACGGCGATAACGTGATCAATGAGAAAGATCTTTACCGCTTTAAATCTGCCGTGCCAAAAGTAATTATGGGTTTCAGCACGCAGGTTACTTACAAAAAATGGTCGCTGTCAACCGTGTTAAGGGCCAATTTGGGTAATTATGTTTACAATAACAATAAAGCCAATATTGGTGTAACACGTAACATACTTAACCCGGCCGGTTATTTGGGTAATGCCAGTTCGGAAATCTTTAAATCAGGCTTTGATAATAACCAGTACCTGAGCGATTACTATGTAGAGAATGCTTCTTTCCTGCGGATGGATAACCTTGGCTTAGGGTATAACGCGGGTAAAATATTCGGGCCGCAAAGCAAAATAGGTTTGCGCGTAAATGCCAACTGCCAAAACGTATTTGTGGTAACTAAATACACGGGTCTTGATCCGGAAATAAGCAGCGGTATTGATAATAACTTTTATCCCCGCCCGCGAACTTTTGTATTAGGCCTTAACCTTGATTTTTAAATAAATACATGAAAACATTAAAAAATATAACAGGGTTGCTGCTACTGATACTTTTCATCAGCAGTTGTAAAAAAGACCTTGACCGTGTGCCAACCAATGCAATAACCGCCGATGTTGCCTACGCTACACCCGCCGGTTATAAGCAGGTATTGGCAAAAATATATGGCAGCTTTGCGCTTACCGGTAATGGCGGGCCCGACGCTACAGTGGGTGATGTGGCCGGCATTGACCAGGGCTCATCAGATTTTTTGCGCCTGTTTTGGAATTTGCAGGAACTCACTACCGATGAAGCCGCTATAGTTTGGAATGACCCGGGTTTGCAGGACTTTCACGTAATGAACTGGACATCGACCAACGTAATGATACGCGGTCTTTACAGCCGCAGTATGTATCACATTACGGCCTGCAACGAGTTCATCCGCGAATCAACCGATGCTAAAATAAGCGGTCGTAATATCACCGGTGCCGAAGCGGAGAACATTCGCCATTATAATGCCGAGGCTCGTTTTTTAAGGGCCTTTCAATATTGGGTATTGCTTGATCTGTTTGGCAACCCGCCTTTCGTTACCGAGAACGACCCTATAGGTAAATTTATCCCGCCGCAAATAAAACGGGCCGATCTGTTTGCTTACATCGAAACCGAACTGAAAGCTATCGAACCCTTACTGGTAACTTCAAAACAAAACGAATATGGCCGTGCTGATCAGGCAGCCGCGCAGGCTTTGCTGGCACGTTTATATTTAAACGCCGAAGTTTACCTGGGTGCTGGCAAAGGTCGCTATACAGATGCCGCAAACTATGCTCAAAAGGTAATTGGCTCGGGTTATTCACTGCATAGCAACTACCGTAATCTGTTTTTGGGCGATAACAACCTGAATAATCCCGAAACCATTTTTTCTATCAATTATGATGGTGTTAACTCGCAAACTTATGGGGGTACTACCTATCTTATCAACGCGTCTATCAATGCCGCGCTCGATCCTAAATTGTTTGGTGTGCCTAACGGGGGATGGGGCGGTATGCGCTCTACCAAAAACCTGCCGTTGCTTTTTGCCGATTATAGTGGCAATACCGATAAGCGTGCCATGTTTGCAGGCGATAAAATTGAAATGGACGACATCACCGTTTACACCGATGGTTTAGCGGTTACCAAGTTCAAAAATATTACTTCAACAGGTGCAACACCGGCATCAGCCAACGGGGTTTATACATCAACAGATTTCCCATTGTTCCGCCTGGCAGAGATGTACCTTATTTATGCCGAAGCGGTAAAACGCGGCGGCGATGGTACCGAGAGCACGGCTATATCATACCTTAATTTGCTGCGTGCCCGTGCTTATGGTAATGCAAACGGCAATATCAGCTCTTACACGGTAAACGATGTGCTGGATGAACGCGGCCGCGAATTATACTGGGAAGGTTTCAGGCGCAGCGACCTCATCAGGTACGGCAGGTTTACCGGCGACAATTACCTGTGGCCATGGAAAGGTGGCGCGAAAACCGGTAAAGGGGTAGAAGCCTACAGGGCCTTATTCCCATTACCATCAACAGATATTATTGCTAACCCTAACCTGGTGCAAAACACAGGTTATTAATCGTAATAAAAATGAAAATCGATATAAAAAAGATAATATGGAGTGCCGTTGCGGTACTCTTTGTTCTACAGGGTTGTAAAAAGGATGCTACTGAAGTTACATCTAACATCGGTACCCCGGCAACACTAAAAGCCAGCGGCACAACTGTTGAATTGAGCGAGGAAAAAGCAGCTGAAGACGCGGTAACCTTTAGCTGGGATAAAGCTAATTATGGCTACAATGCCGCGATACAGTACACCCTGCAAATGGATAAAAAGGGGAACAACTTTGCCTCACCTAAAGATTACGCCATTGATGCTTCGGCAGCGCTTGTACAGAAATTGACGGTAGGCGATCTTAACAACGCTTTAGTACTGATGGGCTTTACACCCGGCGTAGCCGGTGAGTTGGAGGTAAGGGTAAAGTCGGAATTGCGCACTAACATTGATACGTTGTATTCAAACGTGTTAAGTTTCGCGGTTAAGCCTTACGCGGTTATCGTTAATTATCCTTCGTTGTATGTGCCTGCCGCTTACCAGGGCTGGTCGCCGGCTACGGCCGAAAAGTTAGCATCTGTAAAGGATGACAAATACTACGAGGGCTATGTGTATTTTGGCGATGCAGCCAACCTGATATTCAAATACACCAGTGATGTAAACTGGACTACCACTTACGGATGGGCAAGCAGTACCAATACTGATAGCTGGGCAGGGGGCACCTTTAGCAGCTCGGCCAGTGGTAACTTGTTTGTTCCGTCAACCGGGTATTATTTATTGACTGCCAATACAAATACCAATGCCTGGTCGGCAACTAAAACGAGTTTCAGTATTGTAGGCGATGCCACACCGGGCGGCTGGGATGTTGATACCGATATGAGTTTTAATGTAGCTGATAAAGAATGGAGAGTAACAGCTGCTTTAGTGGCAGGTAAATCAGTAAAATTCAGGGCTAATCACGATTGGGCCATTAATTACGGCGACAACGCACCTGCCAATGGTTTCCTGAAATTGAACGGGGCCGATATTAAAGTTGCCGCATCCGGCAATTATACTATTATTTTAAAATTGGGTATTCCGGGGAACTATAGCTATACCATCACCAAAAACTAACTGATAATGAAGAAGATATTTATATATACGGCCGTTATATGCGCTGCCTTAACAAGCAGTTGCACTAAAGATATTACGGCCCCTGATTTTCCGGATGTACCATTGAATGCAAACTTTGCAAAGGGTGCCGATGTAAGTTGGGTAACTGAAATGGAAGCTGCCGGAGTAAAGTTTAAAAACAATGCCGGTACCGAGCAAGATCTGTTGCAGATAATGAAAGATAAAGGCATGAACTCCATACGCCTGCGTGTATGGGTTAACCCGGCAAGCGGCTGGTGTAATACTGCCGATATGGTAGCCAAAGCGGTGCGTGCCAAAGAAATGGGTTTCCGTATCATGCTGGATATTCACTATAGCGATGTATGGGCCGATCCCGCTAATCAAACCAAGCCGGCTGCCTGGGCGTCACTGGATTTTGCTACGTTGAAAACTACCGTGCATGATTATACCGTAACCGTTATGAACGCCTTGAAGGCTAAAAGCATTACGCCTGAATGGGTACAGGTGGGTAATGAAACCAACGACGGTATGTTATGGGAAGATGGCAAAGCTTCGGTAAACATGAAAAACTACGCCGAATTGGTGCAGGCAGGTTATACGGCTGTAAAAGCGGTAAGCAGTACGAGTAAAGTAATTGTGCACGTGTCAAACGGGTACGATAATACCTTATTCAGGTGGATGTTTGATGGCTTAAAAGCCAATGGCGCCAATTGGGATATTATAGGCATGTCTTTATACCCAACATCTGCAACCTGGCAAACGCTTAATGTACAGTGCCTGGCTAACATGAATGATATGGTAACACGTTATGGCAGCGAGGTAATGCTGTGTGAAGTAGGTATGCCCGCTACAGAAGCCGCTGCATCCAAAGCTTTTTTAACGGATATTATAGCAAAAACCAACAGTGTGGCTGGCGCCAAGGGTTTAGGTGTGTTCTATTGGGAGCCACAGGCTTTTAACGATTGGCAAGGCTATAAATTAGGCGCGTTTGATACCGATGGAAAACCAACCATCGCGCTGGATGCTTTTTTAGTGAAATAACAAACTATATCAATGAAGATAACTGTTTTAATATTAGTCGTTTTGTTTTCCGTTCCGTGTTTTACTTATGCTCAGCAAGGTAGAAATGCAAATGAAATTTATGTTGACGGCAAAGGCTTCATCAGGCTAAGCAAAGACAAGAGTGAAGGCAGCTATTTCGGTGTTAATTATACATTGCCATTTGCCTATGGCTACCGTTCGCACAAAACGCAAAACATCAATATTGAGCAGGCTATTGACCGCGATGTTTACCATTTGGCCCGTTTAGGCATCAATGCTTTCAGGGTACACGTTTGGGATACCGAGATCACCGATTCGTTGGGTAATTTAAAACAGAATGAACACCTGCGTTTATTTGATTACCTGTTATCAAAACTGGAGCAGCGCGGTATCCGCATCATTATCACGCCAATTGCTTTCTGGGGTAACGGCTACCCGGATAAGGATGAACATACCGGCAGTTTCAGCGATATATATGGTAAGGATGCCGCCGTGGTGAACGAAAAAGCCTTTAAAGCGCAGGAACGTTATTTGCAACAGTTTTTTAAACACGTTAATCCGTATACTAAAAAAACGTACACGGCAGATGCCTTTGTAATTGCTACCGAAATAAATAACGAGCCGCACCACAGCGGGCCAAAAGAACGCGCGACAGAATACATTAACCGCATGATGGCCGCTATAAAAAGTACGGGATGGAACAAACCTGTATTTTATAATATCAGCGAATCGCCCTGGTATGCTGATGCCGTGGCTAAATCAAAAGTGAACGGTTTCAGTTTTCAATGGTACCCAACAGGGCTGGTATCGGGACACGAACAAAAGGGGAATTTGCTGCCGCAGGTAGATAATTATGTAATTCCGTTTGATACCATTCCACAGTTTAAAAATAAGGCCCGCATGGTGTATGAGTTTGACGCGGGCGATGTAATGCAGCCATATATGTACCCGGCCATGGCACGCAGCTTTAAAAAGACAGGCTTTCAATGGGCTACACAATTCGCTTACGATCCGCTGGGTACGGCCTTTGCCAACACAGAGTATCAAACCCATTACCTTAATTTAATTTATACCCCATCAAAGGCGATAAGTTTACTGATAGCGGGTAAAGCTTTTAGGACAATCCCGGCATTTAAATCTTACGGTACTTACCCTGCCGATACCATTTTCGGAGCGTTCCGGGTAAGCTATAAACAACAGCTTAGCGAAATGAATACCAAAGCGGAATTTTATTATTCTAACAATACATCTACAATCCCGGTGAACGTTTCTGCATTACAGCATATAGCAGGTGTGGGTTCCTCGCCGGTAGTGAAGTACGACGGTAAAGGCGCGTATTTCCTGGATAAGCTGCCAAATGGTAGCTGGCGATTGGAGGTGATGCCTGATGCCGTTAAAATAAGCGATCCGTTTGAGCAAACATCTTTAGATAAAAAGGTTACCGGCATTGTTAATGCCAGCCATCAGATAATTATCAACCTGTCGGGTTTGGGTAGCTCTTTTAAGGTGGCGGCACTAAATAAAGGGAACAGCTATCATACCAATGCATCGGCAAACAGCTTTACTATATCACCGGGGACATACATGTTGCAAAAGGGCAATCTAAAACCTGTTGATAGCAAATTAATGATCGGTTATATCGGTTTGGCCGAATACGAAGCGCCCGATGTGAAGGGTGAAGATAACGTTACGCCGACGAATAATAGCAATAAAGCTCAGGATGTGTCGGCGGATGGCAGCCTCAGTTTATATAATGCCGCTGCCGACCGTAAAACGGTTACTGTTTACTCGCCCGATTGGAAAGGCGACAGCTACGAATATGTAAAAGGTGCCAATGGAAATACCTTATTAAAAATTACACATAAGCCATCTTCCACTAACCTCAACGGCGGGCTGGAACTTTTTGTAAAAGATAAGCTAACGGTACAAAACCCCGGTCAGTTTAAAAGCATCAGCATAAAAGCGGAATCGACTAATGTTATGCCTGCCAAAATCATCCTTATTGATGCTGATGCCAATGCCTACAGCGCCAGGGTTGAGCTTAACAATGGTAGTATTACAGTGCCGTTGAATACTTTCAGCCGTGATAAATATGTGTTATTGCCGCGCCCTTATCCCGGTTTTCAGGCATTAACATTTGGCTATGAGGGTAAGCAGTCGCTTGAGCTTAAGAATATTGAAAAAGTACAGCTTATACTTAGTGGCGATGCCAAAAAAGAGTATTCGATTGCTGTTGAAGATATCCGCTTAAATAAATAATTAAACATTGATGAACTATTTACTGCGCAGTTTAACCTGCATCATTACACTGCTTTTTTCGTTATCATGCTTTGCGCAGCAAAACCGGAAACGTGAACTATTTAACAACGACTGGAAGTTTCATTTGGGCCATGCAGCCGATGCTACTAAAGATTTCAATTACGGTATAGCCAATATTTTTGCTAAAACCGGCAAGGCCGAAAAGACCGCTATAGCTGTCGATTTTGCTGATTCGGCCTGGCGTAAAGTTCAGTTACCGCATGATTGGGCTGTAGAATTACCCTTTGCTTATAAGGATAACGACGATCTGAAGGATCATGGTTATAAAGCGATAGGAGGCTTGTTCCCGGAAAATAGCATAGGATGGTACCGTAAAAAGTTTAAAATTGCCGCGGCCGATTCGGGTAAACGTTTCAGTATTACGTTTGATGGTGTTTTTAGGGATGCCAAAGTTTGGCTGAACGGGTTTTATATTGCTGCCAACCAAAGCGGCTATGTAAGTTTTACAGCCGATATTACCGATTACGTTAACTTCAACAAAGAAAATGTATTGGTTGTGAGAGCTGATGCCACGCAATCAGAGGGGTGGTTTTACGAAGGTGCCGGTATATACCGTAACGTTTGGCTTAACACTTACAATAACGTACATATAGCCGATGATGCTTTTGTATACACACAGGTAAATGGTGCTAAAGCCACCATAAATATTGAAGCTAGTATAAAAAACGAAGGTCTTAAGCCTGCAAAAGCCGGTTTTTATGCGCTGATAAAAAACAGGGAAGGTAAAACTATCGCTCAAACATCAGCACAACAAATAGATGTACTTAATGGCGAAGCCGTTGCGGTAAAGCAGCAGGTAGAGCTCAATAATCCTATGCTATGGTCTATAGAGCAACCTTATTTGTACCATATTGTGCCGGTTGTTACGATAAATAATGCAGTTGCCGATGAAAAAGATATTCGCTTTGGTGTTCGCACTGTAGATATCAGGCCGAATGGCGTGTTCCTTAATGGTAAGCACATCAAAATAAAAGGTACCAATAATCACCAGGATCATGCCGGTTTAGGAAGCGCATTGCCCGATTATTTACAATATTACCGTGTTGGTTTATTAAAGCAAATGGGGGCTAACGCGTATCGTGCAAGTCATCATGCGCCCACTCCCGAATTGCTTGATGCCTGCGATAGTTTAGGGATGCTGGTACTTGATGAGCAGCGTTTGCTGAACAGCAGTGCCGAATATATGGATCAGTTTGAGCGTTTGCTAAAAAGGGACAGGAACCATGCCAGCGTATTTTTATGGTCGATAGGGAATGAGGAAGGTTACGCGCAAACCAATGGTTACGGTAAGCGGATCGCGCAAACCTTGCTTGCCAAACAAAAACAACTCGACCCTACACGAACCGGCACTTATGCTGCTGATTTGGCCAATGTATTTACCGGAGTAAATGAAGTTATCCCGGTACGGGGTTTCAATTACAGGCAATTTGCTGTTGAAGCTTACCATAAAGACCATCCGCAGCAACCTATTATAGGTACCGAAATGGGAAGCACCGTTACTACAAGGGGCATTTATTTAAAGGATACCGTGAACGCCTACCTGCCCGATCAGGATATTACCGCGCCATGGTGGGCCAGCAAGGCCGAAGAATGGTGGCCTTTAGCAGCCGAAAACGATTATTGGCTGGGCGGTTTCATCTGGACCGGCTTTGATTATCGCGGTGAACCAACGCCTTATAAATGGCCCAACATCAGTTCGCATTTCGGGATGATGGACGTGTGTGGCTTTCCAAAGAATATTTATTACTACTATCAATCGTGGTGGAAGGGCGAAGATGTACTGCACATTTCACCGCACTGGAACTGGAAGGGTAAAGAAGGACAAAAGATCAACGTATGGGTGAACTCCAATGCAGATAATGTGGAGCTTTACCTGAACGGTAAAAGCCTTGGTAAAAAGGTGATGAAACGTAATAGCCATCTGGAATGGGATGTGCCTTACCAGGCCGGTACACTAAAGGCAGTTGCCTACAGGGGCGGCAAAAAGATAACAAGCGAGGTAAAAACAACGGCAGCCCCATACCAGCTAAAATTATCGCCATCAAAAAAAGTGCTGACGGCTGACGGAAGGGATGCGGTAGTAGTTAATGTAAGTGTGTTAGATAAAAATGGACTTGAAGTGCCGGATGCGATGAGCCTGGTTAAATTTAACTTAACCGGCGACGCGAAAATTATAGGCGTTGGCAACGGCGACCCAAGCAGCCACGAAGATGATAAATGTGCCGATGGCAACTGGAAACGGAAACTATTTAATGGCCACTGCCAGTTAATTATTCAGGCTGGTAAAACAACAGGGAATATTAGCATAGATGCGCAATCCGAGGGTTTACTGAATGCTAAGGGTAGCTTTTTTGTAAAGTAAAAGGGGGGATAGATTGCTGTGAGGGTCAGTAAGTAGTCATCTTGTTACAGTCGCAGCTATTTTGGATTCCAAGTTCAACTCACAAAATGGAGTTGCCTGTGTTATCGTATGAGAAGTTTCGCACGGTTTTTGCTATGCGAGACGGAACAATTACAGGCATGGCTCAAAATAAACATTTGTTGATTATTGAAGACGATACTGATATGATGGAGATCATGACAGCGATATTGGAAAAGGATGGATATAAGGTTAGCGGTATTGCGGGAGCGGATGATATTGTCCGTACCGTACTGGAACAGCAACCGGACCTGGTGATCACTGATTATATACTTGAAGTGATCAATGGTGGTGAGTATTGCAGCCAGTTGAAGTGCAACCCGTTGACCCGGCAAATTCCGGTGGTGATTGTCTCGGGTTATCCGAATGTGCTTACTTCTTTAGGAAATTACGGTGCAGATGAGGTAATTTATAAACCTTTTGATAATGCCGATTTTTCTGCCAGGGTGGCCGCTTTGCTGGAGTGAGATTAATATGATCTGACAGTTGTACCATGGGTTGGAGGTGACTGCAGCTGTATGTTTTCGTCGGTATCGGCTCATCCGTCTGTTTTAAATATAACGGATCATAGTTGTACATTGCCATCATAAATCCCGAATAAATTCGTGTAATGATATTCAGTTTTTCAGCAACAGCCGATTTTGATTTTCTTACGCAGTTCGCACGCCATGTAGGTGTGCCTGTAGATAATGATACAATGTTGATACCCGAAGCTTTGGGGCAAGGGTATATCCGCAGACTTGCTTTTGGGACAGACTTTAAGATCACGTTGCATCATTATACGCTTAAAGAAGACCTTATTATTAAACGGAATTGTTTCGAAGGTGGCAATGACCTGATCACTATCTTTTTTTACAGCAATGAGCAGTCGCTGGAAATCGCTTTTGACAACAACCCAAATGTGTTGTTTTCGCAACGGGATGATTCGGCCGTTCAGGTAACCTCTAACGATCTTAGCTCAACTATCCGTTTTCCTGCAAAGCACAAAATTAGTTACGTGGTGATCGGGGTGATGGTACCCCGGTTAAAATCGATGTTAACGTTACGCAAGCCCAATACCATACTGCAAACCATTACCAGCAGCGGTAACTCTTTTCTGTTTTTTGAAAGTATGACTGCAGAAACAAAACTGCTACTTAAAAACATGGCAAGCCTGAATATGGACGACAGCTTAAGCCATTTTTATATGCAGATCAAAGTGCAGGAGTTGCTCTATGTGCTTTTTCACCAGCTCTCCAAGCGTGAAAGCACCACGCATCAAAATATCAATAGCGCCGACGCGGAAAGATTGCTGCATATCCGTAACGAGATTCTCGGCGACCTTAGCGTGCCCCCTGTGTTGGGTGAACTGGCACACATCGCAGCCATGAGCGAAACCAAACTAAAGCAGCTTTTTAAGCAAACCTTTGGTAGCAGCATCTATAATTATTTTCAGCAGGCGAGGATGGAGGAAGCGGCATTTCTTTTAAAGCAGGGCAGGCGTTCTGTGGCCGAGGTAGGATATGAACTGGGTTTTACTAATCTCAGCCACTTTAGCAGGCTCTTTGAAAAGCATTACGGCCTAAAACCGAAACGCTTTTCTTCTTCCTCTTAGTTGTTTTAACTATAATCTCCATTTATAGCCTGTCGTATAGGACTATTTTTGTGCCTTTTTGCGCTATTATAGCACCCGCTATACCCGCAACTTTGCTATGTACAAATAAGATACACAGCAATGAAAAAATTACTTACGCCATATGCCAAAGGCAAGCTACAATTAAAGAACCATGTAGTAATGGCACCCATGACCCGTAGCAGGGCCTTGAATAATATCCCTAACAACCTGATGGCCGCTTATTACAAACAGCGTTCCGGCGCCGGTCTCATCGTTACCGAAGGTACATCACCAAGTCCGGAGGGCTTAGGGTACCCACGTATTCCCGGTATTTTTTCTGATGAGCAGGTGGAAGGCTGGAAAGCGGTGACGCAGGCGGTGCACGAAGGCGGATCAAAGATCTTTTTGCAACTGATGCATACCGGCAGGGTAGCTCATGTAGCCAATTTACCGGAAGGTTATCAGCCCGTAGGTTTATCTGATATTAAAGCAGCCGGAGAAATATTTACAGATAGTGCAGGCTTGCAGGAACATTCGGTGCCTGTAACACTGGATGCACAAGGTATACAAAGCGTAATAAAAGATTTTGTTAAAGCCGCGGAAAATGCCGTTAAAGCAGGGTTCGACGGCGTGGAGTTGCACGGCGCAAATGGTTACCTGCTCGAACAATCCTTAAATCCCCATATCAATAACCGGTCTGATAATTATGGCGGAAGCATAGAAAACCGCAGCCGGTTAACAGTAGAAATAGCGGAAAAAATTGCCGGTGCCATTGGCGCAGATAAGGTTGGGCTGCGTATTTCGCCATTTTCTACATTGAGCGATATGCCCGCTTATGATGAAGCTGAGGTGCATCAAACTTACGTTCACCTTGCCGGCGAATTGAACCGCTTAGGTATCGCTTATCTGCATATTTCCAACAGTCCGGCTATTCCGGAGAAAACACACCGGGGAATACGTAACACCTTCTCGAATACCCTGATTTACTGTAACGGATTGACCGCAGAAACGGCAGAAGCGAAGTTGCAGGAAGGGCAGGCGGACCTGGTGGCTTTTGGCAGGAGCTTTTTGGCTAACCCGGATTTTATCGAACGGCTGGAAAAAAACGAATCACTTAACGAAGTCGATTACATGACCTTGTATACCCCAGGTGGACATGGCTACACCGATTACCCCGTACTGGACTGATCATTTACCATAAAACAGATAACAAAACGAAGCCGTCAGTTTAAGGCAGTTTCATCAACACTTAAAAACATCAAAAATGAAAATTACAACAACCGGCTCATTAGGTAATGTAGCCAAACCCTTAGTAAAAAAACTGGTTGCCGCAGGGCACCAGGTAACCGTTATTACTACCAAAGCAGATCGCCTGGCCGAAATTGAAGCTTTAGGCGCTAAACCCGCTGTAGGTTCAATCAGCGATGTTAATTTCTTAACCGAAACGTTTAAAAACGCGGATGCGGTTTACACCATGATGCCACCATCTATGGGTGCGACTAACCTGATCCAAAACATAGCAGATGCCGGGCATGCTTATGCAGAGGCTATCCGTACCGTAGGCGTGCCCCGTGTGGTGTTGCTTAGCAGCGTGGGTGCCGATGCTGAAAAAGGAATCGGGCCGGTACAGGGCACGCACCGTGTAGAGCAGATCTTCCGTGAGCTGAACGATGTAAATGTTACCGTTTTACGGTCAGGGTTTTTCTATGTCAACTTTTTCAGGGATATTCCGCTCATAAAAAACATTAACCTGTTTGGCAGTAATTATAGTGGTGATGAGCGTTTGGCGCTAACTCATCACGAAGATCTTTCGACCGCTATAGCTAATGAATTGCAAGCCGGGGGCAACGGTTTCGAGGTAAAATATGTGGTTAGCGATATCTCGACCGGAAATGATATCGCGGCCTTGTTTGGTCCGCTGATCGACAAGCCTGATTTAACCTGGACAAACATCCCCGATGAGCAACTAAAACAAGGTATGCTGTCGGCAGGGCTGCCCCCGGAATTAGCCGGCCTGATAACCGAACTTGGGCAAGGTGTAAAAGCAGGTTTGATCACACGTGATTTTTTCGCTTCCGGCGCTCTGGTGACAGGCCAGGTGAAGCTTGCGCAATTCGCGGAAGAATTTAAAGCACGATACGAGCAGGCCTAAAGAATATAATCGGAACCGCAATGCTATAGGCGGTTCCGATTATCTATTTATTAAAAAGCCTTACCGTCTTCACATAACGTTTTTGATAGTAGGCATTCAAAGGTGTTTCTACAACCCCTTTGTTATGATGCCCCGAAGTGGAATGGATAAACACAGTAGAATCTGCATTATTCAGCACAACAATGCCCATGTGGCCAACGTCTTTATCTCGCTCGTCGGTACCGGTAAATAATATCAGGTCGCCGGGTAGGGCATCCCTGATATTTACTTCGTGCTTAACGTTTGTGAAATCATATGACCGCCTGGGAACTATTATACCGAAATTATTAAAAACATAAGTGATGAAACCCGAACAGTCCAAGCCTTTAGCAGGATCTGTAGATGCGTATTTATAAGGTGTGCCCTTGAGCTTTTGTGCAAACGCTACCAGTTGTAAAGGCTGCAAAGCTCCTGTAGCTACTTTGGTAAAATGACCGGCACTATCGGGTATGGCCGCAGGCAGCGTATCGCGCGTTTCGGATAGTCGCATTTTCTGATTAGGATCTTTCCGCTCGCTACAACCAACGATGACGATCAATGTACAAATAAATATGGGCAGCAAGCAACGCATTGAAAAAGAACAAGGTAGGCGGATTTTAGTTTGCGTTAAAACAATTAACTAATTGTGGTGCTTATTAGCTAAGTATAAGAACAATACCGGCTATGATGAAAAAAAGCATCCTGCTCTTATTGTCGGCGCTAATGTTACAACAGGCGCACGCACAGGACATGCTGTCCACTTATATCGAAAACAACACTTCCTTTACCAACGCTTACATGTATGGGCACATTAATAAGCTGGTCGCCAAAAATTATTACCTCAAAGAAAATGACGGCGTTCCGGGTAATTATCATCTTACTTACCGGCCAAACGCGAAGGTAAAACAACAGGTAGTGGAAAGCCTTACAACCCGGATGAAGATTCCCGAAGCCCGGCAAGCCTTTATGCAATATGATTTTGATGCCGCGTTTAATACAATTACAAAGGGCTAAGATTTAAAGAACAACGATGCCGGGGATATTATGACCGCCTACCAGGTATTGAGCTGGATGGCCGCTAACCAATATGTCGGCTTACCGGATAAGGCCGCTGTAGCAGTGGTACGTAAAAAAACTGCTGCCGCTTTAGCTGCGCTGCCTGCTGTAAACCACGATGTTGTGGCCAGGGCCAAAATGTCCGAAGAGATGAAGATCTTAATCGTTATCCTGCAGTCGAGGCGGATAGAATCGCAAAAGAAGCATCAGGAGCAAACTTTTGCCACGGAGGTTAACGCTGAATATTTGAATCGCTATGGCCAGGATCTGCAAAAATTAAAACTGGATAGCAGAGGAATTCATCCGTAATGAAAAGTTTTTGTGTTGTCCTGTGATCCAGTGATTTCGCGAGCACCGATGGCATCAGTAACACTTATTGGCAGCTAAAGGAGGAGGGGGCTTTAGTTTTTTGGAACAATAATTGAATCATTCAGGCATATAATCCATACATCATGGCAAAAAAAACTAAGAAGGACCCCTGCTGGTCTGGTTACCACAAAGAAGGTACTAAAAAGAAGGACGGTAAGACAGTGCCCAATTGTGTGAAAGCGTCTGATAAAAAGGATTGATGGTGGATAGAGAACAGCTCAGGGAATGGGTTAGACAGCAGCATGCGGGTCAGTTGATCAAATATACCAACAAACCATATTTTGAACACCTTGAATTTGTAGCGGAAAAAGCAGGAAATAAAACCTTGCTCGGTTATGAAATAGGTTTGTGCCACGATCTGTTTGAAGAAACAAAGATCAGCGCGGGGCAGTTAATGATTGTGCTGGCCGGCTTTGGATATGGGGAGGCAGAAGTGGTTCATATCACCGATAGTGTTACAGAGCTTACAGACAAATTCACAAAAAAGACATATCCTGATCTAAGCAAGGCAGAACGAAAGCGGAAGGAAGCGGAGCGGCTGGGCCATATTAGCCCCGATGCGCAGACGGTTAAATACGCCGATCTGATCTATAATATCAATTGGGCGCTCCTGTATGAAAGTACCGAAAAAAAAGAAAAGTATCTCCGGAAAAAGCGAGCGCTTTTAAATACCATGACCAAGGGCGACCCCTCGTTGAGAGCTGAGGCTTTGGTACTGCTCGGCCATGCTATTACTGCCAATACAGATGTTCGGGTTTTTCCACACAAATAAAATTACATAGCAATTATTAGCCACTTGTTTTAAAGGCTTTTGTGTTGATGTTTATGATAATTTGGTTGGTTAGAATCTGGGGGAGAAAGAAGAATAAAGGGCGATTTTAATGCCCTATATTCAATGCTGAAATTTATCTGCGCTGCCTGTTTTGATTGAAGGCTATCATATACCGGTATTCGGGTTTGGGTGCGAAACGATCGGTTGGAACAGGTGCCTCTTCAATTTTTTGTTTGAGCCTGGTTTTAACCAATTGGAAGGTAGCGGCCAATAAATCAGTTTCCATTACGGAAACAATGATCGGGTAATACTGCTTTTCAAGTGTTTTTTTCTCGTTCGCGGTAACCATCTTCACTTCCCAGTGTTCATCTGCCTTAAAGCCATTTTCCACAGAAGCATTACCTAACTCATAGATATATTCTGTGGCTTTGTATTGCGCTGTTTGTTTGTTGTTATCCATAATTATCTTTCTATGAAATTGAATAGGTATGCGCTTAAATATGGCCTTTTTTAACCTTAACGGCGGTAAGCCCTTTTTGCCCCTGTTCAACTTCAAAGTTAACTTTGTCGTTCAGGTTGATCTCTTCAGTCATCGCGTTAATATGAACAAAAACACTTTCCTGCGTTTTTACATCTCTTATAAAGCCATATCCTTTTGAATCATTGAAATGATTCAGGATGCCATTTCTTACCGTTTCAACTTCGATGTCTTCCTGTTTAGGCGTACCTATCTGGATATCTTCGGCTAAAACATTTTGCCTGTTGCCCAGTTCCTGGCGTACAGAAGTAATATTGCCGTTGGCATCAACATAAGCCATCATGTCTTCCAAGCCTTTTCCTTTAACCGCTTGAGATTTACGGTCGTTGGCTTTTTCTTGCTTATCTTTTTGTTTCTTGAGCTTTTTCTTTTCACGCTCTTTTTTAGTGAATGTCTCTGTGGATCTACCCATATATTAGTTTAAGTGTAACATCAAACGTTAATTGTTAAATTTGATGCGGAAATAATTTATAAAAAAAGCATCTTCCCTGAAAGGAAGATGCCCCAAATGACTATATAGTGTATTAAGCTATTTTTACATTAATTGCGTTCGGTCCTTTACGGCCTTCTTCAACGTCATAACTAACTTCATTATTCTCGCGAATATTGTCAATCAGACCGGTAACATGAACAAAGATCTCGCTTCCACCATTACTTGGTGTGATAAATCCGAAACCTTTTGCTTCATTAAAAAATTTTACTGTTCCTTGTTGCATTATAATAATATTAATAAGCTTGCAAGGTACGGTTAATTATTTGATATTCTTTCACTTTGGTAAAAATATTTAACATTTATTTAAATAGGTAATTGTCGGGCATGCCATTAATAAGCAGCACATTTGCATAAATGTGGGTAGGGGCTGCTTTTATTGGTTGTTTTATTAATGTTGACTTTTCAACATTAAAGGACAATGTAAATCAACTAAAATATTACATAGTTACTCACTCTTCGCTCTCTCTTTCTGCGGCTTTGCCGTAAATAGGGCTTGGAAGAAATTCCCCCAATATAAAATCCTTCTTTTCGCTTGCGGAGTGAGTCGATATAGCGCTGTAATATTTACTCTCTCAAGCGAGTATTTTATTGATCAATCCTTAAGTTGACGGCTATGACCTTAAGTGGGGATCATATATAGTTTTCCGCAGTTAGATAATTATTTAGCAGAATTTACCAGCGGGATAACCTTTTCGCCGATGAGTTGGATTGAACGCATCAGTTGCTCATGTGTCAGCCCGGCATTGTCCATCTGGAAGGTGAACCGGTCTACACCGCCCAACGCTTCACTATGGTGCAGTAGCTTTTCTGCTACGTGTTCAGGTCCGCCCACAACCAGCACTCCCTCAGGGCCTACGAGCTGGTCGAATTGCTGCCGGGTTACAGGTGGCCAGCCACGCTCGCGTCCCAGCCTGGTCCAAAGTTCGGCATAGCCGGGGTAATATTCAGCAACGGCTTTTTCATTATCATCGCTTACAAAACCCGGCGAATGGAGGCCCACTTTTAGTTGGTCTGCTGTAAAACCCGCGCGCTCACCGGCTTCCCGGTACAAATCAACCAGTGGCTTGAAACGGCGTGTGTTTCCGCCAATAATGGCAACCATTAAAGGTAAACCCAATGTGCCGGCCCGCGCGAACGATTCCGGCGTGCCACCCACACCCAGCCAGATGGGCATTTTTTCCTGTACCGGCCTTGGGTAAACCGGTTGGTTATCCAGCGCTGCACGGAACTTACCGCGCCAGGTAACAAATTCCTCATCACGAATCTTTAACAACAGATCCAGCTTTTCCCTGAACAAAGCATCATAATCATTCAGATCAAAACCGAACAGGGGATAAGCTTCTACAGAAGAACCCCGGCCAACTACCATTTCGGCCCGGCCTTTAGAGATGAGATCGAGTGTGGCGAAGCTTTGAAACACCCGAACCGGATCGGCCGCGCTGAGTACCGTAACGGCGCTGGTTAGCCTGATGTTTTTAGTTTGTGCAGCGGCCGCAGCCAAAATTACCGCGGTTGACGAATCGAGGAAAGACTTTTTATGGTGTTCACCAATACCAAAAACGTGCAGCCCGACCTTATCAGCCAAAGCGATGCGTTCCAGTAACTGTTCCATCGCCGCCACGGGCGTAAGCGCATTTGAACCATAGAGGGCAGATGCAAAACTATCTATACCGATTTCCATGTGTGCAAGTTCAGGCAGAAAACGATAACATTCAAGCAGCGAAATGTAAACTTTTCAAAATTAATTGTGAATGCCCGGTGAATCGCTCAGTCTGCCTGATTAGTGTGCATCCGGTATTTCCACCTTGCCGGCTTTTACGGCAGCCCTTTTCTTAATGGTGAGTATAACCAGCGGAATGCAACAGGCGTTCAGGATAGCCAACAAGAAGAACGCGTCCATATAACTCAGTAAAAAAGTTTGACGAACAACAATATTTTCCAACGCCCCAAGGGATTGCTGCAAGGCACGCAAATAGGTTGCCCCATGTGCCATCAAGTTACTGATAAATGATTGCTGGCGCTGAATGGTTAAAGGATCGCTTGCCGTTACATGTACTATCAGTGCTGTACGGTTTGCAGCTTCGCGATGCGCGATGTAGGTATTGATTAGAGCGATACCGAAAGAGCCGCCCATTTGCCGCATCATATTGTTGAGCGCGGCTCCCTGCGGAATCTCGGCAGGTTTGAGTTCAGATACGGCCAGCGCGGTAAGCGGAACGATCAGCAAGGCAGCACCCAATCCGCGAAATATTAAAGGAATAAAAAAGTAAGCGCCCCCGGTTTGCAAGTTTGATTTTGACATCATATAACCGAAGATTGCCGACATGCCAAAACCCAAAATGATCAGATATTGCGGGCGCACGCCACTTTGCAGCATCTTGCCCAAAAAAGGTGAGATCATAGCCGCCATCAGCGTGCCCGGCAAAAGCATTGTACCTGTTTGAAAGGCCGAGTAGCCGATAATGCGCTGTGCGTACAACGGAAATACGAATACCGCGCTAAATAAGCCAAAACCCAGTACAAACGTCATGATAGCGGAAATAGACAATGTGGCGCTTTTTAGTACCCGTAGATTGATCACCGGGTTGGGCGTTTTTAATTGCCACCAAACCAAGAGGCTTAAAGCCAGTACAGAAACAATAGTTAATACAATGATATAATTGGCCGCGAACCAGTCATCCGTTTGCCCGCGCTCCAGCACGATCTGCAAGGTGCCAACACCCACTGCCAAAAGAAATATTCCCAGCCAGTCAATAGATCTGCCATCGTCTGATCTTTTTGTTGGCTTGAGGTAGATGTAAGATAGGAGTGCAGCCAACAGTCCGATAGGGATGTTAACGTAAAAAATCCATTGCCAGGATAAATTATCAACAATGTAACCACCCATTACCGGCCCTATTGACGGGCCAATAATAATACCCAGGCTGAAGATGCCGCTCGCGGTAGCGCGTTCTTTTGGGGGGAAGGTTTCAAACAAGATAGATTGGGAAGTGGATAATAAAGCGCCGCCGCCAATGCCCTGTAAAAAACGGAAGGCCACCAGTTCCCATAAATTATGCGAAAAACCGCAAAAGGCAGATGCCAGCGTAAACAATAAGATAGAACCGATATAATACTGCTTGCGCCCTATTTTATCAGCCAAAAAACTGGTCATCGGGATGATGATCACATTAGCGATGGCATAAGAGGTAATAACCCAGGCAGTATCTTCCAGTGAAGCGCCGAGGTTGCCGCTCATGGTATTGATTGATACGTTAACAATGGTGGTATCGATCAGTTCGATGATCGTTGAAGTAATAATGGTGACCACAATGATCCATTTTCGAAAGCCGGTTTCCATACCGCAAATGTAGGCTCGTTCAGATACCGGTCACTTATACTATTCAAGCGGAAATTTATAAAAATCAAACATGAAACTTACGAATAATCAGATAAATGTAATTTGTGTTATAATAATCAAATACCTTAACTTTGCCTAATGCAGCATCTGGAAACATTAGAGGAGTTTTATAAGCGGCACCCGGTGCCTAATCAGGCTATTTTTTCGGAGGACAATACCGGGCAGGGGCATTTCAATGTTTTTCTGCGGAAGCCATGCAAAACCCGGACCCCGTTTAGCAGGCGCGATTTTTACAAGATCGCTTTGGTGATTGGCAAAGGTAAAATGATCTACGCGGATAATGAGGTAATCATTGACCGCCCGGCTTTAGTTTTTTCCAGCCCCTCTGTTACATCTGCCTGGGAATCAGGAGGCGGGCCGCAGGAAGGTTGTTTTTGCCTCTTTACCCAGGCATTTATTGAACAGCAGGAACACCAGAGCCCATTGCAGGATTATGTCCTTTTTAAGACAGGCAGCAGCCATATTGTTTTTTTAAGCGAAATGCAGCTGACATTTGTTTCGGCACTAATGAAAAAGATGATGGAAGAAATGAATTCCGATTATCCGGGTAAGTACGATCTGCTGCGCAATTACCTGCATATCCTGATGCATGAGGCGCTAAAAAAAGCCCCTGTAAGCGCGGATAGTAAAAGTAACAGCGCTTCCGAGCGGATAACCGCCTTATTCCTTGATCTGCTGGAAAGACAGTTCCCTATCGATTCGCCCGAGCAATCCTTAAAATTGACGGCGGCGCACCATTATGCCCAGGCTTTGGCGGTACATACCAATCACCTTAATCGCGCGGTTAAAGAAGCTACCGGCCGAACGACAACCAGCCATATTACCGAACGTGTATTGAAAGAAGCAAACGCGCTGCTTAAACACACTGACTGGAGCATATCGCAGATAGCAGGCGGCCTCGGTTTTGATGAACCCGCCTATTTTACTACTTTTTTTAAGAAACATAATGGTTCAACTCCTGTGCAGGCACGGGTGGGTGATAGCTGAAACGGAGTTAAAAACGGCAAAGCGAATGCTGCTGAACATCTATAAAAACATCTGTGTGGAATTGTACATGAATAACGTTATTTTCACTGCATAAAATATCAATCAAATGAAAAGACTAATTGCACCTGTTGCCATTGCGCTAATGTTATTATCCTGCTCCAGTATAAAGAAACAAAAATCGGATGGCTGGATCAGCCTATTTGACGGAAAAACGCTGAATGGCTGGAAAAAGAACCAAAACCCGCAAACATTTAGCGTAGAAAACGGTGCAATAAAAGTTGCAGGCCCCATCTCGCATTTATTTTATGCCGGTTCGGTAAACGATGCCAATTTCAAAAACTTTGAATTTAAAGCACAGGTGATGACCAAGCCGAATGCCAATTCCGGAATTTATTTTCATACCGCTTTTCAGCAGGAAGGCTTTCCGGATAAAGGATATGAGGTACAGGTGAATAATTCGCATAGCGACTGGCGACGAACCGGAAGTTTATACGGCGTTAAGGACGTAAAGGAAACCTATGTGAAAGACAATGAATGGTACGAAGAGTACATTATGGTTCAGGGGAAGAATGTAACCATCAAAATTAACGGCAAAACCGTAGTGGAGTACACCGAACCCGAAAATGTAGGTAAAGAAAATGCAGGTGGCCGTGCAATATCAAGTGGTACTTTCGCATTACAGGGCCATGACCCGGGCAGCGTGGTATATTATAAAGATATTATGGTAAAGCCTCTGCCGAATTAATAATCAATTACCTTATTAGAGTATAAACATGACAGGTGTTGGAAAAACCACTTGTCAACGCGAACGTAGCGAGAGATCTTCTTCACCATGCATGTTTACTATTGCTTGACGAAGAAGATTTTTCGCTATCGCTCAAAAGCGTAGTTTCTCCTCGTTCGAAAGGACAATAATTTGATTTTCCCAACACTGACCTGCGCCGGGTTATGCAATGAGAATGCGGAGTTATGCCACGAGGTCAATAATGTCCCTGATTTTCTTTGAACTCAGAGTTGGCCCGATATTCAATTAAACACAGTTATGCCATAATAGAATAATTATAATATTGGCTATTATCAATTTTAATTTAATATCAATTTTTTGTAAATTACGCCAGCATGTCAGTTTATACCCCGCCTTCTGATCTGGAATTACTTGCCCGCTTGGGGGAGGATGATCGCGGTGCATTCAGTGAACTTTATAACCGTTACTGGCGATCGATGTATCAATCGGCATGGAATGTGCTTCGCGATCAGGAAGCGTGCATGGAGGTTACCCAGGAGGTTTTTGTATGGTTATGGGATCATAGAAAAGGACTGAAAATCAACTCATTGTCATCGTATTTAAAGGCGGCTGTTAAATATAAAGTTACCGATCTTTTACGTGCCAACAAAGTACGGGAAGCTTATTTTGTTAATTTGGACGAATTGGATGCAGCAAACTTATCTTTTGATGAAGATCCTCTCGAAATCAAGGAACTGAAATTGGTAATTGCAGAAATGAGCGCAAAATTACCCCCGCGCGCACGAATGATTTTCGAATTAAGCAGAAATGAGCAGCTTTCCAACCGAGAAATTGCTCAAAAATTAGGCATTTCTGAAAAGACAGTAGAAAATCAAATTACTATTGCATTAAAAAAGCTCAGATTAGCTCTTGGGAGTTTTTCTGCATGGCTTTTTTTTCTATAAAACACATCCATCCTCAATCTTTTCTAATTTTTTTAAATATTTCTAAAATTCTTTTGGGGGGTAGCTGCTCTTTTTTCGCCTTACAGTTGAAAGCGGTTTAAGATCCGTAGAAAAAGGAAATGACAAAAGAAGATTTCTTAGCAATTGTTGAACGTGTAAGGGACGGCAGTGCCAGTCATCAGGACATCCGTCTGTATAACGCCTGGTTCAGTAAATTTCAATCAGTAAACGAGTGGGATGCTGAACAAGGAGATGCCGAGACGGTTAAGAACTTAATTGAGCGCAGGATCAACGATAAAATTACCACACGTGTTACCGGAAACTCCACCAGGCCACTATGGACAAAGTTTACGGTAGCTGCTTCAATTATTCTGTGCATATCTTTTGGTGGTTATTATTTAATGCAAAAGCAGCAATTTGGCCAATTTAATTACAAAAATGATGTGGCTCCCGGCCATAGCCAGGCAACGTTAACTTTAGCAAACGGGCAAAAAATATTATTAACAAAAGGATTGCATAAACAGCTGGCACAAGGAAATACCACCATACAGATCAACAACGGAATTACTTACGCAAATGGTATAAGTAATAAAGCAGCAGCAGCCTACAATACCTTGTCTACAGCAATTGGCGAACAATCGCCCTTTCCATTGATTTTGCCGGATGGTACTAAGGTTTGGTTAAATGCCCAATCATCAATAACTTTTCCTACTGCATTTTCAGGTACTGAAAGAATTGTAAAAATTACCGGTGAAGCTTTATTTGAAGTAACGCATGATGCCCGGCATCCTTTTAAAGTACAAACTCAAAAGCAAACCATTGAAGATATCGGTACCATATTCAATGTAAATGCCTATACCGATGAAAAAGAAACAAGAACCACCCTTGTTGAAGGTAAGGTTAAGGTGAATAATATCCTGCTGAACCCTGGTCAGCAAAGCGACGGCCTTCATCTAAAAACCGTTAATACCAATAGGTATGTAGCCTGGAAAAACAACGACTTTTATTTCGAGAACGATAATATCGAAACCGTTATGAAAGAACTTTCCCGATGGTATAACATCGAGGTTAAGTACGAAGGCAATGTAACCACCGAAAATTTTACCGCGCAAATCAGCCGTGGTAAAAACATCAGCTCCATATTACAAATATTAGAAAACACAAAAGGCGTGCACTTTAAAATTGAAGGGAGGAGGGTTACGGTTGTAAAATAATCTCTACAAAAAAAGAGCATAAAAAAAGTCATCTGGCGGTAACCGGATGACTTCGGAAAAGATTGCTCAAACAATTAATTAACTATTTAAGAATCGCGTTAGCCCCCTGTCTTCGAAAACTCAAAGGCGAAACGCACAACCCTGACTTAGCAAATGTACAAAATTTACTCAGAACACTTTGTGTTGCCGCCTGGCTATGCAAAAAAAATCATTTTGTTCATGAAATTAACCTCCCTGATGCTGTTCCTGGCCTTTATGCAGGTAAGCGCGAGCTCGCTTGCGCAAAAGGTTACCTTGTCCGAACGAAACACGTCACTATCTAACATATTTGAGCAGGTTCGTAAGCAAACCGGTTACGATTTCGCATACACCACCGCCACTATTGAAGCTGCTAAACTGGTAACTATCAATGTGAAAAATATGGAGGTTGGTGATGCGCTTAAAGTAATTTTCAATGGTCAACCGCTCGATTATAAAATAGATAACAAATCTGTAAGCGTAACAAAAAAAGAGCCCTCCATTTTGGCAACCCTCCAGCATAAAACAGCTAAACTACTTAACCTTGATGCTGATATCAGGGGTAAAGTTATAGATAGCCTTGGGCGGCCATTGATTGGTGCCAATGTGCGTTTTAGCACAAGCGGCATGATTTACAGCGCTATTACTGACGAAAACGGGGAGTTTAATTTTGTGGGTGTACCGCCCAATAGCTACCTTTTAACCGCTACCTATCTGGGGTATAACAAGCTTGAAATGCTTGTGAATGTTGAGGGTGAAAATATCTTCCTCAATCTGGTTATGGAAACATTGCCTTCCGCGCTCGATCAAATACAGGTTATTGCCTATGGTACAGAGTCAAAGCGGTTCAGTGTTGGCTCTGTATTTACTGTGAATGCCGATGCTATAGGAAAACAACCGGTAACCAATCCTTTACTGGCATTACAGGGGCAGGTACCGGGGCTTTCTGTTACTGCCATGAATGGTGTACCAGGTTCTACTACTTTGGTGCAGATGCGCGGTCAAAATTCATTAGCTACCGACAGGCTTTCCTTTAAACCTTATGATCAGCCTTATTTTATTGTAGATGGCGTGCCTTTTTCTCCGCAAAATCTTAACATCAGTCAGTTGTCCAATCTGGCAAACGGGCAGTCTTTTAGCGGAGGACTCGATCAGGCTACCGGTATAGGTGCTTTCAATAATATCAATCCAGGCGACATAGAAAGCATTACCATACTTAAGGATGCTGACGCGACCGCTATATATGGTACAAAGGGCGCTCATGGCGTTATTTTGATAACCACCAAAAAAGGAAAAGCAGGTAAAACAGTTGTCGACCTGAATGTAAACTCCCAGGTTAACGCCGTTGCCAGGCCGATACGCTTATTAAATACGCAGCAATATCTTCAACTCAGGAGAGATGCTTTTGCCCAGGATTCTATAACGCCTAATAACGATCCAAACGATTATTCCGGTGGCTTCGCGCCTGATCTTACCATTTATGATCAAAATAAATACACTAACTGGCAAAAGATCATCCAGGGAAACAGCACGCATAACACCGACATACATGCCAGCGTATCAGGCGGAAGTGCTGGTACCACGTTCATGGTTTCCGGTGGTTATACACGGTCAAATTATAATTACCCGGGTAACTTTGGCGATAAGCGATATACCTTACACAGTGCTTTAACTACAAGCTCGGCAAACAGAAAACTAAACGTCACACTCGTTACCGATTATACCTATGAGCAAAATAATTCTGCTGCCGGATATGGAAACAGCGTGTTATTAGCGCCTAATACACCCGATTTAACAGATGAAAACGGAAAACTGGTATGGAATTATAAGGGTGTGCCTTTCTATACTAACTTTTATGCCGGTTTATTACAAAAATCTGATCTTCAAAGTTTCAATTTCAATAGTTCTTTAAACCTTAATTACGAAATTTTAAAGGGGTTAAAAATTGGCACTACTGTGGGTTACAATCGTAATACAGGTAACGAACATTCTATCAACCCATCAACCGCACAAAATCCAACTTATATCAATATCAGCGCGGCATTTGCCAATAACTCCGCTCAAAATATTAATATTGAACCACAAATAAATTACAATAAAACAATTGGCAAAGGCGAGCTTATTGCCTTACTGGGTGGCACTTATCAAAAAACTACCACTTATGCTTTTCAAACCCAGGCCTACGGTTACTCTAACGATGCTTTTCTTAATTCAATTAACGGCGCCAGTTCACAAACGCCTTTTGATGTGTCGGGCCTCACCAAATATGTGGCCTTGTTTGGGCGTTTGAAATACATTCACGACCAAAAGTACATCATAGAATTTAGTGGCAGGAGAGATGGTTCCAGCAATTTTGGCCCTGGCAACCAGTTCGGTACGTTTGGATCGGTAGGGGCAGGTTGGATATTTTCGGAAGAAAGTCTGTTTAAAGAAGCACTTTCGTTCATTAGTTACGGTAAGCTCTCAGGCAGTTACGGAACAACGGGCAGCGATGCATCTGTAGGTTATAAATTTCAGGCACTATACAGCGCGTTTCCATACGGCAATACAACGCCTTTCCAGGGCATCAAACAAAACATACCTGTTAACTTATATAACCCCGATTTTAGATGGGCTACTAAAAAAGCGTTAAACATAGCTCTTGATCTTGGCTTTTTCGAAAATCGCTTCTCTGTAAATGCTACTTACTACCGCGATCGTGAAGGCAATCAACTGGTTGAATATCCATTGGCCGCGCAAGCCGGTTTTGCTACAGTGTATGAAAATCAGCCGGCGCTGGTTCAAAATAAGGGATGGGAGTTTACATTTTCATCCACCAATATAAAAGGTAAAAATTTCATCTGGACAAGCAATTTTAACATCACCTTCAACCGTAATAAACTGATTGCCTTCCCTAACCTGGAGTCGTCGTCTTATACCAACCAATACGTAATAGGCCAGCCTACTACCGTAGTATTTGGTTATCGGTATAAGGGAGTGAATCCAACCACCGGCTTATTTGAATTTTACAAAGCCGATGGATCTGCATCGTCTTCGCCCGATTACAGGCCGGTAGCTCAAGGCGGCGATATGGTGATCATCGGTAACAGGGAAACCAAATTTATGGGTGGCTTTGGTAATAATTTTACCTATAAACATTTTAGCCTGTATGTTTTCTGCCAGTTTTCAAGCAGCCTGCAACCTAATGCAATCGCGGCGCTTTATGGCAACCCACCGGGGATGGCGAGCAACCTGCCTACTTATGTGCTTGGCAAGTATTGGACAGGGCCGGGCGATACCCAGGCTACCTTGCAAAGGCTGTCAAGCAGTTACAATTCGCAATACCTTAATAGCGCTTATAAGTTTTCGCAATCATCCGGGGGCTATACCACTGATACTTACCTAAGGGTTAAAACCGCCGCGCTGTCCTATAAATTGCCGGATGCCTGGCTTGAACAAGTAAAGGTTAAGAATGCCAGTATTTTCATCAACGCGCAAAACTTGTTCACCATTACTAACTACAAATTTGGTGATCCTGAACAGCCCGGTAATTTCACCAGTTTCCCTTTACAGCGTATTGTAGCGTTTGGTTTAAATCTCAAATTTTAATCAATGATCATCATGAAAAAGATATTTTCTAA
Source organism: Mucilaginibacter sp. GW821-FHT07G05 (assembly GCF_059418565.1). Taxonomy (NCBI): domain Bacteria; kingdom Pseudomonadati; phylum Bacteroidota; class Sphingobacteriia; order Sphingobacteriales; family Sphingobacteriaceae; genus Mucilaginibacter; species Mucilaginibacter sp. GW821-FHT07G05. The sequence goes on along the minus strand of NZ_JBWKQC010000005.1, from coordinate 294,741 downwards.
TAAAAATAAAATACTGTCAGGTGGTTTATTAATTGCCCTAAGTACCCTTGTATCCTGCAAAAAGTTAATTGAAATACCGCTTAATCCGCCAACGCAAATTACCCGCGACCAGGTATTTGCAGATAGCGCCACAACTATTTCGGCCGTTGCAGGTGTTTATTCGTATACACCTGGCGGGCATGGGCTGCCTTATACCGATGGCTACTTTACTGCATCTACTTCACTTTCTGGCCATGAAGTAGCCTACACTAATAGTTATGGGGATAACGCGCAATTTTACAGTTATACACTTACCCCTATAAATGAAGAGATAACACAATTATGGACAGCACCTTACTCGGAGATATACCAAATCAATGACATACTTGCAGGAGTAACGGATAATAGTAACCTATCCGCTTCATTCGTAAAACAAATTACAGGTGAAATGAAAGTGGTAAGAGCTTTATGCTATTTTAATATGGTTAACATATTTGGCGGGGTGCCCCTGGTTACCACAACCGATTATAAGGTAAATGCCCAGTTGCCCAGGGCATCGACAGCAGCTGTATACACTCAAATTTTAACAGATCTGCACGATGCCGTTAAAGCTTTGCCGGTTACTTATCCATCGGCGGGCCACGCGCGTCCAAATCTTTATACCGCGATAGCATTGCAGGCAAAAGTTAATTTATACCGGAGCCAATGGCAGGCCGCTTATAATGAAGCCGATTCGGTGATAAATTCAGGTTTGTATGATATCACCACCACCCCTATAAGCGATGTGTTTTTGGTAGGAAGCGCCGAGGGGATTTGGCAGGTGCCCATTCAAAATCTATACGGGGGATCAGGCGATGCAAACCAATTTTTTCCTTACTCCACTGATGCAATACCTAACTACATAGTGACAGATTCCTTGCTAAACCAGTTTGAAGCAGGGGATATGCGCCTCACAAACTGGCTGGGTGTGAATGTTGTAAATGGGCAGAACGTATATTACCCCGCTAAATACAAAGATTTACAACCTACCAGCCCAGCAACGGAGTGTATGTTGCTAAGGTTTGCCGAAATGTACCTGATTCGTGCTGAAGCTGCCGCCCAATTGGGCAATTTGAACCAAGCGGTAAATGACGTGAACACTATACGTGCCCGGGCTGGGTTGGGCATCAGCACGGTTAACCCAACATCACAAACCGCTGTACTGGCCGCCGTGAGAAAGGAAAGGCGAACGGAATTATGTTTTGAATTTGGTAACAGGTGGTTTGATTTAAACAGAACCAGCACTGATACCAAATATCCTGCAAACGGGCAAGCCCCGGCGGTACTGGCCAACTGGCAGGTTAATTATGCACTATATCCGTTGCCGCAAGCACAGTTGCAACTCAACTCACATCTTGTTCAAAATCCGGGCTATCATTAAGCAGTAAAACCCAATCATAAACACTTTAAAATCACCATCCGGGATATAATTTATACCCCGGACAGGGTATCCCATTTTTAAAAAATCAATATGGAAAATTCAATTTTAAGTATTAAAAACCTATCGCACCGCTACAGTACCAGCTGGGCCATACGCGACATCAACCTGGAGATAAACCGCACCGGTATTTTAGGATTGCTTGGCTCAAACGGCGCAGGCAAATCTACCACCATGAACATCATGTGCGGTGTATTAAACCAAACCGAGGGCACCGTGCTGATTAATGGTGTTGATATACGCGAACAACCCGAACTGGCCAAACGACAGATTGGGTTCCTGCCGCAAAACCCGCCCTTGTATCTCGATTTTACTGTAGATGAGTACCTCATTTATTCGGCCGAACTGCGTAAAATGGATGCCATGGCTATAAAGCCCGCTCTGGAAGAAGCAAAAGACCGCTGCGGCATATCGCACTTTAGTAACCGGTTGATCAAAAACTTGTCGGGCGGTTACCGCCAGCGGGTAGGCATAGCGCAGTCTATTATTCACAAACCCAAGCTGGTGGTAATGGATGAGCCCACCAACGGGCTCGACCCCAACCAGATTACCGAGGTACGTACCCTGATTAAGGAAATTGCTGTTGAACACGCGGTTATTTTTTCATCACACGTACTGTCGGAAGTGCAGATGCTGTGTAAAGAGATCAAAATGATAGCCGATGGTAAGATCGTTTTTTCTGATACCATGGATGCCTTTAACAATTATGTGGAACCCCATAGTGCCTTAATGCACATGGAAAACCCGCCTCCGGCAGCCGAGCTGTTGAAAATACCCGGTGTAGACAGGGTGGATTTTGTTACCGAACGCCAGGCACGCGTTTATTTTATCGGCGACCGGGAAATTACCGAAAGGCTGGTAGCAGAAAGTGTACATAACGGCTGGCGCTTAAGAGAGATCAATCTGGACAAAACGGCTCTTGATGAGATTTTTAAACAATTATCTACCAAAACAACGCAATCTTAAATCATCCCGATAATGAAATTAACGTTTAAAATAGCTAAAGCAGAGCTTCGTAACCTGTTTTACTCGCCTATAGCCTGGTTTTTAACCATCGCTTTTATGGTACAATGCGCTATCTCCTATACCAAATTGATAAACAATTATGCCAGCCAGCAGGAAATGGGAGGCATGGGTTTAAACTACATGAAACAGTTAACCTATAATGTGTTTACCAGTCCGTACGGTTTGTTTAATGGTATCATGCAAAACCTGTATTTATACATCCCCTTGTTAACCATGGGTCTCATCAGCCGCGAAATTAACGGGGGGACTATCAGCCTGCTGTATTCATCTCCCGTAAAAATAAAAGAGATTGTTTTTGGCAAATACCTCGCCATGATGGCCTATAGTGTCATATTGTTATTAGTAATAGGCATTTTTATGATGGCAGGTGTTATTGATATCAAGTCGGCAGATTATGGGATGCTTTTGGCAGCCGGGCTGGGCTTTTATTTATTGCTATGTGCTTATTCGGCCATTGGTCTGTTTATGTCGAGCTTAACCAGTTACCAGATAGTTGCGGCGGTAAGCACGTTTGTAATGATCGGTATTCTTAGTTATATCGGCACCCTGTGGCAGAGTATAGATTTTGTTCGCGATCTAACTTATTTCCTGTCGCTGTCGGGGCGTACCAGTCACATGCTTGGGGGCTTGATCACTACTAAGGATGTGATCTATTTTGTAATTATTGTATATATCTTTCTGGGCCTCACCATTTATAAGTTACAATCGGGGCGCGAAACAAAGCCCTGGTATATTTCCGCAAGCCGCTATGTGGCTATAGTAGTTTCGGCTTTAATTGTTGGGTACGTAACTTCTCTGCCAAGCCTTATCGGTTACTGGGATACTACGGCAAATAAAGACAATACATTAACGCCAAAAGCACAGCAGATAATTAAGGAATTGGGTGATGGTAAACTGGAGGTTACAGCATACAATAACTTTTTGGATAACTACTCATGGTTTGGATTACCCGAACAACGCAATGAATATTTAGGCAGATGGGAGCCATACCTGCGTTTTAAGCCCGATATAGAATTTCATTTTGTGAACTATTATGATATGCCTTTTGCTTTAGGATATGATTTGTTTCAGTCGTACAAAGGCAAAACCATCAAGCAAATTGCTGAGCAAAGGGCAAAAGGATCAGATTTGAGCATGGATATGTTCAAAACACCGGAACAGATTAAAAAGGAAATTGATTTGAAACCGGAGTTGAACCGATTTGTGATGAAGCTGACCTACAAAGGCAAAACCACTTTTCTGCGGATATTTAATGACCAGATTGTGTGGCCCATGGAAGCTGAAGTGTCTGCTGCTTTTAAAAGATTACTGGAAGCTAAAATGCCAAGGATTGCTTTTGTAACCAGCGACGGCGAACGCAAAACCAACAAGAAAGGCGACAGGGAATATAAAACGGTAACCAGTGAAAAAACGTTCCGTTATGCGCTCATCAACCAGGGTTTTGATGTTGATACGATTTCATTAGCTACACAGGAAATCCCGGATAACATTAAAGCTTTGGTAATTGCTGATCCACAGAATGAATTAAGCGCGCAGGCCATCCAAAAAATAAAGGCTTACATTGCTAAAGGAGGAAACTTGCTGATAGCCGGAGAGCCCGGCCGCCAACAAATGCTTAACCCATTACTTAAAACATTAGGGGTACAACTGGCCAATGGTATGCTGATACAGCAAAGTGAAGATTACGCGCCTGCATTAGTACTGCCTAAGCTAACTAAAGCTGCCATCAGTTTTGCCAAGTTATTGGATAAACCTTCGGTAGATACATTGCCAATTTCTGCCAATGGCGCGGCAGCATTATCCTACCGCGATACCAGCGGCTTTCAGATGCAGCCATTGCTGATTACCAAAGCCGGATTTGTTAGCAACACCATGAGAAGAAACCCTGATTTGGATATTGTTAATACCAAAGAGGAGGCTAACTCATCGCAGGGCGGAGGTGTACAAATCATAGGCGGCGGTGGTTTTGCTATGGCAATGCCGATGCCGGCAGATGGCTCAAAACCGGGTGCAAAAAAATCGAAACTGTCTTCAACCGTAAAAAATCTATCGAAAGAAACCTTTACTACCGCATTGGCCTTAACGCGCCAAATTAACGGCAGGCAACAGCGCATCTTTATTAGCGGTGACGCAGATTTCTTAAGTAATTTAGAGTTAGGGAGATATGAGCCTATGGTGTCTAATTTTAATTTCAGCACCGCCTTGTTCAGTTGGTTGAACTATGGTCAATACCCTGTAGATGCCTCGCGCCCGGATTCCGAAGATAATCGTGTAACGGTAAGCACCGACCATGTTTCTTTTTTAAAGATCGTGTACATCTACGTGATCCCCGGTATTATCCTGGTATTCGCGGCCATCTTTTTAATCCGTCGTAAAAGGAAATAAGTATGTTATTCACAACAGACAAGCAAACGCAGGAAGACCTGAACATTTACGGCAAACAGGGAACGGATTCAATCCTTTCCCTGTTTAACCGTACAGCAACGGTAAATGGATCTAAATTGCTGGAAGATATGTTCCGTTACCCGCTTTCGGATGCGGAATCCATCAATGCGCGCAGCGAGAAGATCAGTTACCTGAAAACCATGAAAGTGGTGTTTCCCTTCAGTTCAGAACTTTTTGATCAGGCCGAGCAATATTTGACGAATGTAGACGAAAGAACAAAGCTCCCGGCAGAAAAACCGTCACTGGAAAAAATGCTCACGAGCCTGGTAGCATCTAATGCGGATTATAAGCAGATCGTTAATGGGATCAGCGCATTGATAGAGATCATTCAATTGTTGAACAACCTGTTGAATGTTGTTTTGCTGTTACCCGGCAGTCCGTTTCAAAATGATGCGGAAACTACCGGCACCCAAAAGCTATTAAGTACAGAACCCATCAGTTCATTGCTTCAGGACGGCTCAAAAAATAAGTTACCGCATGAGAAGCTGGCCGCTTACGATCTAACGCTACGATTTCGCCACCGGGACACGGTTCAGCAACTACTGCGGTATATTTACCAGTTTGATGTATACATCACCGTAGCCAAAGTAGCTACTGAACGCAACTATATTTTCCCGAAGGCGCTGCCAAAAGAGGATCACCTTATCAATATAGAGGCTTTTTATCACCCGCAATTAAAGAACGCGGTAGCCAATACCATACATATCACACCCGACAGCAACGTGGTTTTTTTAACAGGGGCCAATATGGCCGGCAAATCCACATTTATGAAATCGCTTGGTATAGCTATGTATTTGGCACACATGGGTTTCCCGGTAGCTGCCGCAGCAATGGAATTCTCGGTGCTCGACGGAATATATACCACCATCAACTTGCCGGATAATTTGGGGATAGGGGCGAGCCACTTTTATGCAGAGGTATTACGGATAAAAAAGATTGCCAAAGAGTTGAGCGCAGGCAGAAACATTTTTGTGATTTTTGATGAGCTGTTCAGGGGTACCAATGTAAAGGATGCTTATGAAGCTACTATAGCCATCACCAGCGCCTTTGCAAAAAAACGCAGCAGCATGTTTGTGATCTCTACCCATATTATAGAAGCAGGCGATGTGCTGAAGCAACACAGCAATATCAGCTTTAAGTACCTGCCTACCAAAATGAAGGGAACTACTCCTGTGTACACCTACACGTTAGAAAGCGGTATAACCGATGACCGGCACGGGATGATCATCATCAACAATGAAGGCATTTTGGATATGTTGAAGAACAGAAAGGAGGCAAATACCAAATGAGTTTTATAGCCGATAAACAAACGCTTGAAGACATGAACCTGCTGGGCATGTACAATCAGCATTCCATTTTTAACCTGTTTAACAAAGTAAAAACAGCGGGTGGAGAAAAGTTGCTCCAAGAGATGTTTCAAACCCCGATGACAGATCCGGAACTGATCAATAAACGCAGCGAAACCTTTCAATATTTTCAAAGCAGGCATACCGCTTTTCCGTTCAGCAATGAGCAGTTCGGCGCTATGGAAAATTACCTTAGCGGCACCAGCGGTAAATATTTTCCGGGGATATTGCTTTCCCTTGCCTATAAAAAAATGCTGGCCACCATAGTAAGAGATGAAGAGTATCCAAAGATACAAAGCGGCTTAAAGCAAACGATAGCCGTGCTTTACCAATGCAAAACATTCATCAGCCAATTGGAAGAAGCACAACAGCAGCATCCCTTTTATGATGAATTGCAAACCGTAAAAAATATATTGAACCAGCCTAAACTGCAATGGCTGGAAAAAGCGCAAATTGGCAACGCCCCATATTCCATTCAAATAACAGCGAGGTATAATCACCTGTTGCAGTATACGCTGCGTTCAGCATTGCAAACGGTAATGAATACATTTTATATGTTGGATGTGTATCTGGCTGTAGCTAATTTGGCAAAAGATAAAAGTTTTAGTTATGCAAAGGCTTTGCCCAATGCAGCCAACATCTTCTCTGCAACCGGCCTCAGGCACCCTAATATTAATAAAGCAGTAGCCAACCCGGTATCATTTCATAAAGATAGCAACCTCATTTTTTTAACCGGGGCGAACATGGCAGGCAAATCCACCTTCATGAAAGCCTTTGGTATCAACCTTTATCTGGCGCACATGGGGTTCCCTGTGGCGGCAAGCGATATGGAATTTTCAGTTAAACAAGGGATTTATACATCCATTAATGTGCCTGATAACCTTGATATGGGTTTAAGTCATTTTTATGCAGAAGTATTAAGGGTAAAAAAGGTGGCTGAAGAGGTGAGCAACGGGAAGGACTTGGTGATCATATTCGACGAGTTGTTTAAGGGGACTAATGTAAAGGATGCTTATGATGCCACACTGGCGGTAACGGCTGCCTTCAGCGAATATCGAAATTGCTTATTCATTGTATCTACCCATATTATTGAAGCCGGAGAAATATTAAAACAGCAAAGCAATATTCAGTCGCTTTACCTGCCTACCATAATGAACGGTTCTGTTCCTACTTACACTTATCAATTGCAACCGGGCATTTCCGCCGACCGTCATGGTATGATGATCATTGAAAATGAGGGGATTTTGGAGCTGCTTGAAAACTAATTTATTACCTAACGTCCTGATTAAATTAAAATAATTATGCCTTTAAAATTTAATAATAAGCCTTATATGCTGGCGCTTACATGTATTTTATTTTCTTCATTACATACAAATGCGCAAACCATTCCCTTTGATGCCGCGGTGCGCACGGGTAAACTGCCCAACGGCTTTACCTATTACATCCGGCATAACGAGGAACCTAAAAACCGGGTAACTTTTTACTTGGCAAACAAGGTAGGTTCGCTGCTGGAAACCGACGACCAGCAAGGATTGGCTCACTTTATGGAACACATGAGCTTTAATGGTACGGTGCATTTTCCTAAAAACGAACTGGTGAATTACCTCCAAAAAGCAGGTGTACGCTTTGGCGCCGATATAAACGCTTATACCGGTTTTGATGAAACGGTGTACCAGTTGCCATTGCCGTCAGATGATCCTGCAATATTGAAGAACGGTATCGAAATTATGCACGACTGGGCACATGGCGCAACGCTGGATGTAGCCGAGATCAATAAGGAACGCGGCGTGGTGCTGGAAGAAAAGCGTTTAGGCAAAGGTGCCGGCGACCGCATGCGCACCAAATATTTCCCGGTTATACTCAACAATTCGAGGTATGCCAACCGCCTCCCGATAGGAACGGAAGAGGTATTGAAGAATTTTAAACCCGAAGCTATTAAACGTTATTACCGGGATTGGTACCGCCCTAATCTGCAAGCACTCATTATAGTGGGCGATATTGACGTAGCTAAGATGGAGCAGCTGATTAAAGCGAAATTTGCCGACCTGAAAAATCCGCTTAAAGAAAAACCCCGAACCAAATATACCGTTCCCCTTACCGGGAAGAACCAGTTCATCGCGGTAACTGATGCTGAAATGCCGGTGACAAGTTTGGAACTGATGATCAAACAACCTGAACTTCCACTGCATACGGTTGCGCAGTACCGGCAAAATATCGTTCGTCAATTATTCAACACAATGCTTGGCGAACGTTACGGTGAGTTAACACGCCAGGCAGATCCACCTTTTTTAAACGGCGGCGCGGGCATCAATAGCTTTATTGGCGGGCTCGACGCGTACAGCATATCGGTAACCGCTAAACCCGGCGAACTGGAAAAAGGCTTTAAGGCCGTTTGGCGCGAGAACGAACGTATAAAACGTTTTGGTTTTACAGCTACTGAACTGGAACGCGCCAAAACCAGCTATTACAATCAGGTTGAATCGATACAAAAGGAAAAGAATAAAACACCATCAGACAGTTACGTGAACGAGTACCTGCAATACTTTTTGCATGGCACCGCCGCACCGGGTATTGATTACGAATTTAACCTCGTGAAAAAGGAGCTGGCAGGCATCACACTTACCGAACTGAACAGCCTGGCAAAAACCGTATCTAAAACAACCGACCGTGATATCTTATTGATGGCACCGGAAAAAGATAAAGCAAGCTTGCCAACAGAAGCAACTGTAAAAAACTGGATGAAGGATATTCAGAACGAGGGAATTACAGCTTACAAAGATGAAACCAGCACCGAAAGCATATTAAAGAACGAACCGGTAGCAGGTAAGATCGTGAGCAAGCAAAGGGACGGTAAATCAGGTATTACCACCCTCATGCTGAGCAATGGCATCAGGGTTTTGTTAAAGCCGACTGATTTTAAGAACAACGAAATATCTTTCAGTGGTTTCGCACCGGGCGGCACATCCTTGTACAAGGATGCCGATTATCAGTCGGCTTCCGCTGCCAACATGATTCCGTCTTACGGCGTGGGTAATTACAATACTACGGCCATGGAAAAATACCTGTCGGGAAAGCAACTGGGGGTTCAGGTATTTGTTACTGAATGCACACAAAGCATAAACGGTGGCAGTGTTAATAATGACCTGGAGGCGGCGCTGCAATTAATGTACGGCTACATCACCGAGCCACGCAAAGATTCGCTGATGTTCCAGGGGATGATAGCACGTTCAAAGGCAAGCCTGGCTAATCGCCAAAACGACCCGAACAGTGTTTTCCAGGATACCATTAGCGCGGTATTGGGTAATTACAGTGTACGCCGAACCGCGCCTTCTATCGAAAAGATCAGCCAGATGAACCTGGACAGGGCATATGCCATATACAAAGAGCGTTTTGCCAGTGAGCGTGGTTTTACGTTTGTATTTGTAGGCAGTATTGATACCGTAACTATTATGCCCTTGTTAGAGAAATATATTGGCGGTCTGCCGGCCACAGGTAACGTGGAAGAGGCTAAGGATCTGAACATCAACATCCCGGCAGGGAAAATAGAAAAGATAGTGTACAAGGGTACCGAGCCAAAAGCTTCAGTTAATCTCGTATTCTCGGGTGCGTTCGATTACAGTTTTGCCGGCAAACTGAAAATGGATGCCCTTAAGGAAACCTTACAGATACGGCTGTTGGAGCGCCTGCGTGAAGATGAAGGCGGCGTGTATTCGCCGGGCGTACGTTTGAATACAACTAAATTGCCGCAAGGCAGGTTCAGCATGACCGTAAGCTTCGGTTGCGCGCCAGAAAATGTGGATAAGCTGATCGCTTCATCTTTAGATGAGATAGAGAAGATAAAAACAGCAGGCCCGGCACAAGTGAATGTAGATAAGTTTAAGGCTGAAACGCAGCGTTCTATAGAAACTGCGATAAAAACAAATGGCTTTTGGCTGGGTTATTTGAGCAGCCAATTACAGAACAAGGAGGATCTGAACCAAATAGACACCTATATTCAACAGTTAAACACGATTACCCCTGCGGATGTAAAAGATGTGGCAGGCAAATACCTGAACGGAAAAAACTATATCAAGCTGGTGTTACTACCTCAAAAAAGACAATAAATACCAATTTAAACCTCTTCGTTCTTTATATCAGTTAATAACTACAGTTAATTACCATTAAGTGCCCCCGACTGAGAAACGAGGGCGCTTTTTTTATGAATAGAAAATTTGAGGCTAACTTATCCTTTTGGGCACTTTTAAGAGCCGTTAATTGTCATGAGAGTGGATGCGCTTTCTACCACCCTTTTATCGCTCGGTTGTTGAAGGTCTTAATGGCGGTCTGATTCACTTCTTCTGATTGGTAAGCTTTCACAAATTTCTTCACCTTTTCTTCGTTCTTATTATTCTCAAGGGAGCGTTGAGCCCAACCAGTGTGGCAAAGGTGACGTTAATAATAGCTATCGTTATATTTTGGTCGTCCAAAGCATGCGGCAATTGGGGGGCTTGATACATGTTTGCTACAAAAAAATGTTCTTTGTCGCCCGGCCTTAATTTTATAAGATTCGCAGATCAGCATCCAGTGCTCGTATTTACTTACGCAAATAGTAGTCAATATCCTTGCCGAAATTCGGGTAGGAGGGATAAGGTTATTCAAAACTGAGTGACGTCGTAATTGCTCAGGTAGCATACCTTTAAACAAAACCATAATTTTTTGGTTATTTTGCTGACTTAATAACTGCTACGCCGCCTATGCAATTAACCGATGGAGAAGACTTACGCAATATCGTGCTCAATGCGCCTATCGGTATTTGCATAATTGATGCAGATACCCTGATCGCGGAGATCGTCAACGATAAATTTCTGGAAGTGGCCGGCAAACCTTACGAGGCCATATTCGGCAAATTCTATTGGGACGCTTTCGCTGAAGCGCGTACAGATTATGAGGCTGCGATGGCCGGAGTTATTGAAACAGGTGAAGCCTACCATGCTAATGAGGTGGAACTGATGCTGATTCGCCGGGGCCGTGAGGAGAAGGTGTTTGTTACATTTGTTTATGCGCCGGTGATTAACGCGGCCAATAAGGTGACTAAGGTTGCTGTATGGGTGATGGAAAACACAAGGCAGGTGAATGAAAGGCGAACTCTTACCGCACACGAAGAGCGCCTGCGCGCGTTGGTTACCGCTACATCTGATGTGATATATAGCTTAAGCGCGGATTGGGAAGTGATGCGGGAACTGGATGGGCGCGGTTTTTTAAAAGATACCGATAAGCCTATAACAGGATGGCGCAAGCAAAACGTGCACCCTGATGACCTGGAAAAGGTAAACGCGAACATCAAAGAGGCTATCCGTACTAAAAAGATATTTCAGTTAGAGCACAGGGTTTTACGTGCCGATGGTTCCCCGGGCTGGACATTTTCGCGGGCGGTTCCTATTTTGGATAATCGGGGCGAAATTGTTGAATGGTTCGGTATGGCCAGCGATATTACCGAGCGTAAGCAAATTGAAGAAGATTTGCAGGCAGTTAGGGAGCAAACCGATCAGCAAAAACGGGTTTACGAAACGATAACTTCCGGCACGCCCGACCTGATGTATGTATGGGATTTGGATTACCGTTTTACTTACGCCAACAGCGCTTTGCTGACCATGTGGGGAAAAACATGGGATACTGCCATTGGAAAAGGCTTGCGTGAAAACGGTTATGAAGAGTGGCATGCCGCGATGCACGAAAGGGAGATTGACCAGGTTAAGGAAACGAAGCAGTCTGTACGCGGGGAAGTTTCTTTTCCGCATGCAGTATTGGGCAGACGTATCTATGATTATATTTTAATACCAGTACTCAACGATAAAGGTGAGGTGGAAGCTGTAGCCGGTACCACCCGCGATGTTACCGAGCGAAAACAGATGGAACAGGCTTTGGCGCAAAGCACCGAAGAATTACAGGCCATCAATGAAGAAATGGTTGCTACCAACGAGGAGCAAGCCGCATCTAACGAAGAACTGACCGCGACCAACAATGAACTCGCTATTGTTAACCAACAACTGCGGGAGGCCCGGCAAAAGATTGAGGAAAGCGAAATTGCCTTACGTTTAGCCATTGATGCCGCCAATTTTGGCACCTGGTTTATCAATTCGGGCACTCGTGAATTTATTACCGATGCCCGTTTGAAAGAGTTATTCGGCTATTATCCTCATGAGGAACTTTCGATAGAACAAGCCATAGCACAGATCACCGAAGAATACCGCAGCTATGTGGCAAATAAACTGGAGAATGCTATCTATCATAACGGCGACTATGATGTTACTTATCCTGTAATTGGTTTGCACGATAACAGGTTGCGCTGGTTACGTGCCATAGGAAACCTGAAGGCCGATCCTTCAGGTGCTTTCTCAGCGTTTACGGGTGTAGTAATGGATATTACCGAGCAACACCTGGCCGCGCAAAAAATAGAAGAAAGTGAAAAGCATTTCCGTTACCTGGCCGACCTGGTGCCCGCCAAGATCAGTAACGCGCTGCCCAGCGGTGAGCTTACTTTTTTTAATAAGCAATGGCTGGATTATGCAGGTATGAGTTTTGAAGACCTGCGTGATTTTGGTTATCTCCAAATGATGCATCCTGATGAGATTCCGCTTTTTCAGGTACAACTAACTGAAGCCGCGGCAAAAGGTATGGCGCTTGAAAGCGAAATGCGGTTTAAAGATATAAACGGTAATTACCGCTGGCACCTCAATATCGCTTCACCTATACTGAACGAAAAAGGGGAGATCACTATGTGGGTTGGCTCAACAACCGATATACAGCGTATTAAAGAGGAAGACCAGCGCAAGAATGATTTTATAGGAATGGTGAGTCACGAGCTAAAAACACCACTAACCTCACTCAGTGCTTACATCCAGGTAATGCAGGCCAAGTTAGGTAAGTCAGAGGATCAGTTTAGCCAACGCTCATTGGAACAATCTATGAAGCAGGTGAAAAAGATGACCTCGATGATCAACGGTTTTCTTAACGTTTCAAGGCTGGAGTCGGGCCAAATCCCTATTACCAAGACTTATTTTGATGTACAGGAGCTTTTTACCGAGACAGCAGCCGAAGTTGGCCCGATGAATACGACACACCGTATCGAATTTACCTGTAACACATCCACGCAGTTATTTGCCGACCGGGATAAAATTGGTCAGGTGCTGAATAATTTGATCAGTAACGCGGTAAAATACTCCGTTTCGGGCTCAAAAATTTCCGTGAATTGCAGTGCCGAAAAAAATCAGGTAATTATTGCGGTAAGCGATGAGGGGATAGGCATTAAACCTGATGACATGAAGCATGTGTTTGACCGGTATTTCCGAGCAGAAATTCAGGGACATATTTCCGGTTTTGGAATCGGTCTGTACCTCTGTGCCGAGATCATCAAACGCCATGAAGGGAAAATATGGGCTGAAAGCGAACCCGGGCAAGGTTCTACCTTTTATTTTAGCTTGCCGGTGACTGTTGGACATACCGAAGTGATTGATCGCCTTACTCAAAAATAGCGCGCAATTTGTTTCATAACACGTTAACCATATCAGGTATTTGATACGCAATTGGCATTTCTAAAAAGAATGATATTAAGCGATGCCATGTAGTTCTTCGAATTACATGGTTAGGTTTTCCGGAATATCAAACTAGCCGTATTACAGGAGCAGGCTCTCAGCTATGGCAAACGAAAAGAGGATTTTCTTTTTAAACAGCGTCTTTATTATAGCGATTACGGTATTCCAATGGTGAAAGTCCGGTGATCTTCCTAAATACTTCTCTAAAAGCTTTCAGGTCGGTATAACCAACTTCGTACATAACTTCATGGATGGTTTTGCGGCTGGTTTCAAAAGCTTTTTTGGCAGCCTCTATTTTTACACGTTGCGCGTATTCAGTAGGAGTGTTACCAGTGGCTTTAATGAAACGGCGGTCGAAGTTGCGTCTTCCAATGGCCAATGTATTGGCCAGGTGCTCGGTGGAAACCCTTTCCTGAATACTGTTCTCGATCAAACCCTGCGCTTTTTTGATCAGTTCATCGTTATGCGTTTTTTGTCCTTTAAAAACAATGAAGGAAGACTGGCTGTTGCGGTCAATTTCTATTTGGAAAACTTTGGCGCAATAGATAGCGGTTTCACGGTCGTAATATTTTTCTACCAGGTATATAACGAGGTTTAGGAATGAGTATGCGCCGCCGTTGGTGTAAATGCCCTGCTCATCGGTGATGAGCTGATCGGTTTGCAGATTGATTTTAGGGTATAATATTTTTAAGCGATCAGCTGCCGACCAGTGCGTAGAACACCTTTTACCATCAAGTAAGCCCGCTGCCGCCAGTAAATAAGCGCCGGTACAGATACTTGCTACCGCCGCACCCTGCTTGTACTGTTGATCGATCCAGGCTATCAATTCGCCATTAACGGCAGTAGATTGCTCATAATTATGGTTCAGCGAGGGAATGATAACGAGATCCGTTTTTTTGATCTCGGAGATATGCTTATGAGGCTTTGCCGTGAACAGCCCACCGTAAAAATCTACACTTGCTGAAATACCGGCCAGTTCGACCTGGAAAACCGGTTTACGATAGGCATTGGCCCGGCTGAATATTTTATAAGCGCCTACAATACTGCTCAGATTATTTTCGCCGTTGGGCACCAGGATGGTCAGGTGTTTCATAATAAACTTGTTAATCGTATAAAGATAAGGTGTTTATAATGTCCAAATCAACCCGTTAGAATGTCTAAATACCACCCTGTCTGTATGTTTTATGGTCGGTACATTTGGTTATGAAAAAGATAACCATCTGTTTACTATATGCATTAATACACTTTAATGCCAGGGCGCAGCAAAAAATAACCACTATGCTTACCTCACAAGAAAGGGAAAAGGCAATCCTATTATTGACACAGACCGACTCTGCCGTTTTTGATGCGGTGAAGGGATTGAGCGAAACGCAACTAAACTATAAACCGGCTGCCGATAAGTGGAGCGTGGCCGAATGTATCAAACACATTGCCGCAGCTGAAAAAGAACTTTGGGCCATGGCCGAACCGATATTAACACAGGCACCCAATCCCGGGAAACGGATCGATATTAAATTTAGTGATGATGAGCTGATTAAGGCCGTGGAAGACCGCACCCATAAATCAAAAACCTTTACCGCGTTGGAGCCCGCTAATTCGCCCTATAAAACCGTTGCGGAGGCTTTAACCGCATTTAAGGCCAACCGTGCAAAATTGATCGCTTTTGTAAAAAACACAAAGATTGATCTGCGCAATCACGTGGTGGTGCTGCCTGTTGGTACTTATGATAGTTATCAGTTTATTTTACTAATTGCTGCGCACAGTGATCGCCATAGGCAGCAAATAGAAGAAATAAAAGCAAATGGTGGGTTTTAAAGCTTATGGCACAAGTTTATTGACTATATACAGCGTTTTAAAATCCTATCAGGCGTTAATTGCTTTTTTTGAGACGAAAAAACTTTGCTGCGTTGTTATAGAAAAACTTGGCAATGTAGCCTTTACTCAAATCGTAAACGTGTTTTTGCCGGCTTTTAACTGATGCTTTTTCCCCTTCCAGATAAATGTCCCGGACGTCTCTTCAGGAAGGCAGATCTTGATCTCCCATTTACTTTCTTTCATTGTATAAAACACATCTATTTTACCATTCGGATGTGGCATTGAACCGCTAATGTTTTTTATTTCACCTAAATGCGGCGTTATCCGGATGCTTTGAAAGCCGGGAGAATCGCTGTCAATTCCAAGGATTGTGCGATAAACTTCAATGTTTGGACTGGCTCCCCAGGCATGACAATCTGATCGGCTAACCTGTGGATCGGGTTCTTCAGCCCAGGTGCTCAAGCCAAGTTTCATATCATCCCGCCACACGTCAAGCCAGGAAAGGTATTGGTCTCCTAAGCCTGCTTTCGCTAAAGCGAGGTGCAAATAATATTTAAAGTAGATGGAACATTGGGCAAGTGTGGTATCATGCAGCATTTTATTTGCTAATACAGCCCAACTTTTTTCAGGTGCAGCGCCGGTTAATATAGCCAGGCTATTGGCATGCTGGGAAAATGAGTTTTTCGCCGACGTTTCTGCAAAAAGTTGTTTCTGTTCGTCCCAATATTTTTTTCGGATGGTTTGTGTGAGTTGCTCCGCTTTTTTATGGTATTGATCAGCATAGGCTGGCATACCCAGTTTAGCTTCCATTTGCGCGGCCCACTGGTAGGCCCATAAAAACTGTAAATCTAATACCGAAGAACAGCCGTCGGTTCCTTTGGGCGCGTTACCACCGTCCCATCCATGGCCGTTTACCCAATCAGCATATGTCCAGAAGGGTACATCTTTTAGTGATCCGTCTGCCTGCTGGTATTGTTCAAAGAAACCGAGAACAGCCCGTTCCCCGGCAAGCTTGCTTTTGATGAAATTTTCATCGTTACGGTACATCCAGTAATCATGCAACATACCAATATACCACAATGAAAAACCCGGTATTATCTGGTTGCCATTGCTTGGCCATCGGCTTTGTGTTATGCCTTCGGGTAAACGGGAATTATCGATCTGATTGATGGCATTGCGGGCAAGTGTATCGTTACCTGCATTGTAATAGGATACCATGGCCTGTATGCGTGTATCACCAATGTATTGCAACTGTTCATAGTAAGGGCAGTCAAAATAAGTTTCCCCTGCGCATAAACGGGCTGTACGCCAGCCTATACTCAAAATCTCTTTTAATTCTTTATCATCAGTGTTTAATGTAGCTTTCAATTTAAAAGGATACCCGGTAAAGGTTCCATAAATATCATCGATAGTTAGGGGTGTATTGCCGGTTCTGATAGTCACCTGAAGATAGCGGAAGGTACGCCAGTTTAGCGTTGTATACGTTTGCCCGGCCTCGCCGTTAGAGATAAGACTGTCTGCACGACCGGAGAAGTCTTTTCCCTCTACTTCATTCCGGTTGCCTTTCCGTCTTCGGCCTGTTGTACGCTTTTCATATAATGTTTCCGCATACCTCACTGTAATACTTGCGGCTTTACCTTCGCTAAAAGCAAGGTTCAGGTAGGCATTAGTTAATGTATCCTGATCCAATAGTAACCTAACAACTGTATTCGCCGGAATGGTCAGCGGAACTTTCACTTTAGGAAATCCGGAAGGTACTTCCATACCGGTTGCCTTTCGCAAGGTCGAAATTCGCTGATTAATCAGTTCCATCTGCGGTAATGGCGAAGGTACCAGCATCCAGCCAAATCCATCACCGCGGCCTTTGGGCTGCGCCTCAAAAAGCTCTTCGGGGGTACTCCATTTACTGTCATCAAAGTCAGCTGTTTTCCAGGCCGTGATGAGCTTGTTCATATCTACTATTTCGCCTTTGCTGGCAGCAATCGGGAACCAGCCCGGGAACGGCTGGTAGGCTTTTTCCTGTATACATTTCCAGGTTTTATTGGTATTAATAATATCTTCGTTCTTACCTTCTCCCTGAACCATAAAGGCACTTCGGAAACTGATTTGCGCTACCGGGCGAAATTGTGCTTCATTGAAAACCAGCGCAGCAACCGTGTTCTTCCCCTGTTTAAGGTAAGGTGCCAGGTCAACTGTTTCATAATTCCATGAGTACATGTCACCACGGGTTGGCCCCAGTGAAACCAGTTTTTCGTTAACATACAATTTGTATCGGTTGTCGGCAGAAACATATACCTTAAAAGTGGCGGGCCTTGAATCTAAGGTGATATTTTTGCGGAAGTAGTAAATGCCATACTCTGTTCCCGTGTTGCCAGCCACCGCTATCCAGTTTGCCGACCACGCATGAGCCGGATAAGTTGGAATCTGCGCATTTGATTTCACTGTAAGCAAAATAAACAACAGTGCGATCATCCCTAAACGGAGATATGATCTGTTAAATAAATTTGACATATGGATTTTTCTATTGCAATGATAACTTCTTTTATTACCAAATCTGCAATAACTGATCTTTAAATAGTGTTCAGGCTGGCCTGAGCATGCTGATTATGTTATTAAGAATTTCCTGTAGGATGCGAAAAATGATCAGGTTGTGTCTCTTGATTTTTCTCCGACAGGAAAATATCTTCAACTTTGCAGGAAATGTATAATCACTAATTCCGCATTTACGGGTTTGGGTTGACATGAAGTTCTTTCGGTATTTTTTACGTTCCGCGTCCTGATTTTAAGCGGACAGACGTTAAACCGCCCGAACAATATGTGTATTTCTTAAAATTAACTTAACATTGGCGTGGTAAATTTGGCGTTGATATGTTTCAGGAGCCACAATCAGATACTACATTATTATACTTGATTAAGGATGGCGACCACGCTGCATTCGATCTCCTGTTTGATCGCTATTGGGAACGGCTGTATAACGCTGCCTTTGCGCGTGTTGGCGATGATGCTGTAGCCCAGGATATTGTGCAGGAGCTCTTTATTAATATATGGCAACGCAGAGATGTTTTAACTGTACAACTTTCGCTGGAAAGTTATTTGTTTAGCGCGGTGCGCTTAAGTGTGATCAGCCACTTTCGCTCACGTAAGGTTAACGAGGTAAGGCTTGAAGATGCCATGCACCGTGTAGAATACCTCGAAAGCGCTGTAGACACTACAGCTGATTATCTTGAACTGGAAAAGACCCTTGCCGAAGCAGTTGACCGCATGCCCGAAATGTTACAGAAAGTATACAGCCTGCGCAGCGAAAATAAAACGGTAAAAGCTATAGCCGGCGAATTGGGCATAGCCGAACAAACTGTAAAAAACTACACGGCCGAAGTATCCCGCAGGTTGCGGAAAACGATCATCGAAAGGCATCCCGAAAAGCAGGCTACTTATTTGGCCATCATTATTGCTCTGCTTCACAATTAATTAATATAAGTTTAACGGTAATTATAAGTACTTCCGGCGGTTTTCAGCGACATGTAACTGAAACACCACAGGATGAACATAGATAATTTTAAAGAAAAACTGCAAAGATATGAAGCCGGTACAGCCAGCGAGGCCGACCGCGCGATCATTGAAGCGTGGTACCGCTCCTATCAGCCCGAAGAAAACCAGGTAAGTGACCCGGTAAAATCAGCTGCCATAAAACAGGCTATTCAGCTAAATATACACAAGCAAACCGCTGCAAAAACCATACGCCTAAACTTCTTCTACCGTATTGCCGCAAGCGTTGTGCTCCTTATCGGCGCGGCATGGCTGGGTTATTCGGTTTTTAAACCGGCGGCTCCCGAAAAATTCAACATGGTAAAAACGGGCACAGGCGAACTGAAAGAAGTAATGCTTCCGGATAGTTCGGTGATGTGGGTAAATGCTATGAGCCGCGTAAGGATAAGCGAAGACTTTAGCGGCCGTTTCCGTAAAGTATATATTGATAACGGCGAAGCATTTTTCAAAGTAAAACATGATGTGCAACGCCCCTTTAGGGTTTATGTACCCGGCTTGCAGGTTCAGGTATTAGGTACGTCCTTTAATATCAGTGCCTATTCGGGTATGCCCGAGGTGCGGGTAGGGGTGGCCACCGGTAAGGTAGCGGTAATGTTTAACGATAGTACCATTGCTATGCTCACACCCGCTAAAGAACTTTCGTTCAACCGCGACAACCATATTTACAATCAACACAATGCCGACGTTGGCCAAAGCCAGGGCTGGCGCGATGGCCGTACTTACCTTAACCAGGCCAGCTTTGCCGAGCTGGCGGTTGTGGTGAGCAATCTTTATAATATCAAATTAAAGCCCGCCAATCAAAAAGTAAATCATTACCAGTTTACGCTTCGCTTACAACGCGGTATGCAAACAAGCGAGGTGCTCAATGCCATCAGCATTATTCATAACACGCATTTCAGAAAGGAGGGGAATGAAGTAGTGCTCTATTAAGAGAATTAACCGGCTTCCGTTGCTCCGGAAACCGGTATTAAAATTTACGCAGGTACAGGTTTGCCGACCTTGCCTGCAATGCTTAGCAACTCATTTAGTATTAATTACAAAGCCATTCAAAAATATGATTTTTTATACAAAAACGTGGAGACAGTTTATGCGTATCACCTGTTTATTACTTTCCATATCTATAACAGCGCTGCTATCCGTAAGGGCAACCGACCTTAGTGCCCAGGGCGTTAAACAACGTGTGGATATCTCCGTTCAAAACGAGAACCTGTTATCTGTTATTAAAAAACTGGAGAATAAAACCGGTTTAACCTTTGCTTATGACAACAATTACCTGAAGCTGTCTGAAATACCGGCAAACCCGAGGAATTACAGTAACCAATCGCTCGAAACCATTTTGTCGGCCATATTTAGCGGACATAACATTGGCTTTAAAGAACAGGCCGGTAACATACTGTTGTTCAAACAGGAATCGGGCAAGGTAACCGGTAAGGTGACCGACGAAAACGGGTTATCGCTGCCCGGTGCATCGGTAAAATTAAAGGGTACCACTTACGGTATAAGTACTGATGTTAACGGAAACTTCAGCCTTACCGTGCCCGAGGGCGAATACACAGTCACAGCAAGCTTTATTGGTTATAATCCAAGCGAGAGCCGCATAACCGTTAAGGGCAACCAAACCACCGTTGTAAACCTGAGGCTGAACGCAGGCAACCAGTTAAAAGAAGTAACCGTAAGTTACGGTAAGCAACGCGCACGTGAAGTAACCGGCTCCATCGCGCAGCTGGACTCCCGTCAGTTAGAGGACATGCCTGTTAACCAGTTCGCGCAGCAATTACAAGGCAAAATTGCGGGCGTACACGTGGCGCAAACCAGCGGACAGCCCGGCCGTGGTGTAGAATTCAGGATACGTGGCGCGGCATCATTTTATGCCAGTAATCAGCCGCTTTTTGTGGTAGATGGTAACCCTATAACAGGGAGTATCAATAACATCAATCCGTCTGAAATTGAAAGCTACAGTGTACTGAAAGATGCTTCTGCAACAGCGCTTTATGGCTCACGTGCGGCAAACGGTGTTATTTTGATCACCACTAAACGCGCTAAACCCGGCGATGCCAAGATAGAATTTAACGCCAACTACGGCGTGCAGAAAATACCGTCAGAACGTGTACCAAAAATGATGGATGCCCAGGGTTTTGCTCAATACATGAAAGAGAAATTTGAGGATGCCCGCAAATATGAAACCAATTATACCACCCCAACTCCGGAAGAATATCTTAACCCAGAACAATATGGCAAGGGTACAGATTGGTATAAACTGCTCACACGTACGGCACCTATCCAAAACTATGATCTTACTGTGCGTTCGGCAGGTGAGCGCTCTTCAACATCGGTTATATTGGGTTACCAGGAGCAGCAGGGTGTTTTGATCAACACGGGCACCAAGCTGTATTCGCTGCGCATCAATCACGATCTTAGCCTTGCCAATAACAAAATGAAGGTGGGCTTTAACGTTGCGCCAAGCTATCGCCTTGATCATAACAACCGCCTGAATACCGATGGTGTAGGTGGTTTGTTCGAGCGTATATTTGAGGCAAGTCCTCTAAAAACGCCGTATAATGAAGATGGTACTTATAACCGCGATACTTACTCACCGGGTATGGTGGCCTACATTAACCCGCTGGCGCAGTTCAATCTTACGCAAGATGATTATAAAACTACCCGTATTTTAGGTAACGCGTACCTTAATTACGAGTTTTTGAAAGGCCTTAGCCTTAAAACCAATTTTGCTGTTGATAAGGGTGCCGAAACACGTAAGTACTTTCAATCGGGCGTGGTAACATCTACACCGGGTAAAGCTACCGGCACAAGCAGTTCAATTGATAACGGTTCGTACACTGCGGAAGGAAACCTTGTATATAACAGAAGCTTTGGCGATCATAACCTCGAAGCGCTGGCAGGTTATTCGGTACAAAAATTCAGTAGCAGCAGCAACTCGCTAACCGGTGAAGGTTTTCCGGATGATGAGATCCCTTACCTTTCTGCCGCCTCAACCATCACCGCGGGTACAAGCGGCTATACTGCCTATTCCTTGTTATCAAGCATAGCCCGTATCAACTACAATTATAAAGGCCGTTACTTATTGCAGGGAGCTGTTCGCCGCGATGGTTCTTCGCGCTTTGGCGATAATCAAAAATATGGCACATTCCCATCGGTATCAGCGGGCTGGATTGTTAGCGATGAGAACTTTATGAAAGATTACTCTTTTATCGACTTGTTTAAAATTCGCGCCAGCTATGGTATAACTGGTAACAACTTCTTTGGCAACTACGAGGCGCAGGCTACCATTGGTAAATATTACTATGTAAACGGCGGTTCATCTGTTCAGGGGCAAACCATCAACCGTTTGCAAAATACCGAGCTAAGCTGGGAACGCAATAAGCAGTTCGATATAGGTTTTGACTTATCACTGTTAAAAGATCGCCTGCATATTACGTATGATTACTACCGCAAAACCTCGGACGACCTGATCATGAACCGTCCGATACCAAAGGCATCGGGCTTTGTAAGTATACTGGATAATGTTGGTGTGATCTCGTTATGGGGCCATGAGATATCAGTAAACAGTACCAACCTTACCGGTGAACTGAAATGGACCAGCAGTTTCAATATTTCTTTCGACAGGAACATCATCAAAAAATTGGTTAACCCAGGCTTTATCCGCCGTAACAACACGGTATCGTCTGATTATTTCC
This sequence comes from Mucilaginibacter sp. GW821-FHT07G05, assembly GCF_059418565.1. NCBI lineage: Bacteria > Pseudomonadati > Bacteroidota > Sphingobacteriia > Sphingobacteriales > Sphingobacteriaceae > Mucilaginibacter > Mucilaginibacter sp. GW821-FHT07G05. The sequence continues at coordinate 271,841 of NZ_JBWKQC010000005.1, read as the reverse complement.
GCCAGCAGGAAGGTCATCACCTCGGTGAGTTTTATGGCTTCGTGTTTGAGGGATTATATAAAGACGCGGAAGACCTGGCCAACTCGCCGAAATATGGTACAGCATCTGATGTGGGCACTATCAAAGTTAAAGACATTAACGGCGATGGTAAAATTGATGATGTGAACGACCGTACTTTTATCGGCGACCCTACGCCAACTTTCACCGGCGGTTTTACCAATAACTTCGTTTACAAAAATTTCGATCTGAATATTCATACTTCGTTTTCGGTAGGCAGCAAAATATTAAATGCAGCCAAATGGGCGTACCAAACCAATATGGATGGCTCACGTGTAATGCTGGCCGCCGCAGCCGACAGATGGCGTTCGCCTGAAGACCCGGGTTCGGGTATTTATCCGCGTACCAAAACAGGTACTACCGCTATGGGGCGCCAGGTGAATTCGCAATGGGTTGAAAATGGTTCGTACTTCACCATTAAAAATATATCGCTGGGCTACCGCTTTAATATGAATAATTCGGTATTAAGCAGCTTGCGTGTTTATGGTTCGGTACAACAGGCATTTGTGTTTACCAGTTACAGCGGTTTAAACCCCGAGATCAACTTCGCGGGCCAGGATCCAACGCTGGGTATAGGTATTGATGAAAACGCTTACCCTATTCCCAGAACCCTGTCGTTCGGTTTAACAGCAACTTTTAAATAACAGCCACCTAATTAAACATACAACATGAAAAAAGTATATATACTGCTCGCGACGCTTGTAATATCGGTTTCGTCATGCAAAAAGGATTTCATTAACCTAACCCCCGAAGATTCGTACAACGGCAATACATTTTATAAAACTGAAGACCAGTTTAAGCAAGCGGTAATAGCCGCGTATGCGCCGTTACGTAACGTGTTGCTGAACGACTACTTCACCTCCGAAATGCACTCGGATAATACCATTTACCAGCCATACCCAAGCAACCGTGGTACTGCTTATTTGCAGCGCGAAAACCTGTCGGACTTTACCAATAACTCAAGTAATGACTATGCAAACGCCGTTTGGGAACATTGCTACAATGGTATTTCACGTACCAATATCGTTATTGAAAGATTAGCGCCTATGAGCTTTGACCCGGCCGTGAAAGCGCCTATAGACGGTGAGGCCAAATTTTTACGTGCGCTGTATTATTTCAAATTGGTACGTTTGTTTGGCGCGTTGCCGCTGTTTTTGAAGGAGGTTAAAAGTCCGGAAGAGGCTTTTATTAACCGCACGCCTGTTGACGCGGTTTACCAGCAGATAATTGCAGATGCTACCGACGCTATCAATGAATTAGCAGCACCGGCTAAGTTTCCGCAAACAGGCGCGGCCACTAAAGGCTCGGCTACTATGCTGCTGGCTGAAGTATATGCTACGCAGAAGAAATGGGCCGAAGCCGAAAAACTGCTTAACACACTGGCCGGTATGGGTTATGACCTGAACGAAAAATACGCCGATGCCTTCTCACCGACCAATAAAAACAGCAAGGAATCGTTATTTGAAGTGCAATATTTGCAGGGTAACGCGCTGGGTACTACACCAAACCCGCTTACTGCGCAGTTTTTGCCACGTACTACCAATGCCTCCGTGTTAACCGGCATTACTGTTAACAACAGCGGCAACGCAGGCTGGAACACCCCCACCCAAGACCTTATTGATAGTTACGAGGCCGGTGACCAACGCCTGGATGCCTCTATAGGCATAGTTGAAGGCACGTACACCGCCAGTAACCTCTTTACCTATTCGGCTAATAAAAGCGTGGTTAACTATGTGCCTACAGCCGGTAAGGTTGGCGTGCCTTATATCAAAAAATATTTGCACGCGCCGCTCCTTACTTCTGATGGTTCAAACGATAATTTCCCGATCTACCGCTATTCCGACGCGTTGTTATTATTGGCCGAAGCGCAGAACGAGCAAGGCAAATCGCCAATGGAAGCATTGAGCAAGGTACGCCGCAGGGCCGGGCTTGATCCGGTGACAACTACAGGTCAGGCCGCGCTTCGCGATGCCATCATCCACGAACGCCGTGTTGAACTGGCATTTGAAAACCACCGCTGGCACGATCTGGTACGCACAGATAAAGCGATAAGCGTTATCAATGCCTTCGGCGCGAAGCTGAAACAACAGGTATCGTACCTTTCGTCTGACGCTTACAATGTACAGCCATATATGCTGATACTACCATTGCCGCAGTACGAAGTAGAGCTTAACCCATCGGGCATTATCCAAAACCCGGGTTACTAATTTATTTTTCCCTCTGATCCGGCAGGAGCGTTTTCCTGCCGGATTACCATACACTGCCTCAAAACATGGATATGAAAAATATTAAAAGAACATTATTAGCAGGCGTAAGCGGCGCATTAATGATAGCCAACGCGCATGCCGCCGCAATACATATCGACAGGGCAGATCATTCCTTTGTGTTTATCGATACGGTTTTAAATACACCGGGGAAACCCGCCGTGGTTAAACCGGGCGACTTTAGCATAGCGGTGATACCCGATACGCAATACTACCTGGCACAGGCGCAATTGGGCGGTAACTTTGATATGTTTAAAGCACAGATAGCCTGGATCCAAAAAAATCAGGTGAAGGAGAACATTGCTTATGTAGCCCACATGGGCGATATCACCGAACATGGCGATAACCCGGTTACGGCACGTTCGGAATGGTATTTGGCCAAGACCGCGTTATACGGACTTGAAAACCCGGTGAGCATCCCTTATGGTTTAGCGGTTGGTAATCATGATCAGCATCCTTCGCAATACCCGGTTAAAGGCACTACCAATTTTTACAATAAATATTTTGGCGTGCCGCATTTTGAAGGTCGCCCTTATTATGGTGGTCATTACGGTAATAACAACGACAGCCATTACGACCTGTTTAGCGCAGGCGGCGTAGATTTTATCGTTGTGTTTTTGGAGTATGATGTATTCAACGAAGATCAGGCCGGTATGTATGCCTGGGCTAATGAAATACTAAAAAAAAATGCCAACCGCAAGGCCATTGTGGTAAGCCATTCCATACTGCATTTTAACCCGGTTAAGGGGAGTAATGAGTCACCTGCGCCGTTTAACAGCTCGGGCAAAGCCATTTATGAGGCTTTGAAGGGTAATGCTAATTTGTTTATGATGCTGTGCGGCCACGTGGGCGATAACGGCGAAGGCTACCGTACCGATGTATATAACGGACATACCATAAAAACTTTTTTAAACGATTACCAAAGCCGTCCCAATGGCGGTAACGGGTTGATGCGTTTATATAAATTCTCGATAAAAAAGAATGAACTAAGCGTAAAAACCTTTTCGGCCTACACCAACGAAAACGAAACAGATGGCGACAGCCAGTTTACCGTACCGCTATTTTAATAAAACATATACATAATGAAAAGAATATTTAAAAGCCTTGCTATCATTTGCCTGTTGACCACTTCAATGGCCAAAGCGCAGGAAAAACATGTAGTATTGATCAGTATTGACGGCCTTCGCCCGGAGTTTTACCTCGACCCGGCATGGGGAATGGTGAACATTCGCCAGGGCATGCATACGGGTGCTTATGCCGAGGGTGTCCGCGGAAGTTTCCCTACAGTAACATACCCCTCACATACCACCATTATAAGCGGGGTGTTACCTGCCAAACATGGTATTTATTACAATACCCCGGTTGAGCCTTTAGGTATTACGGGCAAATGGTTTTGGTATTATAAGGATATCAAAGTACCTACCTTATGGACAGCTGCTAAAGATGCCGGTTTAACTACAGCCGGTGTAAGTTGGCCGGTTACCGTTGGTGCACCGATAGATTATAACCTGCCCGAATATGTCATTCTGCCAAAAAATAAGGGTGAAAAGAAAGACGAGATTAAGGCGCTGTACGATGAATCGAACCCCAAATCGTTATTTGATGAAGTGCAGGAAAATGCCATAGGCAAAATCAGCGAATATGGCGCGGCGCTTAACGATTATACTAACGACCAGAACAAGGCACGCATGGCTGCTTACATTCTGCGTAAATACAAACCCGCGTTTTTGGCCATCCATATCGGGCTTACCGATCATTTTCAGCACGAACAGGGTCGCGATGGCGATAAAGTTCGTTCGGCGGTGGTTGGTGTTGATGTGGCTGTTAAAACCATTATGGATGCCGTAGAAATGGCCGGATTAAACGATAATACCACTTTTATCATTACCGGCGACCATGGATTTGTTGATATCCATACACAGTTTAACCCTAATGTAATGCTGGCGAAGCTGGGGCTGTATGATAATGCGAACAAAGATGGCTGGAAAGCCTACTTCCAGGCCAGCGGCGGCTCGGCATTTTTGCACCTGCGCGACCCTAAAGACAAAGCAACGCTTGAAAAAGTTAACAAAGCTTTAAATGAGTTGCCTTTATCTGTAAAAAAATTATTTCACGTTGTTGACAAGAAAGCACTTACCGAAGCTCAAGGCGACCCCAACGCGGCACTGGCACTTGCAGCTTACCAGGGTATTAGCTTTGGCGCTACAGCCGGTGGCGAATTATTAACCGCGGCAAAAGGCGGTACACATGGCTATATGCCTACCGACTTTAAAGAGATACAAACCGGTTTTGTAGCTTTCGGCAAGGGTATTAAACAAGGTGTTGTATTACCACTGATAGGCCAGGAAGATGTAGCGCCTTTGATCTCGCACTTGTTAGGTCTTAACCTGAAAGCCGATGGCGTATTATATCCCGGTATATTGATACCTGTGAAGGCGGGCAAATAGTAGTGAGAGAAGGATTATAATAGTTTTAAAATATTGAACAGGAGGGCCTGGGTTTTGAACTTGGCCTTTCTGTTTTTTTAGCCCGGTTATCAGGGATTAATGATGGCGTACATCGCTTTGCACAGTAGATGGGGGCACGAGCCTGAATGAATTTCTACAAACAACTTACCTGTTAGGTCTTATCACCCTCTAAGACCCAATTGATGGAATAGTTACCACGAAAGTGGAACCTTGTTCTAAAACAGAATCTACCTCTATTTTTCCGTTTAGTTTTACCAATGCGCTTTTAACGTTGTATAAACCCAGACCCGATCCAACCTCCAGTGAATTAGATCTGTAGAACAGTTTAAATATTTCAGTAACGTGGTTGGATATGATGCCTATCCCGGTATCTTTTATAGAAATTTTCGCGACATTATTGTTCACCTCGATGATCACCTCTACAGATTTATGGTTACTGTTCCTGTCCTGGTACTTAAAGGCATTGGATAGCAGGTTACTAAAGATAAGCCTCAACAACGCATAATCGCTTCTGAATACCTCACATATTTTGGTTGTGATTGTAAAGCTTACGCCGTTTACTTTCGCCAATACCGAGTAGATCGCGTTTAGTTCGCCGACGATCTGGTCAAAATCGATAGCTGTTATCTTTAACTCGCCACGTTGCAGGCTATAATAATCGTGCATGCTTAATACATAAGCCTCCATTTTATTAACCGATTTTTTCACCAGCGAAAGCATTTCCCTGATCTCGGTGATATCGTCTATCTCATTAGCCAAGTCTATGGCCCCGATAATGCCGGATAAGGGGCCCCTGATATCGTGACTAACACTATAGGCAAACTTGTTTAGTTCGGTATACGCCCGCTGTAGTTCTTTGTTTTTAAGAATGAGCATGGAGTTGGCCAGGTAAAACTTGTCGGCCTCGGCAATGGCGCCGCGGATATCCGTTTCTGTCCATGGCTTTTTTACAAACCTGAATATGTTTCCTTTATTTATCGCGCCTATAATGGCCTCTACATCGGTAAATGCCGTCAGCATGATGCGTACGGGCAGGGGATACTTTATCCTGATCTCCTCAAAAAAGTCGACCCCGGTAAAGCCGGGCATCCGTTGGTCGCAAAAAACAACACGTATTTCCGGATGGTTTTCCAAATGTTCCAAAGCACCGGGCATGTCTACGGCAGTCAGTATCTGGTAATCCAGCCTGAAAGATGCTTTGAAGCCCATAAGATTATTAGGCTCATCATCGAGGTAAAGGATAGTTATTTTTTCCGGCACGTTATTAAATTAAAAAAGTGTTATCAACTATTGGTTTATTGGTACTGGTCCAGAAAAAATGGGGATTTCCAGGATAAATTCGGTGCCTTCACCTATAGTACTGGAAACACTGATTTTTCCATTGTGTTTTTTTATAATATTGTATACGATAGACATGCCCAAACCGGTTCCTTCACCAACCTCTTTTGTGGTGAAAAACGGTTCAAAAACTTTCTGTTGTGTTGCCGCGTCCATTCCCACTCCGTTATCTTTTATAGCTATCTGTATATAATCGTTATTAACGGCGGTAGTGATGGTTATTTCACCGCCATCCTGATCGCCGAATCTTTTTTGAATAGCATAAATGGCGTTGGAAATGATATTGAGGAAAGCCTGGTTCAATTTACCCGGGTAGCATTCGGCATTAGGCAGTTCGCCGTAAACCTTAACTATCTTTATTTTGTTGTGCAACAGGTGTTTGGCCAAGAATATGGTAGAATCCAAGCCCTCGTTAATATCCGCGCTCTTAAAATCATCCTCATCCAGCCGCGAAAAAAAGCGCAGCCCTTTCACGATCTCCGCGGTTCGTTGCGCGCCTTCGTTGATACCATTGATCAGGTGTTTGATCTCCTCGGTTAAGTAATCAAGATCAAGCTCTTCTTTATAGGCCTTGATCTTTTTTTCCTTCTCGGCAGATGTCAGGTCCGACAGGCCTACCGATTCAATGGTTATCAACGCGTCCATCATCATATCGATATCCCGTTTTAAAGGGTTTACGTTTGATGTGACGAAATTGATAGGGTTATTGATCTCATGCGCGATACCCGCGGTCAACTGGCCAAGCGATGCCATTTTTTCGGCTTCTACCAGTTGAGCTTGTGTTTGCTTCAGGTCTTTAAGTGTGCTGTTCAATTCCAGGTTCGCTTTGCTTAAAGCGGTTGTACGTTCGGTTACTTTTAGTTCCAAAACTACATTTTGCTCCCGTACTATCTGCTCATTGTGCTGAACCACCCGGAGAACTTCGGCCTGGGTTTTTTCTTTTTCAGCCTTCAGTATATTTATCCTGTCGGCAAGAGCTAACGACAGCAGGATCACTTCCATCGCAGCACCTATAGGCATGGTGTAATTGGTATAACTGTTATAAGGCAGTACACCCAGGTTACGCATTACAAACAGTACCACGCCGGTAAAAAACATCGTCCAGGCCAGTAAAAAGAATTTTGCGGGCCTGTAGCCTTTGAACGAAAGCCTGATGATTACGATATAAATGCTTACCGTTACAACCAGGGCGCTCACATCCGTCATCCGGTAACTAATGAGGGAGTAACCCATCAACCGCACTACAATGGTGGCCGCGTATAACAAGGCAATGAATATAAATACATTAGCCATTCGCGGCATCTTTTCTTTTATCCCCAAAAATGACTGCGCAAACAACGCAAAGCTGATACCACCCAAAGCGTTGAAAACGATAATGCCCATGTTAAATAGGGCAGGAGAATTTGGAAAGAGGAAACGGTAGGTATAGCCCGAAAGGGAAGTTTGCGTTAACGCGATAAAAAAGGCGTAAAGCACATAATACAGGTAACTAATGTCTTTTGTAGAAATAAAAACAAAAGTGTTGTAAAAGATCATCACCAGCAATACCCCTACAAGCAGGCCCCAAAGCAAGTCGCGTGTTAATTTGGTTTCGGCTATATGCTGTGGTGTACCTAACACAAGCGGCAACACCATCTGTTCGTTACTCCTCACTTTTAGATAGAATGTAGCGGTGCTGTCTTTTGGGATATGGATATCGAAAATGAAATCCTGGTGCTTATATTTTCGTTGGTCAAATCTATTTCTGTCGCTCAACGCGGTAATGCCAAAGCCGTCTTTCAACGGATAATAAAACTCGCATACTTCGAGGGTAGGGTACTCCAAACTGAGCAGTAATTGTTTTGCATCGCTTTCGTTCTTAATAGTAAACCGCAGCCAAAACACCGATGTGCTGAGCTGCATATTAGGAACTTGCGTTTGCGATTGAATGAATTTGGATGAGCCGCGTACCAATTTAAGATCCATACGCCCGGTACTATCTTCTAAAATGGATACCTGTTTTCCGATTACCTCATTTTCTCCTTTAAAAACTATGGTTTGCTGTGCTATTGCCTGGTGCAGGCATATCATAGGAAGAAATAACAGGCAAAGCCAGAACTTAGTCATAATTGCAGAACTTTAGGTATTACAAGGTTTAAACGGGTAGCGGGTGCCTTAGGTTGGCTATTGATCGCTTATTATTTCATCAAGGTCGATATAGTACCTGCCTGAATCGTGGAATTGGTTAAGCAGGATACGTCTGCTAACGTCGGTTGTAGCTGCACCACCCAGTGTAACGGATGATGCTAACTGCGGCCAGGTATTTATGGTTTTTCTGATCTCCAGCATAGATGATTTCAGCCGGGCCGACATCGTATCGGCACCTACTATTTTCAACACATAAGGAATTTTTTCCTGGTTGCTGAGGTTTTTAATGCTTTCAGGATCAAGACCATCGGCAAGCCCGTGCAATACGGCCCTATTCGGTTCCAAATCAAAACGCTCAATATCCAGCATGCCCCGGTCGTTCGTATCCATAATTACCGGTATCTGCAAATCACGGGCTTTATAACGACTGATTATTTTAATATCCAGGCCGTCGCAAACCTCCACGAAAAGATCCAATTTTCCGCCTCCCAGAAAAAAGTCATCCATGTTATCTTCCTGTAAACCATCGCTGAAGATCTTCACATTAAAAAATGGATCCAACTCCAGTATCTCCCTTGCCGCTATAACGGTTTTATTCACACCCAGATGATGGGTGCCTGTCCTGATGCGGTTAAGGTTACTCAATTCGGCGGTATCGAAATCTGCCAGCCTGAGCTCTCCACAGGTACGTTCCATGGCAATAGTTAAAGCTATCGACTGGCCTACTGACAAGCCTACAATACCGATCTTTTTTGTTTTGAGGATGTTCTGCTCCTCTGAGGTGATCTTATTCCGGTTGCGGTTGGTGCGCACTTCAATAAATTCGTCTTCATCTAACAGGTGCACCAGCCTGCGGCTCCAGGGGTAATACACCCAAACGCCGTATTCCGATATGTCTTTTCCGGATAGGTGCTGATTGATCAACGCCGGGTATTCTTCATCGCTGATCATTAAAGAAGGATTCTTGCTTTTTACCAGTTCCTGAAGCTGCCCGTAAATTTCGTCGCAAACAAAATAAACCGATTGATTTTCGAACAACAGATCGAAGTTTTGCTTATCAAGAGGATCGCCCAACCTGAATAGGAGCGGTTGATAATCGTTCTTTGTATCCTTGAACGTCTTCAAAAAATCTGGTATATTGTTCATGTTTATCCTTGGTTAATAACGGCTCCGAAATGTGATGTAGCCCCTATGGCCGATTCAATGGCCCAGGCTAAATTCCATTGATCAAGTTTAGGGATTTGAATTTTAAAATCAATACTGATTTCCCGATTTTTTAATTCGTTTATGCTTAGGTTATTGGGGCCAATTCTGAGTCTTTCTATCATCTCTCGATCCTCCTGCTGTGCCTTACGCAGGTCATTCGTATCTTTCAGGATCATCGCGGTAGCTATCAAATCCAATTTTGGATAATAAAAGGTACCCCTGTTGCCAATGCTTTCAACCAGTTCCATCCCGCAGTTCACTACAGGTTTAACGGTATACGGCGCGCACAATGCAAAGAGCGAACGGATACCCAGTTGTGAGGCCATCGCTATCAGTGTTCTGATCAGTAAAGGTGTGCCTATACCGTAGCCGGCCAGCGTTTGTGAATTCCACAAACCGCATATTTCCCCGGTGCCATGAAGCGCCTGTTTTTTAACCAGTTCGTAAATACTTGGGTCCATTGCACCTGTGGCCTGTTCAATGGGTAAAGCCTCCGTACCACCGGCTACCTGCACTCTTCCGCCGCCGAATACCTCACTGCCGTCCAAAGATTCAACGATGATGACAAATGAATTTGGATTTATAGCCCAGGCGTTTTTAGAGGAGGTAACTTTGGTAACACCAATGCTGGTTAAAACCTGGGTATGGCCGGTGATAAACCGTTCGCAGGTTTCCGGTTCGTCAATTGCCCTGAATGCCCTGATCCTTACGTTGGGGCCTTGTTTTGTTCCTTTATCTGTCATTAATAAACGTTCAATGGATATCTTAAATAACTGCAAAATTATCCATTATGGCAAAGCTACGGGGTAATGAGTACAAAAAACAACTTTACAGTAACAATACGGTAAAAATAAGACGACACGCTGACCAAATAACTTACAATGCTTAACTTTACAGCAAGTAAAATGAACGATGCCGTATGACAGAAAAGAAGATCACTGTGCTTTATGTGGATGATGAGGAGAATAACCTCTTTTCTTTTAAAGCGACGTTCCGGATCAAATACAATGTACTAACCGCGTTGAGCGGAGATGAGGCGCTAAAAATACTTGCCGAAAAAGCCGTAGATATTGTGATTACCGACCAACGCATGCCGGAAATGACAGGCGTAGAGTTTTTAGAAAAAGTGCTTCAACAGTTTCCGGACCCTATGCGGATACTGCTTACCGGGTATGCCGACATGACCGCCGTGATAGATGCGGTAAACAAAGGGAAAATATTTCATTACCTGGCCAAACCATGGAATGAAGCAGAACTTGACGAAACCATCAACTCGGCATATGCCAAATACCTCGAAAAGGCCGAGCTTAAAGACATCAACGAAAAACTGGAAGTATCAAATGATCAGCTTGAATTTTTGTTGAGGCAAAAATTGCTTTCCTGAACGGTTGTTTCTGCTTGTGCTTGTTTGTAAGCACAACATCCACAAAACTAAAATATATGAAGAGGAAAACCCTGAAAGGAGTTTTCCTCTTCATATATTTTATTCACTACCTGGGATTTAAAAACCAAACCCATCTTTATATCTTTTAAGAATGACTTCTTCCGTTTTCGGAATCAACATATCTATGCCGAAATTTACCACACTGGCCTGCACTTCTTCAACAAAAGGGCGGAAACTCTTGTTATATTCATCGAACGCCAATTCATAGTCGCCATTACATTTCTCAAAAGCATCGGCAAGAGCGGCTGCCCCGTCTATGGCCAATGAGCCACCACGACCGGCGGCCGGCGACGGACAATACCCGGCATCGCCTACAAGTGCTACTCTGCCTTTTGTCCAGGATGGCATCTTTATCTGGCAGAGCTTATCAAAGTAAAACCCGGTGGTTTGCTGAACTTCTTCCAGCAATTCAGGGGTTCGCCAGCCGGTTCCCTTAAACTGATTCAAAATGATATCCCGCATCTGTTGTTCGTTACGGTAGTCATAAGGAAATTCCTTTTCCGAAGAAAAGGCGAGGCAGATATCAGTTTTGTTATTGTAGGCGTTCAGCATTACCGTTTTACCCGGTTCGCTGTACATTTGGGTAGTGTTCTCCGCAATCAGCAGCTTATTTACAATGCTGATAGAAAAATAGGCTTGAAGAAAATGAGAGAACTCAGCTTCATCTCCAAACCAATGCTTCCTTACGGCAGAATGAATACCATCACAGCCGAATACAAGGTCAAAGGTCTGTGTTGAACCGTTTTTAAAGCTGACCTCTACATGGTTAGTTGCTTCCTTCAAGCCGGTGATGCTGTCGCCGAAAACGAACGTAGTATGGTCTTTAACCGAATCGTACAAAAGATGCAGGAGAAAATCGCGTTCTACTTCATATTCTATTTCACCACGCTCAACTTGATTTTTTTGATGATAATCAATTCGTTCTGTTATATCGTCCGCGTTTTTTAACGACATGCATTCCATGGTTAGTTTATTGGCCACTATCTGATCTAACAGCCCCATGCGTTTTACTATGTCGATAGTGTTTTCAAGGATATTTACCGGCGTACCACCTTTTTTAAGACCGGCGGCAATTTCAACTATGGTAACCTGATACCCTAACCTGTTCATCCAGTAAGCGGTACATAGCCCGGCGAAGCTGGCACCGGATATCAGTATTTTTTTGTGATTCGCTGTTTTCATTGATACAAAGTAACAGCGAATACAGAGGAGAGGGTAGGCTGTAACAATGTAAGTATTGCACTAATCGCGGTTTTTATGCCGGAAAACCAAAGGCGATACACCCGCCACTTTGGTGAACAACCGGGAGAAATAAGGGTAATCATCATAACCTAACGCAGCAGCGATCTCTTTAAGCGATTGGTTGGAATGGTAAAGTAAACGTTTAGCTTCTAAAATAACGCGTTGCTGGATATGATGAGAAACCGGGTGCCCGGTAGTTTTTTTAACACATTCGTTCAGGTAAGCGGCGGATAGATGCAGTTTTTCGGCATATTCTACAGGCCTTTTAAGCCGGGTATAATGCTGCTCCAAATGCTCCCGAAAGGCCTTTGTTACAAGTTCTGACCGGGATAGCTTGTCTGCCGGTTTGGTTTGCTCCACATAGGTTGCCAGGATCAAACCAACGAGGGCATTGCCATGATCTCGCAGCAGGGATGTGTAAAGTTGGTCTTTTTTTCGTTCGGCCATTTTAATGCAAAGTGCCGCCGATTCGCACAGTAGTCCGAATATTTCCGGGTTTAGTTGTATCGGGGCGGCAGGGCTGATGCTTTCAAGCAAGGTTATGTAATCGGGCTTCAGAACTTCATTAGTAATGGCCCAGGCACTAACGGTCACATTATCATAGCCGATAATGCGGTGTACCTGATCGGGGTGCATATAAATAGCAGCCGGCGACAGGATCTGATAACGTTCAAAATCGATTTCCATAGTTACGCTTCCTTTTTCAAGGAGGAAAAAAGAATGACGGTCATGGCGCTCCGGTTGTTGCCACTCGCCAAGATCAGGAAGGTTTTCAAAAGCCAGCTTTTCAATGCTAAAACCCGAGCCTGTTTCGTCGCCGAACTGATTGACTGGTATAGGGGCTGTTTTTCTGGGCATTGTTCCGGATATTACGGAGTAAGATAGTTTTTTTAATTTAATCAGGCAGTGTGCAGGCTATGCTGATGAAATTAGTTGATGCAATCTGTATACAAGATCTATATTCAAGTAGAATAATAATAGTCGCTTTCTGCCGTATAATCTTGAACGGCTCGCAATATTTTTCACTTCATAAATGCATTGACCAGCGCGTTCCGTGCGTTTCAGATCATCGATTTTTGTAATCAGATTCCATGCTCATTTTATTAAGTTAATAAATTGGACTGGTCAGTGTGTAGTAACAAACTACTTTACACTATTTTGGAACGCTGTGGTCAATGACACCTGAATTTCCGGCGTACTCTTCGTCTGTCACTTTCTCCAGCCAAACTACCGGACCCTTTCCGTTATTGGGGCCCAGGGTGATATGCGACATCGAACTATCCGGCGATGCGCCGTGCCAATGAGCAACATTAGCCGGGCATTTGATCACGTCACCTTTGCGGATCAATCGAACAGGCTGGCCTTTTTCCTGGTAATAGCCTGTACCATCTGTAATTAATAGTATTTGTCCTGATGGATGTTTGTGCCAGTTTGAGCGTGCTTTGGGAGCGAAAGTTACATTACCGACTGAGGTGCTGGTGGCGGTATCAACGCTCGTTAGCATATTTACCCATACCTCACCCGCAAAATTATTGCCCGAAACTTTATTTCCCTTTGAAAAAGTAGGCTCATGAATTTTAGTTTGTGTGGAAGATACCATGTCTGTTTTCACGGTACCAAACATGGCATCGATGAAACGTGTAGCAGCATGCCCGGCATCCAAACTGATAACGGTTGACAATTGGGTAGCTATGCCCCGCAACTGGCTTTCAGTTAAACCAGTATGTCGCCCCACACCTAAATGACTCCGAAGCTGGTTTTCGGCGCCGCCTATTGTGGCCAATATTGAAATGGTTGCTATTTCGCGGCTTTGATAGTCAATATTATCCCTCCCAAAAATATCGCCGAACAGATGTTCCTTTAAAAAGGTATCAATTACCGGAACAAACTCCTGCGTAGAGTTGGCCGACCTCCCGGTAAGTTTCGCCTGCACATCTTTGCCAAACCGGTATTTATTGCCATTGTAGTTTATTTTTGCAGGCACCTTACCTGTTATATCGGTTTTGCCTGATAGCTTCCGGTCGTTAACAACGGTTTGAAAGGTACTTATGGCGTTCAGGCTTCTTGGAAAACCTGCATAAGCGTATAACTGTACCAAAATTTCCTTGATCTCGTTAACGGCCAATCCTTCGTCAAGCCCCTTAGCCAAGGCTGCTTTCAAACCAACCTGATCGCCTTTGGCGGCGTATGCGGAAATTGTAACGATGGCTTCCTGTTTGGGCGATAACTGTAGTTCGCCTTCATTTATCTGCTGGCCATATACTATTGACCCCATGTTTACAGCCAATGCCAGGCAAATGGAAACGATTGTTTTTATGATGGTGTTCATTACTTAATAATTTTTAACTTTTTTAACCATGTTTTAACCTCTTCCTGTGCCTGTTTTTCTTTAGCGCCATTAATTGCGAGGAGAATACCATCTCTTTCTACGCCACCTTTTGTGGTATAGCCATCAAGCACGGTGCTATTTGGGCAAAGCTGTTTTACGGTTTCAAAACTACTGCCAACTCCATAGCCTGCATTGGTATTAAAAGGAATAACTGTTTTGCCACTGAGGTTATATTGCTTTAAAAAGCTTTTCATTGGCGGCGGCAGCTGCATTCCCCAGGTTGGAAAACCAACAAATATTATATCATATTTTTCTATGCTATCGATCTTTGTTTTTAATGGCGGGGAAAAACCTGTTTCATTTTCATGGGCTACCTGTGCTACAATGGCCTGGTAATTTTCGGGGTAAGGCTTAACCAATTCCAAAGCCACCAGCTTACCGCCAACCTCTTTTTGAATAATCTGTGCGATTACCTGCGTGTTTTTGGTTCTGCTTAAATAAACGATCAGCACGTTTTTTTGCGGGGTAAGTAATGGTTGAGCTTTTGAGTATCCTGCTATGATACTAAACGCCATCGTTATGAGTAGATAACAAGCTGCTTTTCTTTTCATAATGGTTTCAATGATAACTTAAGTAAGCTGTATGTTTGGGCGTAATTGTCACGCTCGATTTTCATTATTACTCAGCAAATTTTAACGTTAATGTTGCGGAGTTTGAGGGATGTTAGTTTTCATTTTAACCGGCCGGGTCAATGTTGAAAAGGTGAGGGAGCCCATTTTCCATTTGCCGTTTTCTTTAAGGTAGACTTCTGTTACCATAAAGGCATGCACAACCTCGTTACCGCCCACTACCGCCAGCAAATCAATGTCATTTAGCAGAATGGCAGTATTACCGAACATGTTTACCGATGCGCCGTAAACTTCCGCTTTTTTATACCAGATGAAGCCACCTTTTATCGTGTTCAGTTCCTGCGTTTTCCCCCAGCTGCCGCCCATGTGGACAAATACACAATTTTCGGCAAACAGTCCGCTTAATGAATCTACATTCTTATCTGCCATCCATGTCCATTTCGTTTTAGAGAGGTTGAGTATTTCCTGCTCTTCTTTGTTTGTGCTTGTTGTTGAGGCTGTAGGTAACTTAGCCTGGGCATAAGATATTTGAGCGCAAACTATGCACAGGAACATTCCGATAATTGCTTTTTTCATAACATTGATTTAAGGTATACGTTGGGGAATTATTAACACGATGGTATAGCCCATCCGGATTAACGGTTGATCATTTTTTGTGCTTGTTCAGAGTAACGATGGCCCTGAATTTCGATATGAGCCAGTCCGTCTCTGATCTGTTTCAGGTCTTGCTCAGATAGCTGAACATCGGCAGCGCCCGCGTTTTCTTCCAGCCGGTGCAGTTTTGTTGTGCCCGGTATTGGTACTATCCACGGTTTTTGCGAAAGCAACCAGGCCAGCGCTATTTGCGCGGGTGTAGCGTTTTTATCAGCGGCAATTTGCCCAAGTACATCCACTAATGCCTGGTTGGCTTTCCGGTTCTCTTCAGAAAAACGCGGAACGGTATTGCGGAAATCTGAACTGTCGAACTTGGTATCTTCATTTATGGCTCCGGTTAAAAACCCCTTACCTAACGGACTGAAAGGTACAAACCCGATGCCCAGCTCTTCCAGTGTAGGCAGTATATCCTGTTCGGGCTCTCTCCACCACAAAGAGTATTCACTTTGTAATGCGGCTACCGGTTGTACTGCGTGCGCTTTACGGATTGAGCCTGCACCGGCTTCTGAAAGGCCGAAGTGTTTCACTTTTCCTTCACTTATGAGGTCTTTAACCGTGCCTGCTACATCTTCTATCGGTACGTTAGGATCAACACGGTGCTGATAGAATAGGTCTATGCGATCTGTTCTCAATCGCTTTAATGCTGCTTCTGCAACCTCACGTATGCGCTCCGGGCGGCTGTCTGTACCAAGCGGCGTTTTGCCCTCTTTAAACCCAAACTTAGTAGCTATCACTACCTCGTTACGAAACGGCTCCAAAGCCTCTCCTAATAGCTCTTCATTGGTAAATGGTCCGTAAGCTTCGGCAGTATCAAAAAAAGTAATGCCGCGCTCAAACGCCGCCCTTATCAGTTTAATGGCATCTTGTTTTTCGGTAGCCGGTCCGTAACCAAAGCTCAAGCCCATACAACCTAAACCCAATGCTGATACTTCCAGTCCGCTATTTCCTAATCGTCTCTTGTTCATGTTTTAATGTTTAACTGTTGTATTGTTCATCAGTAACCTGCTCCATCCAATCTACAGGGGAGCCATTTTCTTTTTCCTGTACGGCAATATGGCTCATGGCGGTGGTAGCCGTTGCGCCGTGCCAGTGTTTTTCATTCGGTTCAAAATAAACCACGTCGCCGGGGAATATATTTTCTTTGCTGTCACCTTCACGCTGTACCCAACCTGCTCCGGCTGTAACAATGAGTGTTTGCCCGTACGGGTGCGTATGCCAGGCTGTGCGGGCGCCCGGTTCAAAGGTGACCAATGCCATGGCTACCCGTGCGGGTGCAGGCGGTTCGTTCAACGGGTCAATTCTTACAGTGCCTGTAAAATATTCGGCAGGCCCTTTTCCCGAAGGACGTAAGCCAATACGGTGAATTTTCATAGTGTTTGATGTTTAACTGTTTAATTTTCGTTCGCCAAGCCATTTCACCATCACCGGATCGCGGTGATCAAAAAAGCTGCTGGCATTGGTATCAAGCGTTTTAATTTTCTCCATCTCTTCGCTGGTCAGTTCAAAATCAAGGCTGTTCAGGTTCTCGGCCATCCGTTCTTTACGTACCGATTTAGGAATGGCGACAACTCCTCTTTGTGTAAGCCAGCGCAGTACTACCTGGGCAATTGATTTACCGTATTTATCACCGATAGATTGCAGCAACCCGTTCTTAAACATATCATTCTTACCTTCAGCAAATGGCCCCCACGATTCTATCTGTACGTTGTTATCTGCCATAAATTGCTGCGTTTCAATTTGCTGATGAAAAGGGTGCGTTTCAATTTGGTTAACAGCCGGAACTATCTCGTTATGAATGATGAGGTCGATCAGGCGGTCGGGGTGAAAATTACTTACGCCGATAGCCCTTACTTTTCCTTCTTTATACAATTCTTCCATTGCCCGCCATTCACCGTAAACATCACCATAAGGCTGGTGAATCAGGTACAAGTCAAGATATTCCAGTTGCAGTTTCTTTAACGAAGCTTCAAAAGCTTTCTTTGTTCCTTTATAACCGTCAGATTGTATCCAAAGTTTGGTGGTAACAAAAAGCTCTTCCCTGGCTATGCCGCTCCGTTTTATCGCCTTGCCTACGGCTTCTTCGTTCATGTATGATTGTGCGGTATCTATCAGCCTGTAACCGGTTGCTATGGCATCCGCTACACTTCTTTCACATTCTGCCAAATCGGTCACCTGGAATACGCCGAAACCTAAAACAGGCATCTCAACACCGTTATTTAATTTTACTGTTTGCATTATTCTTTTATTAAACAATACAAAGGTCATACCCATGAGTTTTTAAAACAGTATACATATTACGGATGTTTCTACCATTATTACTGATTTGGCTGTACTTATTAACTACGCGTGATTTATTAGTGTAAATTAGATTTAAAAGGAAGATTTATGGATACCATGCACCGCTTTAACACCATCAGTGAATACAACGCGTTTAATAATAATGAAACCAAACACCCATTGGTAAGTGTGGTCGATCTTTCAAAGGCCGACCCAAGACAAGGTTCGCAAATGTACTTTGGCTTTTATGTGGTTTTTTTAAAGGATGTTAAGTGCGGCGATCTTGTATATGGCAGAAACGTGTATGATTACCAGGAAGGGACTTTGGTAATGATGGCACCCGGCCAGGTAGCAGGTGTAAGAGGCAATGGCGATTACTATCAACCCAAAGGTTACGCGCTTGTATTTCACCCCGACCTGATACATGGTACATCGCTTGGTCGCCGTATTCAGGAATATTCTTTTTTCGGTTACCAGTCAAACGAGGCGTTACACTTATCTGAACGGGAGAGGAGTATCGTTCTGGACTGCCTCGCCAAGATCGAGTATGAACTGGACCGCGGTATCGATAAGCATAGCAAAGGCCTCATTGTATCCAACATCGAACTTTTTTTAGATTACAGTGTTCGTTTCTATGAAAGGCAGTTCATCACCCGCGATCATGTATTGCAGGGCGTTTTAGAGCGGTTTGAGAATTTACTGAACAAATATTTTGAGTCGGATAAACCGCAGACCATTGGATTGCCATCTGTTAACTATTGCGCGGAACAATTGAATTTATCTGCCAATTACTTTGGCGATCTGATTAAGAAGGAAACAGGCAAATCGGCTCAGGAGTATATACAAGCCAAGTTGATAGATGTGGCCAAAGAGAAAGTTTTTGACGAAAGCAAGTCTATCAATCAAATTGCTTTAGAACTGGGGTTTAAATACCCTCAGCATTTTACACGGGTTTTTAAAAAGCGGGTTGGGCACACGCCTAATGAGTACCGTTCTTTAAATTAATATTTGGCACGAACAGGTTCCGGTTGAATCCGTTCTAAATATCACATAACATAAATAAGAATTAACATTAAGCAAACAGAACCACCAAAGCATAAAAATATGATTTCACTAAATGTTAATGAAAAAGTCTACAATGTCGATGCCGATCCCAACATGCCATTGTTGTGGGTTATTCGCGACATTATAGGCCTTACCGGCACTAAGTACGGTTGCGGCGTAGCCCAATGCGGTGCCTGTACCGTGCATGTGAACGGCGAAGCGGTACGGTCATGTGTAACTAAGGTGAGCCGCGCCGAAGGACAAAAAGTAGTAACCATTGAAGGGCTGTCGCAGAACAATAATCACCCTGCTCAAATTGCCTGGAACGAGGCAGATGTGCCGCAATGCGGTTACTGCCATTCCGGGCAGATCATGTCTGCTGCGGTATTGCTGCGCGAAAATCCAAACCCTAACGATGCTGATATCGATTCGGCCATGGCGGGTAATATTTGTCGTTGCGGTACATATCAGCGCATCCGCAAAGCTATCCACTTAGCTGCCGAATTGCAGAGGAAGGAGAGCGCCAGTAAATGAAACAGCAAATAAAAATTCCGGTAAAGGCACTGGCTGTAATTACGGTATTGCTAACTATGGTTGGCATTATGGCGTTTACCGTCAACAGCGATAATTATAAAAAGGAGCGTATCACAGAATCGCCTTTGACGGTGGTGAAGAAAGACAGCGTAGCATCTGTAAAAGCATTTAAGCAGGTTTATTCGGTGTTGATGAGCCCCCGCTGCATGAACTGCCACCCATCCGGCGATGTGCCGTTACAGGGTGACGATAGCCACTTGCACACCATGTCGCCAAAAAGGGGTGTTGATGGCAAAGGGATTTACGCCATGAAATGTGCTAACTGCCATCAGCCAACTAACACACCCGGATTACACACCCCTCCGGGCAACCCCAACTGGCATTTGCCGCCTGCTGATATGAAAATGGTTTTCCAGGGCAAAACGCCGCGCCAGTTAGCCCAGCAGCTAATCGACCCGAAACGCAACGGGCATAAAGATTTGAAGAAGCTGATAGAGCATGCCGATGACGGCCTGGTACTATCCGGCTGGAACCCGGGCGAGGGGCGTAAACAACCTCCGATGAGCCATGCCGCTTTCAAAAAAGCCTGGCTAACCTGGTTAAACACGGGGGCTTATGCGCCAAAAAAATAAGTTTAAAGTTCAATTGATGCTTAAAAAATAAAATATGTCAGTATCTGAAGAAGTTGAGAGTCTTTCGAGGAGAAGTTTTCTCAGGATAGCGGGCTTGGGCAGTACCGCTCTTTGCCTGGGCTTGTACATGTCGGGCAATGCAGAAGCGAAAGTGATTAATGCGACACAAGAAGTTGCAGGGGACGAAAGTATTGAACTGGCGGCCTGGATCATTATCAATACCGATGGTAAGGTAACACTCATTAGTCACCGCTCGGAGATGGGGCAGGGCGTATACCATTCTGTGGCGCAGATTATAGCCGAAGAACTTGAGGTAGACCTGTATGGCGTAGATATTAAATTTGCGCAGGGCGATGAAAAAAAATACGGCAGCCAGCTTACCGGTGGTAGTTCAACTATCAGGGGTAGTTATAAAAACCTGTTAAAACTAAGTGCTACCGCGCGTGAGGTTTTGATAATGGCCGCTGCTGCCCGCTGGAATGTACCGGCAACCGAGTGCCATGCCGAATTAGGGCATGTGATTCATAACACATCCGGTAAGAAATTTCATTACGGCGAACTGGTAGTGGAGGCTTCTAAAATAGCCGCGCCAAAGGATATCAAAATCAAACCCCGCTCGGCCTATAAGGTGATCGGAAAGCCGCTTCACCGCCGCGATTCACCCTTGAAAACCAATGGTGAAGCCATCTTCGGAATCGATAAGCGGATCCCTAACCTGCATTTTGCCGCTGTGGAGCGCAACCCGCGCCTGCGTGGTAAGGTTAAAAGTTTTGATGCTTCGGCTGCCTTAAAAGTTCCGGGTGTGAGCCATGTGTTTAAGGTGGTGATGGGCATTTGGGAAACCGACCGCGAAGGTGTGGCTGTTGTGGCCAATTCAACCTGGGCTGCCATGCAGGGTAAAAAAGCGTTACGTGTAGAGTGGGACGATACCGGCTTTGAGCATGTAAATACACCTGAAATATATAGTCGTCAGCGCGAACTATTGCAAACCAGCGAGGGCTTGTCGTTAAAAACTCAAGGCGACCCTACGGGTATTATCGCGCAGGCGAAAGATAAGTTAGATGTGATCTACGAAACGCCCTATCAATCGCATAGCTGCATGGAGCCGGTAAACTGCGTTGCTCATTTTCAGGGCGATAAGGTGGAGATATGGGGGCCTGTACAGGCACCCAACTGGATACAGGATTACCTGAGTAAAAAAATGGGACTGGCAAAGGAGAATGTCATCGTTAACATGACTTTTTTAGGCGGTGGGTTCGGCCGTAAAGCCATGCCCGATTATCCGCATGAGGCCGCGGTGATCTCCAAAGAAATTGGCGCTCCGGTGCAGGTGGTTTGGTCGCGGGAGGATGATGCCACGCAAGGCCCTTACCGTCCCGGTATTTCATACCGTTGCGAAGGCGTTATAGAGAACGGCGGTATCAGCGCGGTTAAGTTCCGGATGGCCGGCCAAAACAATGATCACTGGCGGGGCGGCGATAATGGCAGGCCGAACCGCAGCACTTCGGAAGGTTTTTTAAAGCCTTATTACGATACCATCAAGAACCTCAGTTTTGCCGATGTGCCGTTTAAAACACCAATACCAACCAGTTTTTGGCGCTCGGTTTATGCATCAACCAATGGTTTTGCCTACGAAAGTTTTTTAGATGAACTGGCCCATAAAGCCGTGAAAGACCCGCTCGACTTCAGAAGACAATATTTGACAGATGAACGCAGCCGTAAGCTGATTGACAAGATGGAAGAAGTTTCCGGCTGGAAAAGCAGGCAGAAGAACCAGGGCTATGGCGTAGCCATCACCGAGTGTTTTGCCAGTACTGTTGGGCATATTGTTAAAGTATCTAAAAAACCTGCCGGGGGCATTCACATCGATAAGGTTTGGGTTGTGGTTGATTGCGGCTGGTACGTAAACCCCGATATTATTAAAGCGCAGGTAGAAGGCAGTGTGCTGATGGCCTTGGGGGCTGCAACAGTACATGAGATCACCTTTAAAGATGGCATGGTAGAGCAGCGGAACTTTTACGATTATAAAATGCCGAGGATAACCGATATGCCGCTCACCGAAGTGCACATTATGGATAATGACGAAGACGCAGGCGGCATGGGTGAACCGGGTTTACCGGCATTTGCCCCGGCATTAACCAACGCCATATTTGACCTGACCGGAAAACGGATAAGGAAGTTGCCTTTTGATTTGGCCACCGTTTAAATTAAACCATTTGAAAGAGCTCAATGAAATTGTAAAAGCTTACGAACTTGCGGTAAGTGCCGGAAAGCAAACGGCATTGGCCACAGTAGTACATGTCGAAGGCTCTTCGTATCGCAGGGCCGGTGCCCGTATGCTGATTACGGAAGACGGACAGCTAACCGGTGCTATCAGCGGCGGCTGCCTGGAAGGTGATGCCCTGCGAAAAGCACGCCTGGTAATGGCAGAGCGAAAAACTATGCTGGTTACCTATGATACCACCGATGAGGACGATGCGAAACTTGGTGTAGGTCTGGGCTGCAACGGTATTATTCAGATCTTGATAGAACCGATCATTGCTGAGCATCCGGCCAATCCTATCAATTTATTCCGCTCCTTTTTAAGCAAGCGTGATGCTGCCGTGTTGATCACCCTATTTAATATGGACGACCGGCAAAGGGAACAGTATGGTACCTGCATGCTGATTGAAAAAAACGGACAATACACCGGCAAATTAGCCGATGAAATTATTGCTGAAGAGATAGTGACCGACGCGTTACAGGTGCTTGAACACGGTAACCGCGATAATAAAAAGTACCTCTACCAAAACGGGTATACCTGTTTTATAGAACTGCTTGAACCTGCAATAGCATTGGTTATTGCAGGTGCCGGAAACGATGCGCTGCCACTGGTGCAGATGGCCGGTGTACTGGGATGGCACATCACGCTTGTTGACGGGCGGGCCAACTATGTTACAACAGAACGGTTCCCTTTAGCCCACAAACGGATTGTTGCACGCCCGGATGAAGTGTTGAACCACCTCACTCCCGATGCCCGCACGGTGTTTATGTTGATGACGCATAATTATAACTACGATAACGCGCTGTTGAAAAACCTGTTGCCGCTACAATTACTATACATCGGGGTATTAGGCCCCAAAAAGCGCCTCAACCGGATGCTTGAAGAATTTGAAGGTATAGAGCGTTTCTTGCTTGATCCTGAAATTTTACACGGCCCGGCCGGGTTGGATATCGGGTCAGAAAATGCCGAAGAGATCGCGTTAGCGATACTTGCCGAAATACAGGCGGTTATAAAGCAACGCGACGGCAAACCTTTAAAAGATAAAACGGTAGTTCATGAACGGAACCATATTGTAAGGGCATTATCCTGAGCGATGATAACAGTAGTGATACTGGCCGCGGGTTCATCAAGCAGGATGGGCAGGCCCAAACAAAACCTGGCAGTAAACGGAAAAACATTGCTGCAACAGGCTATAACTGATGCGCAAAATATTACCGAACATGTTGTAGTAGTGCTGGGGGCAAACATTGATGTTGTTGAGCCTACAGTTAGCGGGCTTGGGGTTACTATTTTACATAACGTAGAATGGAATGAAGGGATGGCTTCGTCCATAAGAAAAGCCATCGTTCATATCCATAAAAATAAAACCATAAATAAAGCCCTATTTATGGTTTGCGACCAGCCTTTCGCCGGGAAGCAAATACATCTGTTAGATGAAACGGCAACGGCATCAGCCCATGGCATTATCGCGAGCGGGTACAGCGGAACATTTGGTGTGCCAATGGTTTTCGAAAGGCGATACTTTGAACAATTAAGCAGTCTGACGGGAAACGAAGGCGCAAAAAAGATAGCGGCCGCCAACCCAGATGATCTGCTCATTGTTCCATTTCCTGAAGGGAGTATTGATATCGATACCGAACAGGATTACCGGTCATTTACTGAAAATTGATTGCATTTATTGCAGCCTGTGCTTAATACTGCACAATAAGGACAGATAGGGATGGTTAGGTAATAATTTATGATAGCTTTGGCAAAAACCTGAAGTAATGAGCCTGAAAAATCTATTCGTCCGTATTTGGGCCGGATGTGCCTTGTTAGCTATAAATACTTTTTCGTTGCTGGCTCAAACTGCACCTATTGTGCCTCCGCATGATGAATTGAGCCGCAGCTTTGGCGATTACGATAAAACAGCCTTCGCGTCGCCTGCTAAGGTATATTATCCCGAAACCTGGTTCCATTTGATTGGCGGTAATGTTTCTAAAGCAGGTCTGACGGCTGATCTCGAAGCCATTCAGCGTTCGGGTATCTCGGGTATACAGCTTTTTCACGGGCAGTTTGGCGGACCATGGCCGGGTGTTACGCCCCAAATAGCCTGTCTTAGTCCGCTATGGGAAGATGCCATACACCATGCTGCCGAAGAATGCAAGCGTTTAGGTTTACGATTTACTATGCAAAATTGCCCGGGCTGGGCTATGTCGGGCGGGCCATGGATCACTCCGGCTAATGCCATGCGACATTTGGCCTGGAGTCGTACCGATGTAAGCGGCGGCAAAGTGATCAGCATTCATCTGGAAAAACCACAGCCCAGCAACGAGCCCTGGCGCGATTATAAAGATGTTACCGTACTTGCTTTCCCTACACTTGCGGGCGATTCTGGCAAACCGCTTATGCCACAGGCTGCTAAAGGCAGCGGCAACATCGCCTGGGCCGATGTGTTAACCAGTAGTACCGAAAAACCTGTACGGCTTGCAGCGGCTACAAGTGGCGCACCCTATTTGGCCGAAGCCACATTTGCCGACACCGTAACTATACGTACCATCGAGTTGCCCAGTGTAAACAGCATGAGCCACGCCTGGAACTACGAGCCCGGTGTAAAAATAAGGGTAGAGGCACTTTTGGCAAACGGCAAAACAAAAGAGATACTGAATACCAATGTGCCGGCAGCAAACTTTCAGGACGGGCAACCGGTTACGCTGGCATGCCCGGAAACCAAGGGCGTAAAAAGCATTAAGCTATGGATAGAAAATAAGCACGATATGACGCTTCGTTATATCCGTTTCTATTCGGCGGCACGCAAAAACAATTGGGAGGCCGAAGCCGGGTGGACACTGCGCAATATTGACCGAGCCGGTGTAAAATATGATCAGTCGAAAAACGCGTCTATCGACCCCGCGCAGATAGTTGATATCACTAAAATGACCGATGCCGATGGCAACCTGAAATGGAAAGCCCCGGCAGGCCGGTGGACAATTTTGCGCATAGGCCATGTTAACAGTGGCAAGCAAAATGGTCCGGCTCCGCCGGAAGGTACCGGCTGGGAATGTAATAAACTATCAGAAGCAGGTGCCGATGCGCACTTTGCTGGCTATATCGGTCGCCTTTCGGGGGCCAATGGCGTAGTAGGTGGCGGCTTATTAAAAGGTATGCTGATGGATAGCTGGGAATGTGAAACACAAACCTGGACAGACAATATGGAAGCCGAGTTCGGCCGTGTATCGGGCTACCCGCTGCGCAAGTGGCTGCCTGCTATTTTCGGTTATGTGTTAAAAGACCAGGAAACCACCTTCCGCTTTTTGCACGACTGGCGGTATACTATTAATGATCTGTACACCAATAAATTTTATGGACGCATGGCTCAGCTGGCCAAAGCGAACAACTTAGCGGTATCTTACGAAACAGCAGCAGGGGATGTTTTTCCGGCTGATATTTTAGAGTATTACAAATTTGCCGATGTACCGATGTGCGAATTCTGGCAGCCGTTTAACAACTATTTTGTGGGTTCATTAAATTTTAAGCCGATAAAACCGGCGGCATCGGCAGCGCGCCTGTATGGCAAACCACGCTTAGGGGCCGAAGCGTTTACCTCTTTCGAGCTTACGTGGGATGAACAATGGCCCATGCTTAAAGAAGTGGCTAACCTCAATATGGTTGAAGGCGTAACGCATTTGGTATACCATACGTACACGCACAATCCCAAAGCCGATTCGCTGAAACCCGGAACTTCCTTCGGCTCCAACATTGGTACGCCATTTTTGAGGCAGCAAACCTGGTGGCAACATATGCCGCAGCTAAACGGTTACTTTGCCCGGTGCAGCTATATGCAGGAGAGGGGCAAACCCGTATCGGATGTACTTTGGTACCTGGGCGACGAGATAGGCCACAAGCCCGATCAAAACGCGCCATTTCCCGAAGGGTTTAAATATGATTACTGTAACCCCGATGTTTTGCTGCACAGGCTAACGATAGATAACGGCATGTTAGTTACTCCCGAAGGGATACAATACCGGGTATTGTGGCTGCCCGAAACCACGCACATGCTGCCTCAAACTCTTGAAAAGCTAAATGCGCTGATCCGTGCCGGGGCTACGGTTATTGGCAACGCGCCAAAAGAATTGGTTACGCTTAGCGGCGGTACTAACGCGCAGCTGCGTTTTAATGCAGCTGTGAAAAACATTTGGGGCAATACAGCAACAACCGGTATGCGCAAACTTGGTAAAGGTGTTTTATTATCGGGTATCAGTTTAAATGATGCCTTAACAAAACTCCAAATAGCCCCTGATGTTACCGGCGGCAACGCGCTTTGGACACACCGCCGCGCCAATGGTGCCGACTGGTATTTTGTTACCGCGGCCAAAGGCGGCCCGTTCAATGGCACTCTTGATTTTAGGAATACCGGTAATATCGAAATTTGGGATCCGGTTACAGGTAAGGTAACGCCTGTAGCAGGCACAACCAATGGCAACCGTACATCACTGCAATTCAATTTGCCGCAGGCAGGCTCGTGCTTTGTGGTATTTAATCATAACAAAAAAACAGGCGGGCCTATCAAAACATTGCAGGTGGCTTCGGTGATTAACCTTACCACTCCGTGGAATCTTGCTTTCCCCGAAGGATGGGGCGCGCCGAAGACTATGCAGATCAACGAACTTAAACCGTGGAAGGACCTGGATATGCCTGCCGAAGCAAAAGCTTTTTCGGGTACGGCTACTTACACTACGACTTTCACTGTTGATAAGGCTCAGCCGGATACGCGTTATTTACTTAACCTGGGTACGGTAAGCATGATAGCCAAGGTAACGCTTAACGGAAAAGAGGTAGGTACAGTATGGTGCGCGCCTTACCAGGTAGATATAAGCAACGCGGTTGTTGCCGGCAGTAATGCATTGAAAATAGAAACTACTGGTACCTGGTTCAACAGGTTAGTATATGATGCCGGGCAGCCCGAAGATCAGCGAAAAACCTGGACAATAGCAGGGCCACCAAAAGAAGTCCCCTTGCGGAACAGTGGTTTGCTTGGGCCGGTAACGGTATCAGTTCAAAAAGAGCTGTAGCGCCCCCATTTTCTGTGAGCTTTGGGAAAACTACGTGTCATCTCGAAATGAAGTGAGAGATCTTCTTCGCCCTGCATATTTTCGATTTGCTTGATGAAGAAGATTTCTCCTCGTACCTCGTTCGAAATGACAAAAAATGGCCTGCACTGTGACTTTACCGGGTGTACCTGCTGTTTATGTAAATAACTAAAGTGTTAAGCGATCAACATGGAACCATCGTCAACTTCGATTTCATCAGGAAAAATTGAAAATTAATAGAAAACACAGATTTCCTACAGAATTGAAAACGAATTTAGTCTGCAAAATTGGTTTCATTTTATGTCATTTGATATTATCCCGCTAAAAATCGTCGCTATTCAAGCCCAAACATATTGTCCTTTGTATTGATGCCCTTTGCAACCTCTATCACAAATAAATGAAAAACACGGTTTCAAAAGCAGGCAGCAAGCAAGATCTGAAAAATGAAATTTTAACTGGTCTGCTAAAAGAAGGGTTAATCAAAGCACATAGTAAGCACAGCTTTATTGCCGAGCGGATAGTAAAAGTATATAAAGAGCTTAAATCATTCAATGATTACATCAGCGCCGATGATCTTTGGGCAAAGCTCCATAAGCGTGGCAATGCTTTTTCAATAGCCACAGTATACAAGTATTTAAACTTCCTTACCTTACTGGGTTATGTAGAACGTACAAGGAATTCCTATAAGCCTGATCTGTTTCGAATGATAGCCAATATTAACCCTTAGCCTGCCCCAATTTTCGGTTCTATCAGCTTAAACTATTTGTAATGTAATTGCGTAAATTGCAACAGGCTGTGTTCAATATACATGGCCGGATTCTTCGCTTGCAATTTATTAGCTAATTTGATGAGGATAAAAAAGATCGTATCTGTCTTATGGTTTACGCTCGTAACGTATGGTTGTTTTGCGGCTTCAACGGTGGATACGGCAATAATAAGATCGCACTTAAAAGCCATTTCAAAAACCGGGCAATACCGTACGCATAAAAATATTGATCAGCTTAACAGTACGGCCGCGTATATTAAAACGATATTTGAGCAATACGCAGATAGTGTTAACCTGCAAGAGTACACAGTAGATGGAAAGACCTACAAAAATGTGATCTGTTCCTTCGGTACCAACCATCAAAAGAGAATAATTGTAGGTGCGCATTACGATGTTTGCGGTAATCAGGAAGGCGCGGATGACAATGCCAGCGGCGTAGTTGGTTTATTGGAGCTGGCCCGGCTTTTAAAAGGGCAAAAACTGAATCACCGTATTGATCTGGTAGCGTATACACTGGAGGAACCTCCGTACTTTCGTACCGAATATATGGGCAGCTACATCCATGCAAAATCACTTGCCGATAGCGGTGTCGCCGTCTATGGCATGATCTCGTTGGAAATGATAGGTTATTTCAAGGATGAAAAAAAGTCGCAAAGTTATCCTTTGGGTCCGCTCTCCCTATTTTATGGTAGTAAGGGAAACTATATAACGCTGGTTAAGAAGTTTGGAGCAGGAAAATTCGTTAATGAATTTTGCAAAACGTTCAAGTCATCCAAAACTATTTTAACCAAAAAGTTCAGCGGTCCGCCGTCATTGCCGGGGATTGACTTTTCAGACCATCTTAATTACTGGAAGTTCGGTTTTAGCGCGTTAATGATCACTGATACCTCTTTTTACAGAAACAAGAACTATCATCAACTTACCGATACGATGGAGACTTTAGATATATTTAGAATGGCAAAGGTAATTGACGGTGTTTTCCGAACATTAGTTATGCTATGATCAATCAATTGCTGTTAATGCGGTCTTTTACTGAAGGGTAAAACTTTCTGATACACTTGTTGTTTCACTATCGTTTTGGCATATATTTAGAATGCCGGATTAACCCTTATAAAATTTGATACTATGCTGCTTGCTAAACAAATTTCCATTGTCTATTTCTTAAAATTAATAAAGTGGGATGTGTTGGCCGTGTTTTTATACGCCTGTTTAGTAGGGGCAATGGATTACCTTACATTTTTTAAGGAACTCTCTATTCCACTAAGCGTTTCCGCCATGATTGGAACGCTGTTATCTCTGCTGTTAGCTTTTCGTACTTCGCAATCATACGAACGGTGGTGGGAAGCCCGCGTTGTTTGGGGGGCTATTGTTAATGATAGTCGCACGCTGATCAGGCAGTTAGTACAGTTTCTGCCAAATGACGATCAAAAGGCAGGTTATATTAAAGATTTCGCGGTAAGGCAGTCAGTTTGGTGTTTTGCCCTGGCAGAGGGGTTAAGGAAATGTCCGGCTACACAAAAAGTTGAAGAATATATGCAGCAACTTGGTGCCGATAGTGATAACAGACCCAATTTATTGCTTTCAAAACATGCGGAACAACTGGCCTTATTGAGCGACCGCTACGATCTTAACCCAAACAAACAGGTACAGCTGGATAGTACAATTCAGCGGTTAACAGATTCTATGGGTAGGTGCGAACGCATTAAGAATACCGTGTTCCCGCGTTCTTACAGCGTTTTGATCCACTTTTTAATATACGTGCTAACTACTATATTCCCTTTTGGGCTTGATGACCACCATTGGGCAATTGAAATATGTTTGGCTACCATGGTGCCTGTTTTGTTCATTGCCATTGAACGGACCGCTATTTTAATGCAGGATCCTTTCGAAAATAAGCCGACAGATACCCCCATGACCGCGCTTTCTAAAACAATAGAACGTAACCTGATGGAAATGGCTAATATGCCGGCACCGGTACAAGCAAGCCCAAAAGCTACATTCTACCTGATGTAAACACGTCATGCCTTTCAAAGTAAAACGATGCTGACCACCTATAATCAGCATTGGGCATTATTTGATTACCTGAAGGGGATACCCCCATCGGGAAAACACAGCTATGTTTTTTAATACACTATAACCAATACAATACGGATTACTGCACTCGCAGTAAACAAGTTGGCAGCAAGAGGGTTCAGGAGGGTTGTTAAAAAAAATAAAATGATTTTTGAAATAACCAATTAAAATTAACCATTGTAAAGAACAGCTTCATTAATAACCATATGAAGTTGTTACCTGTAAGGGGTTCTTAGTTTTGTGCAAATACGGGCATTACGTAAGTAATGGCAGGCGCTTTAATTGGTAAATATTGTTATCGCATTTATTTAAGTTTCATTAACCAATTAATAATTAACCTATCAACAAAAGATGGACCCATTAGTTGCCACCACCGCAATTTGTAAGCAAGATCAGCTAATTCACCATATTTAAATGTTTGGCCAATGATGATCTCTTGTAACAGCAAATCTGATTTCGAACTGACCGACTTAATGAAGCAGGGCAATGTGCTTGCTTTTACCCTGCTTTACAAAAAGTACAGTGGTAAAATGTATGCCAATATGTTTAAAATGGTTAAAGACGAGCAAGTGGTAGAAGAAATGATACAGATTCTGTTTTCGCGAATCTGGCAGCAACGGGCAACCATCTCTTATGAAACTGATTTTTCAGCTTACCTTTACCGTGCGGCATCAAATTTGGTTTGCGATTTTTACCGGAGGCTGGAGAGCGACAAGAAAATGCGTGCCCATTTTAAATCAACCATTACCGAAGAATACTCGCATATAGAAGAATCAATTTACTATCGTGAAAGTAAAGACCTCTTAGAACAAGCCCTTGCATGCTTATCGCCGCAACAACGGCACGTTTACCAGTTATGCAAAATTGATGGCTGTAGCTATAAAGAAACAGCGGCCCAACTGGGCATTTCTCCCTATACGGTTAAAGAATATCTTTGCAAGGCAAAATACCTGGTTAAAGCCTTCATGTCGAAAAAAATGGAATCAGTTGCCAGTTTAATTGTTTTCATTCTATATTTATATTAGCTAAAGCGATGCCGGCCAGGTAACAAAAATGATGGATACGGACAAGCATCCCCCCATATTGCTTAGCCGTACGTCTTTAGGTAAAGCATTGATGAATGAACGACCAGGAACTATCTGCATTATTTGAAAAACTGTTAAAAAACGAATGTTCGGAAGAAGAAGCTGACCGTATTTTAGCCCTTTTTGCAGATAAGGATCTCGATAACGATCTGAAATCCTTAATTATAACCCAGTTACAGAAACAGCCTGCCGCGAATTTAAAAAACGCTGTGAGCGATGATGTGCAAAAATCGCTCGATTTAGGGTTAGATGAAATCTTAAGATCAAACCCTTCTCAAATTCCGCCCAAACGCAATATATTATTCACCAAACGCATATTGTATGCCGCTGCTGTTACATTCGTATTTATTTCGGTGGTGTTTTATTATTTCACAAAACAAACGCATAACCCAACACTTGCTGCCAAGCCCCAAAAGCAATTGATAGTACCCGGCAGCAATAAGGCTATTTTAACTTTAAGCAACGGGGTACAGATAAACCTGGCAGATGCCTCAAACGGTGAAATTGCCAAACAAGCCGACATCTCCATTAAAAAAACGAAAAGCGGGGTACTTGTTTACGAGGATAGAGTAAAAGCGGATGGTAAAACGGTTAATACTGCCGGGCCGCTGCTTAATACCATTACCACCCCTAAAGGTGGCCAATATGAACTTGTATTGCCCGATGGATCAAAGGTTTGGCTCAACGCGGCATCATCACTTAAATATCCCGCGCAATTTACCGGTAATGAACGCGTAGTTGAATTAAATGGCGAAGGCTACTTTGAAATTATGTCTATTCAGCGGCTAAATACCAAATCGGGTAAGGCAGAGAAAATGCCTTTTATAGTGATGAACAACAACCAACGGATCGAGGTTGTGGGCACAAAGTTTAATGTAAACGCCTATACCGACGAAGAGGATATTAAAACAACTTTGCTTACAGGGGCGGTAAAAGTGAGTGTTTTACAACAGGGTGAAAAACGGGAGGGAAATGCACCTGTAATGTTATCACCCGGTCAGCAATCAACAGTGGCAGATAATAATCTTAACATAAAGGCAGTTAACACCGAACTTGCCGTGGCCTGGAAAAACGGAGTTTTTCAATTTGATAATGAAGACATAAAAACTGTAATGCGAAAGATTGCACGGTGGTACGATGTTGAGGTGACCTACCAGGGTAATATGGACGGCAAAGTGTTTTCAGGTACCATATCCAAATATAAAAACGTAAATGATGTGCTAAAGATGCTCCAATTTACCGGCAGCGTTTCCTTCACCATAAAAGACCGAAAGATCATCGTATTCTAACCGCTGTATCCGCAGCCCGAATTAATAATTAAACCGTCAGTTCGGTATCGGAAAAATCCCCTCCAGCTCGTATCGTAGAATTGGTTTTAACCTCTAATTACCATCGCGTTACAGCAGTATGCCATAAAATGATGGTATTGATACTTATTATTTAAAAATATTAAATAAAGTTCGGCAATTACTCCCCCCGTTTTTTTCTGTCAACCGTCTTTATAATAACCGTGCCTAAATAATACGAGCCCGGCTGTGGTTTGCCATGCTTAAGCTATGGCAAAAGAACATAGCCCGTTGCTCTGTTTATAATATGAACCGAAATAATACTTGTTTTTAAATAATAAAAAGGAGAGATGCTTATGGCTTAAATATTACTTACTCAGCTTCAGTAAAAACAAAACCAGGAGCGGTTGCGACGCCCCTGGCCAATGCTGGCTTACACAAGTCATCACGTTACTTCAACAGTTATCACTTCATAAACCAAACACTCAAATGTATAAAACTTATACGGCATTTTGTTGTGGCCTAAATTCCCGCGTAATGCTCAAATCCATCAAGATAATGAAGCTTACCATTATTTTATTAATTGCTACACTTTTACAGGCCAGCGCTGCCAGTTACGGGCAAAAGGTGAGCCTTACGGTAAAGGAGGCGAAGCTCGAAAGTATTTTGAAAGAAATTAAAGCGCAAACCGGCTTTAATATTCTTTACAACCCAAATTCGCTGAAGGGGGCCAAGCTCATCAGCCTCGATATTAAAAACGCCTCTGTTGATTACGCTTTGCAAAAGTGTTTTGAGGGGCAGCCGGTTACTTACCTTGTTGAGGAACAAACCATTATTGTTAAAAAGAAGCCCGCGCCTGTAGTGGCGAAAGATTTGAGGGCGCCCATTCAAAAAATTACCATAACGGGTACTGTACGAGATTCTATAGGTACGCTGCCAAGTGTAAGCGTGGTTATTAAAGGTACCGTAATCGGTACAAAAACCGATGATAACGGAAAGTTCGTTTTGGATGTGCCCAATGAGAACGCGGTGCTGGTGTTTTCTTTTCTTAGCTATGTTACGCAGGAGGTACCTGTAAAAGGGCGAACTGTTATAGATGTGGTTTTGAAACCCGATAATAAGGTTTTAACAGAGGTAGTTGTTGTGGGTTTCGGTACACAAAAACGTACGGACCTGGTTGGTTCGGTAACTTCTATTAAAACATCCGACCTGAAAATCCCATCAAGTAACCTTACAACGGCTTTGGCGGGTCGTGCCGCGGGGCTTATCGCTTTTCAACGTGGCGGTGAGCCGGGGCGTGACAATGCCGATTTCTTTATTCGCGGGGTTACCACATTTGGTTACAAAAACAATCCGCTCATATTGATCGACGGTATGGAACTAAGCACCACCGACCTTGCCCGTTTACAGCCCGACGATATCGCCAGTTTTTCTATCCTGAAAGATGCCACCTCAACCGCGGTATATGGCGCGCGCGGAGCGAATGGCGTAATATTGGTAACCACCAAACAAGGTAAGGTAGGCAAAGCGCAAATTTCAGTGCGTTTAGAAAACTCTGTATCGGCACCGGTAAGAGACATTGAAATGGCGGATCCGGTTACTTACATGCGCCAATCAAACGAAGCCATATTAACCCGTAACCCGCTGGGGCAAACACTATATAGCGACGAGAAGATAGCCAATACCGCAGCAGGAGCAAATCCGATCATTTTCCCGGCGAACAACTGGAAGAAGCAAATTTTTAAGGATTATACCCTGAACCAGCGTGCAAACTTAAATGTAAGTGGGGGCGGTGAAGTTGCAAAGTACTTTATATCGGGCGCTATCAACCGGGATAACGGTATGCTAAAGGTAGATCACCGCAATAATTTCAACAACAATATCGATCTGAAAAGCTATTCTCTTCGCTCAAACATTACTGTAAACCTAACCAAATCAACAGAAATGATCGTCCGTTTAAGCGGAAACTTTGACGATTATACAGGGCCTTTAGATGGTGGTGCCGAAATGTACCGCAAAGTAATGCGCTCAAACCCGGTACTGTTTCCGCAGGCTTACCCGGTAGATGCTAATCACGCCTTTGTAAAACACATTATGTACGGCAATTTTGACCAGGGCCAGTATACCAACCCTTATGCCGATATGACACGGGGGTACATGAACTATTCCAGATCGTTGATGCTGGCGCAGTTAGAGGCCAAGCAAGATCTGTCGGGTTTGGTGAAGGGGCTTAATTTGAGTGCCATGATGAATGTTAACCGTACCTCATTCTTTGATGTAAGGCGGGCATACAACCCATACTTTTATACGCTTACCGGGTACGATCCGCAGGATAATGCCTATTTCATAAAAAACATTAACGAAACCACGGCGACAGAATATCTGGATTATAACCAGAACCCCAACAACAGGCAGCTGAACTCTACTTTTTACACACAAGCCATGTTAAACTACAGCAACCAGTTTGGCAAGCATGGGTTTAGCGGTTTGCTTGTATACATGATGCAAAATAACATCAACGCCAGCGCTACCGATCTTCAGCAATCGCTGCCGTTCAGAAACGTGGGCTTATCAGGCAGGGCGACCTACAATTATGATAGCCGCTATTTTATTGAGTATAACTTTGGTTATAATGGTTCGGAGCGGTTTGCTCAGAAAAACCGTTTCGGCTATTTCCCGTCTGCCGGTATCGCGTGGAGCATATTTAACGAGAAGTTTTTTGCAGATCTGAAACCAATTATCAATAACCTGCGCTTACGTGCTACTTACGGTTTTATCGGTAACGATGCGATAGGCTCACCAGCCGACAGGTTCTTTTACCTCTCAAATGTTAATATGAACGCGGGTAACAGGGGCGCTACCTTTGGTAATGGTCAGGGTGGTTCAACATTTTTAAATGGTGTTGATATTACCCGTTATGCCAACGAAGATATAACCTGGGAAAGATCTGCAAAGACCAATCTGGCATTGGAGATCGGGCTTTTCAATAAGTTTAAGATGACTGCCGAGGTATATACCGAAAAGCGCAAGAACATCCTGATGTCGCGTGCCTCTATTCCCGTTACCATGGGTTTAACGGCAGATGTACGGTCGAATGTGGGTGAAGCTTCCGGAAAAGGGGTGGATATTTCTATGGAATACCTGCAAAATATCACTAAAGACTTTTGGTTCCAGGCAACCGGTAACTTTACTTATGCCCGCAGCAAGTTTACCGTGTACGAAGAACCTGTGTACAAAGAGGCCTATCGCAGCCGTATAGGTAACCCCATTTTTCAGGAATACGGATACCTTGCCGAGCGTTTATTTGTTGACGATGCCGAAGCTGCCAACTCACCAAAACAAAATTTTGGCCCGTATGGCGGTGGCGATATAAAGTATACCGATGTAAACCGCGACGGGCAGATCACTGAGGCCGACCGCGTACCGATCGGTAACCCGCGCTTACCGGAAATTGTTTACGGATTTGGATTTTCAAGCGGTTACAAAAACTTCGATTTTTCTGCTTTCTTCCAGGGCCTGTCAAACGAATCTTTCTGGATCGATGCCAACAGCACTTCACCGTTTAACAACCAAACCCAGTTATTAAAGGCCTATGCCGATAGTCACTGGTCGGAAGATTCGCGTAATGTTTACGCGCTTTGGCCAAGGTTAAGCCCGGATATCAATAATAACAATAACCAAACAAGTACATGGTTTATGCGCGATGGTTCCTTTTTGCGGTTGAAGCAAGTTGAACTGGGCTACAGGATTCCGCAAGCTGTACAAAAGGCATTGCACCTGTCAAGCTTCCGCATTTACGTAAACGCGAGTAACCTGCTCAACTTCAGCAATTTTAAGCTATGGGATGTTGAAATGGGTGGCGATGGCCTTGGTTATCCTATTCAGCGGGTGTTCAACCTTGGTTTAAATGTGTCAATAAGGTAATTGTTAGAGGCAAAAATTTATATCTGATAAATTCATAAACATACATATTATGAGAAAATATATTAAGATCGGAGCTTTCGCATTGTGCTGCTTGCTGGCAGTATTAACTTCTTGCAGGAAGTTTCTTGATGTGGTTCCTGATAACGTGGCTACTATAGATAACGCCTTTACAATGCGTACCCAGGCCATGAAATTTTTATTTACCTGTTATTCCTTTATGCCCCGTAACGGACAATTAGGAGATGACCCGGCTATGGTAGGCGGCGATGAACTGTGGGAAATACCGGAGCGAGGAGCCTATTTGGATATGGCCAAAGGCTTTCAAAGTAAAGTTGGCCCGTTAGGCGATAGGTTTCAGTCGATGTACCAGGGCATCAGGGATTGTAATATTTTCCTCGAAAACATTGCGAAAGTGCCTGATATGCAGGAAGAGGAAAAGATCCGCTGGATCTCTGAAGTGAAATTTCTTAAGGCCTACTATCATTTTATATTGGTAAGAATGTACGGCCCTATTCCTGTTATCAAAAACAACCTGCCAATTTCGGCCGATGTTAACCAGGTAAAGGTGGTGCGCGATCCGGTGGATTCTTGCTTTCATTATATAGCGCAACTGCTTAACGAGGCAGCGCCGGGCTTGCCATTAAATATTATTAGTCCTGCTACCGAAGCCGGTCGTATTACCCGCCCTATAGCTTTATCATTAAGGGCAAAGGTGTTGGTTACAGCAGCCAGCCCTTTATTTAATGGAAATACAGATCAGGGTAGTTTGAAAAACCACGATGGAACGCAGCTGTTTAACACTACTTTTTCAAAAACTAAATGGGATACGGCAGCTACGGCTTGTAAAAGGGCTATAGATGTTTGTGATGAGGCCGGTATAAAATTGTATATATACAACCCGGCATTTCAGCAATATAAGCTTACCGATACTATTAATACGCAGCTAAGTATCAGAAACGCTGTAGCCGAAAAGTGGAACAGCGAGATCATTTGGGCGAATACACAATCTAACACCGCCGATCTGCAAAGGCTGATCTCCAATTGGTGGGATCCTCGCTACCTTGACGGTGTAATTACGAGGGGCGAACTATCGCCGCCTTTAAAAATTGCTGAGATGTTTTACACCGGCCATGGTGTGCCAATCAATGAAGATAAAACCTGGAATTATAGCGGGCGTTATGCCTTACGCACCGCAGAGGAGGCTGATAAATTGTATATACGTAAAGGCTATACCACGGTAGGGCTACACTTTGACAGGGAGCCGAGATTTTACGCCGATCTTGGTTTTGATGGTGCCGTTTATTACGGGCAGGGACGCTTTGATGACAGCAAAAACCTTGATCTGTTTTACCTCGAAGGCAAATTTAAACAACGCAATGGTAAAGGTAAATACGGTTATAATACCGTAACCGGGTATAATCTTAAAAAGCTGATCAATTTCCAAAATACCATTAACTCCAATAATGATTATTCTGTTGTTGACTACCCGTACCCAATAATGCGTCTGGCCGATCTTTATTTATTATATGCCGAAGCGGTGAACGAATCGGCAGGGCCGTCGGCTGAAGCGAATAAGTATATCGATTTGGTTAGGAAACGTGCAGGCTTAGGCACTGTAGCGTCATCTTGGACAAATTTTTCTACCAACCCGGTGAAATATCTTAACCAGGACGGTTTGCGCGAGATCATTCAACAGGAACGCCTGATTGAGCTGTCTTTCGAATCGCAGCGATTGTGGGATCTTCGCCGCTGGAAAAAATCGGCAGATGTGTTAAATGACCAGATCAGGGGTTGGGATATGTCGCAAACCACGCCCGAATCCTATTATCGTATCACGGTACTCTACAACCAAACATTTGGTATAAAAGATTATTTCTGGCCAATTTCTGAAGGCAACATGACAGCTAATACAAACCTGGTTCAAAACTTAGGCTGGTAGCCCGTCATCTCAATTGATCAATAATTAAAGAGCAAAAATGAAAAAGATATATTTTATAGGAGGATTGATAGCCGCGCTGATATGGTACGGTTGTTCAAAAGAAGGCAGGTTAGATTTTGTTGATGCCGATTTGCCTGCTCCGGGCCAGGTAGTTGACGTAAAGGTTAATGCAACCCCGGGTGGTGGTATATTAACTTATAAACTCCCGGCAGATGCCAACTTATCATACGTTAAAGCCATATATGAAATACAGCCCGGTGTATTCAGGGAAGCGAAATCATCGAGGTATACAGATACATTAAAACTGGTAGGCTTCGGCGATTCGTTAACACATGCCGTAAAGATATACAGCGTAGGCAGCAACGAAAAGGAATCGGAGCCGCTTTTGGTGAATGTTACCCCCAAAACACCGCCGGTTAAGTCGGTACTTAAGGCTGCGGTTTTTGAAGAAACTTTCGGCGGTGTAAGCATCGCTTTTAAAAACCCGAACAAGGCCGACTTTTCCGTGGTGATACTGCGCGATACTACCGGCAACAACGACTGGGTAACCGTACGTACTTTTTATACAGCAGCTGTTACCGGCAACTTTGCAGCCCGTGGTTTCGAATCTAAGCCTCAAAAGTTCGCGGTGTTTTTCCGCGACCGCTGGAATAATAAGTCGGATACTTTAATCAAAACACTTACACCTAAGTTTGAAATTGAAATCCCTAAAAATACCTTCAGCAAACTGGTGCTCCCTACAGATCAGACCCAACTTGCCGATCCGGGTTATAATATCGAGAATATTTGGAATGGCTTGGCCGACAGGAGACTTTACGCGTCGTCAAACGCTTCATCACTTCCGCAATGGATCACTATTGATCTGGGTAAAAAGGTGCTGTTGAGCCGGTTTAAGCAATGGATGGAATCAAACGACCATTGTTATACAGGTTCAGGTTTAAAGATCTTCGAGTTATGGGGCTCAAATTCTCCCGACCCCGATGGAGGTTGGACACAATGGACCTTGCTGGGTAAATTTGAAACCTTAAAACCATCGGGCCTGCCACTGGGGCAAAAAACGAGTGAAGATGTCAACTATGCAACCAACCTTGGCTGCGATTTTAACTTTGATATTCAACCGCCTGCTGTACGGTACCTCCGCTTAAAATCATTAGAAACGTATAGCAGTCCCGGCCAGGTGGTAATAATGGAGATGGCTTTCTTTGGCCAAATTGTACAATAGCTATTTAATTAATTATCATAAAATAATATTATGAAAAGGATATTCTATGTCGGGATCATACTGATCTTTACGATGTGCATTGTTTCAGCTTGCCGTAAAATGGAAGAAAGCTACAAGCAATATGTAGTTCCGGGAGGGTTAACTTATGCCGGGAAAGCGACCTCACCTAAGGCCTATTCGGGCTTGAACAGGGTAAAGATAGCCTGGCTCAGAGGGTCTGATCCATCTGTAATAAAGGCTAAAGTTTACTGGAACAATTTTGCTGATTCCCTGTCTGTTGATATTCCGCCATCGGGCGATACCATAAGTGTTACTATTGAAAATCTGCTTGAAAAAAAGTATACATTCACAATTCGTACTTACGACGGTAAAGGCAATTCATCAATACCGGTTGAAGTAGTAGGCGGATCGTATGGCGAAAAGTACCAGGCACAATTGCTGACAAGGCCCGTAAACTCTAATGTGTTAAACGCTAACGGAACGCTTACCATTGGTTGGGGCGGTGCAGATGAATCCAACGGGGCTTATGCATCAGAAGTTAAATACACGGATGTATCCGGTAAGGAACAACACAAAATATTTTCGGTGAAATCTTTAGTTTCAGAAATACCGGACATGAAACCCAATACCAATTACCAGTTCAGAACCATATTCAGGCCTGATACGTTGAGTATCGATAATTTTTACACTTCATATACCGATGGCAGCGGCCTGTTTTCCTTCAACAAAAAAAGCTGGAAAATAATCAGTTACTCAACCCAGCATTCTGATGGTGATAACGCGGTGATCAATTTTATTGACGGGAACGAAGCAACCCGCTGGCATACATGCGCAGGCTGTTCAAGCTACCCGCACTTTGCTACCATAGATATGGGGGTAGAACGAACCATTACCCAGTTTGGCGTTTGGCGCACCACATTTGAAACAGGCGGAGACGACCGCGGGCCGGATAAATTTGATTTTTTAACCAGTGTGGATAATGTAACATGGGTAAACCAGGGTTCATTCAATTTTAACCGTTTAATAAATGGCGAACAAAAATATTTACTTCCTAATAAACCAAAGGCAAGGTACTTTAAGTTTGTAGGCACCCAAGGCCCGCAAAGCTATATGGTGATGGGGGAGATAAGCACTTACGGATTGTAACACCACTTAAAAATTAGCATAAAAAGCTCCGCTGAGATTCTTCTTCGCGGGGCTTTTTTTATTGGTTATTATGTGCTTTTGATATTAATTATAAAAAATTCTATAAATTCTATGGATATTATAGTTTATATCATATATTTGTATCAGATAACACGTTCTTTATAGTACTTATCCAGAAAGACAGAGGGAAAGGCCCTATGATGTCTTAGCAACCTGTACATCCTCATATATGTAAAAGGTGCTAACTCCTGCTTCGCGATATGCGGAGATAGATAAGATAAAAAGATTTCCAGATACATAGCTGTCTCTTTTTGCCTCTCAGGATAAGTCAAATACCAGGAACATTAATTTGACATACAAAGCAGCTATACAAGCATGAAAAAAATATACTTATTATCATTTATACTCTTACTAAGCTTTGGCGCTTACAGCCAGATACAGGAACCTGTTAAATGGGCTTACGCAGCGAAAAAAACGGGCAATAACGAGGCCGTAATATTTGTTAAGGCTACTATTGATAAAGGCTGGCACATTTACTCGCAAAACATTGCCGAAGGCGGGCCAACTAAAACAGAACTGAAGTTCGCCGCGTCGGCAGATATTTCGCTGGTAGGTAAACCATCCGAGCCAAAACCCATTAAAAAGTTTGAAAAGTACTTTGGGGTGAACGTTGCCTATTTTGAAAAGCAGGTAATATTTCAGCAAAAAATAAAGCTTAATAAAAGTAACCCGGTAGTAAAAGGCACTATCACATTTTTAGCGTGCAGCAATAAAGAGTGCCTGCCGCCTGAGGATATTGAATTTACCGTAGCGGTAAAATAATACACCCGTAATAAAAAAAAATACTGCTATAATAATTATAGCTAAACCTTACACATATATCAATATACCACCGATTGATTTATAAATAGGAGGGAACAGTGCAACACCCGTGAAGCTGACCGAACAGGAAAGGCAGTGGGTTTAAATCTGATCCTGACAAACTGAAATTAAATTTATAAAGAAATGAAGAACGGTATTTTTGATGGCCAAACCGCATTGCGCAACTTAAACAGCTATTGCTTAGCAGTTTTACCCGGTTGCTGCTGTTGTAATTAAAGATTTTTTACCTGTCTGTTAACCCGGATACCGCCTTGAAAAACAAGACCGGCATCCTGGCTGTAAAGAGGTATTGCTTTATGCAATGGTGGTAATTTCATTCAGCTTGCTTTTCCGAACAGTCCAGGATGCCAGTCATCCATATTTAAACAATATATCAAACTAAATAAAAATAAATACTACTAATTCTATAGATAAACTTGTATTATTGATTTTTATTGTTACCTTTACGCCATCTAATTAACCCCACCATTAATTAGTTGATTTATAAAGAAGAAGGGAGAGGAAGTCTCGATGATCTTCTAGCAACTTTTCATTCAGTAATGAAATAAGTGCTTTACTTTTTTCCGAAGGGATGTTCCTCCGGAAATATAAATTAACTAGTGTTATGCAAAATTTGAATTATCTCTTTTTAGCCAAACAATCAAGCGCAACCACCGTGCGATGTTGTTGTATGTGCATGTAGTTCCCCGGGGTTTCTCCGCATAAAATTTATCGGAATTATTTACCGTGAGCTGTAGCTGTTTAGCTGCGGGTAAGGGATTGCTTATGCCTCAAATTTAAGCACACTACTTAATGTTCAATTAAGCAGTAAACAAAATTTAACAACTATAAATCACACAAAAAATGAACTTCAAAAATTATCTATCTAAAGCAAAATACCTTTCATTGGGATTGTTGCTAAGTGGCGCAGCGTTAGCCGGCGATAAAAATCCGCCTGCAAAATTTATTAAAGAAGGTGTTTGGCGCGGTGTATTCACCGTGAGCGAATCGCAAGTGCCCTTCAACTTCGAGCTGAAAGGTAAAGATGCCGAGCATGCCGTATTTACCTTGTTAAACGGTTCACGCCGCGATAACTTCCACGTGCAGCTGCTGGGTAAAGATTCGGTATTTATCAAAATGAATACTTATGACGCGGCCCTCGTTGCCAAAATAAATGATGACGGTACCTTAAGCGGCGAATACCGCAGCCTGGTGCCTAACTTCCGTGGTAACGCGTTGCCTTTTACAGCCGAGCATGGTAAAACTTATCGCTTTGTAGAGCCAGGTAAAGATGTAGCCCCTACAGCAGATCTTACCGGTAAATGGGAGCTTAAATTATACAGTAAAGAGGCTGTACCTGCTTCAATAGCCCTGTTAAAACAAAAAGGCAACAAACTTACCGGTGTGGTAATGACGGTGGTAGGCGATAGCCGCGAAATTGAAGGTACTATACAAGGTAACGAGTTCGCGCTATCGGGCTTTACCGGCCCAAGCCCTTTTATTATTAAAGGAAAAATAAACGATGACGGTACATTATCTGGCGAAGAAGGCTTCGGGATATACAAAAACCTGAAGTTTGACGCTACCAAAAACAACGATGTTGAACTGCCCGATCCTTATAAACTTACTTTTTTAAAAGAAGGCTACAAAAAGCTTGATTTTACCTTCCCCGATCTGAACGGTAAGCAGGTATCGTTAAGCGATAATAAATACAAAGGCAAGGTAGTGATTGTTGAAATTATTGGCACCTGGTGCCCTAACTGTACAGATCAAACCGTGTTTTTGTCGCCATGGTTCAACAAAAATAAAAAACGTGGTGTAGAAGCTATCGCTATCGGCTTTGAGCAAAAAGACAGCCTGGAGTATGCAAAATATACTTTAGGTAAGCTGCGCGATAAGTACAATATCGGTTACGATATTCTGTTTGGTGGCCTGGCCGATAAAAAACTGGTAGCTCAAAAACTGCCTGCGCTTAACAAATTCATCGCTTTCCCTACCACAATAATTATTGACCGTAAGGGCGATGTACGTGAAATATACACAGGCTACACCGGCACGGTAACAGGCAAATACTTTGACGATTACGAAAAGAAATTCAACAAAGTACTGGATGCCTTAATAGCCGAACCGGCACCGGAAAACGCGGCCAATACGCAGGATGCAGGTAACACAGTACAAGGTAAATAACAAACCGACCTCATATAAACAACCATTATGAAAACAATTAAATTTTTAAAAGGCACCGCGCTGCTGTCGGCAGGTTTACTGTTCAGCGGGGCTGTACTGGCCGGTGACAAGGAACCGGCTGCAAAAGTGATTAAGGAAGGTGTATGGCGGGGCGTATTTAACGTGAGCGAAACACAGGTGCCCTTCAACTTCGAGTTTAAGGGGAAAGATCTGGAGCACGGCACTTTCACGTTGCTGAACGGTACCCGTCGTGATGATTTTCATGTGC
This sequence comes from Mucilaginibacter sp. GW821-FHT07G05, assembly GCF_059418565.1. Lineage (NCBI taxonomy): Bacteria > Pseudomonadati > Bacteroidota > Sphingobacteriia > Sphingobacteriales > Sphingobacteriaceae > Mucilaginibacter > Mucilaginibacter sp. GW821-FHT07G05. Next base: position 227,507 of record NZ_JBWKQC010000005.1, on the reverse strand, counting down.
AGCGCCTGGGTAAAGATTCGGTATTCATCAAAATGAATACTTATGATGCCGCCCTGGTAGCTAAAATTGAAGACAACGGTACCCTGAACGGCGAATACCGTAGCTTGGTACCCGGCAAACGCGGCAACGCTTTGCCTTTTACAGCCGAGTATGGCAAAAAATACCGCTTTGTTGAACCGGGTAAAGATGTTGCCCCTGCTGCCAATTTAAGCGGTAAATGGGAGCTTAAGTTTTACTCAAAGGAGCAGGTGCCTAACAAAGTAGCTATCCTTAAACAGAACGGTAACAAACTAACCGGCGTAATTATGCAGGTAACAGGCGATAGCCGCGAACTGGAAGGTACCGTACAGGGAGATGAATTTGTGCTGTCGGGCTTTACCGGCCCAAGCCCTAAGATCTACAAAGGCAAGATCAATGCCGACGGTACTTTAAGCGGCGTAACCTCACAAGGTATTTATGATAATACCAAGTTTGATGGCGTAAAAGATGATAAAGCCGAACTGCCCGATCCCTACAAGCTTACCTATTTAAAAGAAGGCTACAAAAAGCTCGATTTCACTTTCCCTGACCTTACCGGCAAAGCGGTATCGTTAAGCGATGATAAGTACAAGGGCAAAGTAGTAATTATTGAAATTGTAGGTACCTGGTGCCCTAACTGTACAGACCAAACCGTATTCCTGTCACCATGGTTCAATAAAAACCAAAAGCGCGGTGTTGAAGCCATTGCCATTGGTTTTGAGCAAAAGGACAGCTTAGCTTATGCCCAATACACTTTAGGTAAGCTGCGCGATAAATACAATATCAAATACGATATTCTGTTTGGTGGCCTGGCCGATAAAAAACTGGTTTCGCAAAAGCTGCCGGCCTTAAACAAGTTTGTTGCTTTCCCTACCACCATTATTATCGACCGTAAAGGTGATGTACGTGAAATATACACCGGCTACACCGGCACCGTAACAGGTAAATACTACAAAGACTACGAAAAGAAATTTAATACCCTGCTCGATCAGCTTTTGGCTGAAGAGGCACCTTCAACCGCGGCTGTAAAAACAGATGAGCCTGCGCAAAAAGGCAAATAAATAATAAACTAAACCAACTCATTCCGGTGCGGACTAAGGTTCGTGCCGGAAATTTTAACCACAAAAAAACAAACCACGATCATGAAATTCACATTAGCGCTTTCAGTTATTACAGTAGCATCATTAGCGGCATTTACAGGCCCTCTAACCATTCCGAAACCACACGCTAAAAAAGCTGATGTAGCCAAAGCGGCATCAAACTACACCGGTGTATCAAAACCGCAGGTATTTAAGGTTGATAACGAGGGCAGTAAGCTAACCTGGCTGGCTAAAAAAGCGACAGGCGAGCACAGCGGAAATGTTAAGGTAAGCGACGGTAACTTTACTGTTGACAACAACACACTTAAAGCCGGTTCATTTGATATTGATACCCGCACCATTACCGATGTTGATATTACCGACGAAGCTTCGAACGCCAAACTGGTAGGTCACCTTAAAAGCGACGACTTTTTCAGCTCGGAGAAATTTCCGAAAGCGAACTTTGTGATCACATCGGCCACAAAAGCTACCGGTAACCAATACAATGTAAAAGGCAAGCTTACCATTAAAGGCATTACCAACGAGGTTGAGTTTCCGGCTACCGTAGCGGTAAGCGGCAAAAAACTAACAGCCAACGCCAAAATCACTATCGACCGTACAAAATACGATATCAAATTCCGCTCGAAAAATTTCTTTGAAAACCTGGGCGACAAGGTGATATACGATGATTTTGACATTAACGTAGCCCTGGTAGCCAACGCTCAATAAGCGCGAAAAAAGAAAAAAGTTTTAGTAGGTGTAATCAATATAACTGTCCCTGTTCGGGGGCGGACAGGGCAGTTATTATCTTTTTTATCGCCCCTGATACTAACAGAACAGCAGTGTTAATAGCTTGATAGCTGCATGGATATGGTCATGAAAAAAAGCAACGTTATAATTGTACTTACAGGTTTAATTGCCTTATTGGTAACCCAGCAAAGCTTTGTTGGCGGTAGCGATGAGGTACAAACCAAAGAGCAGCTGGGTAGTAAACTGTTTTTCGATAATATTTTATCAAAAGACCGCACTATCAATTGCTCATCATGCCACAAGCCCGAATTTGCCTTTGCCGATACAGCAACATTCAGTAAAGGAATTGATAACAAACTCACCGCGCGTAACTCGCCGGGCCTCACCAATCTATCCGGCCGCACCCAGTTTTTTTGGGATGGCCGTGCCGCCTCACTGGAGGAACAGGCCCTTGGGCCAATCACATCGCCTGATGAAATGGGCCTAACCATTGAAGAGGCGGTTAAACGACTTAACGACGATGAATTTTATGCAACCGCTTTTAAAAAAATATATAAAACAGCGCCGAATAAAGATAATTTGTTGAAAGCACTCGCGGCTTTTGAACGGACGCTTGAAACCAATAACAGCCCTTATGACCGTTATATTAACGGCGATGATAACGCGCTTTCGGCAGCGGCCGCGCGTGGCAGGTTGTTATTTATAGGCCGTGGCAATTGTAATAATTGCCACTCCGGAGAGGATTTTACGGCAGACAGATTCAAGAGTATTGGCCTTTATAATGGTAAAAACCTTAACGACCAGGGCCGTTTCAAAATTACAAAGGACAGTACCGTACTCGGCGAATTTAAAATACCCGGTTTGCGCAACGTGGCTGTAACAGCGCCATACATGCACAACGGGCAATTTAAAACATTACGCCAGGTGGTTGAATATTACAATAACCCATCGGCGGTGGTAAGTGATGGCATTAACCGCGACCTATCATTAGATAAGCCGCTGAATTTATCAACCCAGGATATTGACGATATAGTGGTCTTTTTAAAAGCGCTTACCGATGATCGTTTTGCCGGTAACATACCTAAAAACTGATCCTTTAATTAAATAATCCTTACAGCATTTTATACTACGTGGTGCAGGCCGTTTTGGCCCGCAGGCAATCCCCTTGTGTTTAAACTAAACTCGACAACAATGAAAAAAATTATACAATTAGTACTATTGCTGAGCCTCTTTCTGGGGCAAAGCCTTTATGCCCAAAAGCGGGTAATAACGGGCGTGGTCACGTCGGCAGATGATAACCAGCCTGTACCGGGCGTATCGGTACGCGTAAAAGGCCTTAACGAAGGCGCGGTTACCAAAAGCGACGGCTCTTATGAAATTAGCATCCGCAACGGTAAATACCTTGTTTTTTCTTTTGTAGGTTACGAAAATCAGGAAGAATTTGTTGATGGCAAAACCAAGATCAACGTAAGCCTTAAACCTTCAACCGGTTTATTGAATGAAGTGAGCATAGTAGGTTCGCACAATGCCAACCGTACCAAGCTAAACTCGGCCAACCCGGTAGATATCATTGATATTAAAGCCTTGCAGGAAACTACTCCGCAGGTGAGCGTTACCCAGTTATTGCAATATGTATCACCATCATTTCACTCCTCTGTATCAGGTGGTGGTGATGCGGCTTCGGCTACGTCAACAGCGCAGTTGCGTGGTTTAGGGGTAGATCAGTTGCTGGTGCTCATCAACGGTAAGCGCAGGCACAAAAGCTCCAACATCAGCTGGGGCGGTTTGGGCAACGGCGCTACCGGGTACGATCTGAACTCCATCCCGACAGGTTCAATTGAACGTATCGAGATACTGCGTGACGGCGCGGCGGCGCAATATGGTTCGGACGCGATAGCGGGTGTGATAAACATCGTACTAAAGAAAAATACCGACCAATTATCACTTACCTCAACAGCCAGCACCCGCAGGCGTGGCGATGGTTTAACTACCCGTACCAGCAGCAATTACGGTGTTAAACTGGGCGAAAAAGGCGGTTATTTAAACGTAACCGGTGAATTTGCCACACAGGCGGTATCCTTGCCAACAGGTAATGACGATGCCGGTTTATACATTGGTCCGGCTTATGGCGGCGGTGCCAATACCCGTGGGTTCGACCAGATTTACACCAAAGAAATTGACGATGCCATTATTAAAAGCCGTGGTATTGATCGCCATTACTTTGATCAGCGTGGCAGTACCAATAAGGCTATCGATGGTTTGCTGTTTTTTAACGCCGGTGTGCCGTTAAAGCAGGATGTTGAGCTGTATGCCTTTGGTGGTATCAGTCACCGTAACTCACAGTTTACCGCGGTATACCGTTTACCGGGATGGACAGAGCGTAACAACACCTTCATTTATCCCGACGGTTTTTTACCAGCCATGGATAATATCATCACCGATAAATCATTCGCTGTAGGTTTAAAAGCCAAAGTGAAAAACTGGAACGTTGATATATCAAATGTGTATGGTACCAACGGTTTCGGTAACGAGATCAGTAATTCGCTTAACGCCAGCTATGGCCAGCGTACCCCGCGTAAGTTTAACGCAGGTAGCTACAATGCAAGCCAAAACACCGGGAGCATAGATTTTAGCCGGTATTTTGACAAGGTACTTAAAGGTATCAACGTGGCATTTGGTGGTCAGTACCGTGTAGAAACCTACCAGATAATAGCAGGAGAGGAGGCATCGTATGCTAAGGCAGATCTGCGGGCTATTTACGGGGTGGATACTACATCGGGTGGTATACCTTATACCACTTCATTGGGTTACACGCCGCTTAATGGCTTATCACCGGGTTCGCAAATCCACGCGGGTTTCAGGCCATCTAACGAGGTTGATGTAAACAGGGCAATCTCTGCCGCTTATGCCGATGTGGAGTTGAACGTAACGTCAAAATGGTTATTATCAGGTGCGTTAAGGGTGGAGCATTATTCTGATTTTGGAAGTGTGTTTACCTACAAGGGCGCTACACGATATAGCTTTGCCGATTGGCTGGGTGTAAGGGGATCTATCAATACCGGTTTCCGCGCGCCCGATCTGGCACAGTTCTATTATACCGAAACTTCAACAACCTTTCAAAACGGTGTAGCTATTGACCAGGTAACGGCCAATAACGTAAACCCGGCTACCAAAGCGCTGGGCATACCAAGCTTAACGCCCGAGCGGTCAAAAGGATATACTGCCGGTTTAACCTCATCGCCAATACCTAACGTGGAGTTTACGGTAGATGCTTACCAGATTGATATTAAGGATAGGGTAGGTAATACAGGTCGTTTTTCGGCTACGGATACCAACCTGCCGGCAGACGTAAGAGCTTTGTTTGTGCAAACCGGGACAGTACAGGCAAAGTTCTTTTACAACTCTTTTAGCACCACTACAAAAGGTATAGAGTTTACGGGCAGCTACAGGTTCTTGTTCGAAAATGGCGCTAATGCGACATTCCTGGCAGGCGGTAACTTCTTAGAAACCAAGCTGACCAAGGTAAACACCCCGAAAGGTTTGGAAGCGTACCGTTACATCATCTTTGATGAGTCGGAGAAAACAAGGGTAACCAGCAACATCCCGTCGAAAAAGATCACCTTGCAGGGTACTTATAACATCAACAAGTTCAACTTTTTACTGCGCACGGTATACTTTGGTTCGGTTACGCTGGCTACACAGCTGAATGCCACCTTCCCAAAACCTGATTATTACTATCAAACATTTAGCCCTATTTGGGTAACTGATATAGCCGCCGGTTATAAAATAACACCAAACATACAAGCTACAGTAGGTGCCAACAACCTGTTCAATATATTGGGCGATTATACCATACCTGCACCGGGCAGCAACATTACCCGCAACCCGGGACCGGGTGCTACACAGGCAGGTACAACAACAGGCGTACAGCCATTTGTAAGATTTACAGCTAAGTTTTAATGTTAAAAAATAAAAAGATCATGAAAATATTCTATCATAAAACCACGCAGCTTATTTTTAACACAAAGCTATCGAGGTATCAATACTTACTATTCGCAGGTTTACTGGCTATAGGCTTCACTTCCTGCAAAAAGACCGATTATTTAGACACCGACAATGCCGATCGTCCGCCGCTAAGCGCGAAGGTAAAGCTGGTTAACGCGTTATCAATAACAGCCCCTGTAAACTTTTTAGATTTTACCAGGCAAATAAACGCCGCTATTGTAACCCATAACGTAGCTACCGATTACCTGGATACGCAATATGGTAAAGTACAGTACAATACTACCGAGGGCAATAACACCAGCTACAAATCATCTTATGTATTTGGCGGCAGCGCCACCTTTGCGCAGGAGAATGATAAAGCATCATTCGCAGGGCCTAACGGACCGATAGCAAGTTATTACCATACCTTATTTACCGTGGCTAAACGCAAGCCAAGTAAAGCAAACCCCGGTAACAGGGACAGCCTGATATTGGTGTATGACGATTTGGAAGCGCCTGCGGCAGGTAAAGCCAAGGTAAGGTTCGCTAATTTTTCGCCCGATGCACCTGATTTGAGTTTTGGATTGGCAGGCGGATCGGCTGTATTCACCAATGTGGCTTATGGCAACTTCGCAGGCCAAACCGTTATCACTTATGATGCCAACGGCAAAGCACCTGCCACTATTGAAGGCTTAACCTGGAAAACATTAGGCCCATTCAAAGAAATTGATGCCGCAAGCGCAAAAGATTTTACTATACGCAATGCGGCAACCAATACCGTTATCCCGGTAAACGGCTTAAGCAATATCAGCTTTGAGGCCGGTAAAATATATACCGTATTTATAAACGGTACAGTAAGTGGCTCAACCATCACTGCAACAGTGATCAGTCACGCTAAATAATATAAGTACGAATGGTGGTTATTTGTGCTTTAAGGAGCCAACCCGGTTTAGGCCGGGTGGCTTCTTTTTTTTAACATTTTTTTCTGCCAATACCTCACACTTTACAATGACAACTATAAACCATCAGCCATTTACCAAATGGAAGCCTTATGAAAAGATAGTATTACGCACCTTTTTTATATACGCCGCCATTACAATTATCCCTTTAACGGTTTCTTTTTACAAGCAAGATTTTGATGCCGGGTTCTCGGTTAAAAATTACCCCTTCCGCTGGCTGGATGTGGTAAGCCAAAACAATCCATGGTTTTTTAGCAGCCAGGGCGGTAAAAACTATCTGGGCTGGGCAATTACCTTGCTGGCAAGTTTTGTGGCAGGCCTTGTATGGACTTTAATAGCCACGCAAATAAACAAGAACAAAAATATACTGGAAGAAAACGGCGAAGCCGACAACAAACTCTATAACTGGTTCTTCATATTGGTGAGGTACCAGATAGCCTTGCGGATGTCGTGGTTTGCCATTGCCAAGGTATTTCCGGTGCAGATGCCTTTCCCTACCATCAGCCAGTTAAATACCAACCTGGGCGATTTTACTCCCGGAAAATTATATTGGTTAACAACGGGCGTATCGCCATTTTTTGAAGTATTCGCCGGGATATTTGAACTGGTCGCAACTATCCTCATTTTGTTCAGGCGTACAGCTACGCTTGGCGCGTTGATGATGATCGCTATTTTGCTGCCTATTTGGTTTGTAAATATAGGGTACGATGCCGGGGTAGAACTGGCCAGTTTACATTTGCTATTGTTATCGTTACTGTTGTTAGCCAGGGATGCCGGTAAGTTTTACGATATCCTCATTAAACACCAGCAGGCAGCCATCAGTTATATAGCCGCTCCGGCTTTTAAGCAGCGCTGGCAACGCATAGCGCGTTTGGCATTAAAGGTTGCATTTATATTTCTGTTTTTGCTATACCGTGGATACCAGTACGGGCAGCTTTATGCCAATGGCAAAACATTTAAATTACCATTAGATAATGGTGTGCAAAGCTTTGCCGGTTTTTATAATGTAGAAGAGTTTAGGCTCAACAACAAGGTTATTCCGTATTCACCTACAGATACCCTGCGCTGGCAAAATGTGGTGTTCGAAAAATTTAATACCATCAGTATCCGGGTGGCAAAACCATTTGTAGCCAACACCAAAAACAACATTCGCACTACTGAATATTATGGTAACATAGGCAGGTTGTTTTATGGCTATGAGGCAGATACGATAAAGCACCGGTTCAATTTAGCTAACCGTGCAGATACATCGGCCAAAATAATACTCAACTATAGCCGCCCTAACGATTCTACCTTTATTGTGACAGGCATTAATGAGCATAAAGATTCGGTTTATGCAGTATTAACCAAAATAAACAAGAAATATCCGCTCCAACTGAAACGGAAAAGCAGCACTGCTTCAGAGTAGTTTCATCATAAAAGTATTTTCCTTCGCGGCATAAACAAATAGTTACGTCCGCGAAGGAAAGTATTTTTTTACTTAATGCGATAACCAATACCAATACCCACCACCCATGGGTTTAGCTTAACATCGGCATTAATGTTTTGTAATACCGGGGCAAGTGCCGGGCTGCCGGCCGGTGTTAAATTAGCCGCGTTTACTGTAGCGGTGGTAGATAACAACAGCTTTTTAAGATCGATGTTGATGAATACTGTTTTACTGATATCATAATCTATCCCCGCCTGGGCAGCAAACGCGAATTTGTTTTTATACTTAATGTCCTGTACAACCGGACCCTGATCGGCACTGTAAAAAATGGTATAGTTAACGCCTGCTCCTAAATAAGGTTTAAATGCGGTGCCGGTAGGTAAATGATATTGCATGGTAAGCGTTGGCGGCAATAGCCATACTTTACCAAGGTCAACATCTGCCGCGGCGCTGCCGCCAATAGCTGTTAGGTTTGATCCCTGTGTTTTTACCTTGTGTTTTGAGGTCCCCAATATCAATTCGGCAGAAAAGTTTTTGGCGAAGAAATAGGTAATATCCAGCTCGGGCACGTACGCGTTGCTTATATTAACATCGCCGCCGATAACACCTATGGCAGCGCTTTCCTTGGGTAATATGCCTATAGCGCGTAAACGAATATTCCATTCGTTTTTTTGTTGGGCAAAGCTGTTAAAGCCACTGAACAAGCATAAGGCCAATACATAAAGTTTTAAATTTTTCATATTCTGTTGTTTTAATATGCATCAAATGTATTGGCAGTTACGGCCCGCTTCCGTGACGATAGGCAGGACGATTATTGATATGTATCATTGCGCAGGCAGTACAAAAGCATAAAATTTCAATGCGGTTTACAAAGCGTAATTACTACCCACAAACAATGCTAAAAGCCGCAAATAACATTGATAGTGATCATTTTTAAACAGGGTAGAATCGCTTAAACTTGGCGATTAAAATAGGGCAGGATGCCCGCTACTATTATGATCATCTATCAACACTTTACGTTCGACTCGGCTCATTTTCTGCCGCATGTACCCGAAGGCCACAAATGCCGAAACCTGCATGGGCACACTTATCATCTTACCATACATATTTCGGGCAAAGTGCAAGAACCGGAAGGATGGATACTGGATTTTTCGGACCTCAAAACTATAATGACACCGGTACTGCACCTGCTTGATCACCGGCTGCTAAATGAAATAGATGGATTGGAAAACCCAACTGCCGAAAACCTGACCGTATGGCTGTGGCGGAAAGTAAAGCCGCTATTACCCGGGCTAACCAGGATAGAGCTGAAAGAAACACCCGGAACGGGAGTGGTATATGAGGGGGAATGAGATCATTGTTTTCTTCCCAAAATGTTAAACAACAAAACCGGGGGAAATAATTGGTATTACAAAACCGCTGTATTTATTTGCCTGTAAAAGCAAAACGGGACTGCCTTTAAGACAGCCCCGCTTGCTAATTAACTATATAAATAAAGGAGTTTTAGTTTAACGTTCCTGTAAATGTAAATTCAGGATGTTCAACACTTTTAAACTGGCCTAATACCTGGCCACTTGCCGAATCAAAGAAATAATCTAACGTAAACGTATCTACACTCAGGCGTTGCGTGGTAAGCGGTGCCATATTATCACGTATCAATGAGGCATTGCCCGATAAATTACCTGCTGTGAATTTGTATACGCCATCAGCTGTTTTGCTGTAGGTGTATGGGAAATCGGCAAGGAATTTATTACCACCCTGGTAAATATCGGCGGTGATGGTAAGCCTGCTGCTTAATACATCAAACTGGAACTGCATTCTATCCAAACGTAAACCATAAGGGCCTGCCAGCATAGTGGCCGCGGCTGCCGCACGCCTGCTCACAAAATCTGCCGACCAACCCGGATAGCTGCTTGCGTAAGGTACAATTATATTTGAGTAGCTAACGCCGATGAGTAAATGCAATGGCAATATTGGGGTAGGCGATACCTGCACAATTACCTTTTCGCCGCCTACCGTGGTGTATAACTGCTTATTGGCAGCATCCCAGGTAAGTTCGGTGATCTGCTTGCCTTCGTACTCAACAGGTTCTTTCAACACAATCCCCGTTAACGTAAACGCGAATGCCGATGAACTGGTTGATATTACATTATCTTTTAACCAGTTAAGGGTGAAAATTTTGTTAGAAGCATTAATGGTAGCCTGTACCTGCGTGGCATCGCCTAAGTTTACAAACAGGTACTGGTTTTCGGCAGTATAGCCTAATATATCGTTTACGAGTGTGTTTAGGCCTTTATTGCTATACGATTCTGCTTGCGCGGCGGTGGCTTTTATTAGTATCAGTTTACTATCAAGCAAGTTACCGCGCAGGGTAATGGTATCGCCGGATACCTTATCAAACGAAAACTCAAAATCAGAGTACAATCCCCAACCGGCCACGCCTCCGTTTACTTCGGGGGCAGGGTCGGCGAGTATGTGCATATAGTTATAGGTATCAAACAAAAGTGAAGGTGCCAGTACCGATTTTAGGCGATAGCTGCTCTCGTGCACGTCCTGGGTTGATTGCTCGCTGATATCAGCCAGCATGGTCACCCTGTTATTGGTAGAAAATTTCATGTAGAACGAAAACCCGCTGCCGCCATCAGGGTACAGGTAAGCTACCCAGCCATTGGTACTGCCGGTAAGCGCATCGTTATATTCTTTTAGTTTTGCTTCCGTGCGTTCCTCGGGCCTTTCGCCCGGTGCCGGGTCAACGCCTTTTTTACAGCTGGCTAACAAGCCTACCGAAAGCAGGGTATATATGATATATTTTTTCATGTTTTGCTTGTTGTGTATTAATTCAATGTTCCGATCATATACGAGCTGTTATCGTCAATTTTGTAAAACGCGCCGAATGCACCCTTGGCACCTTTTGAACCCGGTACCAGGTTTGGCGCCCAGTCAAACCTGAACTCGTTGTTTTTAATATAGTTGTCAACAGCGGTCATGCTGGCTTTTATAAAGTCCATATTGCCGTAGGTAACGCCGCTTGGTTGCGGGTTAAGCGGTACCAGTTTAACACGACCAATATCGATAGGGTCAAAATTCATCTGGTAATCGGTATCGGCATAATAGGTAGTGGTACCACGGATGAAGTAATAACGCAGCGTCATTTTGTTATTGGCCGTGAAGAACATGTCGTAACTGTCGAGCGTAAAACCCTGTCCATTCAACGCGGTTTTAGCGGTATTCCATACCCCTAAAAAATCGGCCGACTGCGGCGTTTCTGTTGTAGGGCTGGCGCTAAATGAGCTGTAAGTGTTGTTTGGCCCTATTGAGTTGGTTAAAATAACCGGGGCTGTTTTATCAACAGCATCAGCAACGGCTTGTTGCAGGGCGTAGAAGTCGATATTCCAGGCGGTTTTAAAATACTCAACTACCAGTTGCTCTTTTTTACGCAGTTTGGTACGCGGGTCAATCGGCAAAGCGTTTACAATATTATTGTATTCGTAGCTGCCCATCATCAGCATGTTTGATACCATTTCGGCAAAATCCTCAATAGGATTACTGCGCGAGTACTGGGTAATAAAGCCCAGTGAACGCGCTTCATCCAGCGATGGAATGTTCCAGTTAGCGGTGTAGTCTGATTTGGTTACCAGTATAAAAGCCTGATCGAACGCTATTTTTTGATTTAAAATGTGCGTAAACTCATGCTGTATAACCTGAATCATTTGCTTTACATTCTGCGTGTTGGTTTTGTTGAAATTATTGATCACGTAGAGCACAATTTTACGGCCGCCTTCGGCTGTACCCAAAGTAATGGTGCCATCGCCGTTAAACTGCGGACTGCCCACCAGTACAAACTGTTTCGGGGTGTTGATCTTCATAAAATCGGCACCGCCTACTACTTCGTAAGGCTTTATCCATACATCGGTTACCGTTTGCATGGCAGGTATTACCTTGCTTTCTTCGGGCGGGGTCATATCTTTTGAAAGGTTAAGCTCAAAAGCGTCCCAACGGTATTTTACCTCGATGTTGTAGGGGGTAACAAAATTGTCGTCAATCCACCTGTCCAGATCGGTTTTGGCAGTCTGGTTCCTGTCAATGGCATCGAGGTTGGCATTTAAGGTGCCTTCTTTTTTACACGCGCTTGTTGCCGCTAAAAGCAGTACAATAAGCAGGTTTATAAAATATCTCTTTTTCATGTGTTAATGTTTAGGTTCAATTATCTTGGATTTAATGGCACGCCCGATAATGCTACCTCTGATGGCAACTGGAATAATCTTCGCGGATCATCTGCCGGTAGGGTAACATAGGTATCGGTGTTGTTAACTGCTTTAATGTTATGCACAACAGGTATCTTCAACCTGATGAGGTCGAACCATCTTAAACCTTCCTGTATAAACTCTGATTTTTTAAAGTCGAGCGCTGTTTGAATTAACCCGGCTTCCGGGTCATCGGTTCCGTAAAAATCTGCCACTTTTGCAAGGGTGATGCTTTGCGATGCAGCGTCGTAATTTCTGATCCGGGTGCTGGCAAACGTATTCAGATCGGCAAGCGCTTCGGTGTATTTGCCGGTACTGGCATAAGCTTCAGCTCTGTTCAGTAACAACTCATCAGCAGTAAATTGCGGCATAATGGTGTAGGGGATACCAATGTTAGCATTAGGGCTCGAGCGGATGAACAACTCTTTAAACTTAAGGTAGCTGTAGTTTGGCACACCATAATTGTACATTTTACGGCCGCTAAAAGTAGTACCGGTTACGTTAGGCTGCGATTGCTCAGTGTTTAAATATAAACCCATCGCGTAGCGAAAGAAAGAATAGTTACGTGCCCAGCCCGATGGTGCTTCTGTTAACAGCAGGTTTGAATTTTCGGCTGCCTGGGTAAACATAATTTCCATTTCGTTGGCCGATGCATCATAATACTTGGTGCTCCATGGCCTGATGTTGGCTGCAAAGCTGTTACCCGGAAACGCGGAAGTAGCGTACTGAATCACTTTATCATACTGTTGTTTAAAAAGGTAGAAACGTGCCGCGAAAGCGTAAGCCGCTGCCTGGTTAAAATGGTACTTAGGTACACGGTAAACGCTGTTTTTAATAAGCGGCAGGCCTTCGAGCAGGTCTTTCTCTATTTTTTCGTAGGTAGATGCCACTGTACCACGGTCGTATTGTTGAAATACAACTTTTTCGGGCGTAGTAACATACGGTATCCCCGGCGAATCGTTAGCGCCGTTAGGCTCATATACCTTGGCATACAGTAAGGCCAGCATAAAGTGCGCGTAAGCACGGGCTACCAAAGCTTCGCCTTTGTAAGGTAAGTATGGGGTTTGATCGGGTGCTTTAGCGATGGCATCAAGGGCTGCATTAGCGGCGGCTATAGCTGCATAACTGGCATTCCAAAAGAAGGTTGGCGTACCGGTATCGCGGCTGTCCACATCCTGCCACTGGTATGGGTTTTGGTTGGTAGGGTTAAGGTTACCTACGTTTACGCCCTTGTCTTCAGCATTATCTGATGCAGCCTCGGTAAAAGTAGCATAATCTGCCTGGGTGTAAGCTGTAGCTAAAATTTCGCTCACCTTTTCAACTGTATTCAGTTGGGTTCGCTGATCGGGCACCTGTTCCAGGAACTTCTTACACGATGAAGAAGAAAGTACAAGGAGGGCCGATGTGAATATGATAGTGTATTTTTTTGTCATGACGTGGAGAAATTAAAATCCGACCTTAAGTGAAAGTGTGAATTGGCGCGGGATTGGCAAAGCGACACCACCCGATCCGAAAAATTCAGGATCTTGTCCGTTCAGTGCTTTATCCGAGTAGATCAGCCAAACGTTGTTGGCAACCATGGTAAGGGAAGCGTTTTTGAAACCGAATTTCTTCACGAAATCCTGCGACAGAAAATACCCGAACGATACTTGTTTCAACCGCACAAAACCACCATCGGCAACACGGGCTGATGAGTAATTGTAATTGTTATACGGATAGCCGTCTAACTGGCCAACTTCACGCGCACTTAAAATAGAAGGTACATTGGTCCTGGTTTCATCGCCCGGCATTACCCACCTGTTTAAAAAGGTTGATGATACGGCATCCATATCGCTGTAGCTTGATTTAAATACAGGGTTTAACCTAACCTTGTTACCTGCGCTGTAAGTAATTAATGCCGATAGGGTGAAGTTTTTAAACTTAACCGAGTTAAAGTAACCGCCATTGATGGTAGGGTCAACAGGGCCTTCGTATTTTAGGTATTTGGTTACATCGCTTTGCAGGTATACATTGGTGCTTCTTTCGCCATTTTCGTTGGTAAAGTAAGGCACGCCTGTGTTGTGGTCTAAGCCCACAAAATCAATGGAGAACAAGCCACGCTGCGGATAACCTTCCTGCGCGCCGCCATCGGGATTTACCAGGTTGAATATCAGTGGCTGATTTTTCAGGTTGGTAATTTTGCTGGTATTGTGGGCGAAGGTAAGTTGGGTGGTCCAGGTCCAGTCTTTCTTTTTAATGATAGACGCGCCAAGGGTAACCTCAATACCTTTCGAGCGCATATCGGCATAGTTGGCTACTTTGGTTTCTTCGCCGCCTATACCCGAGGTTCTGATCAAACCTATCAGGTCAAATCCGCGCCTGTCGTAAACATCTACTGTTAAAGTGATCCTGTTGTTCAGGAATGCCAGATCGGCGCCAATGTTCAGCTCTTTTTGTTTTTCAAATGTTAGTTCTGAGTTCTCTAAACCGGCTATATATAGTACGGTTTCTTTTTCGGTAGCGTAAGGCCTGTTGGTATTACGTGCCTGTAAAAACAAGCTGGAGTTGGTTGCAGGGCCCATGCTGGCCGTTAAGCCGTAGGTAGCACGCAACGTAGCACGACTTAATATTTTGCTGATGGCATTGTTCTGCATAAACTCTTCGGTATCGATATTCCACGCGCCCGATACGTTCCAGGTAGGTAACCATCTGGCCGTGCGCGATTCACCTAATAAGTTTGAGCCATCATAACGGCCGGTTGCGTTAAAGCTATACTTGCCTTTGTAGGAGTAGGCCGCGCGCATCTGGTAGTTAAGATAGCGCTCGTAGCTATAGTTCATGCTGTAATAGTTGAAGTTTGATTCAACGTTTTGCTTAACTATGTTAGGATCAATAAATGGCACGCCACCCTGATCATACTGATAACCGTAGCCATCAAATGTTTTGTGCTGGCGGTTAATGTAACGCAACTCTTGTGCCGCGTAAATATTTACAAGGTGATCCTGGTTAATGGTTTTGTTCCACTCCAACGCGTTACGGAAGTAGTAGTTGGTAATATTGTCATCAACCGTATTATAAAAACCACCATAAGGCAATACCGATACCGGCAGCGCGTTCGGGTCATCCGGGTTACGGTACAAGAACCTGTTTGAATTAATGATGGTAGAATTTTGCTCGGCAATACCTGCCCTGTAGGCCATGGCCTGGTTCGAGTTTTCAGTTACCTTATGCTCCTGGTTGGTTTTGGCAAAGCGGTAAGCGCCGTCAAATGAGTATTGCAAAGCTGGTGTTATTTTATATTTCACACCCGCCTGGCCTTTAAAATCAATCTGGGTTAAACCCAAAGTATTGTTTTGCAACTCATGAATGATGTTGAAAGGAGCGTAATCCCTGTTAAAGTATTCGAGATTGCCATTGGCATCATACGGAGTAAGCACACGGCTGGTATTGATGGCGTAGCTGAAAGGGTTAATGTCGAAATCCCTGTCGTACTGACCAAAAACCGGGTTACTGATACGGCCCAAAGTACCCGGGGCCACCTGGTCGCGAACCGATCCCTGGGTTAAGAGTTCGAAAGATAGTTTATCGCTTATCTTGAATGTTCCTCTTAAGTTACCGGTAAAGCGTTTTACGTTATCGCCTATGGTCCAGCCGTTATCCTGCAAAAAGCTGGTTGAAGCATAGTACTGCGATTTTTCGGTACCTGATGATACGCTTAGCGAGTGCTCCATCATCAGCGAATTTTTGAACAATACGTCAAACCAATCGGTGTTTGCATTGGCATAGCGTTGCAGGTAAGCTTTTTGGCTTGGTACGTTGTTGGTTAACGCGTAAGTTTGAGTGGCAGGGTCAAACTTGTACATTTCGTTATACATTTTGGTAAACACGCCGCCACTTGGGTTATTAGCTGTAGATGAGTGGTTTAACCAGCCCTTATTCTGCATTTCGAGGTACACGTTCATCTGGTCGGCCGAATTTAAAATGTCGTAATTGCTGTACGACGGTTTTAAATAGCTGGAGAAGTTACCCGTATACGATACGATAGGCGCGCCCGATGTGTTTTTACCCTTTTTGGTGGTTACTACTACCACACCGTTCATGGCGCGTGCACCATACTGGGCTGTTGCAGCAGCATCTTTCAGGATAACGAAGCTCTCAATGTCATCAGGGTTTAAACCCGCTACCGATGAACCTACCAGTGTATTAGGATCACCTGTTGATAGCTGCTCGTTTGATATGTTTACCACATCTTCAAGTATCACACCATCAACAACCCATAGCGGCTTGTTATCACCATTAATAGAGGTAGCGCCACGTACACGTATTTTAGGCGCGGCACCAAACGTACCTGATACGTTTTGTACCGATACACCCGCTACGCGGCCTTCCAGCATACGGCTTACGTCGGTAATACCATCTCGCTTTACATCTGATGCCTTTAAGGTGGTAGCGGCACCGGTAAATAATTTACGGTCGAGATTTTGGTAACCTGTGGCTACTACGCTCACTTCGTTAAGGGCTGTGCTTTCTGCCTCGAGGGTAATGTTGATGGTAGTATTGGCAGGTGATACAGTGATCTCCTGGGCTTTATAACCCATCATGCTGAAAACCAATACCGCGTTTTGCTTAACCCTGATGGTGAAGTCGCCTTTTGCATCGGTTGATACGCCATTTTTTGTGCCTTTTTCAAATACGTTTACACCCGGCAAAGCCTCAACGCTGTTGTTTTCCTTTGATGTTACATGGCCCTTTACGGTAATGTATTCATCGGCTTTTTTAACAGCGGCTGTTTTTTTCAGGATGATGTTGTTGCCTACAATGGTATAGCTGATGCCGGCCTTGGCAGGCAGTTCTTCCAAAGCATCTTTTAACGATGATGGCTTGGTGTTGGCGGCAACAACCTGGCCTTTGTTAATTTCGGCAGCATCATAAATAAAGTTTACGTGGTAGGCATCTTCCAGTTTTTTAAGGTAGGGTTCCAGCTTTACATTGCCGGGGGTTAAGCTTTGTGCAACCAAGTCGGCTCTTGCATTTATTGCAAGGCACATACCGGTCAAAAAAACTTTGCAGAACGTTAAAGTTCGCTTTTTGTAGAAATTTTTGATCATACGTGTCAGTTAGTTAAAGAAAAGATGAGGGGTTTATGGGTTTGTTTTTGTTATTTTTTTCGGATGATGAGCCTGTCTGCCTTGTGCGATATTTTGATAGGGTAGGTTTGTTCAAGCACGGCAATTACTTCATCAATATTGTTATTAATAAAGCTGGCGTTCAGTTTACCCAGGCGCGAGAGGTTGCTGTCCAGGTCAATATTGATCTTGTAGTGTTGTTCCAGTTTCTTCACCACATCGGCCATCGGCTCATCAACAAAATGCAACTGACCGGTTAGCCAGGCATCACTGTTTTGATTTATGCTGGCATAAGTAGTTAGCTTATTGGTACTCAGGTTATAGTTGGCGGCAGTGCCCGCGGTAAGTATGCCTTTGGTTTCCCGGTTGGCAATAAACATTACGCGGCCGGTTTTTACATCGATATTGATGTGATAGGTTGTTTTGTTGATGTTGAACGAGGTACCCAGTACACGCACCGCTGTATTATCCATGTGGATAAAGAAAGGCTTTGAGGCATCTTTAGCTATTTTAAAAAATGCATTGCCCGATACGAAGTAGATAGGCCTTGTATCGCCACTGAATTTTTCGGGGTACCTCACGGTAGAATGCGCATCAAGATAAACTTTTGAGCCGTCTGCCAGTAAAACAGAATCCTTTGCAGCCAATGTGGTTTTGGTGATGTACGCCGGCTTTTGCGGCTGCATATAATTATATACCAAAACAGCGATAGTCAGCATGGCTGCCACACCCGCGGCCCATTTAAGTGCCCTGAAGCGGGAGCGTAACGGAATAACTTCAGCTTCTGCCGGGTTATACCCGATTTTGGCTGAAAGTTTATCTACAGCTATGGCTACATTAACCTGCTCAAGCGGCGCGCTTTCAGCAGCCCGCTGCCATATTTTATAAATGTCCTGATAGTATCTTTCGTTCTCTGAGTTTAATAAACGCCATTCGTTAATGGTGTTTTCGAGCGCCTTGTCTTCAGGATTATTTAGAAATAGAATTATTTGTTGTAGGTAGAGGTCTTTTTCGGCCATCTGTTTTCGTTTATTTATGTATTAGACAAACGAAAATGGTATTTACCCCTAATAGATTTTAAAGTATTTTTAAAAAATTAAAACTTTTTTTGATAATAGAGTATTTTAAATGGTTAAACCATTTACTTAGGCTGTTTTGTGTGTTCGTAATACGGCCTAATTTAGTCCAAAAGCAAATATTATGGCTTTGTATTTTAATAAATCTATCCCGAGTTCGTTTTTTATAGCATAAAGTCGCTTTCTGAGGGTTTTTAACGCGTTAGAAATGTGGTTTTCCACTGTTCTTTCGCTAATGTTTAACATTTCAGCTATCTCCCGGTACTTTAGCCCTTCAAAGCGGTTCATTTTAAAAACCCGTTTACATTGTTCGGGCAGCAGTTCTATTTCTTTGTAAAGTATAACTTTTAATTCGGTTTCGTGCAGTTTGGCGTAAGCATCCTGTTCGGTAATTTCCTGGCCTATTTGGTCGTGGTGGCGTTGTATATTCTTTTCGCGCTTGAGGTAATTGAGCGAGTTATTAATAACAATTTTGCCGAAGTACGATTTGATAGCCTGCGGGTTATCCATATTAAAAGGCGCTTCCCAAAACTTTATAAATACATCCTGTACTATGTCCTCGGCCACGTCGGTATCTTTAACATACTGAAATGCCAGCAGGGTATAAGTTTGAAAATGCCGGGCGTAAAACTCAGTAAACGCCTTCTTTTCAATTGGTGCCGTGTTAAATATATCGAAGTCGGTAGACTGCATTATTAAAAATGGGGTACTTTTTAATTAGGTCGCGACAATATAGTGTGTTATTTTCAAACAAACTATTTTCTTAAAATTAACATTTAGGCTTTATAAAATAATATAAGGAATTTAATGTGCCGAAAAATAACTGATGGTTATTTATTAGTTAAGCAGGTTTTTAATGTCGTTCATCAAGCCGGTTTTGTCGCTCGGGCGTTTCGCGTTCGCGTCAACTATTTTACCTTCTTTATTCATCAACATATAACGTGGTATACCCGTAATTTGAAATTTGCTTTTTAAAACAGTATACTCATCTTTACTTAACAGGTAATGCTCGCCTGCAATGCCATTGAGTTTAATCGTCTTGCTCCACGAGTCCTCTTTGCAATCCACACCTAAGTAAAGAAATACCACATCTTTATCCGCGAGTTCTTTTCTCATAATTTCGCTGTCGGGCATCTCGCCCATGCAAGGTCCGCACCACGGTGCCCAAAAATCTACATAAACAATTTTTCCATAGTATTTTTGAGCCAGTGTTTCCAGTAAATCATCATGCGGATGATTAATGCGATCAATTACATGCGAGCCTTTAGGCAAATTACCTTTGCTTTTGGCCAGCAGATCGTCATTCGCTTTTTTTAGTTCTTTTAAAAGCTCGGGGTGCTTAATAATGGCAGTAGAATTTTCAAATGCTGCCGAATCAATCCCCTTGCTTTCATTCACCTTATTGTAAACCTCTTTTGCCTGTAATATGTCGGCACCAAGTGTGTTGTTAAATTTAATGCGTTCAAATAACCGTTGCCTGCTTTTTTCCTTTTGCTGATCTATCGCCTTGCGTGCGCCTGCAAAAAGTGCTTCGCTTATTGCATTTGATATACTGTCTGATTCGCTGATAAATGTAGTTTGATAAGAAAGCGAATCGGGACCGTTTGCCGTAAATACGATATTGTTTTTGATGAATTCTTCCTGATCGGGTGTAAACTTATAATTGCTTTCTTTAGCAAATTTCAAAACTTCTTGAATACCAGGTGATTTTATTTCGGAATCGCCGCCTGAAGGTAAAACAGATAGTTCGTATAGCGTACTCGCGTATTCTTTTGTTACTGCGCTTACTTCATTATTAAAGTCGAGCGAAGCAAGAAAGTCAAAGTAGCCGATGCTCAGTTTTTTTCGACCGTTAAGCCATCCGTACCTAAGCAGTTCGTTCGCCGTACCGAATTTGATAGTCTGCTCAAAGTATTGCCTGAATCTTGAACCCGTATTATGCTGTTTACTGTAGCTTGAAAGTGTATCAAGCATGGTTTGCGCTATTGCAAGCCGGTATGTTTTGTAAGCCGTCGGATCGAGCTTTGTTTGGTTATCGTAGTTATGCGATGAATAAAGTATGTGCCTCAGCCTGAAATTAAAATCATTGAAGGCCGTGTTTAACAGTGCATCCTCACCCATAAAAATAATTTTCGGGCGACTTGTCATGTACGCTATGGCGTCCTCCATTGTTGCCAGTTTGTTCTCGCGGTTTAGCTCTATGCATAAGGTAGTATGGTGGCCGGGGATAGCAAAAAACTCAGCCATTTCTTCCCCAAATCTTATTAAAATCTCATGAGGGGTATTTAGCTCTAAATCAAGGCTAAAACGGCCAAGGCTATCAACCTCAATGGCCTGCGTTTTTTGCGATGGTGAAATTAACGTCTCATAGTTTACATCTATGTAACGGTAGTTGTCGCGTTTTCTGTCGTAATCTTTTAATATGCCTTTCAAATGCGTAATTCCGTCCTTTATCAGCGGTGCTTGAAACCCGGCATCGTCATGCCTACCGTAATTAGAATGCTCATTGAATTTTGCACTGTATTTAACCTGCGAGTTGGTTTTGTAACCTATTTTGGCGGTATTTTCGTCAATAGGGGTAACATATAATGTTTTCTTTAAGCCGCTGTTTTGTTCAAGCGCTAATTGATATTGCTTGTTTTTGGCGCTTATAATTTTATAGTTCCAATAGCTGCCGTTAGTAAATACGTATTTATTTGTAATGCCAAATACCCATTCATTAGTGTTTGGTGCGAGCCAGTTGCGGAGTAGGGTAGGCGTAAGTTTTTGTTGAGCCGCGACTTTTAGTACCGATAGTATAATGATTGTTAAAAGGAATAATTGCTTTTTCATTTGTAGTGTAAGGTGGTTGATGGTTTTTTGTAACGCGTTTTAACAAGCTGGATATATGAAAAAACGTTTTACCAATTTATATAAATGCTTTGTTATTTTACAAGGTTTATTGGGATAACACGCTTTGTTTTAAACTGAAATATTCTGCGGAGCAAAAAAACAAGAAGATGCTTAAGCCTGAAAGGAAAGGGCATCTTCTTGTTATATAAATATTATTGGTCGTCGGTTGGCTTTTGTTTGTACGGCGTATTTAAGCCGTCGCTTAATTTTTTCATGTAAAGTTCAAATTGCTCACGTTCTTCATCACTCATGTTTTGAACTTTAGCTAAAAATGCGGGACTTGCAGCATAGGCGGTAATTTTTTCAAGTATTTCAGCAAATGCCATGTACTCCTTTTTAATGTTAGGATATTCGTCAAACTCGGTTTTGGTTGTTTTTAGCTTTTTGAGCAAATCGGGGTTGTAAGTAAGTTTGGCCTTTGCCAGTTTTTTGTCGAGCAAAACCAGGTCGGGCTTTATAGCAGGGTCGCCAAACTTGAGGTTATGGAAAATTGGCCTTAAAATAATGGCATGTTTTTCCAACTGCTTGTATAGTTTTTCAATCTGCGCGTCGCGTACCCTATCGCTTACCGCTACGCTTGGCTGTCCGCCGCTCAATGATTGTATTTTATCGGCAGATAATCCTTTATAGTTATTCAAGCCTTTAACGTATGAAGAGGTAACTCCCGTATTGATAAACTTTTGAAGCGCGTTAACTGATAGATCTTTGTAACCGATATCCATAAATCCTTTAATATATGATGGAGTTACTCCCCACGAACTAAAGGCTTGCAGGGTAGGTAACGACACATCTTTGTAACCGATGTTTTTAAAGCCATTGATATAATCGGGCGTTATATTCCATGAGGTTAATGCTTGCAGGGTTGGTAAAGAAACATCATAATTGATATCCTGTAAGCTTTTAATATACGACGGCGTTATATTCCATGAGGTTAGTGCCTGCAAAGTAGGTAATGACACATCATATTTGATATCCTTTATGGCTTGAATGTATGATGGCGTTATATTCCATGAGGTTAACGCCTGTAAGGTAGGTAAGGAGGTATCGTATTTGATATCCTGTAAGCTTTTAATGTACGATGGCGTTATGCTCCAAGATGTTAATGACTGTAAGGTTGGTAATGATACATCGTATTTGATATCCATCAAAGATTTAACATATCCCGGAGTTATACCCCATGAGCTAAGTGCCTGTAAATCATTTACGCTTAAATTTTTATAGCCAATATCTTTAAATCCTTTTACATAACCGGCAGTTATGCCCCATCCTGCAAAGGCCTGTAATGTTTGGGGTGACAGATCAGCGTAGCCGATATCAGTAAAGCTTTTTATATAAGCCGGTGTAATTTCAATAGGCTCTGTATCTACAGGTTTTTCGGGCGTTATTTTAGCTGCTAATTGCACTTCACTTTCTTGTGCATCTGCCGCTTTCTTTTTTATAATGGTATCTTTTTTAAGATTGATCACCGGGGCAGTGCGCGGCAAAGCAATGGCATCACGTTTTGTGTGCTTACTTAGCGGACTGCTGGTGGCAGCCTGTTCGTTTAAACCGCACACCAGTATTACCAATACAGGTACCAGCATAAAGTACTTCCAGCTGGTGTGGATGTTTGATCGTTTAGCGTTCATCATAAGTATACGTTTTTTAAGGAGTGATTGATTATAGTTGGTAGTAACATGCATTGAATAGTTTGGCACCGATACCTTCAGAAGGCTCATCTGGTAACTTTCGGGCTCTACTTTATATTTGTTAACGAGGGCATCATCAGTTAAAAACTCAATATTGGTTTCCACCTCTTTGCGGTAAAGCCAGGCAAAGGGGTTAAACCACTGCATCACCAGCATCAGCTCGGCTGCTATCAAATCAAAACTATGGCCTTGTTGTATATGCACTTTTTCGTGCATCAGTATTTGCTTGTAAGTTTCCCAATCGTATTTGGCAGGGTTTATAAAAATGTTATTCCCGAACGAGCAAGGGGCTTTATCGCCATCAAGTTCCACTATCCTGTAAAAGCCATCGAGGATAACCGGTTTTCTGTAGGCCTGGTAAAGCAGCACAATAAGCTGCAATAAAAAGTTAGCCCCAAACACAGCTACCCCGCACCAGTATAGCCAAATTACCCATTTGATAACGTTATCCCGGTTAATGCTGTAAGCGCTTTCTGACTCGGCAACAGGTACAGTGTTTTGTATTTTGGCAGTATTCTGCTTTAAGTTTTTTGGCGGAGCCGGGAGAGGTATGGTGTTTATTATCTTACTCTCTTTTGCTAATTCGTTACCGATAGGCGTTACAGCTACAGTATTATTTGCAGCAGGCGCTTTTCTTAACGACAGGCTTTGCGGCACCGAAATAAAGGGCAATGCAAAGGCCATCCCTAAACAAGCCAACAGCACCACGCGGTTTAAGTTATAGTAGGTTTCCTTTTGTAATAGCAGTTTATAAAACAACAGGCAAACGGCCAGCAGCAGGGCTACATGTAAACTATATGGTATCATTAGTTTTGTTTTTTAATGATGTTCAGGATGTCGTTAAGCTCTTGCTCGGTCAGTTTTTGCTCTTTGGCAAAAAAAGCGAGCATATTGGGGTAAGAGTTATCAAAATACTGGCTCACAATATCTTTCATGGCATGTTTTTGATACTCTTCTTTTGATATCAGCGGGAAATACTGATAGATATTACCTACCGCTTCGTGGCCCAAAAATCCTTTATCTTCCAGTATTTTAACCATGGTTGCCAATGAGTTATAATGGGGTTTAGGATCGGGCATTGCAGGCATTACCTCCTTGATAAAGGCGCGTTCCATCGTCCAGAATACCTGCATAATTTGTTCTTCTCGTTTTGCCAGCTTTTGCATAATTGTGATTTATAAATCTAACATACTACTAATTGATTAGTATTTAAACTAATTTATTAGTATTTTTTATATAGTACTGATTATAAGTATATTAATTATTGACTGTATAAAAGAAAAGCGCCAAATTACTGTTGCTTGTAATTTGGCGCCCTGTAAAAGAGAATAATGTAACCGCTTAGTCTGTCGCGTGCTTGCGGGTAATGCCCAGCCGTTTCATTTTTGAATTTAAGGTAGTTGAGGGAACGTCGAGCAGTTCGGCCGCGCCGCCCGGACCGGAAATGCGCCCGTTACATTTTTTAAGTATGCTCAAAATATACTCCCGTTCGTTATCATCAATGGTTTTTACCCTGGCGCCATCAACCGGGGGGGCTTCCTGGTCAACTTTTGCCGATGGTAAATTTACCTTCTCAATCACATTGCCACGGTTTAACAATACGTTTCGCTCAATAAGGTGCTCCAGTTCGCGCACATTACCGGGCCAGTGATAGTAGGACAGATCGCTCAAGGCCTGCGACGATAAGGTCATGCCTTCTTTGCCTGCCCGTTCCGCGTACTTTCGCACAAAAAATTCGGCCAGTTCGGGTATGTCTTCCTTCCGTTCCCTAAGAGAGGGTAGCACTATCGGGAAAATGTTCAGGCGATAATAAAGATCGAGCCTGAATTTACCGGCCGCCACCTCTTTTTCCAAATTGCAGTTGGTAGCGGCAATTACGCGTACATCAACCTTAACGGTTTCTTTGCCGCCAAGCCTTTCTATCTCTTTTTCCTGTAATACGCGCAATAGTTTTGACTGCGCTTCTAAAGGGAGTTCACCTATTTCATCCAAAAAAATGGTTCCGCCCGATGCCTGTTCAAACTTGCCTATGCGCTTTTCAACCGCGCCGGTAAAAGCGCCTTTTTCATGCCCGAACAGTTCCGACTCTATCAGATGTGTAGGCAGTGCCGCGCAATTAACCACAACGAGTTGTTTTTTGCTGCGCGATGATCTTGAATGGATAGACCGTGCAAACCGTTCCTTACCCGTACCGCTTTCGCCGAGTATTAAAACGGAGGTTTCCATGGGGGCAACCAGTGTGAGGTGGTCAAGGGCGGTGAGCAAAAGATGGCTGCTGCCTATCATGCCGTCAAAGCCTTTTTGCAGCATTTGCTGCGTGGTTGCTCTTGCTTTTATTGCAGGTTCGGCGGGCTTGGTTATTTTGTGGTTTGCCAGCAAACCGTCAAAGGTAAGTGAGAGCGATCTTTGCAATTTGTTTACAAGCGCGAGGTGCCGGTTAGTATAAATATCACTTTTGCGGCTGTAGAACGAGAAGGTAAAGCCCGGCCGCCCGGTAACGGGTATATACATCACCAGGTTTGATCGCATTTGAAACACGCGCGATACAAACCGTTTGGCTGCATTCTCTTTGCAGCGGGCCACAAAGTCGTCGTCATTATACAATGCCGAAAAGGTATCGTCGGTAGTGGGTTCCTGCAACTTCAGCAGTTCGGCCTTTTTCATACCCGAAATGGTCATCAGCTCGTCAAACCCGATCACCTGGTAATCGTTAAAACTGGTGCGCAAAAAACTGATGCCATCATACGGCAGGCTATCCAGGTTTTTCATCCCTACGGCCAAATAATCAAAGGGCACGTAAGGTTGTATCGTCTTTGCAATTTTCAAAAATTTATGGCTCCATTCGGTGGGTTCGGCCAGTATATCGGCAAGCGCGCTTTGCAGTAATTGCTCGTTGGCGCGTTTAGTCAGCATGCTTTGCTCGTGCAGGTATTGGGCAATTTCAAGGCTTACCAGTACATCCTTTTCGCGAAAAGGCTTAACCATAAAGCCGTAGGGCTGCGTGGCTTTGGCTTCCTCCAAAATCTTCTGGTTTGAATTGGCCGACAGGTAAACAAAGGCTATTTGCTCATCAACCAATTGTTTAGCCAGGTCGATACCCGTTAGCGTGCCTTTTAAATGGATATCGAGCAATACCAGTTGCGGTTTTTGGCGGGCTATGATCTCGCGGGCTTCTTCTACCGAATCGGCAATGTCGCAAACATCATAACCGGCTTTCTCCAGCATAATAGCAAGATCGTTGGCTACAATAAATTCGTCTTCTACAATTAGTATCTTTTTAGTCATGATAATAGGTTGATCAATGTTTATGCTATAAGGCGTTTTTCGTTGGTAAAATTGATAATGATGGCTATCCCATCATCGTTTTTTACAGCGAAGGTGCCGCTTAGTTGTTTGCTCAGGCCGCGCATAAGGCTCATGCCCAAGGTTCTGCTTTTTGACAGATCGATGTTTTCGGTAAGCCCTCTGCCGTTATCGCGTATGGTTAATTCGTAATTATTCTCGCTGCATTCGCGCAGGGCGATGTATATAATTCCGTCGCCATTTTCGGTAAAAGCGTACTTTATTGAATTG
Source organism: Mucilaginibacter sp. GW821-FHT07G05 (assembly GCF_059418565.1). Lineage (NCBI taxonomy): Bacteria > Pseudomonadati > Bacteroidota > Sphingobacteriia > Sphingobacteriales > Sphingobacteriaceae > Mucilaginibacter > Mucilaginibacter sp. GW821-FHT07G05. Next base: position 200,710 of record NZ_JBWKQC010000005.1, on the reverse strand, counting down.
GTAATAGCCTCATTTAAAATAAGGCCCAGCGGAACAGATTTGGTTACATCCAGCTCAACAGGAGCTATATCCATCTCGAACCTGATGCGTGGGGCAATATCGAAACTGTCGCTTAAGTACTGAATAAGGTCGCTGATGTAAGCGGGCATACTTACCAATGCCATATTTTCAGACTGGTAGAGCTTTTGATGAATAAGCGAGATGGATTGCATGCGGTGCTGACTTTCCCTGATGGCTTTATAAGCCACATCATCGTTAAGGTAGGATGATTGGGTGTTAAGCAGGCTGATCACGATTTGCAAATTGTTCTTTACCCGGTGATGGATCTCTTTCATCAGCCATTCCTTTTCTTCAAGCAAACCATCCTTCTCGGTGATCAGGTTGGTTAATGAGCGGTTTTTAAGATTGATCTCTGATTGCTGTACCTGCAACTGCCTGTTTACCCTTTGCTTCAGTAAATAGCGGTTGTAACTAAGCCCAAGTAATAAGGCAAGTAGTACCAGGCCGCCTACACTTAGTTTTTGCAGGGTGGCCTGTTGCTTTATATTGGTGTTTTGTAGCGTTGTTTGTTTTTGTAGTGCCTGTATATTGGTTTCTTTGGCTTTTAATTCCTGGTTCTTCTTTTCTATGTTATATGAAATCTCTAACTGGGCTATTCGCTGGCTTGCTTTTTCATTATATAGCTTATTTTTCAGATCAGTATATTTTCTGAAGTTTTTCAACTCATTCACCTCGTCACCGGCCAAAGAATCAATTTGATACTGGGTTCTGTAAGCATTGATCAGGTCGTCATTATTTGATGATCTGATACCCATTTGCTCATAATTATTGGCATGTACCCTGGCTTGCTTAAAATCTTTCACGGCCATAAAATACAGGGCGATTGTTTGCTGTATCAGCCCCTGGTTTCTATCATTACTATCAATTAATAATGAAAGGTTAAGCAGGGTATCACAAAGCTGGCGGGCCTGTGTAAACCGCTTTGAAGCCACCAGCATATTCAGGTATGATATATTTACAAGCGCCCTGTTCACAAATTCTTTTGGCTTGTATAATCGCTCCATCTCCTTCATCAGCCTGTAACCTTCCTGTGGCCTGTGGAGCACTTTTAACACATTGGCTATGTTGTAAGCAAGGGGTATCACATAATCAGGATCATGATTTTTTTTGGCTATAGCTAAGGATTTATGAAAATATATCAGCGCCTTATCAAACTGTTTCAGGGTGTAATAAGTGCCCCCCAGGCGATTAAATGTAGTGCTCAATTGTAACGATTCCGTATCGCCGGCTGCATCTGCCGCCCTAACCGCCAGCAGTCCGTATTTTAAAGCATCATCGTAATTGCCCAACCGCGAGTTAACGATGCCCATGAGGTCGTACAAACCTTGCAGGTCATCTTGCTTTTTAACCGATTCATATAAATGCAAGGAGTTTTTTAATGCCAGTATCGATTTTAAATAGTTGCCCTCTATCTGGTAAAAATCGCCCAGTATTTTAAGTGTAGCGGCAGCCCTGTCATTAACCTGTATGCTTGTAAACAGTGCCAGCGCTTTTTCATAATAGGCTATCCTCGGGCCGTAACCGGGGCCATGAAAAAAGTTATAATACTCTTCTAATTTAAGGTAGGCTTCGGCGGCATCACGTGTTTGTCCGTTCTTCAAATATGCTGCTATAGCTTTGCGCACATCGGCGTTGCATTTAACGCTGTCATTTTTAAGTGTCCATGCTTTGGCCGATGCCATATACCCGTCACCTATACTCTTTACGGCAGTTTGCGGCGCCTGTGAAAAAGCAGGTAAATACAATAATGATAAAAGGGAAAATACGAATAATAGGGTATAGCTTATCTTATTCATTATCGCGTTACTTGCATGCGTGGTATAGGTCAAAATATGTTCCTTAAATATAAGGTGTTGTTAATTAATGAATTACGTGTATTCCGAAACAGGTCATTACTTTATATCATAATTGATGACGATATATCGTCATCAGCTAAATAAGGGCACCTTATTGTATAATTTTCCCGGTTGCTTTATTTCGTCCCTTTTTAGCGTAAGATAACGACATAAAGTAAGCTGGATATGAGTTCGTAAATTAATTGTCTGTATATCAGTTATTTGCAAAAATGGTATCCCTGTTGTTTATGGTGGTCATACCAAATTTACGAATATGTACACACAAAATAAACAAACAGCAGCTACCGCTTCTAAAACTATAGTATTTATTACGGGAGCATTTGTAGGCGCATCAAGCTGGGATAACTGGAAACTATTTTTTGGAGCCAATGGGTATAAAACCATCGCCCCTGCATGGCCTCATAAAAACGCGGATGCATGTACGCTCAGAAAAAGGCATCCCGATGCCGCTATAGCAAGCCAGCGCCTGGCCGACCTGGCCGAGTATTTCGCCAACATTGTACAGCAATTACCCGAAAAGCCGATACTGATAGGCCATTCAATGGGCGGCCTTATTACACAATTATTGGTACAACGCGGACTTGCCGAAGCGGGCATAGCTATCCATTCGCTGCAACCACAAGGGGTGATGACTTTTAAATACTCCTTTTATAAAGCAGGCTGGGGGCCGTTAGGCTTTTTTACATCTGCCAAAAAATCATACCTCATGTCGTTCCGCGAGTGGCAATACGCTTTTACCAACGGCATGGAGTACGAAGAGCAGAAAGAGGCCTACTATAACCTGCTTACTCCCGAATCAAAACTGGTTGTGCGCGACGCGATCACTAAAGCAGCCAAAATAGATTTCAGCCTTCCGCATGTGCCGCTTTTATTTTTGGCGGGGGGCAAGGATAATTTTATACCTGCTTCGCTCAATTACTCCAATTTCAAAAAATACAGTGATGCCGATTCGGTAACGGATTATAAGGAATTTGATAACGCTAACCACTTTGTATTGGGCCAACCCGAATGGGAAGAAAAGGCAGCCTACATCTTAAACTGGATCAGCACCCTTTAATGCTTAGCCACTATATCACCAACAATAACAACATTAATTACACATCATAACAAACAAATCAAAATCATGAAAACAATAAAACAAATCACCCAACTGGCATTAATTGCCCTGTTCACTTTATTAACTACCCTAAGTTTCGCGGCTACTGTTAAACCTGCAACGCCACCCGCAGGCTTTAAAGATCAATATGCCGTGGTTAACAATGTAAAGATCCATTACGTTATTGGCGGCAAAGGCGAGCCTTTATTATTAGTACACGGCTTTGGCCAAAACTGGTATATGTGGAACCGCTTATTGCCGGAGCTTTCTAAACATTTTACCGTGATAGCACCTGACCTGCGTGGTGTTGGCGAATCGGGCAAACCGGCCGGTGGTTACGGTAAAAAGAATATGGCAGTAGATATGCACGAACTGATGAAAAAGCTGGGCTATCAGCATATCAACCTCGCAGGGCATGATATAGGCCTGATGGTTGCTTACGCTTATGCCGCTCAATTCCCAACGGAAGTAAAAAAACTTGCCTTAATGGATGCCCTGCTGCCGGGTATTGAGCCGGTTTGGAGCCAGGTGAAATCACAAGCCTGGTGGTTCGGTTTTTTTGCACAACCTCATTCAGGCGAATTGGTATCGGGCAAAGTAGGTTTATTCTTTACTGATTTTTGGCCAACCGTTGGGTTTAAAAATAACTCTTTTACCCAGGCCGAAAAGAACGAGTTCATCAGGGCTTACTCGGTACCCGGCGCTACAACCGGCGCGTTCCATTGGTTTGGCGAATTTAATAACGATGCTAAAGACAATGTGCTATTTGCCAAACATAAACTGCCAATGCCATTGCTGGCCATGGGATCTGACCATTTCGCGGGAGCATTTTTGGCGGCACATTCTAACCTGGTGGCCAACAACGTGCAGGAATCTATCATAAAAGACTCGGGCCACTGGGTTGTGCAGGAACAAACCGCGCAAGTGCAGAAAGCGCTGCTGGGTTTCTTTTTTAAATAAGCATAACAAGCGGGCGGCGACTCATGGCTGGGTGCCGCCCGCTTGTTAATAATGATTATCAGTTCGATCCACTATTGTTTGCTGAACGGACTACCATCCAGGATAAGCAACCTGCCGCCCTTTACCGCGCAAAACTGCGCGTTGTAGTTTTTGGGTTTGCCTTCAATGTCTGAAAAATAAACATGCCAGTTATCGGGTACATTAAAGCTACCGCTGCCCTTGCCTTGTGCTATACTCGAGGCCCCGCCGTATGAATTTGCAGCTATAATGCGCCATGAATAGCTTTTACCCGAAAAGCGATATTCCTGGTTAGATGTATACGTGCTCATGCCCGCGCTTAAGCCGGTGTATATGTTAGCGTAATAGGTGTTGCCGCCAAAATTATTAGTCCAGTTGCCGGTAAGGTCTGCCGCGGCAATGGCGAATTTATTGTAGCCGGCCATTTTTTGCATCGTTTCCCATAGTTTATCCTCGGTATAATAGGTCACCTTATCTACATCCACACCAAAATATTGAACAAACGTATTTTTATCCGGACAAATAAACTCCAGCCAGCCTGTTTTGCCCTTGCTGAATAATACCACGTAGTTGGTTTTACCATTAGTGTTGCCGGTAACAGTGGCCGCCGCGAAATATGCCCGTTGCGAGGTTAGGGTATTAGGCGCGGTTTTATAGCCATTAATATTACGGTAACGGGGAACGATAAAGTGGTTCCAGGCCGCGTCGTTCATTACTTTAGGGTCGGTATTGGCGGCATTTATATTTACGGGGTAGTGTAAAAGTATTTTGATGTTTCCTTTGCTTACATCAACCCAATCCGGCTGTACGGTGCTGACCCAGCCATCGTCCCAATTGGTGGTGTTGAACTTAAATCCGTCGTTCACAGCCGTAGTGTTGGTCACTGTGGTTTGACTGATGTTATTCGCGTTTGCCGGTTTTTGCAGATCGATAGCATTTAAAAAGGAATAAATGGTATTGGTCATATCCCGGCTGTTTGTTTTTGCCAGTATGCTGAGGCAATGATCGTACCCGCTGAAGGTAGTGAGCAATGCCATGGCCGTTGCCCCCTCAAAAGTAAAATTGGCTGCTCCAGAAATAATTTGCCAGCCATTAGCTTGTTCGGTCTTGCTTTTGTTAGGCGCGGCTTCAATATTATTGGGGGTGCGGGCCAGTTTATCCCATTCGCTGTCAAAGTCAGCATCTATTGATCCTTTTGAGGGCACGCTTTTATACATCACCAACTGGCACCACTCACCCTTGGCTTTATCTATTTTGGTGTAGGCTATGTAGGTTTGCTTAGTTTCTTTTGTCCACCCGGCAGGTGCTTTATAGCTAAACAGATCGAACCTTTCGGTTTGCGCGAAAAGGCTTTGCGAAAATATAAGCATCAAAACGGTGACGCCTATAGAGAAGATGCTGTAGTTTTTCATGGTAGAAAGGGATAAATGATGTGTTACTCTTTAGTTACCTTAACATTGCCGAGATATACTTTTACGGCTTTGTCATTCTGCGAACGGTTCTCGAACGAAAGTTTTTCGTACTGCAAACCCGGGGCTATACGGCAATCACCGCAGGGCTTGCCATATTTGCTTTTAAACTCGGTTGATGTGGTTATTGGTTTACCGTTGAGATATAAGCTTATATCGGCACCTTTTTTTTGCAGCTTTACGTGTACCAGCTTCCTGGTATTGGTAAAGTCGCCTATGGGTATGGTAATTTCGCCGCCCTGGTTATTATAATCCATTTGCGAAGGCTGGTTGTAAAGGCGTATGAGCACATTGCCGCGGTAATTGCTGGCATTATCAAAATCGGTTTGATTGCCCGCGGTAACTTCTACATGCAGCCACGATTGGTTTTTGCCTTGTTTTCCTTGCAGTTCAAGCCATACCGAACCACCTGTGCGTTCGCTAAAATCAGAGGTGAGCACATCATACTCCAGCGAGAAGTTTTCGGGCATCTGCCTGAAATTGGTTGGATATACCGGCGAGTTATAACCCATTTGAAGCCATTTACCCGTAGCCTCCGCGGGGGTAGCTATTACCGATCTGTTCCCCGCGTTTTTTACATACCAGCCGGTGGGTGCGGCGCCAATCGAATTTGATGAAAAATCATCGGCGAACACGGTATTGCCCGATAGCTTTACAGCGGCTTTCGCCCGGCCAGCGGCATCCGCTTTACTGCTGTTTCTGTATTTCGTGAGCCTTGCCTGTAACTCAGCTGCATTATTGGGCTGATAGGCAATGCCCTTTACTTTCTGCGGATCGAAAAAGTAGTTATAGATATAATCGTAATTGAGGTTTTCGGTTAGGGCACGGTACATTTCGTAATGTCCGTTACCGTTTTCGGGTGTTTTATACAAAAAGGTTATGGCGATAAACTGCGGCTGGTCTGTTTTAGCGGGAGCGTAAACCGCCGGGTTATACTTACATACGTAACCGCCGATGTGGTGTATCTTTCCAAATTCATCCTGCTCGAACGGGTCAATACCTCCATCGAGCGATTGTAATGTTGGTTGTGTGGTGTTCAGTAACGCGGGCTCGTTCCAATCGCCCTGGTGTTTGACTTTTAGTTTTTTAATAGAAGCGCGAATCTTATCGGTGAATGCTACCTCGGCATTATAAAAAACGGATATATCGGCTGTTTTGCTTCCGCTGGCTTGTTGAAAATCCTTCTTTTTTTGAGCTAAATACCTGTCAATGGAGTTTTCGGCAAGGGTAAGGTATTCGCCTTTGGTGAGCTTAATTATCGGCAGGTTATTGCCGGGTACCAGGTAAACGGTTTGCCAGTAGTTTGAAACAGAGGTAAGGTATTTATGTACGTTGGGGTGCACCTGCGGATCGGTCTTTTCCATGTCGCGCAGTGTTTGGTTATTTTCGGCGGCACGCTCCTCGGGCAGGGTAAAATAAAATTCGTTATCGGTGTTCAGAAAACCGATGCCCTGCGTGTAGCTTACCGAATTTACGTTGATGTAAAAGGGGATCCACTCTTCGGGTACGGGTAAAAAGTGCCCTTTCTTATCTAAAAATCCGTAACTCACATTGTAAACCGGGAACATTACCCCGTAGCTATGCGGAAAATATTCTTTCTTATTGAAATAGTATTTTTTTACGAAACGACCGGTACTGCCTACGGGCGTATAGCTTTGCTGTACCCAATCTACAAAAAGGTTATTGATCTGTTGCTGACGAACGGAAAAGGTTTCGCTGCCGTAAGTTACTGGTTTCAATGGTTTATCGGCCGGGTTAAACTTATCGTACCAGCCTACCACACTGTCTTTAAGCCTTTCTTCTTTGGTAAGCTGCGCGTAGCCATTGAGGCAACAAAAAAGACCGGTAAAGAATGCTATTATTGTTTTCATATGTTAAATATTATTCGCTTGGGTCGAGGGTAAATATGTTGATGCTATTGCCGTTGTTTACGGCTTCTACATTAATGCCGCTGGTGAGGCCCATGGTGGCGGTCACTTTATTTTCAATTATTACAGGGCCAACCATGGCATCGGCACCCGCCTCGAATTTCATTCCGCAATCAATGGGCATGTAATCGGCACCTACCTTAAAAAAGAACTGGCCTTTGGCACCGGGGTTTATCGCCACAAGGTCGAGCTCGCCGCCTAAACCGAATGAAATGGTAAGCTCGCCCTCTTTAAGGTCTTTTTCAATGCCGAATACCAGCAGTTCGCCGCCCTCAATTTCAAAGCTTTTGCAATCGCTTTTAATGGAGGCACCACCCAACGGTATGCCTATCTTTACCGGGCAATCAGCATCCGGGTTATCCTCAACTTGCTGTTTTTTAGGTGGATTTTGCAGTATCTTTTCGCAGCTCACCATGATGCCCTCCGGGGTAGGGTATAACACCTGGAATTTATTGTACTCGGCAATATTGCGCATCAGCCAGTCGGCCTGCGCGTAATACAGCACCTTGTACTCATCGGCACTGAACAAATAGCGCGACCAATGCAGCATTCCGTTCACAAAATCGTATCGTTTGTGCAGTGTTTTGCGCACGTAGCTTTCATGAATGGCCGATGATGTGGCGAGGTACTTTTCGAGGATCTCTTTTTCGAGCCTGCAACTTTCGTAAACGGTTTCGCCTTGCCCGCTTTTGCGCATCTTATCTATCTCCTGGTCGAAGTTTTTGTAAGCGCTTTTAGCCCGGTTAAGGGCATCTTCATTTACTTTTACCAGATCCACCTGCCAGTCGGTCATGGCATTAAGCGTGTGCATAAACATAAACCTCGCTTTGCGGCTAAAAGGACTGCCGGGTACAAAGCCGTAGATACGAGCACCCCATTGAGCGGGACCCTCGTTTTGCATTTTACCCTCGCGCTCATCAGTATTTTTGAGCATTTTATCGTTCCATTTTTGCGATAGATCTTCAACTTCCAGTCGTTTGGTAAGTACCGGGCCAATATCCCCGAGCTTGTAGGCAGCGGGTACAGGCTGGTACTTTTGCGGGTTGAAATATTCGGGCACTACAGGCTTAATGGCATCATAATCAAGCTTAATATTCTTGCTTTCAATAATGTCTTCCAGTATTTCCGAATAGCCGTTCTTCATGGCTTTTTGAATGTAGGGAGTAGCCTCAGTTATCAGGCCCTCGTTACTTAGTATGAATGCTGTACCGCAATTAGCTTCCACGTGAGCGGCATCAACCCGCAGGCAACCCATAAAATAGGTTTTAGCTTTTTGCATATCGCCAAGCGATAAATAGCATTGCCCTATGTTGTTAAGCAGCGTGGCGTTCTGCGGCTTTTGTGTGTTCAGGTACTCCAATATCGGCAGCGCGTGCTGCGGATATCCGGCCTGATGCAATATTACCGCAAGGTTGTTTTTCAGGGTGATATTGCCGGGATCACTTTGCTCGCTTTTTAAGGCGACATATACAGCGGCGGCCCTGCTTTTGTGCAGCAATAGGGTTGGCCCCAGGTTTATAATGGCCGCTTTATTGTTTTGGTATTTACTGATTAGGGCATCTACCCGCTGCCGTGTAAGCACCGCTATTTTAATACTCGCTTTTGCTTTTAACTTTTGAATATAGCTTTCGCAGGCACCGGCTGTAACCAATTTGGGGATGTGCGCTAAAAGCGTGGCTTGCCGTGCGATTTTTTTTGTTGAACTACCCGGCTTAACGGTTGACGGCATACCTGCCGTGCCTGTTTTTGCCATTTGCTTTATCTGCGCCTTTTGCTCGGCGGTAAGGCCCTGCTTATCCAGCATGTCATCCAGCATCTTATCAATCTGGCTTTTTGACGGCACGCTTGCTACCGGTTTCTTTTTCTGCGCAAACAGCGGCGATAAGCAGGTTAACATGCAAATAATCAGTATTGATCTTTTCATAATTATGTACATTTAGCTGCAACCAAATTTCTGATATTTACATACCGGGTATCAATCCTATAAAAAGAGGATATTTAAGCCGGGGGCAGAATAAATCCTACAAAAAGAGGATATAAAAGAGGGAGCTTCCTTTGTTTCTTTGTTAGCAGTATTTAAAACAATTTTATGCGCACAATAGCCGCGGTAATTATTCTTCTGCTTTGCGTAACTACGCTTTGGGCGCAGCAAACCCGCTATGCCGATAGCCTTGTAAAGCAGCTGCAACAGGCTAAAGAAGATACCAACAAGGTATTATTGTACATCAAAACAGGGCAGGCTTTTGAAGACAGAGATACAGAAAAGGCAAAGCAGTATTACCAGCTTGCAGGCCAACTGAGCCGTAAGATCAACTATCCGGAAGGTGTTGTTAAATACATTTTTAACTATACCTATATCCTCAATAATATGGATGGCGATTATGAAACCTCTGTGCGGTTAAATTTGCAGGCGGTGGACATGTCGCGCCATATTAAAGACCAGGTGTACCTGGCTAAAGCCCTATTCAATACCGGTAATGCTTACCGCCAGCAGGGCGACTATGAGAATGCCGTTAAATACTATCAGGAAGGGAAAAAGGTATTTCATAAAATAGGCGATACAAGTACTGATGCCCTTGGCGATGATATGCTGCAACTGTTATATTGGCAAATGCACCAGTATGAAAAAGGCATTAGCTATGGTGTAAGATCTGTTAAGGGATTAAGGAATGCTGACAATAAGGACGCGCTGGGCATAGCGCTGAGTAACCTCGGGCTCAATTACTCATCGGCCGGGCAGTTTGAACCGGCACGTAAGGTTTATAAAGAGGCACTTGCTATTTCAAAGGTCACTGGCGATAAATACCTCGAACTTACCCAATACCTTAACCTTGCCGATATTGGCATAAACCTCGAGCTGGTTACCGATTTAGATGTTTACTGCCGTAAAGCGTTGAAACTGGCCCGCGAAATAGGCTCCAATCAAAGTGTAATTGTGGCTTTGCGCGGGTTATCATATTATCATCTGTATAAAAAGGAATTTCAGCAGTCGAAATTATATGGCGATAGCGCCCTCAGTTTATCCAATCGTTACGGGCAGCGGCTCGAACGGCAAAAAACGCTGGTGCACCTTTCAAACCTGGCCTATGCAATGAGCAACCTGCCGCTCGGCAAAAAATACGCCCGCCAAAGTGAACTGCTTAACGACAGTTTATTGAATGAAAAGATAACCCTGAGCACCACCGCCCTTGAAAAAAAGTATGAGTTTGAAAAAAAAGAGAACCGTATAAAACAGCTGCAAACCGAGCAAAAGATACAAAGCCTGGCGATCAGCAAAAAAAGCTTGCTTAACCAGTTACTCATTGCCGGGGTGGCGCTAACGCTGATCATCGCGCTGTTAACCTACCGTACTTACAGGCAAAAGCAAAAGCTACAGCAATCGCGCATTAGCGAACTGGAGGCCGAAAAGCAACTGGGGAACGCCGAGGCAGTACTAAAAGGAGAGGAGCAGGAAAGGGCACGCATGGCCAAAGACTTGCACGACGGGCTTGGCGGTATGCTTTCGGGTGTTAAATTTTCGTTGAATAACGTACGCGGCAACCTTGTGATGACAGCCGACGATGCCCGCGCTTTTGAACGAAGCCTTGATATGCTTGATAGCTCGATAGGTGAAATGCGCCGTGTGGCACATAATATGCTGCCCGAAGCACTTATACGATATGGCCTGGATACCGCGCTTGAAGGCTTTTGCCAGGATATTAACAACAGTTGGGCATTGCGTGTCAACTACCAATCTATAGGGCTCGAAAAAACGGAACCGGATCAAAGCCGGGCGATCACCATTTACCGTATTGTGCAGGAGCTGTTGAATAATATACTGAAACATGCCGCAGCCAAAAATGTAATAGTACAGCTTACCCAAACCGATGATACGTTAAGCATCACCGTTGAGGATGATGGTATTGGTTTTGATATAGCTAACCTGCCGACTAACAAGGGTATAGGCCTCAATAATATTCAAAACCGGGTTAACTTTTTAAACGGCAGGCTGGATATTGATTCGCAAAAGGGCAAGGGCACATCCACATTAATTGAGATACCCTTATAAGCATGGCTACAAAAATATTTATAGTTGACGACCATTATATGGTGATAGAGGGTATCCGTTCGATGCTGCAAAATGAGAGCGGTATAGAATGGGGCGGGCATGCCATGAACGCCGAATCGTGCATGGCTTACCTGGAGCGGCAGCAACCCGATATTATTTTAATGGACATCCACCTGCCCGATGTGAACGGGATTGATCTGTGCCGCACGGTAAAACTAAAGTACCCCGGCATATTTATCATCGGCCTGAGTACTTTTAACCAGCATACGTTTATTCAAAAAATGTTAGACCAGGGCGCTTCGGGCTATTTGCTGAAGAATGCCACAAGGCAGGAGTTGCTGGAGGCCTTTCAAACTGTTTTAAGAGGTCGTCGCTATTTTAGCCAGGAAGCCTCACATTCCCTGCATCAGCCACCACCCAATGGCAGCCCGCTGCTTACCCGCCGCGAACTGGAAGTGCTCGGCCTTATTGCCGAGGGCATGACCAACCAGCAAATCGCCGATAAATTATTTATAAGCAGTACCACCGTTAATACCCATCGCAAAAACCTGCTGGCCAAATTCAGCGCTAAAAATACGGCTACACTCATTAAAATGGCCACACAGTTTAAGCTGATACAATAGAGGAAGCTTATTAAGCGGCATGCACTTCATCCATTTTGTGCATTCTTTTCTTAATTGGTAATTTAATCGCCTGAGTATTTTAAATATGGTATATTTGATTGTAGTTTATTGAAAGCGATGCCGTAAAATGCCTCTGCTGATAATAAATTGATAATTTGTCTTCTCAATATTAGGTTTATAATTGGTTTGAAAAGAGTCCCTGCTCAACAGGGGCTCTTTCTATTTTAACCTTTTTCGCCGAAATATTTACTATCATTTATGCTTTTATCCAAAAGCTATTATGTCCGTTTCATTGGCTTATTTGTCCAACTATGTGGGCTTATTACGGTAGTCTGTTTTTTTGAGATACATTTGTAAATGTTTAAAGCCTATCAGATCAAGTGGTATTTTATTTTAACCGGGATACTTGCAGTAAGCAGCTTATTACTAAGGCAAATAAGTTTAAGGCAGGTTGAATTATGGGAGTATTTTGACTTTTTCTTCCGTTTGTTAACCACCACCATCGTCTGTTGGCTTATTCACGGATATTTTTTGCTGCACAAGTTTTCATTTAATAATACCATCAAGCAATTCCTGAGTAACGCGTCGGCCATTGTAGCTACTATGATCTTAGGGTATTTGTTCACCCGGTATTTACCTACTACGCATTTAAACGATCCGCCTATGTCGCCTAATATCGGCGCTGTGTATATGATACATTTTATGAGGGCGTTCTTTTTGAGTATTATCTGTTACATCGTTTTTTACAGCATTCATGCCAATACAGCCCTGCAATCTTCAAAACTGGAGAACGAGATATTGGAGCAGGCCCATTTGCGGGCGCAATTGTTATCGCTGCAACAGCAAATAAGTCCGCATTTTTTATTTAACTCTTTAAGTACCTTAAAAACCATAGCGGCAGATCAGCCAACCAAAAACTACGTTGTTCAGCTGGCTGCTGTATACCGTTACGTTTTGAATTTTAACGAGCAATATTTAACCGAACTGCAAGACGAACTTACCTTCATCCGCTCGTATCTGTATATTATGGGCGAACGCTACGAGGATGCCTTGCAGGTGAAGATAGACATACCCGATAGCCATTTCAGGTACCAGATACCGCCGCTCTCGTTACAGTTGCTGGTTGAAAATGCCATTAAGCACAATACCATAGCGCCCGATCAGCCTTTGCATATCTTAATAACCACTAATGATAGTCCGGCGCTTATAGTGGAAAATAACTTTCAACCCAAAAAAATCCCTGATGAAAGTACGGGTACAGGTTTAAAGAACATTCGCGAACGATATAAGTTGTTATTTCATCAGCCCATTCAGGTACTAAATGAGGGGGGCAAGTTTTCGGTTACTTTACCATTATCAATAAAATGAGAGTAGTTATTATTGAAGATGAAAGCAAAACGGCCAAGGAGCTGAAAAGCATGCTGGAGGAAATAGATGGAGACATTCGTGTTGAAATTGTGCTGCCCTCTGTAGCTACGGCAATAAAATGGCTTAAGGAAAACCCTGCACCCGAGCTTATTTTTTCTGACATTCAGTTGGGCGATGGTTTAAGTTTTGAAATATTCAGAGATGTACAAACAGAAGCTCCCGTTATATTTTGCACCGCTTTTGACGAATACGCCATCAGGGCATTTGAATCAAACAGTATTGATTATTTACTGAAGCCCGTTACCGAGGATATGCTGCAACGTAGTCTTGAAAAATACCTGCGGTTTAAAGAGCACCTCATCAGCAGTAACCAGTATTTGTTAAACCTCAATAAAGTACTGGTACAAATGGATACCAGTTACAAGCAGAATATATTGGTTCACTACCGCGAAAAGATAATACCGATACGGGTAGCCGATATCTATTTCATATACGCCTCAAACGGAGTTGTGTATGTTTACACGGGTAACAACAAGAGCTATCCGGTTCAGTATACCATTGAGCAAATGGAAACCATGCTTAACCCACAGCAATTCTTCCGGGCCAACCGTAAGTTTATTCTCAACCGGGATATAATCAGCAATATAGAGCATTATTTTAACCGTAAATTGGTGGTGGTCACCAGTTACGAATCGCCCGAAAAGATCATCATCAGCAAGGTGAGGGCGCCCGCCTTTTTAAAGTGGATGGAGCAATAAGCCGCCGTTTTACTGTATAATGCGGATCAGTACCTTCAACTCTTTGTCCGTTTCATTACTCATTTTGTCCCGTTCATTTTAATATCCCGGTAGCGGTAGCCCTGCCGAGATAGTTTTGCGCCATTAAGTAACCCAAAGTATTGGCACTTATAGCAAAACATGAAAAAGAACATAGCACTGGCCATCATTTGCTTTCTGCCTTTCCAACTGTTTGCCCAGCAACAATGGAATTTAAAGGAATGCATTGATTACGGCTTAAAAAATAACCGCAGCAACACGGTTTACGAAAACGAAAAGAAGGCTGCCGACGCAAAGGCCAAGGAGGCGCTTGCCGATTACCTGCCCAAGGTAAACGTTACCGGCACATTTGACGACAATTTAAAGGTTCAGCAATCAGTTATCCCGGCTGGCGTGTTCGGCCCCGACCCCGTGAAGGTGGCCTTTACCCAAAAGTTTAACACCAATGGTACCGTTCAGCTCGATCAAACTATTTACGATCAATCCTTACTGAACGGCTTAAAGGCAAACAAATTCAGCAAGCAACAGGCCGATCTGAACATTAAGCAAAACGAAGAAACCATTATTTACAACATCAGCAATGCTTATTACCAGATCTATGTATACCGCGAGCAGCTGCGCTTGCTGAAGGAGAACCTGGAAACCTATCATAAGCAAATGGACATTTCGAAATTGCAGGTACAAAAGGGCGTTACCCTGCAAAAAGACCTGGATAAGGTTACGGTAGACTACAACAACGCGTCATCGCAGATCCGCGTAGCCGAAAGCAACTTAACCCTGTCAGAAAATCAGCTTAAATATGAAATGGGCTATCCTATCAATACGGTTTTGCCGGTTGATAGCGCGGCGCAGCAGGATGTGGCCATGCCCGCGGCGGTTAATACTAACAGCAGCTCATTTTCGGCATTTAACCGTACCGATTACCAGCTATCCGAAGTAAACTCCAAACTGCTGCAAATAGATCAGAGCCGCATAAAGGCTGGCGCTTTACCTAAGCTAACAGGTTATGTACGCTACGGCGCTGTTGGCTTCGGTAATACATTAGGCCCGGCATTTAGTGATCTTAACCCTTTCTCTGCCGTTGGTTTAAAACTGACCATACCGCTTTTCGATATGTTTAAACGTAACGCGCAGTATAACCAGGCCAAATACAAAAGCCTCAACGCCATAGAAAATCTCAAGCTTGATGCCGGTAAATACCAGCTGGAATATGAAAACTCACGTACCAAGCTGATAAAAGCGCAAACCAACCTGGATAACGACAGACGCAACATAGCCCTGGCCGAGTCGGTTTTTAAAACTACCGACCTGCAATACAAAAAAGGGGTTACAGATTTGATAGACTGGCTTACCGCCCGCAACTCCATCAAAGACGCTCAAAACAATTACCTCAACTCGCTTTACAGCTTTTACCAGGCCAAACTGGATCTTGAAAAAGCCGGCGGCAGCCTTAAAACATTCTATAGCTCACTTTAAAATATGAAACGCAAATATATAATCAGCCTCATCGTAGTGGTGTTACTGGCCCTGATCATCTTCAGGCTTGCTGCTAACAAAAGCACTTTAGATAAAAAGAAAGAACCGGCCAAAGATTCGGTAGTAAGCATACCTGTAAAGGTTGCCACTGCAAAGGAGCAGTTGCAGGAAGTAAGCCTGATAAAAACAGGTAACCTGGCTCCGTTTAAAGAGGCCAAGGTGCTGTCAACCACCGGCGGGACCATACAGCAATTACGGTTTAACCTGGGCGACCACGTAACCGAAGGCCAGGTACTGGCTATAATGGATACCCGTTTGGCGCAGCTCGATCTGCAAAAGGCCGAAACCAATGCCGCCAAGTTAAAACGCGATCTGCAAAACTACACTGAATTATTGCAGGGGCAGGCCGCCACGCAGGAAAAGGTAAATGAGATCAATCAAAATTACCTGGACGCCGCCAACCAGGTGAGCCAGATCAAAAAGCAGATTAGCGACGCCGCCATTAAAGCCCCAACCAGCGGAACCATATCTGAAAGACCGGTAGAGCAGGGCGTTTTTGCCAATGCCGGTACGCAAATAGCAACCATAGTTAATCTGTCGCAAGCCAAGGTTCAGCTTAACCTTACCGAGATGGAGGTTTACCAGGTTAAACAGGGCCAGCAGGTAAAAATTACTACAGATGTTTACCCGGGACAGATTTTTAACGGCAGCATCAGCTTTATCAGTCCGCAGGCTGATGAAACCCATAATTATAAGATAGAGATTATGGCCGATAATAAAGAAAGCGCGCTGCTGCGTTCGGGCACGTTCGTTTACGCCGATTTTTCGCGGAAGACGACACAAAATATATTGCTTATACCACGCGAGGCATTAACGGAGAGTATTAAAGATGCCAGCGTGTATGTGGTGCAAAACAATGTAGTTCGCCAAAAGCCCATAAAAACAGGTATTGAAATGGGCGGCATGATACAGGTGACCTCCGGTTTAAAACCGGGCGAAGTGGTGGTAACATCCGGACAGATTAATCTGAAGGATGGCGCACAGGTAAGTATTTCTAAATAAACGAGCAGCCATGTCAATAACAGAAATTGCCGTTAAGCGGCCCCTTTTAATCATAGTAATTTTTACGGTGCTGTTCATCTTTGGCGCACGATCTTACTTCAGCCTTAATTATAATCTGCTGCCAAAAATAGAGGTGCCTACGGTATCGGTAAGTACGGTTTACCCAGGTGCTGCCGCCGCCGAGGTGGAAACATCGGTAACTAAAAAGCTGGAAGATGCTTTTTCATCTGTAGAAGGTTTGGATAAGATCACCTCTACCTCGCAGGAGGGTATATCAAGTGTTGTAGTACAATTAAAAAGCGGAACCGACATTGACCAGGCCGAGCGAGACATTCAGCGTAAGGCCGATCAGGTACAGAACGACCTGCCCGATGATATTGATAAGCCTGTTGTAAACAAGATCAACCTTGAAGAAACGCCGGTAATTAAAGCGGGGGTAACCTCGCAGCGGTCGCCGCGCGATCTGTATGATTTTGTTGATAAGCAATTGCTGCCCTTGCTGCAAAACGTGGCGGGCGTAGGTCAGGTAAATATTATTGGCGGCGATGAACGCGAAATTCAGGTAAACATAGATCAGGACAAGCTGAAAGCCTACGGTTTAGGAATAGGCCAGGTAACCGATGCTTTAAGCAAAGCCAATCAATCGTTCCCGGCGGGTAGTATTGAAACACGTAACCAGCAAATGTCTATCCGTTTTGATGCCAATGTAACATCGGTAGCTCAAATTCGCGGCCTTATTGTACAGCAAAGGCCAAAAGCGGGCAGTGTTTACCTTAAAGATATTGCCGAGGTGGTAGATGCTACGGCGAAAACCACGGCTATTAACCATATTAACGGCATACCATCAATAGGTGTACAAATTATTAAGCAAACCGATGCCAACGCGGTAGATGTAACCAATCTGGTGAAAAAGAAGTTCACCGAAATAGAATCGCAATACAAAGGTGAAAATTTAAAATTCAGCGTCTCGTCCGATCAGAGTATTTACACGCTTAAATCGGCAAATGCCGTAATGGAAGATCTTGGCCTTGCTGTGGTGATAGTAGGTATAGTGATGCTGGCCTTTTTGCATAGCTTTCGCAGTTCTATGTTTGTATTGGTAGCGCTGCCGTCGTCCATTATCCCAACTTTTATCGCCATGTATTTTATGGGGTTTTCGCTCAACCTCATGACGCTGATGGCCATGTCGCTGGTGGTAGGTATTTTGGTGGATGACTCCATTGTGGTGCTCGAAAATATTTACCGTCACCTCGAAATGGGATCGGATAAAGAGAAAGCCGCCCTGGAAGGCCGTAGTGAAATTGGCTTTACCGCATTGGCCATCACCCTGGTGGACGTGGTGGTATTTCTGCCTATTGCGTTTGCAGGCGGTATTATAGGCAACCTTTTGCAAGAGTTCTCGTTAGTGGTTGTTTTTTCTACCCTGATGAGTTTGTTCGTATCCTTTACGGTTACGCCTATGCTGGCCAGTAAATTCGGTAAGATAGAAGAGCTGAACAAGAACAGCTTATGGGGCAAGCTCAACCTTGGTTTCGAACGTTTTTTAGATACCCTGAAGGAAGACTATGGAAAAATGCTGGCCGTTGTGCTGCATAAAAAGCGATGGTTATTGGGGGGCGTTATCCTGCTCATTATAGGCTCTATCGCTTTGGTGCCATTCGGTTTTATAGGCGCTTCATTTATACCCAGTGCTGATCAGGGAGAGTTGTTGCTTACACTGGAGTTAACCCCTTCGGCCTCAATTTATCAAACCAATATGGTTACCCAGCAGGCCGAAAAGCTGATCATGAAACAACCCGAAGTAACCAAGGTGTTTTCGAGCGTTGGCTTTGTAAGCGGAAGCGTGGCCGGTACCACCAATAACAGTAACCGCGCCGAGATTACTGTTACACTGGTTGATAAAAAGGAAAGGAACATTTCATCAGAAGATTTTGGCGGCCGCATGCAAAAGCAACTGAACGCGGTGATACCGGGAGTGAAGATCACCTCGGCGCCTACATCTATAACAGGCGGGGCAAACCAGGCGCCTATACAAATAGCCGTTAAAGGTATCGACCTGAAAGCCGTACGTGAAACTGCCGAAGCATACAAGAAAATTGTGGCCTCGGTACCCGGTGCCCGCTTTGTGGAACTATCTGTTAAAGACCAGAAGCCACAGGTTGAGGTAAACCTGAACCGAGAAAAAATGACCTTGTTAGGTATTGATGCCAGCCAGGTAGGAGCGGCATTGCAAAACGCGTTCAGCGGTAACGATAAAAGCAAATTTAAGCAGGCCGGTAACGAGTATGATATATTGATAGGTTTGGATAGTTATGACCGCTCGGATATCAACAACGTACGCAACCTGTCTTTTACCAACAGCGACGGCCAAAGCTTTGTGCTAAGCCAGTTTGCCGATGTTACCGAAGGCTTGGGCGAAAGTGTATTACAACGCAGCGATCGCCTTGGAGCAATTACGGTTAACGCCTACGTTGCCGGCAGGCCCAGCGGTTCGGTTACCAACGATATTAAACTGAAACTGCCCCAGGTAAAATTGCCCGAAGGTATTTCGGTAGAGTTTTTGGGTGATGCCAAGAACCAGGCCGATGCCTTTGGCAGCTTGTTTTTCGCGCTGGGGGTAGCTATTGTATTGGTTTACCTCATTATGGTGGCCTTGTACGAAAATGCCATTTATCCTTTCGTGGTATTGTTCTCTATCCCGGTTGCGCTTGTGGGGGCATTGCTTGCCTTGGCGCTTACCATGCAAACGCTCAATATATTCTCGCTGATAGGGGTGATCATGTTACTGGGGCTGGTATCCAAGAACGCTATCCTGATAGTAGATTTTACCAATCACTTAAAAAGCGAAGGCCATTCGGTTACCCACGCGCTGGTTGAGGCTGGTAAAGAAAGGCTGCGCCCTATATTGATGACTACCCTCGCCATGATATTGGGTATGCTCCCCATAGCTATTGCCAGCGGCGCCGGTGCCGAAATGAAGAATGGTATGGCATGGGTAATTATCGGCGGCTTAACCAGCTCTATGATATTAACGCTGTTTGTTGTGCCATCCATGTACCTCATTATCGAAAACCTGATGTTGAAGTTCAAAAAGAAGAAGGTAGATGACACCCAGTTACGCTTAGAAGCCCATCATTAACAATTAATATATAACAGCCAGGGCCGGTTTTAATCGAATATCCCTATTCCGGTTTAATCGGTTCCTGGTTTATGCTCCATCCCTAACTCCCCATGTATTATGAAGATCCGCTATCAATTAACCTGCTTATTGTTATTAGTTTCCTTTACTACTATTGCACAAACAGACAAGCAAGCTACTATAAAAAAAATGACCGATTCCATTAAATTGGCCACGCTGTCGGAGTTGGCTGTTAAAAATCCTGCTTTACGGCAAATAAACATCTCTACCGATATCATCAGCAGGGGCAACATCAGCAGCAAGCTTTACAACGACCCGCTGTTTAAAGGTAAGGCCAGTACGGTGCGTACAAACTTGCTGTTCAACGTGCCCGTTAAATCGTGGGGTAAAAACTCGCTTTCCGCATCAGTAAGTTATTTTCAACAGCACATACAAATAAGGGAAGTGCAAAGCTTTAGCCCCATGCTCAATAATAACGACTTTGTTTCTGATAAATCAACCGTAGGCCTTTCGTTCGGTATTCAGCGCAGGGATTCCATATTCGGCAGGCCGGTGTTTTTAATGGCAAGTGTGCTGGGCGTAACCAATGATGCCAGTTCCATAAAAAAGCTAAGTTACCTTGGTACGGCCATTTTTCCGCTTAAGCAAACCGCCACTACCAGATATTCTGTCGGGATCATCCTCAATATCGATCCGTCGCTTAAAGTGCCGGTTGTGCCGTTGTTTACTTACTGGCATAAGTTTAGTAACGATATTGAATTGAATTTTAACCTGCCGCAGCAAGCCGGGTTACGCAAAGCCTTTTCCGACAGGCTTTCGGGAACATTGGGTACATCGCTGTCGGGCTCAATCGCGTTCTTCAACCTTACCCAGCCAAACTTGCCGCACGATGCCAACTATACCACTATCGACCTGAAAACAGGGCCGGGTATAGAATATCGTTTAGGCAAAAAGTTTATGGTAGGTGTAAACGGTGGCATACTAACCCCGCTATCGGCACGTGCATTTGACCGCGACAAAACCTCAAGCGAGTATTTTATAAGCAATAAGCTAAGTAATGTGCTGTACATGAACTTTACTTTTTCTGTGTTGCCGTTTCTGAAATAGTAGGTTAGATAGCTTGAGGGGAACCCACAGATTTTTGGGAAAGATCTAAAAAGTCATGCTGAATTTATTTCAGCATCTCATGAGCAGGGTAAACACTTTGCTTATTTAAGACTTTTAAATGGGGTGCCGAAATAAATTCGGCATGACGGATCAGGCATATTAGTCTTCCAACACCCGTGAAGTGAACAGGCAAATTTTAATGTGATAAGGTTTAGGCGTAGAAGAGTGCGGGTGACGTGTTTACTATGTTTAAACCATCACGTTAGTTCGCTTGGCGATATGCCGAAGTACTTTTTAAAGGCAATGCTGAAGTTGGTTTGATGTTTAAAGCCTGTCATTTCGGCTACATCGAAAATGGTGCGGCGGTCTTCAATGAGGAGTTGCTTGGCCATTTCCATGCGTAAGCGTGTTACATAATCATAAATGGTGCAGCCAAAGTACTCTTTAAAACCCTTCCGCAGCTTTGATTCGTTGATGGACACCGATAGTGCCAGTTCGCGCTGCATGGGTGGGTTAATGAAGTTGTTTTCCAGTATATCCCTCGCCATTTCCAGCTTGGCTATGTCTTCGTGCCGGAGTAATTTTTCGTTGGACAGATGTTCGTTGTTGAACTGTTCTATCTGGTAAATGAGCAGCTCCAGTA
Organism: Mucilaginibacter sp. GW821-FHT07G05; assembly: GCF_059418565.1. Lineage (NCBI taxonomy): Bacteria > Pseudomonadati > Bacteroidota > Sphingobacteriia > Sphingobacteriales > Sphingobacteriaceae > Mucilaginibacter > Mucilaginibacter sp. GW821-FHT07G05. The sequence goes on along the minus strand of NZ_JBWKQC010000005.1, from coordinate 179,081 downwards.
CCTTTGCTTCCGTGTGCAGGCGTTTGAACTCGCCAGTCTTTTTGTTTTCGAGGATCTCGTCTATGATCCGGTGCATCTCGGGTGTGGCACGCATGTCCACCTCCGAAAACTTGGCCGAAATCCCTTTGTCAATCTCCTGCACAAAATCCTCGTGCAAAACGGAGTGGCGATCGATCAAACGGTAATAAAAATCTTTGCTGATCACGATCAGGAAATAAGTGTATTCCACACCCGATTTTAGTTCATAACTCGACTCGGAGTTAGGAATAAAACGGATATTATGCCTGCTTGCTCCCTGGTAAGGCAGCTTTGAACCCGGTACCTGGTAGGCGATAAACTGGCTTACAATGCTTTCGCCTTCAATGCCTGTATCAATGATCACATTTTCAGCAAATTTCATACGCGAGTGCATCAGGAAAAGACCGCTGCTGCATAACAGATAATTCTGCATATCGATAGGGGCATCGGTAATATCGATACGTCTTTCGGTAACCTTACTAAGAGGGTCATAAGTATCCGGGATGTTCTCTACGAACAACCAGTCGGGCAATCGATCTATTCTGCTTCGAACTATCATGATACTCAGTTTAACTCCGAATGATTTATTTTTATGGGTTTGGTTAAAACAAGAGGTGATAAGGTTTTGGGGTTTATTTTTATCTCGGTTTCCACATCAAAAACATGGTAAATATCGAGTGTATTGAGTACTTCTACCGGTGTGCCGTACTTCCAGCGACGGCCATCCTTGAGCATCAGCACCCTGTCGGCATAGTCGGCTACCAGGTTAAGGTCGTGCAGTACGGCAATCACCATCATGCCTTTTTTACATAAGGCTTTGGCAATAGCCAAGGTTTGCTGCTGATAGCGCATATCCAAACCGGCAACAGGTTCATCTAAAAAAAGTACAGCTTCGGGCTGATCCCATATCTGGGCCAGTACACGAGCTAAATGCACCCGTTGCTGCTCGCCGCCGGAGAGTTGCAGGTAAGAGCGTTCGCCAAAATCCTTTAAGCCGCAAATGCGCAGGGTTTCTGAAACAATGCGCTGATCCTGCTCACGTGCCTGCTGTTTTTCGTGCGGGTAACGACCCATCATCACTATCTCTTCAACCGAAAAGGCGAGGTTTACATGATGGCTTTGTGCCAGCGTTGCCCGCTTTTGCGCCAGTTCGAGCGTGTCAAAATCCGACATTGATCTGCCATCAAGCGTAACGATCCCCGAGGATGGTTTGTTCTCCGCGTTGAGCAAGCTTAATAGCGTTGATTTTCCGGCGCCGTTAGCTCCTACAATAGCCAGCATTTGGCCCCGCTTGGCAAATAAAGATACGTTCTTGATGATCTTTCGGCCATTTACCTCATAACAAATTTCCTTAACTTCAAGCATCAGGATGATATTTTATTCTTGTCTCTTAAAAGGATGAATATAAAAACAGGACTGCCAATGAGTGCTGTTATTACGCCTATAGGCTGCTCAATAGGGGCGGTTACAATGCGAGCCAGCAGGTCGGCAAGGCAAAGTGTGGTAGCACCCAAAATAGCGCTGGCCAGTAATACAAAACGGTTGTTTACACCGCCCATCAGCCTCACCAAATGAGGCACTATAAGCCCCACAAAACCGATAATGCCCGAAACCGCCACACAGGCACCCACTGCCATGGTGGATAGCATGATGACCGTTCGCTTAACACTTTTAGTTTTTACGCCTAACTGTTCGGCCTGCCGCTCGCCCAATACAAAGGCATTAAGCTTTTTGCCCTGCAAGGGCAGCAAAATAAGCGAGGCCATTACAAACGGAAAAATAGCGTAGATCAATTCCCAGGTTGCGCCCGAAAGGCTTCCCAGCATCCAGAAGGTGATATTGCGCAGTTCGCTTTCTTCGGCGTTGGCGGTAATTAAGCCCGTTACTGCCGTACAGAGCGCGTTTACCGCAATACCCATCAGCAGCATGGTAGCAATTTGCGGCCTGCCGTTGGTGCTGGAGAGTTGATAGATAAGAAAGGCCGTTAACATTGCGCCCGTAAGTGCGCCAATGGCAATTACATAATAACCGAATATGCCGCCTAATACAGTAAAAAAACTCGCTTGCAGCACAATTACAAATACTGCTGCCAATGATGCTCCTGCGGAGATACCGAGCAAACCGGGTTCGGCGAGCGGGTTACGAAAAATGGCCTGTACAGCGGCCCCCGATATACCGAGCGCCGCGCCAACCAGTAAACTTAATACTACCCTTGGCATGCGCACAACAAACAAAATGGTTTCAAATTGCGAACCCGCTGCCGGTTTGGTTATGCCTGTTTTGCTCAATAACAGTTCAATAAGGATAGGCAGTGGAATATGCACCGCGCCAATGGCCAGCGCAAGCAGCATGGCAATTACCAATGCGCCTGTCATCAAAGTATATATCAGCGGCTTTTTCATTATTTAATTGCCGCGAGCTTTTGATGCAGGGTGCCTATAGCCTCGCCCAAACGTGAACTGAAATTAACCATCAGTGGGCCATCAACCTGTACAATGGCGTTGTTCTTACCCGCTTTGGTGGCCATTACGCCCGGCATTTGCAATACCGATTTTGTACCGCCCAGGCTGTTCAGGCCAAAATCGAATAGCAGTATCACATCGGGATCAGTCCGCACGAGGGTTTCGGTGCTGTAGGGCTTAAACTCGTTGAACTCCTTAATGGCGTTGGTGCCACCGGCCAATTCAATAATTTCGGCCATTTGGCTTCCGTTCCCGGCAACGGTCATGGTGCCTGCGCCGCGCGCGTAAATAAAGAGTACCTTTTTAGGTTTTGTTTTATCGGCCTTTACTTTAGCAATTTCTTCGTTTATCTGTTGTTTGGTGGTTGCTGCCAGTTGCTCGCCTTTTTCAGGGTCGCCAATGGCTTTGGCTACTTTCTTTATAAAATCTACCGCACCGGCAGCGCTATAGGTTTGGTTTATGGTTACCAGCTTAATGCCTGCGTTTTTTAACTGGTAACGTAATGTGCTGCTTACTTCTTTTTCGGGTGCCAAAACAAGGTCAGGGGAGAAGGACAGTAATACTTCTGACGATACACTCCTGTTTTTGCTCACCTTTGGCAAATTTTTTACCTGCACCGGGTACTGGCTGGTTACATCGGTAGCCACAATGGCGTTGCCATAACCCAGCGCCCACACGGTTTCGCTAAGCGCGTTACTCAACGTGATGATTCGCTTAGGAGGGCCATCGGCTTTTGCCGCCATTGCAACAAACAACAGCACCAAAGTTGCCAAAAGGGCAGAGGTAGCTCTTGTTCGAAGGGTAAATAACTTGTTTAGAATCATTCTAATCATTCTGCAAAACAAGCACAATTTTTCGGTAGTGCAAAAGAGCTCTCGCTACGGTGCGATGCATTTCATTGTTCCTCATTCGGGAGGTGAGTACTTGTGTTTGTTGATTAATTATCTGTATATCAGTTTTTTGTGTTTAGTTATGGTCGATTGGTACTCTTATAGTGAGGTGTATCAGGCACATACAAGCCGCCATTTCAGCGCAAAATAAATCGGATTGCATACGAAATAAATCGGATTGCATACAAGGATTTCAATTGTAGATGCGAGATTTGCGCTGTTTTTATTTAGAATGATTAAAAATAATACGAGCTTGTATAATCTACCCCGCATATTACTGACGATGTTCGCCGTCCTCTTTTTAGCATCAGGTGCTTACAGTCAGGATATGGTTTCGATAAAGGGGAGGGTGCTCAACGAAAATGGCGAGCCTGTTGCCCGTGCCACCGTTTCACTTTCGCCGGATAACCACCTTACGGAAACAGACAGCAAAGGCGGGTTCAGCATGAAAAGGGTTTATACCGGCTTGTACCGTGTACAGATCAGCTGCGTAGGGTACGAAATGTATTCCGGCGAGATCAATATAAAAGGGCAAGAGGCAGTATTGGAATATACCCTTAAGGCAAGCAATGATGAATTGCAGCAGGTAGACATAGTAGCCAAGGGCCAAAATGCGCCTGATAATCTCATTAAAGCGGAAAACAGTGCCATGCCGGTAACGGTGATCACCCGCGAAACCATTGAAAAAATGGGCAGCCGTCGTTTGGATGAAGTGCTGAAAGAGCAAACAGGCATGGCCATTGTGAATAACATAGCCGGCGGGGCACGCTCGGTAGGTGTGCAAATGCAGGGTTTCAGCAGCGATTATATTATGGTGCTTATTGATGGCCAGCCCATGCTGGGCCGCAACAACGGGAGTTTAGATCTTTCGCGTATCAGTGTATCAAACATTGAGCGAATAGAAATTATAAAGGGAGCTTCATCGTGCCTGTACGGTAGCGAGGCTTTGGGCGGCGCCATCAACATTATTACCCGTTACGGCGCAACGCAGCCGCAGGCATCGATCAATTATCAGTACGGCAGCCTCAATATCAGCGATGCCACACTGGAAGCCGAAACCCCGTTTGCCGATAACCGTGGCTATGTAAATATTTCGGGCAATTTTTATCATAGCGATGGTTTCAATACTAACCCCCAATACATACTGAACGGTACTACCGCTCCGCCTTATGATAATTATAGCTTTCAGGGCAGGGGTAAGTTTCAGGTGAGTAAAAATTCCAGCATCGGGCTTACGGGAAGGTACGGTTTACGGAAATCTTTCATGACCAAAGATTTTGGCCTGGGCATCATATCAAGCGATACGCAGGATGAAGCGGAAATAAACCTCTCTGCAAGTTTCGACCACCGGTTTAACGATAAGCTACGGGGTTTAACACGCTACTACTTCACCAATTTTGATTCGAACGTTAACCTCTCATGGCTACAGGGAGGCACCGGCATTACCGATAATACCTTTGTGCAGCGCCTGCACCGTTTTGAACAGCAGTTTTCGTACCAGCCAAATACCTTGCTTAACTTAACCGGCGGAGTGGGATACGGCATAGAGCAAATGTCGAACATGGGCGAAACTTCACCTAATGACGTGCAAACAGGATTTGTCTTTGCACAGGCTAACTGGCGCACAACAGATAAGCTGACCACCACAGCAGGCCTCCGATATGATTTTACCAATAGCTTTGGCGGTAGTGTTAACCCAAGCCTGGGTTTCAATTACCAGCTCACCCATAGCCTGAAACTAAAGGCGGGAGTAGGCACGGGCTTTAAAGCCCCCGATTTTAAGAGCAGGTATTTAGTATTCTTTAACCCGGTTGCCAATTATTTTGTAGTGGGCAATGAGGTGTTGCGTCAAACTATCGAAACGCTTAGTGCCCAGGGGGAGATCAGCGAGATTCGGAGCTATCTGTATAACCAGCTCACTGGCAATTTGAAAGCCGAACAAAATACCTCGTACAATGCAGGTACGGAATGGCAGCTATCAAAAAACTTCAAGGTGGAAACCGGTGTGTTTTACCACCGTTTGCGCAACCAGATAAACGCTATACAGGTAGCTACCGGCAACGGCAACCGCCCTATATACACCTACCAAAACTTGCCCGAAGCTGTTAACAAGGGTATAGAGGCATCCTTTTCAATAAGGCCGCTAAAGGATGTGGAAATATCAGCAGGTTACCAATACCTGATTGCGAAAGATTTGAGCGTGGTAGACAGTATTAAAAAAGGTAACTATCCTTATAACCAAAACATTCACGATCCTAAAACGGGTAACTCATACCCGCCAACGCCGTCATCCTATTTCGGTATAGAGAACCGCTCGCGTCACATGGCAAACCTTAAGGTGTTTTATGTATACGCGCCCTGGGATATGAGCATCAACAGCAGGCTCACCTATCGCAGTAAATACCCGTTTGCCGACGCTAACGGCAACCAGTTTATTGACAGGTATGACACCTTTGTAGGCGGTTTCGCGCTATGGAATATGGCTGTTGAAAAACGCCTGATGAAAGAGCACCTTACCCTTCGTATTACTGCCGATAACATTATGGGTTATACCGATCCGCTTATTCCTGGACAGCCGGGCAGGGTAATTCTTGCAGGTATTAATTACCGTTTTTTTAAGGATTAAGGCGAAAATAAATCGGATTGCATACGAAATAAATCGGATTGCATACCTGTATTTCCAAAAGGGATACGATATTTGCACTATTCTTATTTAGATTAATTAAAAATAATAAGCGTTTAAATCGAGCCACATTATCATCTTCCCAAGCACCATAAAAATGGGGGAGACAGGTAAGCTTCAAAAGATACAATGAATAAAAATATACTCAAATTTTTCAGGCAATTCGCGTTACCGGCAGCTATCGCCCTGCTGCTATTCTCATGCGGAAAAACCTACGATTTAAATGGAACCGATTTTCAGCCCGATACCCCGCCAAGCGATTCGGTATTCAGCAGGGAGATATTGATCCGTAACCTGGGCGATAACCTGCCTGCCGGTGATTTGCCCTTAGATAGTGAAGATCCGCTGTATTTCAGCCTCGAAAAATTTTCATCGGTACGTATTTCCTATAAAACTACCAACCGCTGGGATATGGCCTTTCATGGCAATTCGCGCAGCGAAATTGCCGGTAATAACGGTAAGGTAAGCGGTTTGGGTTATGGTTCGGCATCAGTAGGAGGTATCATCCTTACTAACCAGCCCTACAGTACCGTTACCGAAATACCCGACGATAGCCAGTTTCAAGTACCCGGCCGTTCGGGCCTGGATGCCATAGGCTTTTTCGGTGAGCCGATGGGCCATGTGGCCTACACCTTTTTTGGCAACATATTCCGGCCTGATAAAGTGGTAGGGTACTCTGACAGCAGTTACGACCCGGCCGTTCAGATAGAAGCCGCCAAATATGCCCACATGATGTATGCCCTGTCGGAAGACTTTGCCAAAGCCTTCCCGGTAACTACTAATGGCGATTCAACCAAATGCCGAACGCTGCTGGTAAGAACGGCAAAGGGCAATTACGCCAAGGTAGAAATGCTGAGCTATTACAAAAATACCATCGATCCTTTTGAGATGAACAGGGGCAAAGGTTACGCCATCAGTTTAAGATACATGGTGGTAAAGGCCGACGAAAAGCGCTTTGGGTTTATTGCCCGCCGAAAACCTATGACGGTGAATTTGAGCACCCGTACGGTTATCGTAGAAAAATAAAATGAACTATTCTTTAAATATAAATCTTCAAATAGATGAATAAATCTAAACTAAAAAACAATTATAAAACCTTTGCCCTTCCGTTGGTGGCATTGGTTGCAAGCGTGGGTATGCTGATGTCCTCATGTAAAAAGAAGGAGGTAGTACCTTATGAGCAAGATCCCGTAAACCGCATTACAACCTACCGGGTAACCAATGCCCCTGAAGCTATTAATGGCGTGGTTGATGATATAGATAATACCATTACCGTTGAAGTGCCTTATTATTTAAGCATCAATTTAATTGTACCTGAAATTAAACTTGCCGATGGCGCTACCCTTATTGATGCCCAGGGTAACAGCATAGATGTAAGGGAAAACCTTGACCCTGTTCCTTTTGATACCGTTGGTTATACCTACAGGGTTAAGGATGATAAGAACAACATTCGCAAGTATACACTCATCACCAGGATAGCCCCTTATAAAGACGCGCTTAAAATGGGTTATTTTGTAACCAGGGATGCCAATGGTAATGTAATAGCGGACGACGTAACTGAAAAGGAAGCGGCGGTTAATTCGCGTATTACAATTTTTGGTAACCTCGAATCGAGCGCTAATACGGCGAAGCTTACGCTGGTAAACAAGCAAACCAATGTAGCGGTACCTAACGCGTTGACAGTTAAATTAGTTGCCCGCAACCCTGAAACGCACTACATAACAGCCGATATATCTGCCAGTACCGATAGTGGTTACTATTACATTATTGCAGAGCACCAGGGCCGTAAAGATACTCTGCCTACCATTCACCTTGTTTATACCAAACCTTTCTTTGGTTTTTTACCTAAGCCATTAGCACAAGGTGATACGGTTACCATGAAATTGGCCACGCCAAATGAAAACGCTACCAGCAGCGGTGTAAATACAGGTGTTGCCCGTGCATACATCATACTTGCCAAATCATGGTTGGTAACGCGTCCGGCAAATTTCCCTGAAGATTTGTTTACTCAACAAATTGACCTGCAAATCATCAGCCAGAACCGTACAGAGATCAAGTTCATATTCCCTGAAGTGATACCGGCCGGTATATACGAAGTGAATATGGGATCTGGCATGGGCCAGATACAATACACCGGCTTCGGGATCTATTTTGATTTTAACAGCACGGCCTGGGGTAATACCAATTTGCTGGGCGGTATGCCTTATGCGCCTTTCGAGATCAAGCCAAAACAATAACCCTTTTATTCAATCACAATTCAAAGAAAAAATGAGAAAAATATATAGCGTACTTCCACTGCTGATACTTTTGGCCGGGCTTTGCCTTTCATCGTGTAAAAAAACTGAGTACGAATACCAAAAACGCCCTTATAATGATATTAAGGTATTCACTGTATTGAACGCCACCGGCGACTCTACTAAATGTTTCATAAGCGGTGATAGTATCACCGTTAACTGGAGCCCTGATGTAGCGCTTCCGGCAACCATTACACCTAAAATAGTAATTGACGGAAAAGCGACCATCAGTCCTGCTTCGGGTACTGCGGTACCTTTCAACAAAACCACTGTTTACACGGTAACCGCCGAAAACGGTGATGTTAAAACATACAAGCTTAACCCGTTAGTTGGTTTGCCTACGCCAATAATTTCAAGCGCTTCGGGGCCAATTACATGGTTAACAACTAACCAGATGACCATTTTTGGCGAGTATTTCCTGTCGGGTACCGATGCCTCGCAGTTGCAGGCTTATTTACAAAGGGTATCTGATGGTGTGGAAATACCTTTAACCGTTGATCGTGCCAGCATCACCAATTACGGCATGCGTGCCACCCTGCCCGATTTTTCTGCCGAGCAGGATACCGGGATGCACAAATTATTTGTTAAAGCCGGTAACCGTATAGCCAAAAGCTTTGATGTTAGGTTCATTACGCCGCCTATTACCAACATTACTCAATCCTCTAACCTGGTACAAGATGGTCAGCCTATACATTCGGGCGATAAGATCACCATTAATTATACCATGAGCGATAATTACGGTGGTAAGGTAGCCAGCTACTATCATGCAAGGAACATTGATCATATACGGTTATATTTTTCAAAAACATTTGAGATAGTAGAGATCAGAGATGGGGTTGTTAAAGGCGATAACACGGTAGAGATCACCCTGCCTAACCTTGATAAATACAAGGGTGAGTACATGACACAGTACCGGTTCATTTATAAATCGGCACCGCCGGCCGAAGCTTTGTTTTCATCATACTACCTGCGCGGGTTTCTTAGCACTACCGGTACAATTGTACAGTAGCCGCATTATATAATATTTTATATTGATGATAAAAATAATCAGCTATACCTTTTTATGCGCTCTGCTGTGCCTTATGTACTCCTGCTATAAGCTGGAAGACCCAAGGCCCAGTTACGATGACGGCCACAGCACGGTAGTACACGACCTGCCTGGTGACACGCTGGCTACCGATGGCTGGGATGATAATTACGCCAACGGCGACCTGTATTTGCGCCAGCGTTATTACACCGCCAACTGGACGGATTCTATCCGTTTTGTGCCCCGCGGTAACGAAATTATCAATGCCGCGGTAGGGGTGGATGGTAACAGCGAGGCCAATATCAAATGGCTGGCCAACGCGGCAAGTCACCCGGGTATGGTTGCCAATAACGATGCCTACCTGAATACCGCCGATGGTTACCGTTACATTTATCGCAGCAACGCGTGGTACCAGATGGGGATTGATGGCAATAGGGGTATAGCTGCAAATGATAGCATTTTTGTGAACTGGCGGGGATACATTGCAACCCCGCCGGTAAACCCGCAGCAGGGTTGGGCTTATCGTGATAACGACAATAACCGGGTTTACCGCTACAACGGCAAAGCCTGGGAGTTGATGGTGAACGATGCCAACTATAACCAGAACAACAATTTTGTACAGATAGAATACAGCAAAAGCGGAAAAGCGGCAGGCAGGTACAGCATGTTTTTGTTCCGTTTCAGGGATGGCTGGCAGCAGTTCATCCGCGACGCGGCAGATTCTGCAAGGTATCTGAAAACGGCCGATTGGGATATTGCCTTTACCGGCGAACTTAACAGTACTGTATGGTTAAATAACGGCCGTGCAAAAACGGGCCCGGGAGCGGGCAGTCCTATAACAAGGTCGTCGTTGATCATGTACGAGTACGGCTATGAGTTTATGAACGAAGCGCCCGAAGACCTGTTTTTTGATAATCGCCCTGCGGATTTCCTGCAAATCGGTTACTCGTCAGAGTTTGGTCCGGGGGTGAACCCTTGGTATGAGTTAGGCTCAACCTTTATTGCCAAACCATTGCCTTACCGGGCGTTTTATTTGCGGTTGGAAACTATTGATGCTAACACCGGTGAGCACAGTTACAAGTACGGTAAGCTGCAACTCATCAGCATGTACAAAGGCGCGCCCGAAGTACTTACCGACAGGAACTGGCCTTCGCCATACCTCACCTTCAGGTATTTTATACAGCAGGACGGAAGCCGTAATTTGAAAACAAAGGACTAATGAACAACATGCCGAACATGAAGAAACTACTCCTTTGCTTAGGTGTTTTTATTGCTGCTGTTACACAGGCCTCCGCGCAAAAGGCGGTTTTACACGGTAAAGTTACCGATAGCGAAGGGCTGGAGATACAAGGCGCTACCATTAGCGCAGGCAACACTAAAACAGGCAGTAACAACAAAGGTGTTTACGAACTGAAGAATTTGCCCGTAGGCAAAACCATAGTTACCGTAAAACATATTGGCTACGATACTTTTACTGATACCCTAATCCTTACGGCAGGCAACCAGGTGCTTAATGCTACGCTGCAAAAAAAGGATAATCAGTTAAATGCTGTAAGTGTAAGCACACAAAAGCAGGGCAACCGTAATGCCGAAACCCTGATAAAGGTAGAGAACAGCATAATGCCCGTTACTATTATCGACAAGCGCACCATTGAACTGATGGGGAGCCGCAGGTTGGATGAAGTGGTAAAAGAACAAACCGGTATCGCCATTGTAAATGATATATCCGGCGGGGCTCGTTCCGTAGGGGTGCAAATGCAGGGTTTTGGCAGTGAGTATGTGCTGGTGCTTATAGACGGGCAGCCGCTGGTAGGCCGTAATGGCGGCAATTTTGATCTGTCGCGGATCAGCGTAAGTAATGTTGAACGTATAGAGATCACCAAAGGTGCAGCCTCATTACTGTATGGCGGCGACGCCTTAGGTGGTACCATCAACGTGATCACCAAACACCAGGTAGACCGGCCAAGAGGATACCTGGCAACCAGCTATGGCACCAACGAAACCGTTGACGTATCGCTTGATGGCGAAACACCCATCCTAAACAAAAAGGGGAGTGTTGCCCTTAATACCAATTATTACCATACAGGCGGGTTTAATACCAGCCAGGGTTTAATTAAAGGTACCACAGCGCCGCCTTATGATAACTATGGCGTACAGGGCAGGTTCCGTTACCAGTTTAACGATAATAACCTGCTTTCGGTAATGGGCAGGTTTGGCTTGCGCCGCAGTTTCATGAGTAAAGATTTTGGCGTAAAGTATCAAACCCAGGATGTATTGGATGAGAAGGACATTAACCTGAGCACTAATTTTGAACATCGCTTCAGCAATCGGTGGCGTAGCATGACCCGCTATTACCTTACCCGCTACAATGCCGATATGAGCGTTACCCTGTCGCAGGGTGATAGCCTGAGCCAAAACAAGTTCGGCCAGTTGTTTAATCGTTTAGAGCAGCAGGTGGCGTACAGCATCCCTAACAAGTTAGATGTAATTACGGGAATTGGCGGTATCATTGAAAGTATCGACGAAAACATCCTGAGCGATCAAAATAATATTAAGGCTTACTTTGGCTACAGCCAGGCCAACTGGCATATTTTACCAAAGCTGGAAGCCATTGGCGGCTTACGGTACGACCATATACTGAAATACGGCTGGCGTTTAGACCCGAGCCTGGCGCTGAAATATAACTTCTTCGGCGGCTTTGTATTGCGGGCAGCGTATGGTACAGCGTTTAAAGCGCCTGATATGCGCAAGCTTTTCCAAACGTCATACAATCCGTCAAATAATTACCTGATGGTGGGTACCAACGTATTGCGTAATACTATCAATAATTTATTAGCAAGCGGACAAGTGAGCCAGTACGAACTGGAAAGCGTATATAACGAGATAAAGGGATTAGCCCTGAATGCCGAAATGAGCAAGTCGTACAACGTGGGACTGATCTGGGAGTCGAAAGACAAACTGATCAGGACTGAAACCAGCGTTTTTTATCATGATATTATCAACCAGATTAACCCGGTACTAATAGGGCGGGATATTAATGGTAACCTCATTTACTCGTACCGCAACAATGCCAGGGCATATTACAAAGGTGCGGATGTGTCTTTGACCATTACACCGCTTCCGGGCTTGCAGATCAGCGGCGGATATCAGTACCTGATCGCTAAAGACCGCAGCGTTATGGATGAGATCAGGGAGGGAGGGAAATTCTACGCGCCCCTGTTTGATCCTAACACCGGGGTGGTGAACTATCAGCCAACGGCAAGTGATTACTGGGGGATAGAAAACCGCTCGAAACACATGTTTAACGGCCGGATATTTTATACCCATGCGCCAACGCAGCTAAGCGGAAACGTAAGGGTTAGCTACCGCGGAACCTATCCGTTCAGCGATAAGAACAGCAATGGCTATATGGATCGTTTCGATACGTTTGTGAGAAATCATTACTTGCTGAATGCCGGGCTGGAAAAAAAATTCAGGGACAGAACAATCTCCGTTAGGTTAACAGTAGAGAACATCCTCGACTTTGTAGACCAGAAAGTACCATCACAACCGGGGCGGCTATTCTTCGCGGGGGTATCGTATAACCTGCGTTGATTTTATTGATTCGCGCAAAATAAAGCGGATAGCATACAAAATAAAACGGATTGCATACGCTTCTTTAAGAAATGGAAACGATATTTGCGTCTTATTTAGATTGATTAAAAATAATATCCGGATAGGATTCAATTTTAGCCAACAATGAAAAACAAAATAACTATAACACTACTGCTGGCAACCTTGGCATTCTGTTCGTGCAAAAAAAATGATGTTAGTCCGAACACGCTTTTGCAGGATGGTAAAAGCACCGTGATAACAGATTTGGCGGGCGATACCGAGGCATCTTTAGGGGAGGATATACCAGGGAAGGAGCAACGCCCGTTCTATATCTTTTTGTTCCGGTTTAAGGATCAAAAGCAGATATGGATCAAAACTAAAGCAGATTCGGCCAAGTATTTAAAAACAAATGACTGGGATATCGCCTTTACAGGATTATATAACAGTGAGGTGTATGCCAATAACGGAAGCGATGCGGTAAACCCCGGCTACGAAGGGCCTGCTGCCAATGCCGTAGTTAAGGTAGATAACACCTACGATAAAGTAACCGAAGCACCGGGCGATGACGCCTTTACGCAGAGCAGAGTTAGCGTGATCGGCCGGTCGGAGGCTGAAGGTTCGGCAGGTTGGTATAGGTATACGCTTAGTACGCACATTATGCAGCCCCTTAAAAACAGAACGTACATTATTAAGCTTACATCAGGTAAATTTGCCAAACTGGAGCTCATCAATGTATACAAGGGCAATCCACCCGCGGTTACCGATCTTTACTGGCCCGCGCCTTATTTAACTTTCCGTTACTTTGTACAGGAGGATGGAAGCCGGAACCTTAAAACGAAATAACAAAGACCGGCTAATGCCGTTCGTAATTAAACTGAAAACAAACCAAACTAATAAATATGCTTAGCACTAAAATTAAAGAAGCCACTCAAAGTGCGCACCAACAGTTGGAGAAAAAAGTGGTACTAAAACTAAAAGCTGTTCGTAGCAATGCTGATTATGCAGATGTACTGAAACACTTTTATGCATATTTCAATGCATTAGAAAATGCCATACGCCCGTATGTAACAGCAGATATACTTCCTGATTATGCTACCCGTCGTGATTCGGCTTATATTAAAAATGATATTGAAGAACTTGGCGCTGATGTAAACGAGTTGCCGCCGGTAGTTGTTCCGCAGATAGGTAACGTTGTTGAAGCCCTTGGCGCGCTATACGTTATGGAAGGCTCTATCATGGGCGGCCCGTACATTGTACAGATGCTTCAAAAAGGTGGTATTGATAAAGGTTTTTCGTTTTTCTCAGGTTACGGACAAGATACCGGCCGTATGTGGGCAACATTTACCGATGTATTAAACCATGCGGCAAGTACTGAAGCTGATGAGGCGGTAGCCATTAACACGGCAAACGAAACCTTCGCCAACTTCTCCGACGTATTTGAATTTAAGTTAGCCTAAACTGAAAAGCTCCCTGTAAATACCGGCTTCACCATTGCATAACATTCTTGTGCCTGAATAATAAGGGTACGCAAGAATGTTATGTATTGACAGGCCACTTATAGCGGGGCTTATATTTTTTATATAGCCTTGCTGTATAATTGTAGTTGGGCCACATTCAGCCGGATGGTAACACCCAATCTTACATCTATTTACCTCCCCCGGTAACATTTAATTATGATAATGTATGATATCATAATGGAAATAAATCAACCATTGCTTGTCCTATTAAAATTTAACAACAAGAAACCGAAACATATTTTATATGTTAGGCCAATACTATTAAAATAAAAATATGGCTTCAGGTTTTTTTGCAATTTTAGATGATATAGCTGCTTTAATGGATGATGTAGCAGTAGCAACCAAAGTAGCAACACGCAAAACCGCAGGCATATTGGGCGACGATTTAGCCGTGAATGCCGAAAAGGCTACCGGTTTCTTGTCTTCGCGGGAATTGCCTGTGCTGTGGGCCATTACCAAGGGTTCATTAATTAATAAAGTTATTATTGTGCCGATAGCTTTATTGCTGAATGTGTTTTTCCCGGTAGCAATCAAGGTCATACTCGTTCTCGGAGGGTTTTACCTGGCTTATGAAGGCGTTGAAAAGATAATCGAATATTTTTTTCATCACCCCAAGCCCGGGCAAAAGGTGATTGTAGAAAATCAGAATGATGATCAGGCCGAAAAAGCAAAAGTTAAATCGGCGGTAACAACCGACTTTATTCTGTCTGTAGAGATTGTAATTATAGCACTGGGTGCTGTTGCAGAAAAAAGCCTGGCTATACAGATCATAACTGTTTCGGCTGTTGCAATTTTGGCAACAATTGGCGTATACGGTATAGTTGCCTTAATTGTAAGAATGGACGATACCGGCTATAAACTAATTAAATACGCTGATAATAAAGGCTTTCTATCAAGCGTGGGTAACTTGTTGGTTAAGCTATTACCCATTATTATCAAAGTTTTAGCCTTTGTAGGCACTATTGCCCTCATCCTGGTTTCGGGCGGGATATTTACACACAATATAGACTACCTGCATCACTTACTACCTGCGGTACCCTCAATAATTAAAGAATTTTCCATTGGTATTATTGCAGGTTTAGTTGTAGTAGCAATACTTACAGGAGGGAAGAAAGTATATTCCTTATTAAGCCCACGTGCATAGTGCTTATAACGTTCGCCGGGTTTAAAAAAACATAACACCATTTAACAAAACAGCAGAAGCGGCTTATGGCCGCTTCTGCTGTTTTAAATAAATACTCCGAGTTTTAATCCTGCTTCGGGTTGCTTACCCAAACTTTATAAGCCGATGTTCCCCTGTTACCCAATGTGTAAAAAGGGATGGCGGTAAATGTTTTGGTATTGCCATTGTTGCTGCTAACAATGATTTGGGTGCCGCCTAATAATTTAGCGTCGTATGTTGGTTTAAATGTGGTGGCATTGCTGAAGCTGGAGGCATTCAGGTCGGTATTATCCGTAGTTTCCAAAGCATACACCAGTGGCCCTGATGCAAGGGCTACTTTGTTTTTAAGTGTAGCCACCTCTATGCGCGGACTTACTACCCGCGGTTGCATAGGGAGTTCGAGGGTTACCTGGTCGTTCTTTTTCCAGGCCCTGTTAACCGACGCGTAGCCCTTTACAATATTTAACGGTACCTGCTTGCCATTGATGGTCAGCTTAACATTACCTGCCTTAGTTGAGCTATACAAACCGAAAGGGTTTTCATTGCCCTGTGCCCAGCCGGGGATGCGGATATTCAGGTTAAATGCTTTAGCCTGTGTACTGCTTACCTGTAGCTGTATCTTTCCGTTGAACGGATATGCTGTAGTTTGTTTTATGCTGACATTGTTTTTACCCAATGCTACATTGGCTGTGCTGCCTATAAAGAGGTTTACATAAATGCCGTTATTATCTTTACCATAAATAAACGAAGGCAGCGCGCCCATCATTTTCAAAAACATCGGCGGGCAGCAAGGGCAGCTGTGCCATACCCAGCGAGGATGCTTGTCGGTGATCAGCGGGTTTTCGTAATGATAGTGTTGGCCATCCAACGATACACCCGAGAGTATGTTGTTGTAAAGCACCCGCTCAAACTCATCCATATATTTACCATCGGCCTGTAGTTCGTTCATCCGCTCGCTGAAGAAGCCCGCGCCTATGGCCGCGCAGGTTTCCAGGTAGGCAGATTCGGGGAGGTAATAATCATCGCCAAATTTTTCGTCGTTAGCGATAGCGCCTTGTCCGCCGGTGATGAAAAGGCGTTTGCCTATCATGTTGTTCCAGTAGTTATTAGCTGTTTCGGCGTAGCGGGCATCGTGGTTATAATTAGCTATGGTTGCAATGGCGGTGCCCAGCAGGGTAGCCCTTACCGCATGCCCCTCAATGGTTTTCTGCTCAAATACTGATGATTGATCCTGATCGTAACTGCCATAGCTTGCCCTTTCGCGCGAACCGTCGGCATCTTTGTAATTACCGCGGTGTTCAATCCAGTAGGTTACCAGTTTGTAGTAGTCATCGGTTTTTACAGGTGTTTTCAAACTTGCGGCCAGTGCAGGTTTGGTTTTAAAAAGAAGGTACATTTTAAAGAAAGCTTCCTCCGGGCCTGCATGGGCAGGTACTATATTCAGCTTAGGTGCATCACCCATTACCTTACACATATAGTTGGCCATTTTTACAGCTACCGTTAGCAATGTGGTTTTGCCTGTAGCCTGGTAATAATGTATCCCCGCTTCGGCCAGCATCCCCGCGTTGTACACGTCGTGCTGCCAGCGGTCGTCGCCGCCGTTTGTTCCCCAGCGCTGGTTAGGTTTGTTGAGGGTGGTGTAGGTGTTGATATAACCATCCGGATCGGCAGCTTGTGCTGCTGCAATCCGTTTAATATAGCCGTCAATTTTTTGCTCCAGTTGTTTATCCGGGTAGGCGATCAGCAGATCGGCCGCTCCACGGATAGTTTCATACACCAAACCATCATACCATGGCGGGCCATCACTTGTACCTATGTTCTTTTTCCCTTCGGCCACCAGGTCGAAGTTCTTAAAGGCGTTACGGGTGCTTCCGCGCTCGGCTTTTTCTTTGATCAAGTCTTCTCTATCGGGCTCGTATTTGCCCTCCAGCTTATCCAGTACATCGTAAACGGTTTGCTTATGCCAAACATCAAGCTTGGGCGACCAAAAACTATCGTCAATTTTTACCTGTCTTAAATTTAAAGGTGTAATGGTATGCTATGATTGCGCGTATGCCGTGCTTGCTAATGCAAACAGAACAGCAGGCAGCGTACTCAATATGAAGAGGGCTTTTTTCATGGGGCGTTGTATATTATCTTTCAAAGCGTAAAATGGTGTAAGAATTGGCCGGCAGATCGTGCTGAATAAGATCGCCATTAAATATACGATCATTTGTTTTAGTGCTGATAAGGTCGGGGTGTTCGGGCGTGTTTTCGGCATTAACGGCACCGCTAAGCTGGCTCACTTTTGTAGTGGGTTTCCTGTTTTTGAAACCCGCTATCTGTAAGTCGGTTTGTATTGTTTGGTTAGATGGGTTGACGATATGAATAACCAGTGTCTTGCCATCGGTGCTCAACGTAGCGGTAACATCAAGTCCTTTATCCGCATCGGATGATATGCGTAATGGCTGATGATTGCGCGCTGCCATCTGTTGTGAATAAAACGGAGGCATGCCCCATACTTGCGATGGCGTGTAAAATATCTGACCCTGATCCCAGCCGTTATCATTTTGCCCCAAAGCCTGTAGCGCGTTAGCGGCGCAGGAGGTAAGTAAAAAATCGCCATGACGGCGTACCGCGTTAAGGGTAGTGGCATGGCCAAGCGCACGGCCCAAATCGTGCCTGCCGCCGTTCTCTTCAAAAATGGCGCACTTCATTTTGTAATCAGGCACCCATTTTTTAAACAAGGCCTGCATGTTGGTTAACGTACTGTCAACCTTTAGGCCCGAGTTTGGCGCGTCCGCGTCGGTATGCACGTCCCAGTAATCGGCTTTGCCATTCAGTGCTTTAAACACGCGTTCCATATTCGCTGATCCGGGGCGCCACCATGCCGAGTTAATGAACTTTATCGACGCGTCCTTAGCGTGCATGACCTTGTGTAGAATAGTAAAGCGCTCAATATAATGGTCGTATTCGGCGGCATTATCGCCGTTAAATATTACCTCCTCGTTGCCAATTTCAAAGTACTTCACATTATATGGTTGCGGGTGTCCGTTTTGTGCCCTTTTCTTCCCCCAGGTGGTATTAATGCTGCCTTTCAGATATTCTACCATGTCGGCCGCGTCCTGTGGTGTTTCCTCAATGTTTATCGCGAAGGCGGCCTCAAAACCTGCCGCTTCACAAAATTGAAGGAAATCTTCAATGCCAAAGCTGTTGGTGGAGTAGGGGTACCAGTGCCCTTTGTAGGGTGGCCGTTTACTGCGCTCACCGATCATTTTTTTGAACCGGTAACCGGGCGCGTTAACCATGGTACCTCCGTAGCGCAAAAAGTTGAGTCCCTGCTGCTGCATTTTCACGGCGATATCGGCACGTAAGGGTAGTCCTTTAAACTGGTCTTTACCGGTGGTCATCAGCGTTACCTGGTCGGCCCAAAGCTTTCCTTTTTTAGCGATATAAAATGCGAAGCGGGCTTTAGTATCGGTAGTATTTGAGGTAAGGCGGAACTGATAAGCTTTCCACGTGCTGCTGATGTTGGCTATATTTTGTTGGGCGTAAATCTTTTTGCCATCGGCACTTTGCAAGGCCACGGTAACAGGGCCTTGCAAACCTTGTGCTTTCAGGTAAATACTGCCCGCAAAAGTTTGCCCCTTTCTCAATGCAATTCCCCAGCGGTTAAGGCTGCTGTTGGCCACACCGATAATTCCGCTTCCTCCCTCATGCACAATTACCTGCGACTGGTTGCCATTAAAAGCATGCTCCGTATCTATCGAAAAACTCCCCGATTGGGTAGTGTTAAAGCCATCCCATGCACTGCTTACGGCAGGTACCGGCGCTGCCTCGAAAGTTAGTTTTTCTGTTTTGCTACCCTGTGTTAGCGCTAATGAACGGTATTCAACTTCGGCATCAAAAGTACGTAGGGCAATTTTCCCGGCAGGTAAAGGCTGCTTTTCATCCGTGTAAACAAGTGCCGGTTCTTTGGCATCGTTTAAATACACACTTAACTTATTGACGTTAACTTCGATTTTCAGGGTAGTCCAGTCGCTGCCGTTTATATTGATCTTTTCTTCCTTAACAGGAATCCAGTTATTGAGGTGCTTTCCTAATACCAGCATTTGCCTGCGCGCGTCGATACTTACCTCGTAGCCATAAAAATTATCGGCACCCATGCCGGCCTTATCTACATTAAGCAGCAGGCCCGCATTAAGTCCGTTTTTAATAAATTTGAGTTGTACCTGTACGGTGTAATCACTGCTAAGCGGTTTGTTATTCACCAGTTTAAATCCCGGGCCGCCGTTCACTTTTATGCCGTCGTTGGTTTGTGTCCAGTTACCATCGTATACCGTCCAGTTTTTAAAAGAGGGGTTCGGCTTAGGCTCCTCAAAGCTTTCACCGAAAATGCGCTGATCATACAGTCCGCCATAAATTTCGTGGTTCACATCTTCAATACAGGAGCCGTACAGGTTGGCGGGTATATTGTTGAGTACCTGCGTGGCATTCACCGCAATGTGTGCCCGCTGGCCAAATGCAACCAAAGGCTGCATTAAAATAATGGTGTAAATAATGTTTTTTAGCAAACGGTTACGAGGTGGCATGTGTAAGTGATATTAGTTAGTTAAATTTGTTCAAAAATGGGCTATACTAAATCAATAAACTTGTACTTTGTTAGCCAATTCTGATACACATTTGATATTTTGAAACTATTTGAGGAAAAGATAATCACGGGGAACAGGTTATTCGTTGTAAAGGAAGAGCGTTTTCCGTATAACGATTTTCCGCTGCACATACATCCCGAGTATGAACTGATACTGGTGATGAAGAGCAGCGGCAAGCGTTATGTGGGTGATCACATGGCCGATTTCTTTCCGGGCGACCTCTGTTTGTTCGGCCCAAACCTGCCGCATACCTTTTATAACAAGCACCTACCCGGGGATAGGGAAGTGCACCAGATCGTTATCCAGTTTCATGAAAATTGCCTGGGCGAAGCCTTTTTTGATAAACCGCAGTTCAGCAATATTAAAACGCTTTTTAAACGGTCGGGGCATGGCATGTCGTTCAGTGGTGAAGTATGCCAACAAGCCGAATATAAAATGAAAGAAATGGTAGAGGCCGACGAAGCCGATGCCACGGCGCACCTCATCAGTATCCTTAATCTGCTGTCAAAATCGCCCGATTACCAGTTATTGTCCAGTCAACAAAAGGTATCAGCAAGCATCGAAAAGGATACCGAACGGATGAACCGAATTTATCATTACTTGTTGGATAACTTTAAGAATGATGTAAGCCTGACCGAAATTGCAGATGTGGCCAACCTTTCAACCGCCGCGTTTTGCAGGTATTTTAAACAGCACACCCGTAAAACATATTCCCAATTTGTCAACGATCTGCGCATCAGCTACGCCTGCGGCCTGTTGCAGCAAAAAGATTTGAGCGTATTGCAAATTTGCTTTGAATGTGGCTTCAACAATATATCCTATTTTAACCGCCAGTTTAAGCTGCAAACGGCATTTTCGCCTTTGCAATATCAAAAACGGTACAAGATGTATTGAAATGGTATTGCCGGCTAACTTATGGGATATACTTATTCTTTTAAGTTGAATGGATATTCTTTCTGGTTGTTTTTATATTGTTTAATTTCAAATAGTTAACTATATTGCTTGCGTCGAACAAGTATGAAACGGCACCAATTATATAAATGACCTTGTAAACCCCTGCAAGGTTGTTAGAATAGCCTATCCCGGCCTCCCCGACATGCATAGGGCCGGTAAGCGTATACATTTTTTGTACTAAGCAATTTTAGGTTTACTATGTCGAGTAAGTTTTTCTCTTTCAGCCGTAACCAGGGTGTTGTTATGGTTACCGTATTTTTTCTGGTGGCTATCGGGGCTATATATTTCTTTAAATATGTACCCAACAGGCAGCGCGAACTGGAAGAAAAGCAATTCCGTGGATTGCAAAATATTGAAAGCAATGTATCCCGAAAAATAGATAACTCGCTGGCCTTATTAAAAACGCTGAGCGATGCGTACGTGGCCGATAGTCCTAACTATCGGAGAGCAGCCGTAAAAACCTACGCGAAAAGCTTCCCCGAACAAAACTTTACGGTAGATGTAAATGTGCTCCCTGCCTCCAAAAAGCAAGACTCCAGTCAAAAAAATATCGATACCTCGTCAGTTGAATTTAATAACAGGGAAGTGATACTGCGGCTGATAAAAGAGCGAACTGAAGCAAAGATGACCTACACCATGCAGCAGTTCATGGAGCCCTTACTGTCTAAAGACATGTTTAATGAGTACATCCTTCTCAACAACAAGGATATTATTTATCAAACATTCCCGAGCGGCATTTCGGCCAACGTTATCGATTCTTTAAAAAATAGTTTCTCCAAGGGGCAAATAAAAGATGTTATTGTAAGCGGCACCACATATAAACCATTTATACAACAGCTGCATCTTAACAGCACTACTACTATTACCATAGCCGGTTTATTAACTAAAGAGAGTTACGATGCCGAAAGGAATAAACTGCCCGGCAGCGCGGTACTGCTTTTACTCACCATAGCCATTGCAGGCATACTGGCGCTACCGTGGATAAAACTGTATCAGGTTGGTAATAAAGACAGGCTTACCTGGGCCGATGGTTTGTTATCGTTCGGGGTATCTATGCTGCTGATGTCGATATTGTTTTTCGCGCTTTTTTCTTACAACAGCTCATGGCGACCGGGTGTTAAAGCAACCGAAAAATCCGGGAAGGTACTGGCAGGCAAAATTAAAAAATCGTTCGGTGCCGAAATATCCAGGGTGTATAATGTTTTAGATACCGCTGATAAACTGATCAATAAACCGGGCACAGGTAAAATTGAATCTGACGCGGTGGGCACGCTTTACGGGGCTCAGCTTAAAAAAATAACCAAAGGCATCAGCGTTAGCCAGATTTTTCAGCTGGATAAAAAAGGGATAGAGGTATACAACTGGTCGCCGGGTGGGCAGCCTTCACCGGCAGGAAACTTCTCAAACAGGGCGTATTTTCTTAATTTGAGGGATAAAAAGCCATTTTATTTAAACGGGGATGCCCGCAGTAAGTTCTCGCTGGAGCAGGTAATTTCATGGACCACCGGTACTTTTACTACTGTGCTTGCCAGGGAGTCGATAAAAAACAAAGCCGTGCCTTACATCGCTATCGCATTCGACCTGAAATGCCTCGACCGGCCAATATTACCCGCCGGGTTTATTTATTCAATTGTTGACGAGAACGGCCAGGTTTTATACCATTCTAACGTATCGCGGCAGTTGAACGAGAATTTATTCAACGAGTTTTCTGATCACACACCCTTAAAGGCGGCTATAGAGGCACGCGCCGATGTGTTTTTTAAAACAGATTATGCCGGTAAAAATTACAGTGCCTTTGTTAGCCCCATCAGCGATCTGCCTTATTCAGTGGTTATACTGGAAGATAATGCCTACACCGGTATCCGCGAACTCAATAATTTCTGCTTTAGCTATTTTATGTTGTTCGGGTTCTTTTTTATTTTGGCGATAGAATTGTTGCTGGTGTTTATTGTATCGTACAAAAAGCGTTACTACAAAAAAAGACATTTCGATATTTCGTGGATAGGCCCTAACGAGCGCTTTCATCAGCAGTACAATATTTCTTCGGTTGGTAATATCTTAACCATCATATTATTGTTTGGCGCCTTTTTCTGCACTACTTTTTTGCAGTATGTTTTCATTTTGCTGCTGGCCGCCACCATGAGCTTTATCTTTATCACTTGCCTCTATATTTTAGGTTATGATGAAGAGGACGATCCCGGTTTGATCAGCGATAAAAGAAACGGCCTGATCACGCTGGGTATTGTAATGCTTATCATCAACCTGTTCGCGGCAAATTTTACAAAAATTGTCCCGGTATTGGTTTTTCAGGGGATGTTGGGTATCATTTTACTGCTTTTAGGCTGGTACCACAAGGAGACGAAAAATAACAGATCAACCAATAACCGTGGCAGCTGGAATTTCAGCAGCAGTTTTTCATTGATGACTTTTACACGCCTTATTATCACCAGCGGCCTGCCGGTGGTTTCGTTCTATATAGCTACAACAACCTACGAGGTAAAGTTGATATCGCGTTACCGGCACACCGAGTTTTTAAAGAGCCTGCAACGGGATACCAGTATTGATCTTGACCATTTTAGCGCTGCCAGGTTTTACCTCGATTCGGTTTGGATAGTTAAGGTGGATACTGCGAGCGATACGATAAATCATGCCAATACAGCCGATGATTATTGTGCCAACGCGCTATTCAAAAAACTGATGATAGGGGCCGATGACCTGATGCCTGAAATTAAGGAGCTTGATCATGACGCGGCTGATACTTCGCTGATCTACAGCAGCCTGTTTAAGCAGGGAGTAGCAAGATCTTATTATTACTATCAAAACAAAAAACACTTCCATGTGGAGTCCGCCAACCTTTGGTATACACTGCCTAATGCTTTTGACCCCGATGATTGGTTTGTAGGGATTATTTACTGGCTTGTGTTTTTTGGAGCACTGGGTGGTTTTTGGTTTGTGCTGCACCATATTTTACGAAAGCTATTCGCCCTCAACATCACCTCCGAAGCTTATTGGGATGATATTGATACGCTGCTGCTCACTCATAACACACTTAACTCATTGGTGTTCCTTATCGGTTCGCCGGGTTCGGGCAAACTGGGGAAGGTAAAGAAGCTTATTGAAAAAGAGCTCATAAATGATAAAAACGGCAACCCTATTATTGATGCCGGCGACGATCAGCGGGATCCTACTTTTATTGTGATAGATATGATCCTGATTCCTAATGGAGAAGATAGCGAAGAAGAAAAGCAGCTATGGGAAGATATTTTGAAGAAGGCAGATAAGGATCAGTATAAATTGATCATCGTTAATCACTTTGAATACGATATTAAAAACCCGAAAACCAATACGATCAAACTGAACCTGTTGGAAGCGCTGCTGCAAAAAAATAAGAGTAAGTTACTGGTGATCTCTACCGTGCACCCGGTTAACTTTTTAGATTCGCTTAACCAGGAGCAAAGCGACAAAGCAAAAGACCAGCGGCAACCCGAGCATGAACTGGAAAGATGGCATGTGCTTTTAGGTCATTTCAATATCGCTATTGAACGACTTAAAAACTGCGAAATCAAATTTAGTGACGACATGGCTGCCTGGGAACGCATGTTGTTATACGAAACCCGTAACACCCACTTCCTGCAACGCCTGCGCGAACCTGTACTGGAAAAATTGAAAGAGAAGCAGGCAGAGAATTTAAAGAAAGGCGAGCAGATAAAAGAACTTGACGGCGACTCATTATCGGCCAAGCTGGGAGTAACCTCACACTATTTTTATATGTACGTGTGGCAATCGCTCACTAAGGAAGAAAAGTTTTTGCTGTACGATTTGGCCGAAGACGGCCTGGTAAACCCATACGACGATTATAATCTCACACTGCTGATAAGCAAAGGGTTGATTATCAGGGAAAATAATATCCTTAAGATCTTTAATAACGAGTTCAGGAATTTCATACTTACCGCTATAGGCCATGCCGAGGTAGTGCAAATTCAGCAGCAAATTAAAGATACCGGCAACTGGGGCAAGCTAAAAGTACCGTTGCTGATACTGATCGTAGCTGTTCTTATCTTCCTGTTCACTTCACAAAAAGAAGCCTATTCTACACTGCTCAAATACCTGGCTATTATTACCGCCGGTGTACCTATTGTATTGAATACGTTATCATTGTTGAAACCGAAACCAAAGGATGGTGGTTCAGGAACGTAATTGAGGGTTATAAATAAGTGCTATTAAAAAGTCGTCATTGATTTTTAATTGCTTTGGGGCTTTGAAGGCTAAATGAGAATGGCTCACACGCACTCCACTGTCATGCTGAGGAACGAAGCATCTATCGTAGATAAGCATAGCGAAGAAGATTCTTCAAACGTTTAGAATGACAGGTTTTTTAACATATCATGGGTAGGAACGAAGCAATATTTACTTAGGTTGTTCTTGTGCTATAATTAATGTTAGTCTGCTCTTGGGCGCAGTGCCCCATTACTTTTGAGGGCAAAAGTAACAAAACCCTTGTCCAGCAAAAGGCTTCTTTGCCGCACAAGGCCATCCCCTGCAAATCAGTCAGAACTTAGGGCTGGAACTTTTGCGCCATGCTTCGCCGCACATTTCCTCCCCACATGCAACAAGTTCCTATGCCCGCCTTTGCGCTCATGGCCTCCACAGTTCTGCCCGTTTTCGCCCGAAGCTGTTTGCTGACGAGAAAAGGAATGATATAAAAATATAAAGCTCTCTCCTTTGGAGAGGGTTGGATGAGGCAAAACAATAGCCTAACCCTTACACAAACGCCGCCACTCCATTCTTATACCTCGATACACGGTCGCTTAGGCCGTTGTAGCCGCCGTTTATTTTGCGGGTGATCAGTTTAAAATGATCGAGGTTGGGGCGTTCTTCTATTGATGTATGGATATTGATGTTATCGGCGATAGCGTTTAATGCGCGGTTATTCCAAAACCAGCCGGCGCTTAATGCGGCGTATTTTAACTGTTGCGGACTGCACACATCAATATTTTTACCGCCAAGCAAGGGTGGATTATTCACAAAATCCTCACCAAAATCGGTACCGAGCCATTTGTAGTTTCCACGGCCGGTTATTTGTATCAGGCCGCGACCTTTGTAGCGTATGCCATCGCCCGGGTGTGTATTACCTAAATCGGTACGACCTTCGTAAGCACGCCCGCTGGCCAGTTCTTCGGTGAAAAATAACCCGGCACTTTCATGGCCCAATTGGGCTAAAAAGCATAGCTGTCTTATCGGCGTGTTGATCTGGTATTTTGTGCAGGCGGCGGTAATGTAAGGCAAAAACTTTTGCGCGTTATTTAAAGTGCTGCCGGTGGCGGCTTTTATCTTTGCTGCATCCAGCGTTACCGGTGCCGCGGGGGTAAATAGTGCTACACCACTTCCCGAATAAAAGAAACCAGCGGTATCCTGGTACCATTTACCCAACGATGGATTGGGGATGTTGGCTACGTCTACTTCCTGTCCGTCAAATTCAAAGCCTTTTGCTACTTTTTCAACAATGCTGGCATCATCGGGTAAACTTGCCGGGATTGATCTGCGCTTGTTGAGTACGGTTGCGGTTACAATATAATGTGCCATTTTTGTGATTGTTTAATGTATGTTGTTGTAATACTATGCTTCTTTCTTTGGCTCGGGTTTGTTGCCATTCCCGCGCAGATTGGCTACCTTATTAAGCAGTTCGAACCAAAACGGCGCGCCCATCATTATGGCCAAAATCGTTGCTGCCAATCCCGCCACCTTGGTTGGTATGAGCCACCAGCAAAACACACCTTGACTGTTTTTAAAAATGCGGTTGTTCCAGCCCAAAGGTATCGCATCATCCAGCGCCGCCTCAGCCGAACGTAATGTATTCACACGGGCAGATAAAGTATCAGTGATCTGCTGCATAGTTTGGGCGGTAGTATCATTGGTAGCATGCGCGGTTTTCAGGTTTTGTACTTGTTTTATCAGTGCGGTATCCTTAGTGGCGGCATAAGCCTGGCCCGCTACATGCGCTCTCGCTGTAGGGTTGCTATATAAATATTGTGTAATGCTAACGGTATCGGCATTTAAAAAAAGCACAACCACTACCGATGTCCAAAAGGTAAACGGACGGGCGAGCCTTGTTTTTAAAGAACCGCTTACCCGCTGCATGTTGGTATCGTACCAGGTTTCTACCTTTGATTTGAATAGGTCTATCTCACTGGCTGTTTTTGTGCTTATGGCAGCATAGTTGGCTTTTGCTTCGCTGGCATAGCTTAGGAGCACACGCCTTAGTTCGGTTGGCAGGGCATCGCTGTTTTCTATTGATGTAACAATGTTAGTAAGATCGTGGGCGATACTTTTAGGGTTCTTTTCATCAAAGGTCACCTTTTCCAGCAGCGCCTCGGTAAAGTTGCGGGCATCCATGTACGAGTTTGACGAGCCTTTTGAGGATAATGCCGTGGTAGAGCAGTGATCCATAATAGCCTGCCCCAGCAATTCTTTTTTTCCGCTTGAGGTTGTAATTTCTTTATCAAAAATTGTTAACAGCCATTTTTCGAGCATTTTGGCGCGATACTTTCCAACGGTAATTAAAATTTCAACCATTGAACTGCAAATAATACTCAGCAGGAAATAGATAAATATAATACCTACAACCAAATCAAGAATAGGAAAGCCACTCATAAATTATATAGTGATTAAGGGTTTACTTAGTAGCAGCCGGGAATAACCGAACCGGGGTATAGTTCGCCATGTAATTGGTGTTATAATGTTAAGTATATTCTTTTAATTTTTAATGAATTTTTTGTTAAAATATAATTGATAATCAAATGATTGAGATGATTTATGTGCAATGGTGTGAGGTTTTGAGAAATGGCATGTCTGTGCATGAGTATTTGTAGGAATGATAACATTTTATCGGCACCTGCAAAATGTCGCATTTATTCAATGGCAGGCCTGGTGCAAGGGGTAGTTTTGCAGTGTTAATAAATTAGTTTACACATTAAAAATCAATAACATGCACACCCAACCAGACCTTACGGCTATGGAGCCGGGAAAACAATTTATAGTTTTCGGGCACTTTTTTAACATGCTGGTAACCGGCGACGAAACCGATGGCCGCTATTTTATTTATGAGGATGTAACGCCTCCGGGTGCGGGCCCGCCGCCGCATACCCATCCGGATGAAGAGCTGTTTTACATTATTGAAGGCGACTATGAGTTTATCCTGAACGATCTGTCGAAACCATTTAAGGTAGCGCCGGGCAAACTGGTGAAAATACCTGCAAATGCCGTGCATTGCTTTAAAAATGTAGGCACAACACCGGGCCGCACCATTACCATGCTGTTACCCGGCGAGTTGGAACAATATTACCGCGCGGTAGGTACACAGGTATTTGATGCCAACCAAATTCCCGACCTGTCGAAAACACCCGACTACGCCAACATGGATCTGTCGAAAGCATTCGCGCTGGCACCGGAGCATAACGTACATTTTGTAGTGCCCGAGGGCGTTTAAATCGAAAAGTGTTTGTCTTTTCTTGTTTGTTTACGGGCGATGATGCAAATCATCGCCTTTTTAATACATCAATTGTAACATTCGCGCCTGTTTTTAAGTCTTGGTAGTAATAATGAATTACAGGGAATACGTACCAACAACCGTTTTACAGCCTTATATTGATTGTTACTGGTATTGCGAGATGCAGGCATCAGCCGGCGTGGAGGTACCCGTACAACGTTGTATCCCATTGGGTACCGTTGAATTGATCGTTCAGATCAACCTGAAACCCTGTACCATTATGGATACTGACGGGGTTTATCGCGACAGTGCCGGCATTTATTTTACGGGGCTTTATACTGATGCCGCCTTCTGGAAACCGTCAACCGATAATGCCATGTTCGGCATACGCCTGAAACCCGAAAGCCTTATCGAGCTATTTAAATTGCCCGCTAACCTGCTGGTAAATAAGGTAATTAATGCCGAAGATTTGCTTGGTAAATCGGCAAAGCTGATGTGTGATGAAATGACGGGTGTTTTTGATGTGAGCCGCCTGATACAGATAGCCGAGAAATACCTGCTTGCCCTGGCTTGGAATATCGACAATCGCCATAACTATGTGGTAGGGGCTTGCCGCCTCATTCGCAGTACAATGGGCAGCCTTTCTGTTGAAAACATGAGCGAACGGCTCTACATCAGCAAACGCCAGCTGGAACGTTGCTTTAAAGACCAGTTTGGTACCAGCCCTAAGACCTATCAGCGTATTATCCGCTTCAGAAATGCTTATACACGGGTAAGGCTGGCAAGAGAAAGCCGCCTGCGGTGGACGGAGATCAGTTACGCGGCGGGCTATGCAGATCAGGCACACTTTATTCGCGATTTTAAAGCCTTTACAGGCGAGCTGCCCACCACACTTGTTGAAAATACAGACGCCTTTTTTCAAACACTCGAAGTTTCTGCGGCATTATAATCATCATAATATTGCTAACTGTTTAATTGGCAACGATTGCGTAAATAAATACCTGCTAAATCGATTGGTTTTTATCACTCTGCTTATAAATTGGCTGTATAATATTTTACGTCAGGTAATTGACGTATTTTTAAATAAGCCAATCATAAACCAATTAAACTCAAATTAAGCAATGGAAACTCAACCATTATTAAATGGGAGCAGGCGTTTTGCAATGTTCGCTATGTTATTGTGCGCATTTTGCTCTGCCCAAATAACCTTCGCTCAAACCAATGAGCCGTTTGCACCTGCCATATTGCCCGGCAATGGCCTTAAACATTTCGATTTCTTTTATGCAGGCGAGGCACAAGCCCGCAACATGTACATTGTGCGTAATGGCAAAATAACCTGGGAGTACATTGATACCACCGGCAGGGGCGAAATAAGCGATGCCATATTAATGGCCAATGGCAATGTGCTGTTCGCGCATCAGTACGGTATCACCCTAATTAACAAGGCCAAAAAAGTGCTTTGGCATTATGATGCTCCTAACGGCTTTGAAACCCATACTGCCCAGCTTATAGGTGCCGAACATGTAGTATTTGTGCAGAACGGGAACCCGGCTAAGGTTATCGTGATCAACATTAAAACTGATAAGGTGGTGAAGGAATTTACGTTGCCTTTTAAAAGCGGCACCCACGGACAGATCAGGCATGCACGTTTAACCCCTGCGGGTACCCTGCTGGTAGCACACATGGATTTGGGCAAGGTTAACGAGTATGATAGTAACGGTAAAATACTTTTATCAATAGATGTGCCGAGTGTATGGTCGGCAGCGCCGTTAAAGAATGGTAACATATTGGTGGCCAGTAACCAAAACTTTGTAAAAGAAATTACACGCAAGGACGAGGTGGTTTGGGATATACAATTGAAAGAAATCCCCGGCTACAAAATAACCGACCCGCAACTGGCTGTTCGCCTCCCGAACGGGAATACACTGATAAACAATTGGTTTAACCAATGGGATAAGAAACTGGATGTTAACAATGTGCCGGTTCAGGCTATTGAGGTTACTCCGGATAAAAAGATAGTATGGGCATTACGTTCATGGGTTACACCTGTAAACCTTGGCCCGGCAACTACAATTCAAGTACTTAATAATACTGATAATGGTACCGAAAAAGCCTATTTTGGCGATATCAGGTAAATTGTGGTAATTTATATCAACCCTTATAAATACTAATGAAACGAATATTGGTGCTTTTGTTCCTGATGACGGCTTTAACCGCCTTTGCTCCTGAAAAGAAGCTGACGTGGATGGCTATTGGTGATTCGATTACCTACCACAACGGCAAACCCGAGGAAACCAAAAACAGGATAACAAAAGGATATATGGATAGGGTAGTTGAAAAGCTGCCCTACATACATTTTGCCAATCATGGTCATGGTGGTTGGACGGCCCGGAGCATTGCTGACAATATTAATAACCTGGGCTTGGAAAAGGCCGATTTTTATTCGGTGTTCTTAGGAACGAACGACTGGTGGACGGGTTTGCCAATAGGTACCATGAGCAATTATGAGCATGCCACCGGTAACCAAACTGTGTATGGCGCCTATCGTACCATTATCAATAAGATCCGCAGCTTGAACAGCGACGCGGTTATTATCCTCATCACCCCAATGCAGCGTACCGATTTTGTTGACGTGAATAATTCGTCGAGCATTATCTACGGTTCTTATAAGGCTAAGGATGGCCGCTTTTTATCCGACTACGCCGATGCTATTAAGGCTATAGCCAAAGCAGAAAATTTTAAACTGGTTGATTTGTATTATAAAAGCGGCATTACGCCAAAAAACGCGGTGAAGTACCGCCGCCTGCGCGACCCCAAGACCGGCGAGTATAAAAATTATACTTATCCCGATTATATCAATATTCCGTTTAATCCCGCTACCGATGATTACCCTTACCCGGTTGATGCCATGGATATGACCTACGACGGTTTGCACCCATCAGACAAAGGGCATGCGCTGATTGCCAAAATGCTGGTTAAAATAATGGAGAAATATTGATTTTGTTAGATTTAGTAAATCGGTTTTATGAATAGTTTGCTAATTTAGCAAGCTATGAAACCATTTATATCCTGCCTGTTATCCGTTGTTTTATTATTTGCTTTTAAACCATCATCGCTGCAAGCGCAGCAAAAAGATGGTGCCGTAATTGCCGGTGATTTTGCCGATCCGTCGATCATTAAAAGCGGTAATACGTATTACGCGGTAGGTACTTCGTCGGAGTGGGCGCCGCATTTCCCGGTTTACACCTCAACCGATCTGAAGAGCTGGAAACAGACAGGTTATATTTTCGATAAGGCCCCGGCATGGACGTCCGGTTCGTTTTGGGCACCCGAGTATTATAAGATCAACGATACCTATTACATCTACTATACGGCCCGCCGAAAATCTGACAATACTTCGTTCATCGGCGTAGCCACCTCAAAATATCCCGACAGGGGCTTTACCGACCATGGTATTATTGTTGAATTTGGTAAGGAAGCGATAGACGCATTCATTATAAAAGATAATGGTCAGTTGTATATTACCTTTAAAGCTTACGGTCTTGATGACCGCCCGATTGAAATATTAGGTTCCAAATTGTCTGCCGATGGCTTAAAACTGGAAGGCGAAACGTTTTCATTATTGAAAGATGAACCACGCATAGGCATGGAAGGGCAAAGCATCATCAAAAAGGATGGTTATTACTACCTGTTCTATTCGGCGGGTAACTGTTGCGGTGTACAGTGCAGTTACAACGTGAGGGTAGCGCGCGCTAAAAATTTCAAAGGCCCTTACGAGGTTTACGGCAACAACCCTATACTCACAGAAAATGACAACTGGAAATGTATGGGCCATGGTACCTTCGTAAAAATTAACGATAATAAATACGAATACCTGCACCATGCCTACAATAAAAAAAGCACGGTTTTCACCGGAAGGCAAGGTTTGTTATCTGAACTGAGCTGGCCAAAAAAAGGTGGCTGGCCGGTGTTTAAACCGCAGGTAATTGCAGGGCCGGCGGTAGGCAATATCAACGAAACCTTTACTGCTGCTACACCAGGTAAATACTGGCAGTGGGATTTCCGTAACTCGTGGCCGGTAGTAAAACAGCAAAAAGGTGTGTTGCATTTATCGGGCAAGGTGAAAGCGGGCAACGAAACAGGGATAGTTTTAACCGCCAGGCCGGTATCGGGTAGTTTTGAAATGACCACAACCGTTGCCAACCATAACGAAGCGCTTAAAGGCCTTGCCTTTTATGGCGATGCCAACGCGGCTATAGGTATTGGCACCAGCGGTGATAAAGTAATTTTATGGCAGGTAAAAGATAATAAATACACCATATTGGCCGAAGCAAAGGCCGCCACAGGCTCACCGGTACAATTAAAACTCTCGCTGAACAATAGCACTACTTGCAGTTTCTTCTACAAGCAAGGCAACGGCGAATGGCAACCCTTAACTTTAGCTACACCTATCGACATTAACTTTTTACCCCAATGGGACAGGAGCCCCCGCGCGGGCCTGCACTTTAAAGGCAATGCAGCGGAGGAAGCGCAGTTTTCGGCGTTTGGTGTTGTAAATAAGTAGATCTGCGAGGTAGATTAAAAGTATCGTCATTGAGAGGAACGAAGCAATCTCTACTTAGGTTTCACTTATGCTATTATTAACGTTAGCCTGCTCTTGGGCGCAGTGCCCTATTACTTTTGAGCTCAAAAGTAACAGACTAAGCGAAGCGATCTCATGAGCACCTATAAAAAACAAATAAACAGCAAATAACGGCTTGTCCAGCAAAAGGCTTCTTTGCCGCACGAAGCCATTACCCTGCAAATCGGCCAGAACTTGGGGCTGGAACTTTTGACCCATTGCTCATTCCTCCCCACATGCAACAAGTTCGCTATGCCCGCCTTTGCGCTCATGGCCAACAACAGTTCTGCCCGCTTTCGCCCGAAGCTGTTTGCTGACCTTAAAGTTATAAATCCTTGTTTTTAACTTAACCTTGGCTTCACACGCGGAAGATAATCTTGTAAGATTCTAATCACTTTTTAATTTATCACATGAAAAAAATCTTACTAAGAGCTCTTGTAATTTCTGTAGTGGCCTCAACCGGCTGTTCAAAAGATCATAATGATACTCCCGTAACGCCTATTACCTATCCTGATATGGCCGAGGCCGTTGATCCTACGGTGTTGTTCACCACCTCTGCCGGTGTAAAAGTTTACAATGGCGGCTTCGGTTCAGCCGTTGCTGCTGATCCAAATTCACCGGATGTATTTTACATGCTTACCGACCGTGGCTCGAACGTAGCGGGTACGGCAGCTAATTCTATCATCATCGGTAAACCCGATTTTGATCCGCAGATAGGTAAATTCAGGTTGAAAGATGGCAAGCTTTATTTAGAGCAGGTAATTGAACTTAAAAATAGCACAGGCGGTAAACTGAACGGTTTACCAAACCCGGCAGGCATGGGTGCATCAGGCGAAACCGCTTACGACCTAAACGGTACCGTTATTGCGCCAAGCGCTGACGGTATAGATTCGGAAGGTTTGGTAAGGGCAGCCGATGGCACGTTCTGGATCAGCGATGAGTACGGTCCGCACATTGCGCACTTTGATGCTACCGGTAAAACTATTGAGCGTATCAACCCGTTTGGTACAGGTACCGGCGGTCGTAAAATTCCGGCTGTATTTGCCAATCGCAGGGCTAACCGTGGTATGGAAGGTTTGGCCATTACACCTGATGGTAAAACATTGGTAGGTATGATGCAATCGCCAATGTACAACCCCAATAAAGCTGCTGTAGCAAGTTCGGTAGTATTGCGTATCCTTACTTTTGATATAGCTACCGCTACTACAAAACAATACGCTTATTTAATGGATAACACTACCCTTACCGGTGTAAGCGATATCGTAGCTGTTAACGCAACCACCTTTTTAACCATTGAGCGCGACGGACTTTTCGGCGGTAATGCCACCAGCCCGGCTACGTTTAAAAAAGTGTTCAAGATTGATTTGAGCGCCGCTACCGATATCTCTGACCCTGCAAACGGGCCAACCGGTAAATTATTCGGTGGCAAAACGGTTGAAGAGCTGAACAACGCCGCCGGCTTAGAAGCCGTGGGTATTAAACCGGTTACCAAAACATTAGCGGTCGACTTATTGAAAGATCTGCCATCTGTTTATCCGCACGATAAGGCCGAAGGTTTGGCCTTGTTACCGGGCAATATCCTGGTTATTTCAAACGATGACGACTTTGGTGTAGTGGATAACGGTGCAAGCGGTTTCGCGCAAAAAATACTGCCATTAACCAATTCGGTTGATCGTAACCGTTTATATTTCTTTAAACTGAAATAATAAACTCATACAAAAATATGAACGGGGCTGTTACATCAATGTAGCAGCCCCGTTTTTTGTTACGATGTAAACTTTAACCAATTGCTGTAAAAAATTACCTAATTTTACTACACCACCGCGGGTGCTTTCATAAAAGAAATCACCGGTGATTTTAAATTGACTATACAAGACCTCTTTAATTTAATTCGTTTTGAACACGACGAATCGGCTTTTAACGCGTTATACCGTACACAAGTGGTTAAGCTTTCGCGTTTTGCCCGCTCGTTTCTGGATGATAACGAAGCCTGCAAAGAGATAGTGAACGATGTTTTTTTACGCATGTGGCTCAACCGCGATAGCTTGCACCAGGTGCGCAATGTGCAGGTATACTTATATGTATGTGTTAAAAATGCCTGCCTTAACTACCTGAAAAGTGTTTCATCGCGCAAGGTACGCGAGTTAACGGTTGCCGGAAAACTGTATTTCCGGCTGGATGCCGACCCTTCCGAACTGCTCATCAGTAAAGAGCTCCACCTTGAAATTACCAGGGCCATTAACAACTTACCGCCCCGTTGCAAACTGATCTTTAAAATGGTGAAGGAAGACGGCCTGAGCAGTAATGACGTGGCCGCGATACTCGAACTCTCCAATAAAACCGTATTTGCCCAACTGGCCATAGCCCTAAAACGCATCGAAGGCGTTGTTAATTCGTACCAATAAACGGTTTCTTCCAAAAAAATAAAAAAAGTTTAAAATGCCTTAGGAAAATACCCGGGCGTAGTTGTCCTTGCTTCAGAATATTATGGGAAAGTCACGATTTACCGAGCTGATGGCCAAAAGCCTTGCAGGTTCGGCCAGCGAAGATGAACTGAAGGAGCTTGAGCGGTTCCTTGAGCAATCTCCGCGCTATAAAAAAATGCAGCAGGTAACCAATGCCATTGTTCAGGATGATAACGAAGCCGAAAATATAAATGTTGAATCGCAAATAGAAGAGCTGTGGGGCAGGATCAACAACGCGGAGCAGAACGAAGAAGTTGTTCAGCTTAGCGAAGCCCCTGTAAGGCATATCAGCATTATGAGATGGGCAGGCGCCGTGGCCGCCATGCTGGTGATAGCCATATCAGTTTTCTTTTTTTATAATCGTAAGCAGGAATCGATAAAGATCGCCTACCAAACAATTAATGTTCCTCTTGGCAAGGTAATGCAGGTCACACTGTCCGACGGTACAAAGGTTAAACTTAATGCCGGCAGCCATTTCTCGTACCCTGCAACTTTTTCGGGTGCTAAGCGCGAAGTTAAATTAGATGGAGAAGGTTTTTTTGAGGTGACAAAAAACGCGGATATGCCCTTTTTTGTACATACCACCGGTATTACGGTGCGTGTATTGGGCACCGTATTCAACGTAAAGGCCTACGGTGCTGATGCTAAAATAGAAACCACGCTTTTAGAAGGTAAGATACAGGTTGAACTGGCCGGTGATAGCGAAAAGAAGATCATCCTTACCCCGCACGAAAAACTGACGGTTAATAAAACGCTTACAGCCAACCAGGCAAAAGCTATTGGTAACGAAGTTTCACCTATAAAATATGAAGTGGCCGCCTTGCCCGAAACAGGGGAGAGCGTATATCCGGAAAATGCCTGGATAGAGAACAAGATCATGTTTGCCAATACCAGTTTCGATGAGGTGGCTTTAGCTATGGAGCGTAAATACAATGTGCACATCATATTTAAAGATGAAGCGCTGAAGAAAGAGCAGATCAGCGGTGTACTGGAGAATGAGAGCCTGCCGAAGGCGCTGGGATTGTTGAAGCAGATAACCCCTTTGCAAGCAAAAATGGTTAATGATACCGTTTACCTGGGGCGTAAATAAAAGCAAAAACTAATTAAAATAATAACTTAACCCCTAAAGTATGAACAAAAAAAATTACCTGACAGATTCCTGAAATTACCCGATATAAATAAGGGAAGAGTTACGACCTCTTCCCCTTAAAAATCTGGGATTTAGTATTGAGAGTAAGACGATTTTCGACGGCGACTTACTCTATCCATTAATTTTCAAAACAAAAGTAATGAAAAAATTAAGAAGGGCATTTGCCAGTCCGGGTGCCTCTGTATGCCTAAAAGTTATATTGCTAATGAAAGCAACTTTCCTTTTAATTCTTGTTACGTGTATGCAGGTTTCCGCGCATGTGTACTCGCAGCAAAAATTTACCCTTAGTATAAAGCAAACGGAAGTGAGCAGTATACTAACCAAAATGCAAAAACAAAGCGATTATCGCTTTTTTTACAACTACGCTGCGCTCAAAAAGCTGGGCAAGGTTGACGTGGATATTAAGGATGCCACTGTTGAACAGGTTTTGGCGCTTATTATCAGCAATAAACTATCCTACAAGTTCTCTGACGATCATGTGGTGGTAATTTCCACACCCGAAGCCGCCGATAGCCAGGTAGCCATAAAAGGTAAGGTAGTTGATACCGCCGGGGTTGAGCTGATAGGTGTTACCGTGCGTTTGCAAGGTACTAATATTGCTACTTCAACTGATGTTACCGGTGCCTTCAGCATTGAGGCGCCTGTTAATGGTATACTGGAGTTTAGCTACATAGGTTACGAAAAAAAGCTGGTAACCATTACGGGTAATCAGCCGCTTAACGTTACTATGAAAAGCCTGCCATCATCGCTTAATGAAGTGGTGGTAGTAGGTTATGGTACCAGTAAAAAGGTTGATATCACAGGTTCGGTAGCCAGTGTAAAGGGTGCCGACTTGCAGAATTTACCGGTAAGTACTGCTGCCCAGGCACTTGAAGGCCGGGCCAGTGGTGTTAACATTGTACGTAACGATGGTTCGCCGGGTGCCGCGCCAAGCATCAGGATCCGGGGTACAGGTACGCTTAACGATGCCAACCCGCTCATTATTATTGATGGTGTGCCTACAAGCAATCCCGACGCGTTAAATGATATTAACCCTAATGATATCGCTTCGGTAGACATTTTGAAAGATGCTTCGTCGAGTGCTATCTACGGTACACGTGCTGCTAACGGTGTGGTATTGGTAACTACTAAAAAGGGTACTTACAGCCAAAA
The DNA here is from genome assembly GCF_059418565.1 of Mucilaginibacter sp. GW821-FHT07G05. NCBI lineage: Bacteria > Pseudomonadati > Bacteroidota > Sphingobacteriia > Sphingobacteriales > Sphingobacteriaceae > Mucilaginibacter > Mucilaginibacter sp. GW821-FHT07G05. Next base: position 140,975 of record NZ_JBWKQC010000005.1, on the reverse strand, counting down.
GCTCTCAACCACAGTTAATTTTTACAGTGGTTTTTCAAACTCTACTAAATACATCAGCTTGTTAACAGCGCCCGATCTTTATCAGCTTAAGCGTGAGCGTTACACTAATGATGGTCAGGATATTCCAGATATCTGGAACGATAACTATTACGCTACACAGCGTACAGATTGGCAACGTGCCATTATGGGTACAGGCCATGTTACCAATGGTGATGTGAACATACAAGGCGGTAACGATGTATCAAACTATTACTTTTCTACCTCTATATATAATGAGAAGGGTATTATCGATAAGTCGGACTTTAAACGCTACAGCGTTCGTATCAACTCAGAACACAAAGTAAAACCATGGTTAAAACTGGGCGAGAATGTACAGCTTACCTTTGCCGATAATAACGGCTTTGATAACAACAACTCACAAACAGGCTTAATCTTCTCGGCATTGCGTTTTAATCCGGCAATCCCATTGGTTAACCCCGATGGTACCTATGGTACAGCGAAGGCCAACAGCCAGTTAGGCGATATCAATAGTCCGTATTCAACCATTCAGCAAGCCGATAGGTTTAACCGTAAATACAGGGTGCTGGCCAACGCCTTTGCTGAGGTTAGTATTATTAAGGATTTGAAATTCAGGGTTAATTATGCTTTTGACGGTGCTATTGGCCGCGCTTATAATTTCAGCATTGCCGATGTTAACCAGGTAAGGCAAACTACCGCTTCAACTTTAACACAAACTGAAACTGAAGCATCTTCACAACTGGTAGAAGGATTTTTAACTTATGATAAGCAACTGAATAAAAGCCATATAACACTTACCGGTGGTGTTTCGTACCAAAACTTTAAAGGCAGCGATTTTAGCGCAGGCCGCGTGGGTTTTGATGACACCTCATTTGACCAGCGTATACTTAATAACGGAACATCGCTGCTTAATGCTACCGGAAGCTTTGCACAGCCATCTTCGCTGGCATCGGGTTTCGCAAGGGGTTTTTATGATTACGACGGTCGCTTCTTGGCTACTGTAACCTTCCGTGCTGATGGTTCATCACGTTTTGCTCCCGGTAACCGTTGGGGATATTTCCCTGCATTCTCATTGGGTTGGAGGTTATCTAACGAGCCATTCATCAAAAAGATCGACTGGATAAGCAACCTGAAATTAACAGGCGGCTGGGGCGAATTGGGTAATCAAAGTGTGAGGCCATTTCAATACCTTAGTTTGATTACTGTTAACAATACCTATGGTAATGGCGGTTATGCTTTCGGTGGTACCGGTGTAAGTGGTTCGGCAATTACTACTATCGCTAACCCCGATATCCATTGGGAGCGTACACAAATGACTAACATCAGCTTGGAAGCCGGTTTCCTGAATAATCAATTGAATGGTACGTTAACCTATTTCAATAAAAACACACAGGATATGTTAACAACGCCTCCATTGGTGGGTACTTATGGTTTGGTATCAATCCCTGATCAGAACATAGGTAAAATGAATAACAAAGGTATTGAGGTTGAAGTAAATTACCAGGGTGGCAATGAAGTGAAATATAGCATAGGCGCCAATGCCGCGTTCATCAAAAACAAGGTAACGCAGTTAAATGGTGTTGGTAGTTACGTAGGTTCAACAGTGTACGGGCGTTCGAGCCAGGAAATTTCCAGAACTTATGAAGGACAGTCTATCGCGTCTTTTTATGGATGGAAAACAAACGGGCTTTACCAAACGCAAGCCGAAATTGACAGCGACCCAGCCTTGGTAAATGACTCGCGTAAAGCAAGTATAAAACCGGGTGATGTTCGTTTCCTCGATTTGAATAATGATGGTGTAATTGACGGATCTGACCGTACCAACATAGGTAACCCCAACCCAAATGTAACCGCGGGTTTACAGGGTAGCGTAAAATATAAAGGGTTTGATTTAGCAGCCAATTTTACCGGCGTATTTGGTGTAAGCCTTTACAATGCCGACAGGATGCAGGGTATAGACCCTACCTATCCGTTCAATATGTATGCAGAAACCCTTAACCGCTGGACCGGTCCCGGAACCAGCAACACCATACCGCGTATGACGCTTGATGCCGCTAATAATAATTATCGTACTTCTGACCTGTTCGTTGAAAACGGCAGCTATTTCAGTATGAAGAATATCACTATCGGTTACACCTTGCCGGAAAGCTGGGCTAAAAAAGCCGCGTTAAGCAGTGTAAGGTTCTATGCATCGGGCCAAAACGTGTTTATGATAACCGGTTACAAAGGTTACACGCCTGAACTTGGTTATACCAACGGCAATGTGCAAAGAGGGGTTGACGTAGCGCAATACCCTGCCGTACGTACAATTACATTTGGTGCAACAGTTAAATTATAACCTCATGAAAGCAAAACATATAGTATATATAACAATGGCGCTGGTTATTACTTTAACCACTGCCTGTAAAAAAGCGCTTGACCTTAATCAGAAAGGCGTGTACAATACCGATAATTATTTCAGGAACGAGGCTGATGCCGTAAATGCTATAACAGGTATTTACAGTTTGCTGGAGGGCGAAGATTATATATCACACGCCGAAACCACTTTCGATATAGCGTCTGACGATTACTGGCGCTCTGGCGACCACAGTGAAGACGAAGCGATTGAAAACCTTACCTACGACGCTTCAAACGCGCAGGTAAGATATAGCTGGAAATGGAAATACGAAACCGTTAACCGTTCAACCAACTGTATCATCAACATAGCCAAGATCACCAGTATCACCGATGCCATTAAAAAACGCAGCATGGGCGAGGCTTACTTTTTCCGTGCTTTTGGCTACTGGCGTTTAATGGTAATTTATGGTGAAGTGCCTATCATTACCGAAGATGATTATACCAATAAGAATTTCAATGTGCCCAAATCATCTGTTGAAGATGTACGTAAACAAATTGAGTCTGATTTGAAACAGGCTGTTGACATGCTGCCGGAAAGCTATGGCCCTACAGATAGGGGCCGTGTAAGTAAAGGCACCGCGTTAGGCTTGCTTACCAAGCTGTATATGTATTGGGAAAAATTCCCTGAAGCCATAGCCGCCGGTCAGCAGGTAATATCAAATGCCAACTACGCGCTTGCCGCCAATTACCAGGACAATTTTACCCGTGCTAACGAGAACAGCAAAGAGATACTCTTCGCGGTGCAGGCAGTACAAAACGTAATACAAAACGATTATACCATTTATTACATTCCGCGTGCATGGGGTGGTTATGGTTTTAGCCAGCCGCTGCAAGGTTTGGCAGATGAATTTGAGGCTAATGACCCGCGCAAAGCCGCTACGCTGTTAAGCGTTGGCGACCAGATGGATTTGGGTGATGGTAAAGGTTTAACCACATTCACTGCCGATCTTTCTGCTACAGGTTACAGCTTCCGCAAATACGCGGTATTTAATACCGAGGCAGCAGGTGGTGGTCCGGATCATACTTACGCGGTGCCATTGATGCGTTCGGCAGATATTTACCTGCTGGTAGCCGAAGCGCAGATTAGAACACAAGGCGCAGGCGCAGGCGACGCGTTGATCAACCAGGTACGCAGACGTGCATCGGCAGCATTGCCGCCGGTATCAGGCGCGGGCATGACCCAACTTATCCACGAGCGCCGTGTTGAACTGGCCGGAGAAGGCGAACGCCACCAGGATTTGATGCGTTGGGATAAAGCGCAAATTGTTGATATAGCAGCTATTTATAACCTGCCGGTATCAAAAGCGCCGCTTGACAGAAATAAGACGATTAACTTTATACGCCCTAAGCACTACTACTATCCAATTCCGCAAGAGGAGATTGATAAGAGTAAGGGCGTTTTAGTTCAAAATCCTAACTTTTAAATAAAGTATACCCGGTAATTGCCGGCAGTAATATTAATTTGAGCAGATCAGCTAATTTACTGCCGGCAATTTTTTTAATATCAACCCCATAAAAACTCATTTTAATAATGATGAAGAAAGGCCTGTTTACACTTTTTGCTTTTTTGTTGAGTTTCCCATTGTTCGCCCAGGTAGATCAAAAGGCGATGACCGATTTTATAGAACGGGTGATCCCCGGCAGGGCATCGGCCTTTGTTATTGAGGAGATACCGCAGGTAAACGGCAAGGATGTGTTTGAACTGGATGCCAGGCAGGATAAGATAGTATTACGCGGCAACAATGGACTTTCGGTAGCTTCGGCATTGAACTACTATTTGAAAAACTATTGTTTTTGCGATATCGGCTGGAATGGCACCAACTTAAAACTACCCGCCACACTGCCCACGGTTACCAAAAAAGTACACAAGGCTACGCCATATACCTATCGTTATTACCTTAACTATTGTACGTTTAACTACACCATGGCCTGGTGGAACTGGGAACGCTGGCAAAAAGAGATAGACTGGATGGCCCTTAACGGTATCAACATGCCGCTGGCCATTACCGGCGAAGAAGCGATATGGCAGGAGGTTTATAAAGAAATGGGCTTTACCGATAAAGAACTGGATGCCTTTTTTAGTGGCCCGGCTTATTTTTCGTGGTTTTGGATGGGGAATATTGATGCATGGGGTGGTCCGCTGCCGCAGCATTGGAAAGATACCCACAAGCAATTACAAAAGCAGATATTGGAGCGCGAACGTTCATTCGGTATGAAACCGGTATTGTCATCTTTCACCGGGCACGTACCGCCATCGTTTAAAGATAAATTTCCGCAGGCTAAAGTTAAAAAGACCAATTGGGATGCCGGTTTCCCGGATGTATATATCCTCGATCCGGATGATGCCCTGTTCGAAACCATCGGCAAAAAATATATCACCGCACAAACCAAAGAATTCGGTACCGATCACCTGTATTCGGCCGATACCTTTAATGAGAATATTCCGCCTACAAATGATTCAACGTATTTGGATGGCATGAGTAAAAAAGTATTCAGATCGATGACCGCTGCCGACCCAAAGGCGGTATGGGTAATGCAGGGCTGGATGTTTCATTACAACAACAAATTTTGGCAGCCGCAGCAAATTAAAGCCTTACTGAACGCGGTGCCCGATGACCAGATGATCGTGCTTGATCTGTACAGCGAATCGCACCCGGTATGGAACCGTACCGAGGCTTATTATGGTAAACCTTGGATCTGGAACCTGCTGCAAAACTTTGGCGGCAACATCAGCATGTTTGGCCGTATGCGCCATGTGGCATCTGATCCGGCTGTTACGCTGCACGACCCGGAATCTAAACGGATGATGGGTATTGGTTTAACTCCCGAAGGTATTGAACAAAACCCGGCGTTGTTTGCCCTTATGCTGGAGAACGTTTGGCGCGATACGCCTATTGATGCCGATGCCTGGTTAAAGAATTATGCACTGCGCCGTTACGGCAGCAATAACAGCAAGGCCGACGAAGCGTGGCATATATTACTGAACACGGTTTACAGCGGCCCGCTTACCGAAGGTGGTAACGAATCTATCATAGTAGCGCGCCCAACTCAAAAGCCTGTGGTAGACAGGGTGCTCACCAAAATAGCTTATGATCCTAAAGAACTGGCCAAAGCATGGGGCCTGCTGGTAACCGCTGCCGACAGCCTGCAACAAAGTGATGGTTTTCAATACGACTTGATTGATGTAACAAGACAGGTTTTGGCTAATTACGCCACGCCTTTGCAGCAAAAATGGGTAGCGGCCTATAAGAACAATGACGCGGCCGAGTTTAAAACACAAAGCGCGGCTTTTTTACGCTTAATGGATGATATGGACCAGCTATTAGCCACCCGTAAAGATTTTCTACTGGGTAAATGGATCAGCGAAGCACGTGCCAATGGTGTTACCACCAAAGAACAAGACCTTTACGAGTTTAATGCCCGCGACCTGGTAACTCTTTGGGGCGATAAAGAAAGCGGCCTGCGCGAATACTCGAACAGGCAATGGGCCGGGTTGATCAAAGGTTATTACAAACCCCGTTGGGAACTGTACTTTACCGGTTTAAGCAAGTCTCTGGCTGCTAAAACGCCATTTAATGAGACTGCTTTTGACAAGCAGGTTAAAAACTGGGAGTGGCAATGGGTAAATAAGCACGATAATGCCTATCCAAACGCTACCAAAGGCAACCCTGTTGATGTGGCGAAGGCGATGTTTATTAAATACAGCAGCATTATAGACGCCGCTTATTAATGAAAAGATATTTATTTTTTATTACCGTTTACCTGCTGCTATATCCCGCTATAACGAGGGCGCAGCAGGTGAACGATCATATATTTAAACCCGCACCGGCCGCTAAATCATTTATTGATTTTGATAGCAAGGGCTTCATGGTGAATGGCAAGCGTACCTTCCTGGTATCGGCAGGGTTGGAGTATGCGCGGGTGCCAAGGCAGCTTTGGCGCGACCGATTAATGCGTATAAAACGTGCAGGTTTTAACTGCGTGGAGGTGTACACGATATGGAACTTTCACGAACCGGTTGAAGGCAAGTTTAATTTTAGTGGCGATGCCGATCTCGACGCATTTCTGAGCATAGTGAAGGAGTTGGGTTTGTATTCCATTGTGCGGGTTGGGCCGTATTACTGTGCCGAGTGGGACAGCGGCGGCTACCCGATATGGCTCAAGTTTAAAAAAGGGCTGCGCGTGCGCGAGCATAACGCGCTTTTTGAGCAGTATGTTGATCGCTTTTTTGATAAGCTGCTGCCGATCGTATTTAAGCATCAGATCAACCATAATGGCTCGGTGATATTAATACAACTGGAAAACGAGCACCCGCAGGGTTGGGGTACCGATATGCCCGATGATTACTTTAAGCATTTGCAAACCAAAGCGCTATCAATGGGGATGGAAGCGCCGTACTTTTTCAGCGGCCTGCACCACGCCAGCGACCCGGCGGGTGATGGGCATTTGGATGACGCGAAACGACCCAATCCCTGGTTTTCTACCGAGTTTTGGAGCGTTTGGTATAACCAGTATGGTGCCAAACCTGCCGATGCCGGTGTATATGATCGCCGTACCTGGAAGATCATCGCCCATGGCGGCAACGGTTATAATTACTATATGGCGCATGGCGGCTCAAACTTTGGTTATACCAATAATGATGAGGATGCCGCCTCGTATGATTACGGCGCGGCTGTTGGGCAGGCCGGTGACCTGCGGCCAATTTATTATGCCTTTAAGCGGGCTTCCTGGTTTTCGCGGAGCTTTGAGGATGTACTGGAGAACAGCGTAAATGATTCCGCATCGTACAGTAAAATAATAGCTGATACCGCGTTAAAAGTCAGCGCGCGCAAAAGCCCTGAAGGTAGTCTGATCTTTATCGACAACCCCGGTAAGCAAGCCATAACAGCGAAGCTGAACATTGATTCTGTTAACGATTTCAACTTGAACATTTCTCCCGGCGAGATCTATCCGCTGGTGCATCAATACCGCCTTAATCAGCAGGTGACACTTAACCGGGCGCTTACCCGGATATACGCCATTGTAAAACAGGGCAATACTACTACCCTAATTACCGATGCCGAACAGGGCGCAAGGCTGTATCTGGATTTTACTGTGCAATCGGCACCCGATATGTTATCTCCGGCTTTTAAGCTTACGGGTAATCGTTTACTGCTTGATGAGTTGATGCCTGCCATCGATCAGCCCAAAGAATACATGTTTGAAACCGGCGACCAAATAGTGCGCGTTTTGGCCATGAACAGGGCCTGGACAGACAGGACTTTTATCGATGAATCAACCGGGCAAAATTTGATAATCAGCGGAGCCGACTATGTACATGATATTAAGCTGAAAGGCACACAACTAACTGTCGAAACAGAATCTCCGTTATCGGCAAAAGAACAATATCCCAAGCTGTTATATACAGGCGATAAAACCATCAACCTTAACGAACCGGTTATACCTGCTATTGCTCCGGTTAAACCTGTTGCATTAAGCAAATGGACTACCAAAACCGGCTGGCTTTCGGCAACAACTCATTGGACCACATCCGCGAACCCATTACCTATGGGTGCCGATGCCGATGTTACCGCCGATGCCTGGTACAAAACAAGCTTGAAAGTTGCAGCCACCGGCAAATACATATTGCAGGTGAAAGGCAACGGCAGGGGGCAAGCTTTTATTGATGGCAAAGCCGCCGCCAACTGGAAACTGAACGAAGGTGAGGTATCGCTCAACCTTAAAAAAGGAACGCATCAACTAACCATATTCACTGCGCACGAGGGCAGAGATAAGCTTGCCGCATACATCGGTCCGCTTGATGAGGTAGATAGCAAAGGCATTTTCGGCCCGGCGCTTATAAAAGCAGGCGGTCCGTTCATTAAAGAATTGACAGATTGGTACTTTGTAAAAGCCGCCAAGAACGACGATAAAAAAGGTCCGCCTGCTTTTAGCACTTCTTCATACAGCAAATATAAAATTGGTGCCGATGTGTTTAATTTGAGCGAAGGTTACGCGTGGTTTCATAATGTTATCGCTCCGCAGCATACATCAAAAATAGTGTTGCAGTTTAAAAGCGTTGATGAAAACGCGGTGGTGTTTATCAACGGTAAAGAAGTTCATCGTCACGTTGGCTGGAACCAGCCTTTCGAGATAGTGATAGACGATGCAGCAATACTTAAAAATGCCATCAATCTGGATGTGTTTATCGAAAACTATTCTAATGAGGGCGGGATAGATCAGCCAGTGAAGATCAACACCATTGGCAATGTGCCTGCCATAAGCGGATGGCAAATGAAGGGCGGTCCCGGTAGTATTGAAGGTGGTTGGAAAGCGATGCAAGTGAATAGTAAAGCTACTGATCGCCCGGTATTTTATCGTACCATGTTTACAGTTCCTCCGTATAAAAACCATACTTTAATATGGCGCTTCAACCCAAAAGGTTTAGGCCATGGCTCTGTTTGGGTGAACGGACATAATTTGGGCAGATATCCCGAAAAGGCAGCCGCGCCGGGTTTATATATCCCCGAATGCTGGCTCAACGCAGGCGCTAACGAATTAGTGGTTTATGATGAGGACGGTAAAACACCGCTTCAAACAAGCATCTTTTTAGAGCCTGAAGCAAGCCGTAAAAAGGTGAATATAATTGCAGATATTAAATAAAAAAATAGATCATAAAGATGACTGCTACCAGCCAAAGATTTACCGCGCTCGATGTTTTTCGCGGTATGACGATATGTTTCATGATCATTGTGAACGCTCCGGGTTCGGGCGCAGCGGTGTGGGCACCGCTTGACCATGCCCAATGGTTTGGTTTTACACCTACTGACCTGGTTTTTCCGTCGTTCCTTTTCGCGGTTGGTAACGCGCTGAGCTTTTCAAAAAAGAAATACGAAAGCGATGTGGCTTTCATCACCAAAATACTTAAACGTACGCTCATTATCTTTTTACTGGGTTACCTTATGTACTGGTTTCCGTTTATGCACCGTACCGGCGAGGGCTGGGCGTTTAATGCTTTGGCCACCACGCGTATTATGGGGGTGCTGCAACGTATTGCGCTCTGTTACTTTTTCGGTGCACTGATCGTGCATTATTTTTCGCGCAAGGCCGCGGTGATCATCTCGGTGCTGGTATTGATCGCGTACTGGCTTATCCTGCTGTACTTTGGCCCGCAAGGTGCCGAGTATACCATGCTGGGCAACGTAGGCACCAGTTTTGATATTTTTGTAATGGGCAACGCGCACCTGTACCATGATAAAGGCGGTCCGATAGCTTTTGATCCCGAAGGGTTGTTAAGCACGTTGCCCGCTATAGTAAATGTAATAGGCGGTTATTTGGCCGGAGCTTTTATTCAGCAAAAAGGGAAAAACTACGAGAGCGTGGCAAAGCTGTTTATATACGGCGCGGCGCTTATTTGCATCGCTTTGTTTTGGGGGCAGTTTTTCCCTGTCGCTAAAAAACTGTGGACAAGCACCTTCACCTTGTTAACCATCGGTATCGATCTGGCTATACTGGGCTTACTGCTCTTTATTATTGAGATAAAAAATAAGAATATAGGTACTAACTTTTTCCTCACGTTCGGTCGTAATTCGCTGGCTATTTACCTGCTATCCGAACTGTTATTTACCGTTATCATCACCATCAGGGTGGGTACAGATCTTAGTCTGTACGATTGGATAAACCAGGTGCTCTTTCAGCGGGTGTTCCCGGGTTCGTTTGGTACTTTGTGCTTTGCACTTTGCTATATGCTACTGTGCTGGCTGGTGGCTTACGTGTTGGATAAAAGAAAGATCTACGTTAAAATATGAAGCAGCACTGTAGTACACTGTTAAAAATCAAGCTGTTTTTGTTGCCGGTATTGCTGTTTGTGATGTTGCAAGCCAACGCGCAACCTGCCGGTGAAAACCATTTGCAATACGTTAACCCTTTTATTGGTTCGGCTAAAAGCGATGTGCCCACACGTTGGGGAAGCGCGGGTGGAACTTATCCGGGGGCTGTAGCGCCATCGGGCGTGATCCAGTTGAGCCCTGAAACGCGATTAACAGGGGCAAGGGGCTACAATTATGCCGATTCTGTCATTTACTTCTTCAGTTGTTTCGGGCACATGAGCGGCTTTCCGGAAGGTTCGGCCGGTAAACTGCATATCATGCCGGTAGTAATCGGAAGCAAACTTACATCGGGCAATTACAGTCGCAGGTTTACACATGCTGATGAAACCGCTTCGCCGGGGTACTATAAGGTAACTTTTAACGATGATAATACCATTGCTGAAGCCACCGCTACCGCCCGTACGGGTATGTTTCGCTTTACATTTAGCAAAGGCAATCAACCACAAATTTTTATTGCTGATGCAGGTGAATTAATCTTTCCATCGAAAACCGAATTGCACGCCGTGAACAGGAACACAGTACTGCTTTTTTCAGAAGCCTATACTGCCAAACAAAAGTTACCCAATGGCTGGCTATTTACCTTTGCCAAAGCAACGGCTGCCAATAAAGTATTAACAATAAAACTAAGCACATCCACTATTGACTATGCTTCGGCGAAGCAAAATATTGAAAGTGAGATTGGCAAGCAGGGATTCGATGCCGTACGCACGCGAACTGTTGCTGAATGGGCTAAAAATCTATCGGTAGTTGATGTTGAAGATAACAACGAGCAAAATAAATCGGTGTTTTATACCGCGTTGTACCATTCTTTGCTGATACCCTGGGTAATTGACGATGCCGACGGACGCTATAAAGGCGGTGACGGCAAAGTCTATAAACGCAGTGGCGCTAACCAATACGGCGCGTTTTCACCATGGGATACCTTCCGCTCGTTGCACCCTTTGCTTACCTTGCTTTATCCCGATAAACAGCAGGACGTGATATTATCGATGTTGGATATTTATAAGCAAACGGGCTACCTGCCCATTGAATCGATGACAGGTAACCACAGCATCCCTATCCTTGTGGATAGCTACCTTAAAGGGATAACCGGCTTTGATAAGGCATTGGCTTATAAGGCCATGAAAAAGAGTATTGTAGATGGCCCTTTTCTGCAAAAGGATATGGTAAGCTATCACAATAATGGCTACATCCCGTTTACGTTTGCCGAATCGGTAACGCGCACGGTGGAGTACGCTTATGACGATTGGGCTTTATCGCAGTTTGCCAAAAACGTAATGCACGATGACGCTACCTATAAACTAACGCAAAAACGGGGCTACAACTACCGCAACCTGTTTAACACAGGTGACAGGCTGTTTTTGCCCCGTAACCAGGATGTTATAAAGTTACAGCCCGGCATGTCGGGATATAAAGAGGGCGACAAATGGGTATATGGTTACTTTGTGCCCCATAATGTACAGGACCTCATCAATTATACCGGCGGTGCTGAAAGCTTTGCCCAACGGCTGGATTCGGTACTGACGAACGAGGTTTTGTATTTTGATAACGAAACGGTATTTCATGTGCCTTACCTGTTTAACCAGGCGGGTATGCCGTGGCTAACGCAAAAATGGTGCAGCAAAATTATGCTCGAAAGGTTCGGTAACTCACCCGGCGGTTTGCCCGGTAATGATGATCTGGGTTCTACCTCAAGCTGGTATGTGTTCAGTGCCATGGGCATCTATCCTTCAAGCCCCGGCAGGCCGTATTACAGTATTGGCACGCCGCTGTTTAAATCGGTTACTGTGCATCTGCCCAATAAAAATAAGCTGACTGTCACCAGCGATCAGAATGGGGCTTACGTGCAATCTTTAAGAGTAAATGACGCGGATTGGCAGCAGTTGATCATCCCGCATGATATATTGTTAAAAGGCGGCACAATAGCATTCAACACTGCTGATAAGCCAACCAACTGGCCGCGCAGCAAACTAACAACAGAGCTATCCGAAACAAAAGTTCCGGCGGTATTTACCGTGCGAAGTTTCGCGCCGTCGCTTACAAAGGCCTTACCTAACGAGCTTTTTTACATAAGGTTTTCGCTGACAAATGAGGGAAGCAAAGGATTGAAAAAAGTTATCGTTTTAAAAGACGGACAGCCTTATGCTTATAAGAATTGCCTGGTTGAGCAAGGCGTAACTGTGAAAGATTCTATCGGCATCAGGCTTTATGCCACAGGTAAACACGCGCTGGCTATAGAAGGTTTAAAACCGGTATCGGTAGAAGTGCTGAACAGCGATCTTAAACCTGAACAGGCCTTTGATATAATATCACTTACTGTAAAGCCGATGGTGAAGCTGAATGAAGAGCAGTATTTGCAATATAGCATTCAAAACATCGGCGGAAAACCCAATACTTACTATTTGCCAATATTGCGGAATGATACCTTAGTGATGACCGATACCGTAACTATTAATCCGGGGGAAAAGAAGGAATTGAAGCATATATTATCAACCACGCATGCCGGCTTCCAGCAAATGAGTGTGAGCGGTAAAAAGATAGTTTACAAAGTTTACAGCCATAGAATGGATGCCTTGTTATTGCAGCTTTCGCCTGTGCAGTATACGACCAATGGTTTGCTGGCCGATTCATCGGGCTTTAATAATAACGGGCATATTGTAACCGCTAAGCCGGTAAAAAGCGGCAAACTGCTTTTCGATGAAAGTACCCACATTGAAGTACCCAACGCAGCCGCACTTGATGAAATGGATGAAAGTTTGAGCATGATGGGCTGGATATTCCCAACGGGGAGTGAGCGTGGTTTGGTAGATATTATCACCAAGGGCGACAGCCATGTGTTGCAGGTGACCGACCAGAAAACGCTAACCTTTTTTGCCGGTGGCTGGGGCCGTGGCGATTGTACGGTAAAACTGCCTGCCAACTGGAAAAATAACTGGCACCACATAGCAGGCGTATGCAATGGCAAAAAGCTGGAATTGTACATTGACGGTATATTAGCCGGTACTACCATAGCAGATGAGAACGCGAATCTATCCAACACCAGTAAATGGTTTTTAGGGCAAAATGAAGAGTTTCCGGGAGAGCGTATTTTTCACGGACGATTAGATAAGGTAAAGGTTTACAAGTCGCCACTTAGCGCTGCCGAGGTTAAGGCTATCTTTACTGCCGAACAAAAAATTGTTAAAAGTTCAAATTAGGCTGTGCTGAAATAGGCTTATGTAGTATATTCGCCAACCCCCGCAAAGTATTACTACAAACCTAAAACATGCAAAAAATTATTGCGCGCTTAAAAATTTGTGTGCCTTTGCTACTGCTATGCTTTGGCACCTGCACATTATTTGCCCAAACTAAAACGGGCAAACATTTTTCAAATACCAAAGGGATAACTAAGGGTAAAACCTGGTTTGTAAACCCCCAAACCGGGGATGATAAAAACACGGGTACCGGTAAGCAACAAGCCTGGAAAAGCTTTGTACCCGTTAACCGCCTGCAACTTTCGGCAGGCGATGTGGTGGAAGTTTTGGCAGGAGGGGAGTTCAGGCAGTCGTTAGTAATAAAGGGGAAGGGAAATAAGCAAGCGCCTGTAACTGTAAAACTGGCCCCCGGCAGGTATGATCTCTTTCCGGATGACGCCGTGAAAAAGCAGCTGCATATTTCAAATACAAACGATAAACCTTACGAACCCAAAGCCATAGCGCTCTTTTTTGATAACTGCCGTTATGTGCAGGTGCAGGGTACCAGGGCTAATATAGTGCTGCATGGCAAAATGCTTGAAACGCTGGTTGACCATTGCGATAATATCAGCATCACCGGCCTGAGCTTTGATTATAACCGGCCTACTGTATCTGAATTAAAGGTTATTGATGTAGGTGATGGTTATGCCGATGTTACTATTCATCCGGATTCAAAATTTAGTATTAAGGACAGCCTCATTACCTGGATAGGCGATGGCTGGAGCTATCAGCCCGATGGTTACTGGCAGGTGCTTAACCCGCAGAGTAATGACCTGCAACGTATGGATATGCCCATGAAGGAGCTTCGTTTTGTTGCAGGCGAAGGGCGTAATGCACGCATCTATTTCAAAAATAATCCCGGTTTTGTAAAGGGCAATATCTACCAAAACCGGGATGTAACGCGGGATTGCGCCGGTGTGTTTATGCGCTACAGCAGCAACATCAAGCTAAATAATATCCGCATTTATTTTATGCACGGCATGGGCATGGTAAGTCAGTATTGCCGCAACATTAAAATGGATAAGGTGGTGGTAAAGCCTGCCGAAAACTCCGGGCGTACCTGCGCGGCATGGGCGGATATATTACACTTTTCGGGATGCAGCGGCAAGATAGAAGTGGCTAACTCATACCTGTCGGCAGCTAATGATGATGCTGTTAACGTGCATGGAACCCATCTGAAAATAACAAAAATACTTGCGCCCAACCAGGTGCAGGTTAAGTTTATGCACGGACAAACATTTGGTTTTGAAGTCTTCGCCGCTAAAGACAGTGTAAGTTTTATTAACCCGGAAAGTCTGTTGACTGTTGAAGACAATGTTGTTGATGTAGCAAAACAACTTAACGATAAAGAGTTTTTGCTCACGTTTAAAAAGCCATTATCAGGTAGAGTAAAAGAGGGGTTGGTGGTAGAAAATGCTACAGCTACACCGCAGGTTTGGATACATCATACCACGGTAACCCGCATACCTACACGCGGCATACTCACTACCACAAGGCGCAAAGTGCTGATTGAGCATAACATCTTCGAGCAAACACACATGAGCCCCATTTTTATTAGTGATGATGCATCGAGCTGGTTTGAATCGGGTATGGTTACCAATGTAACCATCAGTCATAATAACTTTAACCTCTGCGGTGGTCCGGTTATTTTTATTCACCCCGAAAATACGGTTAATGGCCCTGAACCCGTACACGCTTATATAAACGTAACGAACAACACCTTTCAGCTAAAGGATAAAGAACTGTTTGCCGCTAAAAGTACTACTCATATAACTATAGCCAACAATACCATCAATGTGGCTAATGCTGCCGATGTGAAGGATCTTTTAAAGTTGGTTGATTGCAGTAACGTGGCAATTACCGGAAACAAACTGATCAATAAATAAGCTTATTTCATAGTTTACAGCAAACAATAATGGCAAGGTGTTAAGCCCTTGCCATTTCTATTTTAAAGATATTGGTGTATCAATAAATAACTAAAGTATTTACAACAGTTGCAGTAGCAAGCGCAACGGGCACTTTATCATACCAACCCTTTATTGATAGCGGCAAGTCATCATGGTTGGGTTTAGCTGTTTTACTATCGCGTAGTACGTACCAAAATGATATATCTTTCAATATAGAATCCTTTACTTTTAGTTCGTCGGGCTTTTTGCCGGTGAGCAGTATCAGCTTGTTTTCCTTACCAATCACTATTAAGGATACCCTGGTTAAGAAGCTGTAACAGGTAGCGTTATCCGGGTTTATCAGCAGGTAATTAATGTTATGGAATTTCTCTTTACTGATACGTGCGCCCCATTTGGCCTTGAACACCAGTACGCCATTATCAATGTGCGCCGGTGTGCCACCTAAAATAATCTGGTCGCAGCCCAGTTCATAGGCTCTTTGAATAGCCTGCCAGTAAAGCGCTGCCACTGCTCCTGAATGCACCAGCGCCGAATCGCCGTTTAGCCATCCCATTTGCGATAGCGTGTATTTACCATCGTTAAGCAGCGTAAGCATAGAAGCCACACATACATCGTTATGGTATATGTTGATGAACTCCGATCCTTTTTGCCTTAGCTGCTCTTTAAGCGCGTTTATTTGAGTAATGTAGGCACCTGTATCGTGCCTTAGCTGCATGGCAGGCAGGTGGTAGTTATGGAAAAAGGTTTCAACCCAGTTGATGTCGGTTGATAGGGCATGCGTATAACCTTCGCGTTTAATGCGGCTAAGATCAGACCGGGCAGATTTTGGCAGCGCGTTGCGGTACTCGTCAAATGTTGCAGGCAACGGAATAATGAGCCAAACCAGGTCGGGTACCATCAGGGTATCTTCAACGGGTACTTTCAGCAGCATTTTTTCTGTTACTACAACTAAGCCGGTATTGTTAAGCCGCTCTTTTTGCGTAGCGATATTATTTGAAAAATACTTTCGGGTAAGGCTGAAATTTTGCGAGCCTAAATATTGTTTTACATAAGGCCTGCCATGCCCCAGTTCGCCTATTACCGCGAATGAGGATTGCTTACTCTGCGGATCGGAAAATAAACCATAAAAGTAACGGATATAAACACGATCGGCTTTATGTTTGATTTTATTGAGTATGGATATAAGCATAGGTTCTTCAACGTAATAAAGTGAATGTTTTAAATTAGGTCTCTTTTTAAGGGAAACTGAAATTGTCATTAACTTAATATGCCGGCATAACCGTTGCGTTAAAAGCAGCCATGTAGCATGCCATTAACAAACAGTATGTTAACATATACGTGGTATTTAAGAAATGGTCAGTTATAAAAGGTTGCCGACGTGGGGACTGTCGATTAAACTTTTTAACACATTTACAACTAATAAACTACCTGCCGCCGAGATGTTTTATCTTAGGATCGCTTGTTGCATTAGCGCCGGTATTTTCGAGCAGGTGGGTGTATTTGATCAAGAGATCGATATACTTATCTTTCCACTTTTCGTCTTCACGATGATCTGTTGGTTGTTTCGCCTGCGTGCGTTGTTTAAGATCTTCAGCAGCAAATAATCCCGGAAATTCTTCCGAGAAATCATAATTCAACGTTACCGCTATGCGGTAAATGACGGGCTCACTCAACTGTTCCTGTTTGAACCAATTGTAAATGGTTCTACGGTCAACACTTAAGCTCCTGGCTAAATCACTTATATTGATGCCGGTCTTTCTTACAAAGTTTTCAACTAATTTTCCGCGGTGTTTGTTCATGGTTGTAGGTGAAGAAAGTTTGCAACAATCAGGCCAATTTGTTTATGCAAAGCATTTTACAACATCTGGTTGTGTGCCTGCTTTGCTTATCTACTGGTTAATATACATAATTTATCCGAAAATAAAAATGGGGAACGATTGTAGTGAAACAATTTACACAAAGTGTGAAAAATATTACTCATTTCCCGTAATTTTTCTCGTTTGGATTAACTGATCGATTAATTTGTGTGGTGTAACATCTATTCATCGGTTTCCGAAAAGGAAATACACAAACCATCGATAAGAAAATTTTATCTTTTGCGCCATAAAGTTAACATGCTTCCTTTCGCTAAACGATAGCTATGTTTTACTGTGTCCGGATGCTTAGCGCTTAACCCGTTATATAATACACCGGTGTTTTTAATCCGATGTATCGGTTCCGTTTTTTCCGCCTCCTGATAGGCCGAAGGCACCCATTCAGGCCTGATCTGTTTGTTGCTCATCGTAACTGTTTCTTTATCATGATAAATTTAAACAATAAGGGCTGCTTTTAAACCATAGTATTAGCATAAAACGTGTTATTTAATTACAACAACCGGTTGTAAAAACGGGGATAATACCACGCAAAACGGGTGAAATCACTATCGGTAAAATAATGGCCGCGTTTTAATATTGTATAAGTAAAAACAACGCTCTCTCATGAAAAAATTTGTAATTGAACGCCACTTGCCGGGTGCAGGTAAATTAAGCAGCGAAGAACTTGCGGGCATCACCCAAACATCATGCGCCGTGGTTGATGGCTTAGGCAAACCTTACCACTGGGTACAATCATTCGTTACCGACGATAAGATATACTGCATACACATAGCCGAAAGCGAAGAGGTAGTACGCGAACACGCTGCTAAAGGCAACTTCCCTGTTACGTCGGTTGCCGAGGTAAAGGCGGTTATTGATCCTACAACAGGTAATTGGTAGGAGGTATAAAAGCAAAAGCCGCTATCGGGTAGCGGCTTTTGCTGAACGTGGATTTATGATTTCCAGATCTTGAATGTATTTGCATACCGGTTGCCCGTATCCCTGATCAGTATCAGCAGGTCGTCCTGCCGTGAGGGGAAGTAGGCCTCGATGATTTGTTGAATACGCTGCAGCAAAAGCCCCAGGCGTGTTTCGAAATCGGTTGAGGGAATGCTTATTTCTATCTGTATTCCACGTATGGTAATTGTGTATAATTCTTTAAGTTCGGTTTTCAGTAAACTGGCAACCTTACGCTGTAACTTTTTCATTTTTTTGATAAAAGCGCATTGGTTAATTAATATATGCAGAAGAACTGGTGTTATTATTCGGCTATTTCAACATCATCAAGTGTGATAAAGCGAGCAATGCCCAGGTAATCAACCCATATACTCGACCAGCCACAACCGTCGTAACCTAAAAAGGTCATGTGGGGTTCGTCTTCGCGGAAGCCTTCAAATCCTCTGCCTATGTACAATAACCTTGTTTGAACTGTTAAATGGTGCTTACTCATCCTGTTTTTCTGTTAAATGATTCATAAATTGTGTACTGTAGCCATTAAAATGTTTCCGTGCTATACCGCTATTCATTTAAAGCAGGTAGATTGATGCTTCAAATTTTAATGCGGCGCAGGAATGATCTTTAATTGACGGTACTACCAGAACCCGTGAAAAGGATAGAGCATTAAACGGTTTGCCGACCGTATGTACGTATCAGTTAAATTAATTTTAACATCAACGCTAACGGGGTAAACTTTTAAAGAAGGGGTGCCTACGGGGACTAACAAAACAAAAGGTTCTGTTACCCGGTGTATAGAATTACTTAAAGGACAAATGATCTGAACATCCAGTTCCTGGTCGCTTTGCGGGTTCAGGATGGCTTGTCGGTACGCGTCGGCTTTCAGGTTGATAACGGCACGCAGTGGTATAGCGCATGCTATTGAAGCTATGCTCAGGAAAACTATCAGTAAGAGAAATTTACCCGGCTTTAAACGCATATAAACAAATATACATGTAAAGCGATAGTTTTACTCCTTTTAGTACTAATGCTTTGTAAAAAAAAAGTTACAAGGCGCTTTTTATTTAAAAGCGCCTCATTACTAGCCTAATGCCTCATTTAACGCTATAATGGCCGTTTTAAATGATTCGCGCGAGATGAGGAACTGAATGTTAACCTTGCGCAACGCGAAACCGGCGCTTATAATGTTGATATTGTTTTGGGCCATGGCGTTCGCGCTTTTAGCCAGTAATCCGGGCTGATCCATATTGCTGCCCAGCAGGCAAACCATGGCAACGTTATCTACCGTTATTTTTTCAAAAGCAGCTTCCAGATCGGTGATCAGTTCCTGCTTAAAATCGGCCTCCCATATCACTATGGAAATGCTGTTGGCACTGGTAGCCTTAAAGGTGTAACTAATTTTATGCTGAAAAAAAAGCTGCATGATCTGTAAATCGCTGCCCACGTTGCCTACCATCAATGGGTCGTACACATCGATCAGCATCAGTTTGTCAATCCCGGTGATCACTTCCACACGTTTTTGTTCCGATACGTATTCGCGGGTGATGAGTGTACCCGGATGTGCCGGTTCAAAGGTGTTTTTAATGCGAAGGTTAATGCCGTTTATTTCCAAAGGTTTTGATGCCTTCGGATGTATGGCCTCCATACCTACGTCGGCCAGCTGATCGGCAATGTCGTAATTGGTATAACCCACGGGTTTGCAATTTTCGATACCCACAATGCCCGGATCGGCGGTAGACAGGTGGTACTCTTTATGAATAATGGCTTCCTGCGGTTTCAGTATCTCGGCAATCTTGCTGAATGTCACTTCCGAATATCCTCGGTCAAACTCGCGCATAATGCCCTCGGTACCTTTGGTATAACCGGTAACAATGCAAATGCACTGCTCCAGGTCTATGGTTGAAAAAGCTTCCTTAATACGCTGGTCTATGGTAAACGGGCGCTGATCGTCAAACCCGCTCAAATCGATCAGGCGTGTATTAATGCCTCTGCTTTGCAGTATATTGGTAAGGTTAAATGCCGAATGCGTTTCGCCAATCGAGGCTAATATTTCTCTCGCAGCCAATAAAATACCTTCGCGGCTTACATAGCCCGAAGCCAGTATATTGGCCAGGTTTTCGAGGTAGGTTTGCGCTACCTGTATATGTTTTTCAATAAAGGTATCGGCGACGTTCAAATCAAGGCCGAGGTATACATATTGTTGATTGATGGCTTTCAGGCGCACCACCAGCTCCTGCAAAGGGGCATGGAAGTCTTCGTGTTTGGCTATGCGATGATAAACGCCCGGTTCGGCCGTCTTCTTATTTTCCAGCAGCATATTGGTTACGCCCGAAAAAGCCGATACCACAAAAACGCGGTTATATAATTGCTTGCCGGTACGCTCGTAAAGTACAATGTTATTAATTACCTGTTCAAGTGCACTCATCGAAGTGCCGCCTATCTTTTCAACTGTTAACATCTTTATTATTGCTTTGGAAGGGCCGAAGCTATAAATTTTTCAATAAAATTTAGCGGATTTTATGATGTTATCCACTTGCAGCCATGCTTATAATGCGTTAAACAACTGATAGTGTATCGGCCTATAACAAACCGGGCATAAGCATGTTAATGTTTTTTAGAGTAGATTGCTATTTTTACATACCGGTTAAAATATACCTATGAAAGCTTTTTTTAGTTCGCTGGCCTTATGTGTATTGGCTTTAGCCATGATCTTCTTTAAAAACCCGAAGGATAAGGCTGTTGCTCCAGCCCCGCGACCCAATATTATTGTAATTATGGCCGATGATATGGGCTTTTCGGATATTGGTTGCTATGGCGGCGAAATACCCACGCCTAATATTGATGAGCTTGCAGGCAAGGGGGTAAGGCTATCGCAATTTTATAATAACGCGCGGTGCTGTCCCACGCGGGCCAGCTTGTTAACCGGTTTGCACCCGCACCAGGCAGGAGTAGGCCGTATGGCCGAAGACCCCGAAAATATTGACGCGCATAATGAAGGCGTTGATGGCTATCGCGGCTACATCAGTAAAAACACGGTCACCATTGCTGAGGTATTGAAGTCGGCAGGATATCATACCTATATGTCGGGCAAATGGCATGTGGGTATGCACGGTAAAGAGAAGTGGCCTATGCAGCGCGGCTTTGAAAAATTCTACGGTATATTATGCGGCGGATCGAGCTATCTGCATCCTTTTCCGCCACGAGGTATAACAACAGGTAATGGCGATATGCAGTATGATTTCCCCGAGGGGTATTATACAACCGATGCCTTTACTACACAGGCAATAAGCTTTATTAATGAACAGGCCGATGCCAAACCCTTCTTTTTGTACCTCGCGTATAACGCGCCGCATTGGCCTTTGCAGGCTAAAAAAGAAGATATAGCGCTGTTTGCCAATAAATACAATATCGGGTGGGATTCGGTACGGCACGAACGTTTACGTAAACAGCTCGAAATGGGGCTTACCAAATCCGAATGGGGGCTTGCTCAACGCGAAATGCGCCCCTGGACTGAGCTTACCAAAAAAGAACAGGAAAATGTAGCATACCGCATGGCCGTTTACGCCGCGCAAGTATACAGTATGGATCAAAACATTGGCAAGCTCATCAGTAGTTTAAAAGCTAAAAAGCAGTTTGATAATACGCTAATCATTTTCCTGTCGGATAACGGCGCTTGTGCCGAGCCTTACAAAGAACTTGGCGGCGGCCCGATGGCGGAGGTGAATGACCCGCTAAAGTTTTGGGCGGTATCGTATGGTACCGGCTGGGCCAACGTATCAAACACACCCTTTAAAAAATGGAAGAACCAGGCTTATGAAGGTGGCCTGGCAGCACCGTTTATTGCCTGTTGGCCAAACGGCATAAAAGCGCAGGCCGGTAAATGGAGCAACACGCCATATCATGTTATTGATATGATGCCCACCTTTATAGAATTGGCCGGGGCAAAATATCCTAAAACATATAATGGCAATAACATTATCCCTAACGAGGGTATCAGCATGGTGCAGGCCTTTAAAACAGGCAGCGGTAAAACACATGATTATTTTTATTGGGAACATGAAGAAAACTGCGCCGTAAGGCATGGTAAATGGAAAGGAGTAAAGCGTCTGCCTAACGGACGATGGGAGTTATACGATTTGGAACATGACCGCACCGAACGCAATAATATTGCGCAGCAGCATCCCGATATAGTGAAAGATCTCGACGAAAAATGGCAAACTTGGGCCGATACGCATAAGGTGTTCCCGAAAGGGGCAGGTTATTATAAATCGAAATAGGCGCGTTACGCAAATATGCGGTTATTAAGGTTATTGGTAGTGATGAGCAAATAGGCTGGCCGCCCGCCATCACCTTTTAAGGGTACAATATCCAGCTGCCACCAGCTCTCGGTAAATTCGCCGGCATCAACGGATGGTATGTTGTAGTAAAAGGGTTCGGTGATGACTATTTCGTTGGTTTCTACAGCCTTTAACAGCGCTTTAAATAAGGTGTTAACGCCGTCGCCGCCTTTGTCGGGATTAAAGGCTTCCCATAGGTACCAGCCGGTAATATCGCGGTGATGGGTATAGGTAGCATGCTTGTAGGCTTCGTTGTAGGCCAGAATAGTAAAGTTTGGTATATCCGCACGCAAAATGATCCTCGGTAAGGTGGTATCAAATAGGGCAGATATCTCAAGTTCTTTAAAGTTCATGTGGCGCGAACTTGTATACGGTGACAAATTAAAAATTGATTTGTTCAGCACTCGTTCATTTTGTTCACAGGGTTGAACTGGAAATCACCTTTTTCAGGACAGTGCAGGAAGGTTGCTGCAAAACCGATAACTACTTTAGTAAAATGGTTTGCACTGAAGTGAAGCCAGGTATTTTATAGTATACAAGTTTCACCAATTGCTTTTATAACCTATTATTCAAACAAAAACCCTCTAATCAACCGGTATTCGGGTATCGCCCGGATGTCCTTTCTTTATTATCACGCTAACCACATGATCAAACTCAGAACCATCAAAAAAACTACCCTGTTATTGTTGTTAAGCACTGTCACAGGTATAACGCTTTGCTCATTTTTAGTTATACGGCCGGATGGCAATACTCCGCCTGCCGATAAGAAACCCAAGATTGTTAACATCGTAAATTTTATACGCCTGCTTGAGCCCCGTGATGCTAACATTACGCAGGATGTGCTTTACCAAACCGTGGTAAAGCAGGTAGATATCATGAAAAAGTATAAATTGGGCGGTACATTCCTGCTGCAATACGACGCGCTGATCGATCCCCGGTATCAAAAACTATTGAAAAGCCTGCCCCGTGGTACTTATGAAATTGGCGCCTGGTGGGAGCTGCCTCAGCCGCTGATAGAAAAAGCCGGACTAAAATGGCGTGGTCGTTACCCATGGGACTGGCATGCCGATATTGGCTTTTCTACAGGGTATACCCCGCAGGAACGCGAAAAGATAATTGATGTTTATATGAGCGATTTTAAGAAGATCTTCGGCTATTATCCAAAATCGGTAGGGTCGTGGTTTATTGATTCGCACTCGCTTAATTATATGTATGATAAGTATAAAATTGTAGCATCAAGCAACTGTAAAGATCAATATGGTACCGACGGATATACCCTTTGGGGCGGTTACTGGAACCAGGCTTACTATCCCAGCAGGTTAAACTCATATATGCCTGCGCAAAACGAAAAGAACCAGTTGCCGGTGCCTATCTTCAGGATGCTGGGCAGTGATCCTGTTCGTCAGTACGATACCGGTCTGGAATCAAGCAGGCAGGGGGTGATCACTCTTGAACCCGTATACCCCGAAGCCGGTGGTGATGAGGGCTGGGTAAAATGGTTCATGAAAGAATTTGTAGAGGGTGAATCTCTTGCCTTTAACTATACCCAGGCCGGGCAGGAAAACTCCTTTACCTGGGATGCTATGGCCAAAGGCTTCGAAATTCAAATGCCGCTGATTGCCCGCCTGCGCGATGAGGGCAAAATAAAGGTGGAAACCATGGAAGCATCGGGCTTATGGTTTAAAAAGAACTTTAAAATAACGCCCGCCACATCATTCACCGTAAATAAAGATATTGAGGGCAGCGATAAAAAAACAGTATGGTTTAACAGCCGTTTTTACAGGCTTAATTTACTGTGGGAAAATGGTAACCTGCGTATCCGCGATATTCATTTGTTTGATGAGAAATTTCCATCGGCATACACTACTCAAAAAGCTACCTCAAACGAGTGCTCATTTTTTACATTGCCTGTGGTTGATGGTTATATATGGAGCAAAAAAGGCCAACTGGCGGGGCTTCGTTTTAAAACAATTGTAAATGGTAAAGAGGTGCTGTTACAGGGTGGCGACCCTATAATAACTAACCCGGCAACCGGCAAACTGCATATCTCATGGCCGCTAACCACCTTTGCAGGTTCGCTTGAAATGGATATCGACGAAAAACAATTAAGCATTAACCTGAAAGGTGCCCATGGCGAAAAATGGCTGGTTGACCTCAGTACGGCCGATGGCATTAAGTTGCCGTTTGAGGGCATTAGCGCGAATAAAGTGAAATGTAGTTTTGAGGGAATGGACTATGCCATAACAGCCCCTGTAGGTTCATTTGAAACGCAAAAAGATAATGGATTGTTCCGTATGCTGCCTGCAAACGGGGCATTGGTGTTAAACTTGTCTAACGGTAATGCAGTTCAGTAAAGTTTAGCAGGCGATATAAATATTGTAAAAAACACAGACAGTTGAGGAAGGTTTATGGCAGTTTATGCTATAAATTGCAGCAGCTTTATCCCAATTATACCCTGATGAATAAACTATTGTTTACCATTTTATTTTTCTGCTTTGCAGGATTAAACGGTTTCGCGCAGTTAGGCGTCACCCAGTTACGTACCGAAAATCAAAAAGATCCGCTTGGTATTGACGCCAAAACACCACGCTTTAGCTGGCAGGTATTGGCCGGTAATAAACGGAATGTATTACAAACCGCTTACGAAATAAAGGCCGGTGCCGTACAGGGGGACAAAACACTTTGGCAAAGCGGAAAAGTTACTGCCGATCAATCATTATATATACCATATCAGGGCACCGACCTGAAAGCCGGCGAACAATATTACTGGCAGGTAAGGATCTGGGATAATAACGGCCGCGTTTCGCCATGGAGCGCTAAGGCTACCTGGCGTATGGGCCTGCTTACACCTGCCGACTGGAAAGCCAAATGGATAGGGCCGGGTTATGCCGGTGATGTGGTGGGCAAACCAAGTCCGCTGATGCGTAAAAGCATTTCGCTTACCAAAAAGGTTAAAAGCGCGGTAGCTTACATTACATCACACGGTTTTTATGAAGCTCAGATCAACGGTAAAAAAGTAGGCGATGCTTATTTAACCCCGGGCTGGACAAGCTATAACAAACGCCTGCAATACCAGGTTTATGATGTTACCAATATGCTTTTGCCGGGCGAAAACGCTATAGGTGCCGAATTGGGCAGCGGCTGGTACCGTAGTCCGCTGGGGCCGGGTAACCCAACGCCTAACCATTATGGTACGGATGTGGCCTTGTTGTTTCAATTAGAGGTTACCTATGCTGATGGCAGCCACGACACCATTATATCAGACGAAAGCTGGAAATCATCAACCGCGGAAGTGCGCTATGCCGAAATTTACAATGGCGCCAACATTGATGCCCGCCTTGCTAAACCGGGCTGGGCTAAAGCCAGGTTTAATGATGCAGGCTGGGATGCTGTAAAGGTGCAGGATTACAGTAAAGACCGCCTGATTGCTACTTATAATGAGCCTGTAAGAAAGCACACCATTTTTAATCCCGTAAAGGTGATCACTACCCCGAAAGGTGAAAAGGTGATTGATTTTGGGCAAAACGTGGTAGGCTGGGTGCAGCTTAAAATTACCGGTAAAACCGGCGATTCTATCAAAATATCACATAACGAAGTACTTGACAAGGCCGGTAATTTTTACACCGAAAACTTAAGGGCTGCAAGGGCGCAAAATATCTACGTACTAAAAGGCGGCGGCAAAGAGTTCTTTGAGCCGAAATTTACCTGGCAGGGTTTCAGGTATATAAAGGTAGAGGGGATTGCAGGGAGTTTAGATACCAGCAAGTTCAGGGCGGTGGCCTTGTATTCCGATATGGAACCTACCGGCACATTCACCTGCTCAAACCCATTGCTGAACCAATTGCAGCATAATATTCAATGGGGACAAAAGGGTAACTTTTTAGATGTGCCTACCGATTGCCCGCAACGCGACGAACGCCTGGGCTGGACCGGCGACGCGCAGGTATTTTCACGTACGGCCTCGTTCAATATGGACGTACATAACTTCTTCGCCAAGTGGTTGAAGGATGTATCTGCCGATCAGTTTAAAAGCGGTAGTATCCCGTTTGTGGTGCCTGATGTGTTTTCGGGTGGTAACAACGAAGTTGGCGGCAGTACAGGCTGGGGCGATGTAGCCACCATAGTGCCATGGAATATGTACCTGGCCTACGGCGATAAGCAGATTTTACAGGATCAGTATGCGGGTATGAAAGCCTGGGTTGGTTTTATGAAGAACCAGGCTAAAAACAACCTTTGGAATACTACTAACCACTTTGGCGACTGGCTGTTTTACAGTATAAATAATGATGTGGACGGTAGTTCGGCCATAACCAGTAAAGCGCTTATTGCGCAATGCTTTTACGCGCATTCAACACAATTATTGATTAACGCGGCTACGGTTTTAGGTAATAAAGAGGATGAAACTTTTTATACCGCTTTGCTGGCAAAGATAAAGGCTGCCTACATAAACGAGTATGTTACCGGCAGCGGGCTAATCTCGTCTGATACGCAAACGGCTTATGCCCTTGCTTTGCAGTTTGATATGCTGCCCGAAAACCTGCGCCAGCAGGCTGCCGACAGGTTGGCTTCAAATATTGGCCGTTATGGCGATCACTTAACCACAGGCTTTTTAGGTACTCCGTATTTATGCCATGTGTTGAGTCGTTTTGGGCATACCGATGTGGCATTTAAATTACTGCTGCAAGAAACCTATCCATCGTGGTTATACCCGGTAAAAATGGGCGCTACCACTATTTGGGAACGTTGGGATGGTATTAAACCCGATGGCACTTTCCAGGATGCGTCAATGAACTCGTACAACCACTATGCTTACGGTGCCATTGGCGATTGGATGTACCGTGTAATAGCAGGTGTTGATACCAAAACCGAAGCGCCGGGTTATAAAAATATCACTATAAAACCAACGGTAGGGGGTAACCTTACTTATGCCAATCTGGATTATACCACCATGTACGGCAAGCTAACCTCCAACTGGAAAATACAGGGCGACAAATTTTCGCTGGATGTGGTGATACCCGCCAACACAACAGCAACCGTTTATTTTCCGGATAATAAGGGCGCGATATTGGATGGAAAACTCCCGGTATTGAACGATAAAAACATAAAGGCAGGCACTGATGTACCCGGCTTTAAGGTGTTCAACATAGGTTCGGGCAGTTATCACTTTAACAGCGAGAAAGCTAAATAATATACAAATCTAAACTACACAAGAAAAGGTATGCCTGTAATTAGGTATACCTTTTCTGCTTTATACAGACATCAAATGTATCAGCACCGTTACGGGCTTTTTATCGCTTGATTTAGATGTGCCAGTCCGTTATTTATTATATTCGGCCATGCTATGCTGCTGTTTATCCTCCGCAGGTAGAAATAATACTAACTGAATGAAATTTTCCGCAACGCTTATATATTTTTTACTGATCTCGGGTATTGCTACCCCATGTTTCGCACAAATAGATAAGAAAGAAATAAAGGTAGAACCCGGTGTTTCTTACTCATTAGCTGCTTATAGGCACCGGGTATTAACTAATATTCAGTACGATATTAACTTTAATATTCCTGCCGATAAGGGCAGCGTCATAGCTGCCGAAGAAACCATCAGTTTTGATCTTAATTCTACAGCACAAGGCCTGCAACTCGATTTTAAGCAAAGTGCCGGTCATGTTAAAAATGTTACCGTAAATAATACCGCTACCACGCCTAACTGGCAGTACGAGCATTTGGTTATTGACGCGAAGTATCTGCATAAAGGAGCCAACAAGTTAACTATTCAATTTACGGCAGGCAACGAATCGCTTAACCGCAACACCGGTTTTGTGTATGCTTTGTTCGTTCCCGATCGTGCGCGAACCGTATTCCCATGTTTTGATCAGCCCGATCTTAAAGCGAAGTTCATGCTTACCCTTCAAGTGCCCGCCGACTGGAACGTACTCGCCAATGCCGTCAAAAAAGATTCGGTAATTAGCGGTGAGCGCTGCACTTATCATTTTGCCAATTCAGATAAGTTACCTACTTATCTGTTTTCGTTCACGGCAGGGAAATACACCTCGCTAAAGCAAATGACGGGTAAGCGACCGGCCGAATTTCTGCATCGCGAAACAGACAGCACCAAGATCAGGTTGAGCGTTGATTCGGTATTTAAGGCACATGAAGATGCCATCGCTTTTCTGGAGCAGTGGACGGGTATTCCTTACCCGTTTCAAAAAGTAGGTTTCGCGGCTATTCCTGATTTTCAGTTCGGTGGCATGGAACATCCGGGCGAGATCCAGTATAAAGCATCTGCCTTGTTTTTAGATGATGGCGCTACCAAAGATCAATACATCGCCCGTTCAAACGTGATTTCTCACGAGGTAGCACATATATGGTTTGGCGATATGGTTACTATGGCTTGGTTTAATGATGTGTGGATGAAGGAAGTGTTCGCCAATTTTATGGCCGATAAGGTGACCGAAAAACTTATGGGTACCGAAACCTTCAACCTTAAGTTTTTGCAAGATCATTACCCCGCCGCTTACAGTATTGACCGCACAGCCGGGGCAAATCCCATACGGCAGCAGCTTGATAATTTGCAGGATGCAGGCTCACTATACGGCAATATTATTTACCACAAAGCACCCATTATGATGCGCCAGCTGGAGCTGCTGATGGGGAAGGACAATTTCCGGAAGGGGGTACAGGAATACCTGAAAAAGTATGCGTACGGCAACGCCACCTGGAACGACCTGATCGCTATTTTAAGCAAGTACACTAAAGCCGATTTGTACAACTGGAACAAGGTATGGGTTAACCAGCCCGGCAGACCTGTATTTAGTTATAAGGTAAGTTACGCGAGCGATAAGATCAGCCAATTCACTATAGAGCAACACCCCGAAAATGGCGCCCTGCGGATATGGCCGCAGCAGTTTCAGGTTACCTTGGTGTATCCGGAGGGAAACAGATCAGTAAGTGTAAATATGAATGCGCAACAGGTTATTGTAGATGGTTTAAAAGTGTTGGGCAAACCTCAATATATCCTCTTTAATGCCGATGGGATGGGTTATGGCTTGTTCCCGGTGGATAAGGGTATGGAGGCCAGATTGTTCGCTATTGCCAACCCATTACAGCGCGCATCGGCCTATATCAATGCTTACGAAAACATGCTGGCGGGCAGGTCATTTACCCCGGCAGAACTGTTAAAGCTATTCAGTAGCGGACTGCAAACAGAGCAGAATGAAATGAACCTGCGCTTGCTAACCGGCTACATCGGTACTATATTCTGGGAGTTTACCCGTCCGGATGAAAGGACTGCGTTAAGCGCCGGTTTAGAACAAACCTTGTTGGCTGCGATGGAAAGCCAAACGGCTGCCAATAATAAAAAGGTACTATTTAAAACTGTTCAGGATATTTATTTGAGCAAAGATGTACAAGGTAAAATGTACCAAATATGGCAGCATAAACAAGCGCCCGCAGGTGTAAAACTAAACGAAGACGACTATATTTCGCTGGCCTTAACACTCGCGCTAAAAAGCGATACCGCTACATCGGTAATTAAAGAACAGCAGGGTAGGGTAACCAATATCGATCGCAAGGATCGGCTTGCCTTTTTAATGCCTGCTTTATCATTAGATGTGCACGAACGCGATGCTTTTTTCGAAAGCCTGAAAGACACTAAAAACAGGCGAAAAGAGGCCTGGGTAATATCTGCACTTTATTATTTGAACCATCCGCTAAGGCAGGCAAGCGCTGTAAAATATCTGCCCCAAAGTTTACAGTTGGTAGAGGAGATCCAGCGTACCGGCGATGTTTTCTTCCCGCAATCGTGGCTGGGGGCGGTGTTCGGTAATTATCAGAGTAAAGAGGCGCTTAAGGTGGTGGATGATTTTTTGAGGGCGCATCCCAATTATAACCCTAAACTGAAAGCCAAAATTTTGCAGGCTACCGATAATTTGTATCGTGCCAATCAACTGTTTAGCAGCAAATAGTATCAGGCGGTTTGTTTGTAATTATTGAGTATCTCGATACCCTTAAAGGTACATATACCGTAGTTGAAATGTTGCAGAAACTGCGATTGAACTTCCCAAACGTTATATTCAGCAACCGGAAATATAACAGTGTTGAAACCCATCTCTATTTGGTTCATACGCATACGTGCCATTATTTTGGCGTCGATGCTTTCGCGGATATAGCCTTGTTTAATGCCCTTTGCTAAAAGCTGTTCCAGGGTTTGGGTTAATACATCGGTCTTAAATTTCAGAAAGAGCGCCCAGGCATCGGGGTGGTGCTTTTGCAGCTCGTTAATAGCTATGGGGTTAACGCGAGAAAACAGTTCTTCAGCAAAATGGGTCATGCTGATCAACTCCTCAATCATATTGCCCGATTGGTTCATGAGCATACATAAATGGCTATGATCGGCATCGAGCTTGCTTTGCACAAAGGCCAGTACCAACTCATCTTTGTTTTTAAAGAACTGGTATATGGTTTTCTTGGAGATGCCTAAATGTTTGGCAATATCATCCATGGTTACACTCTTAAACCCGGCATTTAAAAACAGCTGTTCGCTCCCCTCAATTATCTTCTCTGCACCTGTCATTTAACCAGCTTAATTAATTGGCGGTACAAATATGATAGAGGTGGTAATGCCTTTTACAGCCCCGGTCAATATTTCGAGCCCCATTTTTTCGTCGGTAGTTTGTTGAATGATATTGAGCGAGATAAGGCCGTGCACAACCGCCCAGTAAGTGTAGTATTTCATCCGGATGGTTTCGTCGCTTACCAGCTTGTTTTTAAACAGGGCGGCAATCACTTCGGTCATCAGGTCGGGCACTAAATTGGCCTCGGCCGAATCGTTTTCTGTAGGTACGCAAACAAAGTTGATGCCGTACATTAGCTGGTAAAATACCTTGTGTGTAAAAGCGAAGTTCCAGTAGGCAATCCACATGGCTTCTATCTGCTTTTCGGGGATGCGGTGCCTGCTTTTTGCTTCGCGCACTTTTTCGGCAAGGGTGAGGTGCCCTCTTTTGGCCAGTTCAAGGTAAATACATTCCTTGTTCCTGAAATACTCGTAAATAACAGGCGGCGAATATTCTATTTGGTCGGCAAGCTTGCGCATGCTCAAGGCATCACAACCACCGGTTTCAACTATATCCAGGGCAGAATCAAGAATATTACGCCTGGTTTGGTCTTTCAGGCGCAATATTCTTTCTTTACTTCCCATAAATATCTTAATAATAGGCTCATAATACTCAGTAAAAACGATAATATGAATTTCTGTTTATTTATTGGCAATTGCAATGTTGAAATGCCGTTAAAATATGTCTGAAACTCTGCTATTTTTAATGCTTGTTGTAACAATATGAGCCTATTTATGTTTTTAACGCCATCCGCCGCCTAAAGCCCTGTACAGGTTTACAATGGCCTGCAGTTCCTGCAAACGGTCGTTAACACCGCTTAACTGGGCAGTAAGCAAACTTTGTTCGGAGGTTAAAACGTCGGTATAGTTTGTTGCCGAGCTATAGCGTAAAAGCTCCTTGGTATAATCAACAGATTTTTCTAAGGCCTGCAATTGTTTCACCCTTGAACCTTGCTTTTCAACCGCGTTTTGGTAAGAGTACAAAGCATTTGAAACTTCCTGCCCCGCAGTAAGTAACGATTGTTGAAAAGCGTAGTAAGCTTGTTGTTGTTGCGCTTTGGCTGTTCTTAAACGCGCCCTGTTTTGTCCTTGGCTAAAAATAGGTTGGGTGAGGCCGCCAATGAAATTGTAAAAGATAGAATTATCAAAGATATTCTTCAATTGCAATGATGACGCGCCGCCCTGCCCGGTAATGGTTAACTGCGGATAAAAATAGGTACGTGCCAGGTTGGTGCTTTCAAAAGCTGCCCTGAAAGCGAATTCGGCCTGCTGCACATCGGGCCTGTTTTTTAACAGTTGCGATGGAACGCCAATTTTAAAATCGGCAACCGGTTTTTGCTCGTTTAGCGAGCCGCGTTTAATAGGACCGGGAGCTCGTGCCAGCAATATGCTCAACGCGTTCTCCGCTTCGCGGATGCTCTGATTCAAATCGGGAATAGTTACTTCGGCGGCATAACGGTTGGCCTCGCTTTGTACTACGGCGGCACCGTTCACTATAGCACCTTCTTTCAGGCTTTTTACGGTTTCAACGTCTTTTATCCTTATCTCCAAAGTTTGTTTGGTGATAGCCAATTGCTGATCAAGCGC
The DNA here is from genome assembly GCF_059418565.1 of Mucilaginibacter sp. GW821-FHT07G05. Classification (NCBI taxonomy): domain Bacteria; kingdom Pseudomonadati; phylum Bacteroidota; class Sphingobacteriia; order Sphingobacteriales; family Sphingobacteriaceae; genus Mucilaginibacter; species Mucilaginibacter sp. GW821-FHT07G05. The sequence goes on along the minus strand of NZ_JBWKQC010000005.1, from coordinate 108,213 downwards.
CAGCAGGTTATAATACGTATTGGCAATGTTGGCTATCAACTGTGTTTGCACAGCCCTTTTAGCCGCGTCGCTTTGCAGCAGGCCTGCCAACGCTGATCTTTTGGCACTGCTCAATTTACCCCATATATCTGCCTCCCAACTGGTATTAAGCGCCAGCTGGTAGGTAGTGGTTTTTAAGTTGAACGAGTTGGCAAACTCCGGCGGAAAGTTAAGGCTTGCCGCCGATGTTTTCGCCCGGGTAACATTCGCCCCCGCGCTTAAGCTTGGCAAAAAGGCTGCCTTGCTTTGCCCAAAGGTAGCCTGTGCTTCGGCAATACGTTGCACGGCGGTTTTCAGGTCGAGGTTTTCATTTAGGCCTTCCTGTATCAGATTGGTAAGCACTGTATCCGAAAATAGCTGTTTCACCGGCATGTTGGCCATTGATGTGGTATCGGTAAGCGTGGTATCGCGATACAGGTGATCGGTATTAACGGTTGGCTGCCGGTACTTTTTAGTAACACATGAGGCAAATATGGCCGCCGTTGTCAGTACGGCCAATACTTGTCTTTTATATAAATAGGTCATTTTATGAACTTGTTTAATAGTACTTAATAAATTGTATTATAGCGTGGCATGTTCCGCCCATTGCGCTTGTTCCTCTTCCTCGCTCATTGGCTTGCCGCTGATGCGTTCCTGTAAGGTTTGGAAAATGATGAACAATATTGGTATTACAAACACCCCGAAAATGGTACCGATAAGCATACCGCCAACAGCACCCGTACCGATAGAACGGTTACCTGCCGCGCCCGCGCCCGATGCCAGCATCAGCGGCACAAGGCCTAATATGAAGGCGAACGAGGTCATGAGGATTGGCCTGATACGCGCCACCGAACCATCAATAGCCGCCTGCACAATGCTTTCGCCTTTACGCCTGCGCATTACCGCGAACTCTACGATCAGGATGGCGTTCTTAGCCAGTAAGCCGATGAGCATAATAAGGGTAATTTGCAGATAGATATTATTTTCGATACCGAATAACCAGGCGAAGATGAACGCCCCGGCCAAACCTACAGGCAGTGAAAGCAATACTGCGAATGGCAATATGTAACTTTCGTACTGCGCGCTCAGCAGGAAGTAAACGAACACCAAACACAATATAAAAATGAAGATGGTTTGGCTGCCGCTGCTGATCTCCTCGCGTGTTAAGCCCGAAAACTCGTAACCGTAACCGGCAGGCAGGGTAGTGGCGGCCACTTCCTGTATCGCCTTAATGGCATCACCTGTACTAAAGCCAGGTTTTGGCGCGCCCGTTACCGATATAGAGGTAAACAAGTTGAAACGGCTGATCGACTCCGGTCCGTAAACTCTTTTAAGCGTTACAAATTCAGATATCGGCGCCATCACATTGTTGGCGTTGCGCACGTAGATGTTGTTTAAACTACCGGTGGTGCCCCTGTAAGCGGCATCGGCCTGTATCATTACCCTGTACTGTTTACCAAACTCGTTAAAGTTGGAGGCATAAATACCACCATAATAACCCTGCAAAGTGCTCAATACAGAGTTTACAGGTACGCCGGCATCCTTACATTTGGCTATGTTGACATCCACCAAAAATTGCGGGAAGTTGGTATTGAAGAAGGTTGAAGCGTATTGAATTTCGGGACGTTGGTTTAACGCACCTAAGAATTTTCCGTTAACCTCTGCAAATTTGCCTATATCGCCGCCTGTACGATCCTGTACCTGGAACTCGAAGCCGCTGCTGTTACCAAAACCCTGCAAGGTTGGCGGGGCAAAGAATAATATGGTAGCGCCTTTTATCCCGGCCGTCATCCCGAACAGTTTACCGGTAACGCTGGTTACGTCCGATCCTTTGGCGGTACGGTCTGCCCATGGTTTCAGCTTGATCATGATCAAACCATAAGAGCCACCCGCGCCGCTCAATATACCCTGACCGGCCACCCGAATCACCGACTCTACTTCGGGCATTTTTTGTATCATGCCGGCAACCTGATCAACCACCTCGGTAGTGCGTTCTAATGAAGCAGCAGGCGGTAATGATACATCGCCAATGATAAAGCCCTGGTCTTCATTAGGTACGAAACCCGATGGCGTAGTTTTCAGCAGGAACCAAAATATCACGCCGAATACTACGATACCCGCAATGGCTATCCATTTTTTGGCAGCTAAAAAGCCTACCGATTTTTTATACTTGCCGGTAAAGGCATCAAACCCGGTATTGAACGCGGTATAAAAACGCTGTAATAAACCCGATTTATGGTGTTCACCTTCGGGATGAGGTTTTAATAACAAGGCGCACAATGCCGGACTTAAAGTAAGCGCGTTAACAGCCGATATCAAAATAGCGATAGCCAGCGTTAAGCCGAACTGTTTGTAAAACACCCCTGTTGAACCGGTGATGAATGATACCGGGATAAACACGGCCGCCATTACCAAAGTAATTGATATGATAGCGCCACTGATTTCGCCCATGGCGCCAATGGTAGCTTCCTTACCGGATTTTGCACCGTTATCGAGCTTGGCGTGTACCGCCTCTACCACCACAATGGCATCATCCACCACAATACCAATGGCCAGTACCATCGCGAACAGGGTGAGCAGGTTAATAGTAAACCCAAACAACTGTAAAAAGAAGAAGGTACCCACAATAGCCACCGGAACCGCGATGGCCGGTATCAGCGTAGAACGGAAATCTTGAAGGAAAATAAATACTACGATGAACACCAGTATAAATGCTTCCACAAGGGTGTGGATCACTTTGTCGATAGATTCATCCAAAAAGTCGTTAACACTGAATATGGAGGTTTGGCTTATACCCGGAGGGAATGTTTTTGATGCCGCCTCAATAGTTTGCTCACAGGTTTTTATCAGCTCGTGCGCGTTTGAACCCGCTGTTTGGTATATGGCTATACCGATGGCCGGTTTGCCGTTCATTTTAGCAGTACTGGCGTAGCTTTGCGCGCCCAGTTCTATACGGGCTACATCTTTAAGGCGCAATAACTGGCCTTTGGCTGCCGAACGTACCACAATGTTCTCGAACTCGGAGGTGCTTTTAAGCCTGCCTTTATATTTTAAAACGTATTGGTATGTTTGGTTGTCGTTTTCGCCTATTTTACCCGGGGCTGCCTCAATGTTCTGCTCGGCAAGGGCCGTATTTACATCATCGGGGATGAGGCCGTAACTGGCCATAACATCGGGCTTAAGCCAAATACGCATTGAGTAATCCTGCAAACCAAAGGCTGAAGCCTCACCAACACCGTTGATCCGCTTAATTTGCGGTAAAAGGTTAATGTTGGCATAGTTTTGCAAAAAGGTTTGATCGTAGCTTTTGTTGGTGCTTGATAGGGTGAACACCATCACCATGCTGCTTTGGCGCTTGCTGGTGGTAACACCGGCCTTGGTAACCTCAGCAGGTAACAAGCTGGTAGCTTTTGATACCCTGTTCTGCACATTTACCGCCGCCAAATCGGGATCGGTACCTTGTTTAAAATAAACGGTAATGGTAGCTGTACCATCGTTACTGGCGGTAGATGTCATGTAGGTCATGTTCTCCACACCGTTAATTTGCTCCTCTAACGGAACAATAACGCTGTTCATCACCACCTCGGCATTGGCACCCTGGTATGATGTGGATACCTGCACCGTTGGCGGCGCTATATCCGGGTACTGCGTAATAGGGAGCGTGGTGAGCCCCAGTATACCCAGTATTACTATAATAACCGATATCACTGTGGATAGTACCGGTTTTTGAATGAATGTACGTAACATAGTTAATTTATGTTGATAGCCCGGCTTAACTGCTAAGCCTGCCGTGCCTTATTGCGTGAAAATTAATTGAGATCCTTGTAAATAGTTTCGGCGGTTTGGGCTTCGGGTTTAATTACCATGCCGTCCTTTAAAGTATTTGCGCCATCGGTCACTACGGTTTCGCCTGCTTTTATGCCGCTGGTAACTACATAGAATTGGCCGGTTGCTAAGTCCATAATCTCGATCTCGGTACTTTTTACCGCGCCTTTGGCATCAACCACATATACAAAGTGTTTGCCTTGCAGCTCGTAAACCGCTTTTTGCGGAATCAATATGGCATCCTTTAAAGTTTGCGGTATTTGTATGGTAGCAGTACCACCACTGCGGATGAGGCCAACCGGGTTAGGGAAAGTAGCCCTGTAACTTGCCGAACCTGTTTCGGTATTGATCAATCCGCTGATAGTTTCTACACGGCCTTTTTCAGGATAGGTAGTTCCATCGGGCAGTACAAGCGATACGGGCGGCGTGTTGGCCAGTTTTTCGTTCATGGTTTTACCCTTCATGGTGCGCGAAAAATCAAGCAACTGCTTTTCGTTGAGCGAGAAGTAGGCGTATACCTTACCAATGTTTGAAATGGTAGTTAGCGGCTGGGCGGTGTTGGCGTTTATTAAACTACCTAACTTATAAGGTATAGTACCCACCACGCCATTAACCGGGCTGGTAATAGTTGTATAACCCAAGTTGGTTTTGGCATTGGCCAGGTTAGCTTTGGCCTGCGCCAACGCGGCACGACGTGCTTTTAAGGTTAGCTGCGCGGCTTCCAGTTCATAATGGCTGATGATGTCTTTTTCAACCAGCGGTTTGGTTTTGTTAACCTGTAATTCGGCACTGCTTACATCGGCTTCAGCGCTGTTGATGGCGGCCGCGGCATTGTTTACATCTTGCTGGTATTGCGGGGCGCTTATCTTAAATAATAACTGGCCTTTTTTTACCACGCTGCCTTCGTCAATAAATATCTGTTCAACAAAGCCGTCAATTTTTGGGCGTATGTCGATATTCTGCTGGCCTTGCAGGGTGGCAGGGTAAGTACTGTTAAGGGTAGCGTTATGTACTGTTAAGGTAAATACCGGGTAGCTCTGTGCAGGTGGCGGGCTGCCTGCCGCTGCTGCGCCCTGCTGCGTTTTATCGCCGCATGACGATAGCAGGATCAAGCCCGCGCTAAAACCGGTTAAAAGTTTAATTGTGTTTTTCATAAATATAAAGCCGTGGCTGTTTGAGTGGATTAAATGAGTAGGCATTGAGGTACTTCTATTTTTGTGTTTGACAATTTTGTTAATGGGGGTTCAAATTTTTTTTACTGGAAGATCATTTTGCAGATCATCATTTTGCGTTCTTTTATCAAGCCATTGAACTCATCGTTACTGAGTTCGAAAACTTTTTTATAAATAGGGGCCATCACCAGCGGGTAGGCCATCAGCGAAAAAAGGTTCATCATAAAATGAATGGGGTTCATGGCCTCAATATGCCCGGCATCCATTTCGGCCTGTATCTGGCTCAAAAAGTATTGCATGCGTTCGGGCTTGTCTTCATCGGCGTACTTACAGGTATCTGAATTGATCTCGGTGATCAGAAAAGTTTCCTGGTAAGGGAACGCGATGGATTCGGTGAGGAAAACCTCGATGAAGTTTTCGATCTTTTTGCGGAAGGGCAGGTCGGCTTTCATTACAGTATCCAGCTGTTGCGACAGGCCGTGCATGGCTTCTTTAAAAACCTGGTCAATTAAAGCGTCTTTAGACCGGAAATAGTAATTAAGCAACGTACGGCTAACTCCCGCGGCATCGGCGATGGCCTGCGTATTGGCATGCAGGCGGCCTTCGGCAAAGAAAATGTGTTTGGCGGTATCCTTAATTAATTTTTCGGTACCGGTATCTCTAACGGGCATATTTATAAGCACTATTAATAAGAGTGCCCGGCAAAATTGCCTTAATTAAATATGCAGCAGAATGTTGAAAGGGTGGAGTAATATGTCAAAAGTTCTGTTTTGCTGAAATGATTGTAATAGATTGGTAATAATATTACAATGATGGTAATAAACAATGTTAACTTATATAACAAGATTAGAGAATGGATATAAATGATGTTAGCTATGCTTCACTGTTAGTGGACGATTTGCATCAGTAAGATCAATTGATGTTTGGTATGTCAATAAGTCTGCTAAATATGTCTGAAATTCCGTTTCGCTATCGTTTGCTGGTATCGCCCGATTTTCGGTACTGACTCGGACTGATACCGGCCTGTTTTTTAAAATACTTGCTGAAAAAGAACTGGTCGCTAAAGTTAAGGTACGAGGCCACCTGGCCAATGGTGAGGCTCAGGTCATTCAATAATATCTTGGCTTCCATTAATACCATTTCATCAATAAATTCGCCTGCCGTTTTGCCGGTAATTTCTTTAATGGTTTGCGACAGGTATTTGGGGGTTATATTTAGCATAGCGGCATAGGCCAAAACGCTCCGTTGTTCGCGATAGTGTTGCGGCAGCAGTTTTAAAAAGCGGAAGGTAAGTTCTTCTTTACGGGTGCCGAATACGTCATCGTACGATTCCTGCTTTTTATACAACGAACCCATCTCATAAATAAGCGCCGCGAAAATGTTGAGCACTATCTCGTGCTGAAAGCCCTGCTTGTCATCATCGGTTTTATATTTAAGTAATTGTACCATGGTTAACAGCACCTCCGCTTCTTTTGGCTGCAATAGCAGGAGCGGACTGATCTGCGGTGATAAAAACTCCATGGCATCTATATTCTTATTATGTATGCCCGCGCTCGACAAAAAATCGGAACTGAAAACTACCGAAGCAATCTTACAATCGGGCGATACGCGCACAAACTGACGCACTACCTGTGGCGATAACATCAGGGCGTTGCCAACTGTAAGCTGATAGGCCATCAGGTTTACATTGATCTCCAGTTCTCCCTGGGTAATTATAAAAAATGCGAAATGGTCCGACCGGAAAGGATACATAATAGGCGGAGGCGTTACACTGGCATCAGTATATATTATATATAGTCCTTTATTGGGGTCGTTAATGCCAAAAGGAGCAAGTAGCTGGTCAATAGTATGTGTTTGAACAGATGTTATGTTTAAATTCATGTACAGTGCGCTGTGTTTTTCAAAAAACTATCGAACCTAATACAAAAATCAGGATAATAGCTGGTGTTTTTTCAAAGATTGCTTCAAAATGGCGCAATAAATCGTGGTGAGATTTGGTAAAACGTTTCATTTGGCTGCTAAATCAATAAAATGCTGACCGTTAACTTATGATATTTGACAGGTTTTACACGATTTGTTGATTTTTATTCGATAATTATTAACCATTTCGGGCATATTTTATCAATATGTTAAAAAGTGGTGACTATAGGGTAAAATAGGTGATAACGCCCATAGGCCAAAGGGATACTTTTATAAGTAATTACTATTTAACACTTTAAAACCCCATTGGTATGTTCATTAATTTTACTATTTCAATTTTCGGAACCTTTTTCAAATCAGAGCATTTACTGCTGTAGCTTATAATAATGGTGTATTGGCTTTATAAAAAGGCGCCTGTTCTCAGCCAGGCAAATATACATCAAAACAGCAGCACGGCTGCACTGAGCTATAAATGATAGTTATTTAAATAAGCTGCTCACATAAACATAAGGCCTACCGATCTCCGCGTGGCCCGGTGAGTAGTGCTTATATCCGGTCTATAAATATTATATATCATTCTGATGAAAGAAAAATACTTTCTAACGGTTTTCATTTGCCTGTTGCTAATGCAAAACGTGTTTGCCCAAACAAAAATAACGGGCGTTGTTAAAGACGATAAAGGGAACACACTGCCATCTGTAAGCATTGTTGTAAAGGGAGGTAAAGGCGGGCAAACAGATAATAACGGTAAATTCTCCATAGAGGCTCCGGCTGATGCCACCTTAATAATAACCTATATAGGTTACATTAAACAGGAGATAAAACTAAACGGTAAAACCACCATAAACGTGGTGATGGAAGAAAGCCAAACCACGCTGAACGATGTGGTGGTAATTGGTTATCAAAAGGTAACCCGTAAAAAAACTACCGCGGCTATATCCAGTATATCGGCCAAAGAGATTGCCAACCTGCCTGCATCCAGTTTCGATCAGTTATTGCAAGGCCGCTTGTCAGGTGTAAACGTGCAAAACTTTTCGGGTATGCCGGGCGCTACGCCTACCGTATCGGTACGTGGTAACTCAACAGTAAATTCAAGCTATAACGAGTTCAGCGTAGTTAACTCGCCGCTGTATGTGGTAGATGGTGTACCGCAACCTACCGAAAGTTATGTAGGCCCCGGCACTGGTACAGGTAACAACTACCTGGCAGGTATCAACCCTAACGATATCGAATCTGTCGACGTGTTGAAAGATGCATCGGCGGCGGCTATTTATGGTTCGCGCGCTGCAAACGGCGTTATTTTGATCACTACCAAAAAAGGATTGAATACCGAGCCTAAGGTAATGATAAGCGGTTACACAGGTATTACGCAAAAACCTAAGCTGAGAGACGTTACGCTCGGTTCGGCAGAGCGTAGCCAAAAAATGGACATTTTGAGGGCGCAGCTTGACTACGCCTCGCAAAAGAACCTGCCTTATATGCTTACTGATAGCTTGAACCCTGCCTTTAACGGTAATACTAACTGGCAGGACATGTTTTACCAAACCGGTAAGATAAAAGATATTGACCTAAGCTTATCAGGCGGTGGTACCGGTGGTACCACTTACCGTTTCAGTTCGGGTTATTATGATGAAGAAGGTATTATTAAGGCTACAGGATTTAAGCGTTATACCATGCGCCTTAATCTGCTTACCAAAGCTTTAAAAGAAAGGTTAACCATTAATCCAATTGTTGGTTATTCGCGCTCAGAGCGGGCGAGGGGTAACGGTGATAATGCTTCGCCTATATCTTTAGGGGCAGGTAATATGCCTTCGTCGTTATTTGAATTGTCGCAAACTAAAAAAGATTTTTATTTAGGGGCCTACAATGCCAATTCCGATCAAAACGTGAGTAACCAGTTTACTTTCAACCTGAATATCGGTTATGATATTACCAAGAACTTCAAATTTACATCGCAATCGTCGTTTCTTAATAACTCTGCACGAAGGGATCAAAGCCAGTCGAGCCTTTTAAGAAACAACACGGGTAACTATTCTTACTCTTATGCTGATAACGGCATAACCGCGCTTACCTCAAACTACTTTACTTACTCAAATTCGTTCGGTAAACATAACATCAGCTTAATAGGTGGTCAGGATATCCAGTACGATCAATTCCGCTATACCACAGCATCGGGTACCAACGGCGCGTCAGATCAAATTACGGTAGTACAGGGTTTCCTGCAAAGTAATATTTTTGGTTATTCTGATTACCAGGCCAGCGGTTTGCTGTCATACTATGGCAGGGCAGCTTATGATTATGATAGCAAATACCTGTTATCGGTAAGTACCCGTACAGATGGTTCATCAAGGTTTGGTAAAAACAGCAAATGGGGTTTCTTCCCATCGGCATCAGTAGCCTGGATCATTTCTGAAGAGAACTTTATGAAGGATGGTGGCTCGCCATTTACCTTGCTTAAATTAAGAGGTAGTATTGGTGCCACAGGTAGCTTACCGGGTACTAACTACCTGCAATATAACCTGTATAATGTTAACGCCGGCGATTACGCAGGTAGTAACGGTTCATCATCATACGGCGGTGTTACTGCGGTTACCCCTAACTTTGTTAACGGTGTTGCGCAGGCAGGCCTTACCTGGGAGCGTTCAACCCAGTGGAACGTAGGTACCGATGTGGAGATCGATAACGGCAGGTACTCAATGGCGCTCGATTTTTATAACAAAGAAAGCTCCATGCAATTGTTCAGCGTAAGGCTGCCGGTTACCACAGGTTACGATAATGCCCTTACCAACTCAATTGGCGTACGTAACGCGGGTGTGGATCTGTCTATCACCGCTAATCCGCTGCCTAAAACAAGCGTTATCAAATGGTTTTCAAGATTAAACGTATCGTACAATAAAAACACTATCATGAACCTGCCAAACGGCGGCCGCGATTTGGTTTTGAGCGGCGACAGGTTTGATAAATCGCACATATTAAGCGTGGGTAGCCCTATCAATACCTTCTATCTGTATAAAACATTAGGTGTATATAAAACTGACGCCGATGTGCCTGTAAATCCTTATACCGGCGACAGAATGTCGGCAGGTGGCAATGCTTACAGGGCAGGTGATTTTCAACTGGCCGATATGGATGGTGATTACCTTATCGATCCGTTCAATGATGGTATCAACCCCGATAAATTGCCAATTGGCGACCCTAACCCTAAATGGACAGGTGGTTTTACCAACAACTTTACCTGGAAAAATTTCACGGTGGGTGTGTTCTGTACCTTCACTTTCGATCGTGATGTGCTGAATATTTTCCGGTCAGATCTGATGTCGAACTCATCGAGCGGTTCGCCTTCAAATTTCGCGGCTTATTCAACGCCCGATTTCAGCAAGATCAATATCTGGAGGCGCCCCGGCGATGTGGCTGAGTACGCTAAGGTAGATATTGGTAACTACCGTTACTACTACACCAGCGCGCAAACTTTCTTCTTAGAAAAAGGCGGTTACTTCCGTATCAAGAGTATCAACCTGTCTTACGATCTGCCGTCAACCGTAACTAAAAAACTGGGCCTGGGCAGGGTAAGAGTGTTTGGCGTGGCCGATAACGTGGCTATGTTCCAGCAGTCGCAATATTTGCCTGATGCCGAAGCGGTAAACCCTTATGGCGAGTATAACGGAGCAGGATATCCTATTCCTAAGAAATACACAGTTGGACTTGAAGTTAATTTTTAAAAAACGGGAAGCATGAAAAATAAATATCTGATAGGCAGTTTAATGTGTGCAATGGTTATTGCCGTGCTAACAAGTTCGTGCAAGAAACTACTTGAACAAACACCACAAAATTCAACTTACTCTGAGGTTTTTTGGCAAAGCTCAAGAGATTTAAACAGTGCCATAGCCGGTAACTACGCCTTACTGCGTGCCGCGGCTAATAGCGGTACTTATAACCCAAGTCCGCGGTATTACATGTATGGCGACGCGGTAGCCAAGAGTTATTTCACCATGCAGTATGTGGGAGACGGGCTCGAAAATATCCAGAATGGCGATTATACCTTTATTTATAACCTTAACTCGCTCGCCAACTGGACATCATATTACAAAACCATCGCGATGTCGAATATTGTACTGAGCAAAGTGCCCGGCGTACCCGAAGATAAGCTGACCGATGTAACCAACCCGGCGCAATTTAAGCGCAAAATTATGGGCCAGGCATTGTTTATACGCGCGTTGTCGTACTTTATGATGACACGTGTTTGGGGCGATGTGCCATTGGTTACCGAGGCTTATGAAGACCCGATCAGCGCGCCGCATTTACCGCGCAGCCCGAAAGCTGATGTAATGAAGCAAATTGAAAAAGATTGCCACGATGCCATCGGTATGCTTGATTGGGGATACACCAATACTTCAGAGGCTCACATTACAGCTAATAAAGGATCAGTATACGCCTTATTAGCCCACCTGTACCTGTGGAGGGCGACCATGACTGATGTACGTTCAAACACACCTATTGCTGCCGATGTTGCAAGCGCTGATACTACACTTACAGCGGTTATTGCCAAAGGTGGTTATACCTTAACCGATACCAGCAAATATTACGACACTTTTGTGGGCCGCAGTAACGAGGGCATATTTGAGCTGAACATGAGCGAGAACACTAAAGAAGGTTCAAGCTGGAGCATCGCCAATATGTTTTTACGCAGTAATTATATAGCCTATAACAGCGATAACTCCAGAAACTATGTTAACACAGGTTATTTAAACGATCATTTTTATAAACTAACCAAGGATTGGCAATGGGTATGGACAGGCTCGCAATGGGTTTGGACGGAAGTATCTGTAAAGACGATCGATTCGCTTGATGTAAGGTATCGTAAAAACTTTGATTACCGCGGTACTGATCGTCCTACCTGCATCAAATACCATAACGTGGTTTACCGTAATGCAGGGCAGTTACAGGATGCTTATGTGAGTAACAACATGATCATCTTCAGGCTAAGTGATATGAAGTTGCTGCAAGCCGAGGTAGCCCTATACCAGGGTAATACAGGCAAAGCAATTGACATTATTAATTCATTCAGGAAAAGATACGGCGCCTCGCCTGATGCACAGTTAGCGAGTGATCTTACAAAAGACCAGGTGATGGACGAGTATATACTTGAACGTGGCAAGGAGATGTACCTGGAAGGACATATATTTTACGATTTGCTGCGTACCCGTAAGTACGAAACCTTTGTGCCCTGGCTATCATCAACCAGGTTTGCACAGGAAGGCTTTTACTGGCCGGTATATCCATCATTATTCAGTGATAATAACCTCTTGAAACAAACCTCTTACTGGTTGGGCAAAATATAGTGCCCCGGCCCGAGAGCGAAATGATTAGTTAGCAATTGATATTGATTTATTACAATGGATAAAATGAAAAATATAAACAGATACATACTATGCGCCATAATGGGTTTGCTTGCCCTTACCGCGTGTAAAAAGAACGACTATATAAACGATGGGGGCAAAGCCAACGCGCATGTTAATATGACTACGTACGACTTCCTGAAATCGCGCCCGCAATTTGATTCACTGGTACGCATAATTGATAAGGCCGGTATGAAAGATGAAATAAATGGTAACATCACCTTTTTCGCTACCACCAACTATGGTATAGTTGATTATGTGAAAGCCAAAAAGCAATTGAAAATTATTGAAGTAGGCGATGAGAACATCAACTTCGGTATCAAGGACCTGAATGCTGCCGAGCTGCGCGATTCTTTAAAGATCTACATGTATAAGGGCGCTATAAACCGTGCGCAAATGACTACTGAAGGCACACTGTACGACTCAATGCTGGGCGCTATACCTAACGTGAAGTTTATGATAAGGTTGCGCCGCACGTTAGATTATAGCGGCTATGTTGATTACGTGGACTATGTGAACTTTACCAAAGTAATAGGTACACGTGATGATAAAGAGGCCGACCAGGCAAGCATCCCGCAAAATCAAAAAGATATCAATTACGATTGCCAAACCTCCGGTATTATCACTACCACAGGGATACTGCACGTACTGTCAGACAACCAGCGATTATTTTTTAACGGTGAATCATTAGGTAATTAAACCCGCAATTAAAATGAAAATCAGATCAATAAAAATAGCATCAGCGCTTGCCCTGGTAATTATGGGGGCCATTGCTTGTAAAAAAATAGATAAGGGCTTTTTAAGCGATACCATTCGTTACAAGGATAATGATATTTACGCTAAGCGGGGGATGACCCTAACCCTTTCAGACCGCATTAATGCCGATGGCTCAACGCCACCGTTCGAATTTGAGATGATCAACTTCAGGGATGTGCTTACCGGCGCCCCGGTACCCGAGGAATTCTATAAAAAGTATGAAATAACAACGTTTAAAAATGGCATGACCTTTAATGCAGCTACCGACACCACCGTGGCGTTGTTGAATGCCAAACGGGAAACCGTTTTACGTGCACCTATGGAGTTCAACCCTATAAGCGGGCAGCTGGCTTTTAATAGGGCATCGGCCTATTTGCCCCTGGGTGTGTATGTGTTCGATTTAAAGGCCACTAACTCATTTGGTACCAAAACCTATCCTTCATTTGCGCGGATCAACGTAATAGAGCCAAGCATTGAGGACGTATTCCAGATCACCTACCAGGCAGCTACCGGCTCAAGCGACGCTGAGGTGTTTACCACCATTAAGCCGCCGCGCCTTACCTGTACCAAAATATCAAACGATGGTGCAAGGGTTATCTTGAAAATTACCGACAAAAATGGTGTTGCCTTTAACCCGGCCAACGGCGAGGTAATAAAACGCGGCGACAGGCCAACATTTGAGTCGCATGCCAAATTTAACCCGGTACTGGCAACAGATTCGGCTTTGCTGTGCGATTACGAAGTGGCGCCGTTCCCGCTGGTAAAGTACATAACTCCAACTACCGATTGGGGATACCTGATCTACTATCGGATACCTAAACGTTTCGCGTCTATTGATGGTGTGCCCAACAATAACGTAAACCCGGTATTTGGTTTCAGGGTGTTAATGGAAGGTACTTACGTAGTTGAAGTAAAACTTACCGACGTAACACGCCTGCCACAATAATAAGTTAATAATACCCCTAATTAAACTAACAAACCGCGGTAGTGATGCTACCGCGGTTTTGTTGTGTTGTAAGTTTCAAAAGCCTGTAAGTTACAGGGCGAACATGAACAGTTACGGTATTGCTTCTTGCTGTAATGACACGCTTCAAGATTAAAGACTTACGAAGTTTTTAAAACTTCGTAAGTCTTCCATTCCGTCAGCAAACAGCTTCGGGCGAAAGCGGGCAGAACTGTGGTGGGTAGGAGCGCAAAGGCGGGCATAGGAACTTGTTGCACGTGGGGAGGAAATGAGCGTTGGGGCAAAAGTTCCAGCCCCAAGTTCTGCACGGTTTGCGGGGCAGAGGCCATGTGCGGCAAAGAAGCCTTTTGCTGGACAAGGGTTTTGTTACTTTTGCCCTCAAAAGTAATGGGGCCCTGCGCCCAAGAGCAGACTAACGTAGATTACAGCACAAGCCTAAATCTTCTTCGCTATGCTTATCAGCGATAGATGCTTCGTTCCTCAGCATGACAGTGGAGAGTGGGTGTGAGCCATCGTCATTTAGCCTTCAAAGGACAGGAAGGATTAAAATTCTCGCAACAACGACGGTGATAGAAAACGAGTTAAAACACGATAAAATAGATTGCTTTGCAACTCGCAACAATGACGATTACTTTATACTATTTGTAAACAACACTTACCATGTTACTGCTATTTACCTACTTTTAAAACATAATGAAAACACTAACATCAGTACTGCTTTCGGGCGTTGCTTTGTTTGCTTTAACGGGCAATACCCGGGCACAAAATACGCCAACATTAATTTTGCAGATAGACGCTAAAAACAAAGCGCAAACCATTCAGAATATAGGCGCTTCGGGTTGCTGGTTTTCCGAAGGGATCGGTAAATACTGGCCTTCTGAAAAAAAGGAAAAGATAGCCGAGCTGTTATTCAGCAGTGAGGTTGATAAAAGCGGTAACCCGCAGGGGATTGGTCTTTCTGCATGGCGGTTCAATATTGGCGGCGGTACTGCCGAGCAAGGCGACAGTAGCGGCATTGTCGATTTTCGTAAAAGGGTAGAATCTTTCCTGGCACCTGATGGTACTTATGATTGGAACAAGCAGGCCGGTTACCAGTGGTTTCTACGAAAAGCAAAAAGCTATGGGGTTAAAGAACTTATCGCTTTTTCAAATACACCGCCTGTACAGTTCACCCAAAACAACCGTGGTTTTAAAACGGAAAAAGATTACAAAGCCAATTTAAAGCCTGACAAGTATAATGATTACGCCGAATTTTTGGCGACGGTGATAAAGCACTTCGATAAAGAAGGACTGCATTTTAGTTACATAAGCCCGGTGAACGAACCGCAGTGGGATTGGTCGAACAAGCCGGGGCAAGCCAGCCAGGAGGGTAGCCCATGGGCAAATGAAGATATTCACCGTGTAGTATCGGCTTTGGATGCATCGCTTGCAAAAAATAAGCTGCATACGCAAATACTTACTACCGAAGCCGGGATGCTCACCTACCTGTATTCAGGTAAATCGGCATCATCAAGCCAGATACAGGCCTTTTTTGGCAACGGGAGTAAATACAGCCTTAATAACTTAAAGAGCGTACCAAAGGTTATTGCAGGGCACAGTTACTTTACCGATTCGGGCGATAGCGCGATAGTTGCCGTACGTAAAAACCTGGCCGATACCGCCCGTAAATACAAGGTAGATTTTTGGCAGTCGGAATACTCTATGCTGGCCGATGGCTTTAGGGAGGGCACAAAAGCCAGCAGGAGTGCTATTGATTGCGCCTTGTTTCTGGCAAAAATAATTCACCATGATATTACCGTTGCTAATGCCTCTGCATGGCACTTATGGAACAGCTACGAACCCGGCAGTGCCGAAAAAGATACCCGCTACTATCTTATCGCCCTACACCCCGAAAAGGATTATAAGAATGGCGAATTTACCGTTACCAAAAACCTGTGGGCAATGGGTAACTTCAGCCGTTTTGTAAGGCCGGGCATGCAGCGTTTGAACACGCAGCGGAATGACGGCATCGATTTGGTAAAAGCCGCGCAGGATGTAATGGTATCAGCCTACACCGGCAACAACAAACTGGTGATCGTAGCCATAAACTATACCAATGCCCCGCGCGAAATAAAACCGCAACTAAGTAACTTCAAAGCCTTTAAAAGTTACCGCACCTACGTAACATCGGCAGCGAGCGACGATAACCTGAAAGCATCGGCGGCTGAAAAAGCCAATATGGCTGTAACGCTTAAGCCACGTTCAATAACAACCATTGTATTTGAGTAGGGCATCATCAAGCTGAAAATATAAACAACAAAAAAGCGGAAGAATTTACTCTTCCGCTTTTTTGCGTTTTATGCGGGTGTGATAGCAGGGTGCTATTTAATTACCCACTCGTGTATGCCCGTGGCGTTATCAACCGGTAATTGTATCTCCATTTTAATGGCGGTGGTTTTTACAGGTTCAAAGCTCACTGTATTCATTTTGTCTTTCTCGTTTTGGTACGGCGTGGTGGTTTTTACCTCAACCCATTGATCGCCTTTTTTGTAAAGCAACTTGTACGATGCCGGTATTCTGCAACCTCCCCACGGTCCGTCATCAAACCAATAAACACTTGATGATGATATGGTGTGCTCGGTATCAAAATCGTACTGTACAAATTCGGTGGTGTTCTTTTTAGGCCACCAGTGCAGGTACGGATAGTTGGTGTCTTTTGAGTCGGCAGGCTCGTACTGGTCTTTAATGGCGCTGTACATGCGCTTATTTTTTAACGACGACGATACTGTGCTCATGCTGGCAATAGTAGGGGCAGGCTTAGGTTTAACAGCGCTGCTTTCGTAAGGGATCCAAACGGTCATTTCGCTTGGGCCACGGTTTGCCCAGGCATAATAAGGTATAGCGGTAACTTCTTGCTCGGTTTTTATCAGCGAATCGGAATTTAACTGGCGTTTTGTGCTTACACCGCTCACGGTAATTACATCAACACCGTTTAACAGATTAGGGTTGTAAGCTGTTTTAACTTCGGCGTTTTTGCTTACCATAATGTTTTGTACCAGGCTATCCTTGTTGTCCGGGCCTTCAAGGCAATATACGATAGGGCCTTTTTCAAAAGCGAAGCGGTCGCGGTCGTCTTTAACATTGCTGTTCGCCAATACTTTCTGCACTTCCATAGGCAATAAAAGCGTAACCTTGTCGCCTTTTTTCCAGATTCTGTTTAATACAGCGTAGCCTTTCTCGGTAGTAAAGGTGGTAGTTTTTCCGTTGATCATTAACGTAACCGGTAGCTTGGCACTGCTGTTGAATGAGTACAGATCGCCGGGTACAGGCTCTTGTTTAGCCCAGCCCGGTATACGTACCCTTAGCGTAAAATTGCCTGCTTTAGCCGGGGTAACGGTCAGGTCTATCTTGCCGTTCCACGGGTAATCGGTAGTTTGCTCAATGTTAACGTTGCCCGAAGTAAGTTTGATGTTACTGGTGCTGGTCATAAACAGGTTTACGTACAGGTCGTTTTTGTTTTGCGCGTACACATAACCTGGTACCGATGGTAAAAAGCGGGTCATGTTGGAGATACAGCAGGCGCAGCTAAACCACGCGCTGCGTTGGTGCTGAAACATAGATGCCAGCGGATTAGGATAAAAGAAACGGTCGCCCGAAAGGGATACACCCGAAAGCAGGCCGTTGTATAAAGTCCTTTCCAATATGTCAATATATTTTGAATCGCCATGTAGTAAGAACATGCGGTTGTTCCAGTACACGTTACCAATAGCGGCACAGGTTTCGGCATAGGCCGACATGTTTGGTAACTGGTAGGCATCGCCAAAAGCCTCACCGGCTCCGGTAGCGCCAATACCGCCTGTAATGTAAAGCTTCTTGTCCACCACATCACCCCAAATATCATCAATGGCGTTCAGGTACTTCACGTCGCCGGTAAGCGCGGCAATATCGGCCATGCCGGTATACATATAGGCGGCACGTACGGCATGCCCTACAGCGATATGCTGATCAACCACACGTTTGTCTGCCTGGTTATAGGTCTCGCCTTTAGGTCCGCGTATATCCAGAAAAAATTTAGCCAGGTCGAGATATTTTTTGTTGCCTGTTACCCGGTACATTTTCGAAAGACCGATCTCCACAATTTGGTGACCCGGATATTCTTCAACCTTACCCGGCCCGAAATCGCGCACCAACAGGTCGGCATTTTTTATGGCGATGTTGAGCAGTGTTTTTTTACCAGTAGCTTGGTAATGCGCTACAGCGGCTTCAAACAGGTGGCCCGAATTGTACAGCTCATGGCTTAATACTTCTTCTTTCTCCCATCTTTTGCTGCCAATCCAGTCGTGGGGTTTGGCTGCCTTAACGGTACGGAAAGTGTACAGGTAGCCATCCTTCTCCTGCGCGGCACCAATAATGGTGATCAGCGAATCGATATAGAGGTCAAGCTTAGGGTTCTTTTTAACCTGCATGGCATACGATGCGCCCTCTATAACCTTGTAAATATCGGTATCATCAAACGGGAACTCGCTCAGCTTATCGCCGCTTAATTGCCCTGCTGCCCTTAAAAAGTTATCAACCCGGCCATTCAGTTTACATTGCTGCAAGGTGTAGGGGATGGTAACATTAGCGTTTACCTCCATTTTAGGCTCCCAAAATTTATCGTGCACGTGTACATGCGTAAACGAAACGGGCTGAATGGGATAATCTTTGTATTGCGCCAACGCGTGGCCGGCCATTGCCGATAAGGCCACCGTGGCAATACATGCCGTTTTTAATTTATTGATCATAAACTTATCGTTATGTTGGTTAGTTGCTTTTTACCATGCGCACACCATATATAGGGCCCGCGCCGTTGCCTTGCTTAGGCATTAATTTTATCGTTACTTTCTTTTTGCCTTTGGTTAGTTCGGCAGGTATTTCGTAAGAGATGTCGTAAAAACGGCTCTCTTTATACTTGTTCAAATCCTCGGTAGCTACTTTCACGTTATCAACCAGTATATCAAAAATGCGTCCGCGGTTGTCCATGCCCCAATAGGTGCCAATCAGTGTGTTCTTTTGTACATCGTCGGTTTTCATATCAAAGGTGATGTAACCGCCTTCCCATGCCGAACGCCATTTACGCTGGTGATCTTCACCGGTGCCCAGCTTTTCGCCCGCGAAATTATGGTCGCGTTCGGGCTGCATTTCGCCTACACGTAAAATATCGGTAGTGCGTACTTCCAGTTCCTGGGCTTGTTTACGGGCTTCGTCATAGGCCTTTTGCTGTACCACCCAGGCATCGGGGGTAAACACATCCCAGTAAACCGAATAGTATTCGTTTTTGGTTTGATTGAAGGGCACCAACTTAACATCCGCAGGTTGCGCTATTTTTGCCGTACGGAAATCCAGCTGGCTCTTATCAACCATTTGCAGCCATTTGTTAGGGTCGGTTTCGCTGGTCACAAACACAGGCACACCTTTCAGCGGATCGGGCTCAACGTCGCCCAATACACCGGCCAGCAATACCGGGCCGTAAAACAGCGCGCGGCGGTTAGCATTATCAGGCATCGCCTCGGTGTAAATATTTTCGGGAGTGGTAAACTCAATTACATCGTTGTTTTTCCAGGTGCGGTTTACAACAAGGTAGCCGGTGCTGTCTTTACTTACTTGTATAGCCTTGCCGTTTACCTTAAGTACCGCGCCGGTGGTCCATTTTGGTTCACGTATGCGGATAGCCAGTTTAGTGGCTTTTTTAGCGCTGATGGTAAGGCTTATCTTATCGCTTTGCGGCAGGGTAGTTTCCTGTCTAATGCTGATGCCTTTATCCTTATAATTAAGTACCGATGGGATGAACAGGTTTACATAAACACTGCCATCGCTGCCACGGAAATAGATGCTCTCGTTGTATTTTACATGGTTCTCCATACCCGAACCCACACAGCAGGTAAAGGTGGTGAACGGCGTGCTGTACTCTTTTTTACCGCCCATGCGCAAAGGCACAAAGTAGCACATCATGCCGTCATCGTGGTTTTGCGAGGCCAATATGTGGTTGTAAAGCGCTTTCTCGTAATAGTCCATCAACCCTGCCGATGGATTAACCGCGAACAGGTGGCGGGTAAGTTTCAGCATGTTGTAGGTATTACAGGTTTCGGTAGTGTTTTCGGTAAGCTTGTCGTTCAGCTTACGTGGCTCGCTCAGGTACTCATAGTTACTGTTGCCGCCTGTGGCGTACGAATGATTGTTAACCACGGTAGCCCAAAAGAAATCGGCAATGGTTTGATCTTTTTTACTGCCGGTAAGCTCGTACCTGCGGGCGCTGGCAATAATCTTAGGTATCTGGGTATTAGAGTGTTTTCCAGGGAGTATATCCTGTTTTTCGGCCAATGGATCGAGTATGCGTTTATCGTAGAATTTGTACGAAAGATCGAGATACTTCTTATTGCCCGTAATAGCGTACAGGTTCACAAAGGTTTCGGCCATACCGCCATATTCGCAAAAAAGCATTTTCTCCAGTTGCTCGTCGTTCAGGTTTTTGAGGGTTTCGCCTGTCCAGTCGGCAAGGCCTTCGCTTACTTTAAGGGCTTGTTTGTTGCCGCAATACAGGTAAACATCCAGCAAGCCTGCAAATACCTTATGTACGGTATACCATGGCGACCAGCCGCCGTTCAAGTCGAATCCGCGCGAGCGTATATCGCCCTTGGCAACTTCGGCCCAAATGGTATCTTCTTTAGGTATGGCACCTATGTAACCCGTTTTGCGTGCCTTCTGGCATTCATCAAGTTCGGCTACTATATAATTGGCGCGTTTTAAAAATTCGGCATCGCCGGTTGAAGCATAATGCATAGCTATCGCCGATAAATAATGGCCTAAGCTATGGCCCGCCAACCCGGTTGATTCCCAGCCCTCATACATCTTGCCTTTGGGCTTTAAACCCGAGTGCGAACGGAAGCCTGACAGCAGTCTGTCGGTATTAATTGAAAGTAAATATGCCTCGTCGGCTTTCATGGCTGTTTTAAACGGGCCATCGAGCAATTGCACCTGGTTTAAATCAAAACTATAGGCCTTTATAGGCACGGTAGCTTTAACTTTTAAACGGGCATCATTAAACTCAGGGACGTAGTTTTGTGCATATAAAGTGTTAAAAACACACGTATTAATTAACGTAAGGCATGCAGCAAATAGTAAGTTTTTCTTCAACATATTAAGTTGTGTAATTATTTGAATGAACCATGGGTAAAATTAGCTTAAATAACATACCCATGTTATCTCATTCTTGGCAATTGCTAACCATATTTTAACTCATTTGGGCATAAATGCCAATCAATTAACAGCCATTGTTAATGCGCTTAAATATGCTAAAACGAGTAAGTTTGCTATATGCAGGTTTTTAATTAATAATAGTACAATATACAATTATAATATAATATTGATGATTTTTGATATATTGCTTTAAATAAAATTAACCCGTGAAAACAGTCGTCTTTATATAATATATACCATACATATATTGTTAAACGCGCCGCAGTATGTTTGGTAAATTATTGCTATCATCTGTTAATTTTCAAGTTAAATTATTTTTCACGTTAAGCTACTTTTGAAAAAACGATAACGAAATGATAAAATTTGACTGGAAAGGTGTTTTCCCTGCGGTAACAACAAAGTTTACTGATAACGATGAACTGGATTTTGACGCATTTGATAAAAATATAAATGCCCAGTTAGAAGCCGGTGTTGATGGTATAATATTAGGCGGCTCACTTGGTGAAGCCAGCGTTTTAAGCGACGATGAGAAATTTTCGCTGCTATCACACACCGTTGAATTTGTTGAAGGCCGCGTACCCGTGCTGTTAAACATTGCCGAGCAAACTACCAAAGCAGCTATAGCGGTTGCTCAAAAAGCGCTTGATTTAGGTGCCGATGGTTTAATGGCATTGCCGCCAATGCGTTACAATGCTGATGCCGTTGAAACGCTTACCTATTTTGGCGCTATCGCTAAAAGCACACCTTTGCCAATAATGATATATAATAACCCGGTTGATTATAAAATTGAGGTTACCCTTGATATGTTTGAAGAGCTTACCGCTTATGATAATATACAGGCAGTAAAAGAATCAACCCGTAACATATCAAACGTTACCCGTATGATCAACCGCTTTGGCGACAGGTTTAAACTGATGACAGGTGTTGATCCTTTAGCTATGGAAAGCCTTGTAATGGGCGCGCATGGTTGGGTAGCCGGTTTGGTTGATGCCTTCCCTAAAGAAACCGTAGCTATTTACCGTTTGGTAAAAGCAGGTCGTATTGATGAAGCTTTAGCTATTTACCGCTGGTTTTTACCTGTTTTGGAGTTGGATATTCACCCTAAACTGGTACAATACATTAAACTGGCCGAAGTAGCCACCGGTATTGGTACCGAAACCGTACGTGCGCCGCGTTTGCCACTGCAAGGTGCGGAGCGTGTACAGGTACTAAAAGTAATTGATGATGCATTGGCTGTTCGCCCGGTATTGCCTGTTGGCAGCTGGGGTAAACTAAGTGAGGTAACAGCATAACTTAACTAAATGAATACTAAAAATATTGTAGCGTGCAGCTATGTTGAAGGCAGCGATAAAAAGTTTACAGGGGTAGAGGCATCTACCGGAAATAAACTTGAAGGAGAGTTCAGCACGGCCACCCAACAGGATATTGACAGTGCGTTAAATGCGGCAACAGCCGCATTTAACGTTTACAAAAATACCGGTAACTTTAAAAAGGCGGCATTTTTAACAGCCATAATTAACGAGCTGAATGCCATTGCCGAAGTGCTGGTAGCCAGGGCGGTACAGGAGAGCGGCTTACCTTTAGCACGTTTACAGGGCGAACTGGGCCGCACAACCGGTCAGCTGAAGATGTTTGCCGATTTGCTGGAAGAGGGCTCGTGGGTAGAAGCCATTATCGATAATGCCCTGCCTGAGAGGAAACCCCTGCCACGATCAGACATCCGCAGAATGCTGATCCCGATTGGGCCGGTAGTTGTTTTTGGGGCGAGCAATTTTCCGCTGGCATTTTCAGTAGCGGGCGGTGATACTGCTTCAGCATTGGCATCGGGTTGCCCGGTAGTGGTAAAGGCGCACTCGGCGCACCCGGGTACCAGCGCGTTGGTAGGTGAGGCTATTATTAAGGCAGCCAAACAATGCGATATACCCGAAGGTGTTTTTTCGCTGTTGTATGATGATGCTTATGAAGTAGGCAGCCAGCTGGTAAAACATCCAGAAACTAAAGCGGTAACATTTACCGGATCATACAAGGGTGGCATGGCATTGGTGAAGCTGGCTCAGGAACGCAAAGAACCTATCCCGGTATTTGCCGAAATGGGCAGCATTAACCCTGTATTGTTATTGCCGGGTGCTTTAGAAAATAGCGCCGAAAGTATAGCCGCTAAATATGCCGGGTCTATCACTTTAGGGGCGGGGCAGTTTTGCACCAATCCGGGTTTATTGATCGCGGTTAAATCAGCTTCGCTGGATGTGTTTAAAACCGCTTTGGTGAACGCTATAGAGCAGGTGCCATCGGCAACCATGCTTACCAAAGGTATCTGCGAAAACTATCATAACCTGTCAAAAAACATACTGGCCGAAAACGGTATTACCGTGCTGGCCGAATCAAAGGTGGCGAACGCCGAACTGATCAACCAATCTGTCGCTAAAGTGGTAGAGGTAAGCGCGGCAACATTCTTAAGCAACCCCAAATTTCAGGAAGAAATCTTCGGGCCATATTCCTTATTGGTTGTAGCCGATGATGAAGCCGAGCGTTTAGCCGTGGTAAAGGCACTGGAAGGACAGCTTACGGTAACCCTGATGGCTGCCGATAACGAACTGGCCGGCTACGCTGAACTTTTATCGGCATTGCAAAATATAACCGGGCGCATCATTTTAAATGGTGTACCTACCGGTGTTGAAGTGTGCGCGGCAATGCAGCATGGCGGGCCGTTCCCGGCTACTAATGATAGCCGTTTTACTTCTGTTGGCGCTACCGCGGTTTACCGTTTTGTAAGGCCTTTTGCCTGGCAAGATTGGGATAACGCTCTGTTGCCCGACGAGCTGAAAAACGGTAACCCTCTGAATATTTGGCGCAAGGTTGATAATAAATGGACAAAAGACTAAATGAGCAGTAAAACTTTTTTTTGTATAGACGCGCATACCTGCGGTAACCCGGTTCGCCTGGTGGCAGGTGGCGGCCCCAACCTGAAGGGGGCCAATATGAGCGAGAAACGCCAGCATTTTTTAAAAGAATACGATTGGATCCGCAAAGGCCTGATGTACGAGCCACGCGGTCACGATATGATGTCGGGCAGTATATTGTACCCGCCTCATGATCCGGAGAATGATGTGGCCGTATTGTTTATTGAAACCAGCGGTTGCCTGCCAATGTGCGGCCATGGTACTATCGGTACTATCACTATAGCCATTGAGGAAGGATTGATCCAACCTAAAGTATCGGGCGTAGTGCGTATGGAAGCACCTGCCGGTTTGGTACTGATAGAGTACAAGCAGGAAGGCAAAAAGGTAACCTCGGTAAAGCTGGTTAACGTGCCATCTTACCTCGCTGCCGTAAATTTGGAGGTAGAATGCCCGGATCTGGGTATGCTTACCTTTGATGTATCATACGGTGGTAATTACTACGCCATTGTTGACCCGCAGCCTAACTTTCCGGGACTGGAAAACTATACCGCTTCGCAACTCATCGCCTGGAGCCAGGTGATCCGCAAGCGGATCAACGAAAAATACACTTTTGTGCACCCGCAAAATCCTACCATTAATACCTGTACGCATGTATTATGGACGGGCGCTACCTTATCTGAAGATGCAACCGCCCGTAATGCCGTATTTTATGGTGATAAAGCGATTGACCGTTCACCATGCGGTACCGGTACATCGGCACGTATGGCGCAATGGCATGCCAAAGGCAAGCTCAAACAAGGCGAGCCTTTCATCCACGAAAGCATCATCGGCAGTAAATTTACCGGTAAGGTAGAGGAGGTGGTAAAGCTGGAAAATTTTGACGCCATTGTACCAAGTGTTGAAGGCTGGGCAAAGGTATATGGTTACAATACCATCAAAATTGATCCGGAAGATGATCCTTACGCTTACGGTTTCCAGGTAATATAATTTAAGAACAAAACATATCGAAATAAGCGTTTATGGCTAATGTATTGATTATTGGCGGGGGTATTATAGGCCTTAGCTCTGCATATTATTTAACCAAGGCCGGTCACCAGGTTACCATACTGGAAAAAGGCGATCTTACCGACAATTGCTCTTTCGGCAACGCGGGCATGATAGTGCCAAGCCATTTTATTCCGCTTGCCGCGCCGGGCATGTTGCAGCAGGGCATCAGGTGGATGTTTAACAGTAAAAGTCCGTTCTACGTAAAGCCGTCACTCAATCCCGAACTCATTTCATGGGGATTAAAATTCATCAAAAATGCCAATGCCGGCCATGTAGAGCGTTCTGCCGAGCCACTGCGTGACCTGTCGTTATTGAGTAAAACCTTGTACGAAGATCTGGCTAAAGAGCCCGGGTTTGATTTCGGCCTGAAAGAAAAAGGCATCCTGATGTTTTATAAAACAGAAAAGGGAGCCGAAGAAGAAGCGCATTTAGCCGAAAAAGGACGTGAGTTGGGTCTGGACATGGCGGTACTGAATCCCGAAGAATGCCGTCAGTTACAACCCGATTTAAAACTGGATGTATTGGGCGCGGTGCATTACCGTTGCGATGCGCACCTGTATCCTAATAAACTGATAGCCGACCTGGTTACTTATCTCGAAAACGCGGGTGTTAAAATTATGCGCAATCACCAGGTAACTAATATGGAAGTATCGGCCAATAAAATTAAGAGCGTATTTACCGGGCCTAAACAATGGGTGGCCGATGAATACGTGATAGCAGGTGGTTCATGGTCGCCGGCTATCGCTAAGCTGGTTAACCTTAATGTACCGCTGATGCCGGGCAAAGGTTATTCTTTTATGGTAGCCGAACCGCAGCAGCGCATGAGTATCCCGGCTTTGCTGTGCGAAGCCCGTGTAGCCATAACCCCGATGAATGGCAGCATCCGCTACGGCGGCACTATGGAATTGGGTAAAATGAACGATCGTATTAATATGAACCGGGTTAAAGGTATTGTGGAAGCCATACCGAAATACCTGCCCGATCTGCAACCTGCCTTACCTGCTGGAAAAGACATTTGGTTTGGTTTCAGGCCTTCATCGCCGGATGGCTTACCATATATCGGCCGTAACAAAAAGTACGGTAATTTAGTGGTAGCAACAGGGCATGGTATGATGGGTTTAGGACTTGGCCCTGCCACGGGCAAGCTCGTAAGCGAGCTCATCAGCGAGGCGAAACTGTCCATTTCTGTCGATTCTTTCGCTCCTGACAGGTTTTAGCTAATAATTGTATTGCAAATAAGCGGGCTGCCAAACAAAATTTTGGCAGCCCGCTGTGTTTTGTAGCTATTTTGATTTTGTTTTAGCGAAATAACATCAAATATTAGCAAATACTATCCATATTTTACCCTAATTAGCATTAAGTGTTGGTATTTTAAGTTAAATAATTGTAAATTGAACACATATTAAAATTACCACCACATGAAAGTACTGCAGTTTACAATCCCCGTAGCACACGATAAAAGTGTTATTGCAGAGCAGGTTAATCTGCCGCATCATTACCCTTACCTGCATCGTCACCAGGAGGCACAGATCACCTGGATTCAGGAGGGTGAGGGAACTTTAATAGCCGGCAACAACATGCACGCTTTCGCTCCCGGCGATATCTTTTTACTGGGTGCCAACCTGCCGCACCTGTTTAAAAGTAACCAGGAGTATTACCAGCCTGATAGCACCCTGCGGGTAAAAGCGATCACTATTTTCTTTAACCCCGATGGTTTGCTGGCATCCATGTTTGAGCTGCCCGAAATGAAAGCCTTCAAGATATTTATTCAGCAGCACCAGCAAGGGTTTAAGGTACCGGCAGATCATTCGTACAAAATATCGCAGGTAATGTATTCGGTGAAAAAGGCCAAGGGTTGTGATCAGCTGATCGCTTTCTTCAGCCTGCTGAAGAACCTGCAAACTATGAATGTTAAGCTCGATCCTTTATCAGCTTTCGGCAGTTTGCCCGGCATTACCGAAAATGAGGGGATCAGGATAGGTAATATTTACAACTTTATAATGCAAAACTACAGCGAATCAATAACGCTGGAAGATGTGGCCAAAGCCGCCTACATGACACCCGAATCGTTTTGCCGTTATTTTAAAAAGCACACCGGGCACACCTTTATATCGTTCCTTAACGAAATGCGCATTAACGAGGCTTGTAAAAAACTTACCGAGCATAAGTTTGAAAGCATTTCAACCGTGGCCTATAGCTGCGGCTTCAAGAGTATCAACAACTTTAACCGCGTGTTTAAGTTTGTAATAGGCAGCTCACCGCGCGAGTACCTCGATAGCTATAATAACAGCGTAAGCAACCTTACAAGGGTAGCCAGCTAACAGCATTTATTAATTAATTTCTATTTCAATTTTATTAGCCGGACAAGCACCGGACGGCAACCCTTTTGTTTTTACTTATGAACAACCTCTATTCTTTATTTACAATTTTTATGCGGCGTAACAGGCTGTATAAGGGTATTTTTATTTTACTGCTGTTGGCTTACAGCCCGGTAGTATCCGCGCAAAACGCGGCAAATATGACCGCCATTTATGAGCAGGCCAGCGAAATGACAGGCAAGATTACCCAGTACAACCGGGATGTGAACGCCATACAGGATTTTTATTCGCCTTATACTACTAATGATCGGTCGGAATATCAATACAGGCAACGCGTACTTAATTCGCCCCAGCAGCGCAAGCGCCTGGTTGAACTTAATAACGATTACCTTAAACAGTTAGCCGCAGCCGATTTTGATGCCATGAGCATTTATGGTAAGGTTGATTACATCTTACTTAAAAAGAAGATCAATTTTGAACTGCTTGATTTAAGTAAGGAAGAAGAAAAGTACAACAGCATAAAAAGCTATATCTCGTTCGCCCAACCTATTTACGAGCTGGAAATGACTCGTCGCCGGGGTGGCAGTATGGATGCCCAAAAGGTAGCTCTACAACTGGCCGATGTGATTAAACAACTCAAAACGGATTCGATAACGGTTAAAAAGCTCGCGTCGATAGATATGCCTTTGGCAAGGATAGCGCAATCGGCCGTGATGGGTTTGCGTGCCCGTTTAAGGAGTACCTGTACCTTTTATTTGGGTTACGATCCGCAATTTACCTGGTGGGTAAACGCGCCGTACAAAACATTAGAGAGCAGCCTCGATCAATACAGCAGGATGCTGATTGGCAAAGGAAAAGTAAATACCACGCAAAAGCCCGATAGCAGCGGGATAAAGGGCGTACCTATTGGCCGCGACCAGCTGATACAGGAACTGAAAGCCGAACTGATTCCTTATACCCCTGAAGAACTTATAGCCCTCGCCAATAAAGAATTTGCCTGGTGCGATAAAGAAATGCTGAAAGCATCAAACGAAATGGGCTTCGGTAACGATTGGAAAAAGGCTCTCGAAAAAGTAAAGAACAGCTATGTAGAAGTTGGCAAACAGCCGGAGCTGATTGTGAAACTATATAACGACGCGCTTTCGTTTATCAAAGAGCGCGACATGATCACCATACCGCCGCTGGCCGAAGAAACCTGGGGCATGGTTATGATGTCGCCTGAAAGGCAATTGGTGAACCCGTTCTTTACCGGTGGTAAAGAGATCAGTATATCGTACCCCACCAACACCATGAGCCAGGAAGATAAGCTGATGAGCATGCGCGGCAACAATCCTTATTTTTCAAGGGGAACCGTACAGCACGAACTGATACCGGGCCACAACCTGCAATACTTTATGAACAGCCGCTACAAGCCGTATCGCGAAGATTTTTCTACGCCTTTCGCTACCGAAGGCTGGTCGTTATACTGGGAGTTGCTGTTATATGAAAAAGGCTTTGCCAAATCGCCTGAAGAACGAATAGGCATGTTGTTTTGGCGGATGCACCGTTGCGCACGGATCATCTTCTCGCTTAACTACCATTTAGGCCAATGGACCCCGCAGCAATGTATCGACTTTTTGGTTGACCGTGTGGGCCACGAAAGGGCTAATGCCGAAGGTGAAGTGCGCCGTTCATTTGTAGGCGGCTATAGTCCGCTTTACCAGGTGGCTTATCTGGTGGGCGGCCTGCAACTCTTCAGCCTGAAAAAAGAACTGGTTGACAGCGGTAAAATGACGTTTAAGCAGTTTCATGATACCGTTATTAAAGAAAACCTGATACCGGTAGAATTGCTCAGAGCCACCATGACCAACCAAAAGCTCGACCGCGATTTTACTACGAAATGGAAGTTCTACGATTTTAAATAACCCCTAAAATAAGCACCGATACTTTATGGATAACAATACCCAATTTAAGCCCTCGTTGCGCCTGGTTGATGCCACCATGCTGGTTGCAGGCAGTATGATAGGCTCGGGCATATTTATTGTAAGCGCCGATATTACCCGTAACGTAGGCAGCGCGGGCTGGCTCATTATGGTATGGCTCCTTACCGGTTTCATGACGCTTACGGCCGCCCTAAGCTATGGCGAGCTTAGCAGTATGTTCCCCAAAGCGGGCGGGCAATATGTGTACCTTAAGCAAGCCTATAATCCGCTGGTTGGTTTTTTATACGGCTGGAGCTTTTTCACCGTGATACAAACCGCTACCATAGCCGCGGTAGGGGTGGCCTTTGCCAAGTTTACGGCGTACTTGATACCGCAGGTAAGTGAAGATCTGGTAGCAGTTGATCTGGGTTTTATGCACATATCGCCGGCACAGCTGTTATCTATTTTGGTTATCGTGTTTCTTACCTATATCAATACCCGCGGCGTAAACAGCGGTAAATTTGTGCAAACTATACTTACCATGGCTAAGCTGTTAAGTATTTTAGGTTTGATCGTATTTGGGTTATTCGCCCTAAAAACGAGTATATGGAACAGCAACTGGACGGATATATGGAACCTGCATAAGCTTAATAAAGATGGTTCTGTAGCATCATACACTACTATAGCGGCTTTAGGCGCCATAGCGTCGGCAATGGTGGGTTCCATTTTCAGCAGCGACTCATGGCATAACGTAACCTTTATTGCCGGAGAGATCAAAAATCCGAAACGCAATATCGGTTTAAGCCTGGCGCTGGGTACCATCATTGTAACCGTAATTTACGTAGTCACCAACATTATGTATACCGGCGTACTGTCGTTACATGAAATAGCGATATCTGATAAGGACAGGGTAGCGGTTACCGCCTCACAACAAATTTGGGGAAGCACCGGTACCGTTATCATTGCCCTTTTAATTATGGTATCCACCTTTGGCTGTAATAATGGCCTAATAATGGCAGGGGCAAGGGTGTATTACTCTATGGCTAAGGATGGCCTGTTCATCAAAAAAGCAGGCGAGCTCAACAAAAATTCCGTTCCGGGATTTTCTTTGTGGGTACAGTGTCTCTTTGCCTGTCTTTGGAGTTTGAGCGGACGGTACGGCGATCTGCTGGATATGATCTCCTTTGTGGTAGTGGTATTTTACATGCTCACCATTGGCGGTATCTTCATCCTCCGCAAAAAAATGCCCGATGTAGAGCGACCTTACAAGGCTTTCGGCTACCCCGTTTTACCAATAATTTACATTATTATGGGGCTGTCGTTTTGCTTATTGCTTATCTATTACAAGCCTAACTACACCTGGCCGGGACTGATCATCACCCTTTGTGGCATCCCGGTTTATTACCTCATTATGGGTAAAGATAAAAAGAAACCCCAACCAGTGCCCGAAGCGGCATTGAGCGAATAACAGAAAAGGCCCTCATTTGAAGGGCCTTTTCTATTTTATATCGCTTTGGTCTTTTCTTTAAGCCATTGCTTTTCCTCTTCGTTCAGTTGCGGACTAAGCCTGTCGTAAACGCTTTGGTGGTACTGGTTAAGCCAGTTGATGTGGTATTGTTCCAGCAGTTCTTTTTTAATGAGCCGCGTATCAATATGCGCCAGCGTAAGCGTTTCAAAAGCGTAGAACTCGCCAAATTCGTTAACGCTGTTCTCAATAGTTAAAACAAGGTTCTCTATGCGGATGCCGTGCTTGCCCGGGCGGTATATTCCGGGTTCGATAGAGGTGATCATCCCCAGCTCAACCGGGATAGGGGTAGCCGTGGCGTTAAATACCTGCGGACCTTCGTGCACGTTCAGGTAAAAACCTATTCCGTGCCCGGTACCGTGGCCATAATTGCGGGCATAATCCCACATCGGTTTACGGCATATCGCATCTATCTGATAACCGCAAGTCCCTTTCGGGAACAGCGTGCCCGAGCCTTCTATCATCGCTTTCAGCACTAATGTGTAGTCGGTGCTTTCCTCATCGGTATTGTTGCCCAATGGCATCATGCGGGTAATATCGGTAGTGCCATAAAAATACTGTCCGCCCGAATCTACCAGGAACACGCCTTCAGGCAGTATCTCACTGTCGCTCTCCGGCGTAGCAGCGTAATGAGGTAGTGCGCCGTGGGCCTTGTAACCGCCAATGGTGTTAAAACTCACCCCGGCAAAACCATCTTGCTCTGCACGGAAGCCTTTCAGCTTTTCGGCCGCGCTAAGTTCAGTTATACTGATGTTGCCAATGTTTTCTTCGGCCCATTTAAAAAATCGGGTAATGGCTACACCATCTTTTACCATCGCCTGGCGGATGTTTGCTACTTCAACGTTGTTTTTAACCGCTTTAAAATGAGTAGATGGATTAATGTCTTTAATTACCTTAACACCCACAGGTAACAATTTTAAAAAGCCGAAACAGTTGCGTTTAGGGTCGATAAAGATGCTGGTATCTGCCGGTAACTGCTGTAAATCTTCCGCTATGGCTTCGTAAGGTTTTATTGCTACACCGCTTTGCTGTAGCTTTTGTTTGTCGGCCTCGGTTGTCTTACTATTGTCGATATACAGGGTAGCTGTATCGGCATTGATCAAAGCGAAGCTTAGCACCACAGGGTTATAGCTTACATCGTTACCACGAATATTGAATAGCCAGGCCATATCATCTAACGATGAAACAAGATGATAAGCAGCCCCTTGCTTTTTAAGCGAATCTCTAACAGCGGCCAGTTTATCCTGTACCGATTGCCCGGTGAACTGCTCGTCTATCAAAAACGCGGCGTCGGCAGGTAAGGCAGGGCGGTTTTCCCATACCGGGTTCAGCAGGTCTATATTCTTAAGGCCGATGCTTTTGGTGGCCAGTTTGCCCTCCAGCAATTCGCCCGATAGGATAGGCATCAGTTGAAAATCGAACGCTACGGTATCACCCTCATTAAGGGTTTCGTGCAGCCAGTCAATATATTCGGGGGCGTGTTGTACTTTTAGTTTAACCAGTTCAAAACCGGTATTTTCCAGTTGCTCATTTGCCTGTACAAAATACCTGAAATCGGTCCATAAACCGGCAAAGCTTTCGGTGATCACCAGCGTACCGGCCGAGCCTGTAAAGCCCGAAGCAAAGTGAAGACATTTATACCTGTCGGGCACATACTCGCTAATGTGCGGATCGGCAGAAGCGATGATATAAGCGCTAACCCCGTTCTCTTTCATCAGCGAACGTATAGCGGCAAGTTTTTCTTTATAAGTCATGATATAAAAACATTGATAGTGCAAAAGTATTGTAATACCTGCTATATAAACTAACCCATATTACCATAAAGTGCCAGTAATTTGATTTTATGATACTAAGGTTAAAATGTGGCCTGAATTAACTAAAATGCAAGTATAAAGCTTTACAGTTTTGCAATACTTTTGAAACATAGCTTACGCTTTAAGGGCAAGCGGGTTTGCTCATTATATAGTATACCGTGTTCAGGAATAGCCCGATCGGGCAGGTGTGCGGGTGGTTCCGGTATTTGATCGTTTTATATTAATTGAACTTATAAATATGAATTTCAGGTTAGCGCCATTGCTGATAATGGCTTCAGCTACATTTTTTACTACCATAGCTTTAGGGCAGCAAGCCGTAACGCCCTATTTGCCTACCCACCAGGAGGTGATAGCCTCGTATAAAAAGGCGAACGATCTGGATAGCGCGCTGCGTAATATTGCCGTGGTTACCAATATAGCCCCCAACTGGCAGCCCAAAGGCGAAACCTTTTGGTACCGCAAAGCACTTGATAACCGCAAACAGGAATATTACCTGGTAAATGCCGCTACAGGCAGCCGCAAAAAGGCCTTTGATCATGATCGTATTGCTTCGGCACTTTCAAAACTTACCGGTACTACTTATGACGCGCAAAAGCTACCGTTCACTGATATGCTTTTTAATGAGGATGGTACTGCCGTAACCATAAAAGCCGGTGCTGATTGGGTAAAATGCGACCTGAATACCTACACAGCCGAAAAAACTTCAAAACCCGATTATCGGGCTTATAATCCTAACCGCCCTTTACAACAAAGAACTTACCGCTGGGAAGGCTCGCGCAACAGGGATTCGATATCGCCGGATAAACAATGGACAGCCTACGCGAAAGATGGTAACCTCTTTGTTAAAAATGTAAGCGATGGGCACGAGGTGCAGTTTACTACGGATGGTACATCCACCCAGCCTTATGGCGGTTTTGTGTGGTCTCCGGATAGTAAGAATCTGATCGGTTACCATATCGACCCAAAGAAAACAAAAGAAGTTTATTATGTGCTGAGTTCGGTTACGGGTACTACCCGTGGCGAACTTAAATCGCATGAGTACGATCAGCCAGGTGATGATTTTACCAGCTACGAGCCTTTTATATTCAATATTGCTACAAAAGCCAAATTGCCTTTTAAAACTGATAAGATTGATTTTTTCGGAACACCTAAGTTACGCTGGCGCGAGGGCAGCACCCGCTATTTTACCTATGAAAGGGTTGATCGCGGTCACCAGCGTTTCCGGGTGATAGAGGTGGATGTGCAAACCGGGAGTACCCGCAACATCATCGATGAAAAAACAAACACCTTTATTTATGAGCAGCGTATTGATACCCGTTACCTGCCTAAAACCCATGAGATACTTTGGGTTACCGAAAAGGATGGCTGGCGACATGCTTACCTTGTAAATGATATTACCGGTAAGCAGCAGCTGATTACCAAAGGCAATTGGGTGCTGCGCGATATTGACAGCGTTGATGCCAAAAAACGCGAAATTTGGTTTAAAGCCAGTGGCATGAACGCAGGCGAAGACCCTTACTTTATGCACTATTACCGCATTGGTTTTGATGGAAAGAATTTGGTAAACATTACGCCCGAAAAAGGTAACCACAGCATTACTTTCTCGCCCGATAGAAAATACTTTATTGATACCTACTCGCAGGTGAATGTGGCATCGGTGATAACCCTTAAACGTACGGCTGATGGTAAAAAGGTGACCGACCTGGAAACTGCCGATTTGACCACCCTGCTGGCTACCGGTATTAAACTGCCGGAAGTATTTGTAGCGAAAGCCCGCGATGGTAAAACGGATATATGGGGTGTAATTTATCGCCCTGCTTTTATGGATCCGGCTAAAACTTACCCTATCATAGAGAATATTTACGCCGGTCCGCAGGATTCATTTGTGCCTAAAAGCTTTTCGGCAGTGAATGAGATGCAGAGCCTGGCACAGTTAGGTTTTATTGTGGTGCAGATGGATGGCATGGGTACCGCCAACCGTTCAAAAGCTTTTCATGATGTATGCTGGAAAAACCTGGCCGATGCCGGTTTCGACGACCGTATATTATGGATGAAGGCAATGGCAGCCAAATATCCGCAGGCTGATATTAACAGGGTGGGCTTATTCGGTACCTCAGCAGGCGGACAAAACGCTGCGGGCGGATTGTTGTTTCACCCCGAATTTTACAAAGTGGGCGTGGCCGCTTGTGGTTGCCACGATAACCGTATTGACAAACAATGGTGGAACGAGCAGTGGATGGGTTATCCTGTTGGGCCGCATTACGAAGCGCAATCAAATATCACCAATGCCGCCAAACTTAAAGGCGACCTGTTGCTGATAGTAGGCGAGGCCGACGAGAATGTGCCTCCTGAATCAACCTACCGCTTTGCCGACGCGCTGATAAAAGCCAATAAAGAATTTGAACTGCTTACCGTACCCGGCATGGGGCATAGCGATGGCGGTCCTTATGGCCGTCGCCGCAAAAGAAACTTTTTTATTAAACACCTGCTGAACGCCGAGCCACCATCAAAAAACACGGGCGAAATGTAGATGCAAGATATTTACTATATCTCTCATGGGTTAGTAAATTTGATCAGTTGGTTAAAAAGGCCCGTCTCGTTAACGGGCCTTTTTTGTGTTTTGTGGTGTCCTGAAGAGATGTGTCATTGCGAGAAATTTAATTCTTTTTGGGCTTTGAAGTAAAATGACGATGGCTTATAATCACTCTCCACTGTCATGCTGAGGAACGAAGCATCTATCGTAGATAATCATAATGAAGAAAATTCTTCGCTACGTTCAGAGTGACGTGTTTAAAAAATGCTTACAAAATGGGTCATCCTGAGCTTGTCGAAGGATCGTGCGCAGAGGCCTTTACTCACGCACCCTTCAAGCTCAGGGCTGACAGGCTATACGCGTCATCTCACCTTATAGTTTCGAGGATTGGGAAACTCGTAATGACACTCGTTTTTATAATTCCTTGTTGGTTTTTCAGACTCCGAAGTTTTTAAAACTTCGGAAGTCTGACTTTGGGGGCATTGGATATCATTTATAAAATGCTGTTAAATAAAAAAAGCCTTAACTTGTCATTCCAATTATTGATATGAAACCTTATCACTTAGTTTTTTATTTAGTGTTGATCATTTGCTCGTGTCATAGAAACGGAGAAGGGAAACATCCATTTCCTGATATTAACTCGACTTCCATAATTAAACATAAACCTACTACATGGCAGGAGTTGCTCGCTGAACAGAAAAAAAATCGGTACATAACCGGCGCTTTTGATATAGCTGAAGATAGCATCATCTTATTCAGGGGATCGTTTGGTATTGAATTAAGTACGGATAAAGGTAAGACATGGACATGTTTGGGGCAACATATACCCCACCTAAATGAATTTACTATTGACGATAAAGGAACATGGTGGGGCTTAGAATATTGGCGGGGTATTCATGAGCCTTCATACAGTCGGATATATTCATCTGCAAATGCAGGAAAGAGCTGGAAAACTTACGATATTAATACACGAACATTCATGCCGTATCACATTTATTCTGAAGCGCGGCATCCTTTGCAATTAGTTGATTTCGAATCTCGAAAGGTACTTGCACTCCCGCTTAACGGTAATCCTATTGGTAATTGGCACTTTGTTAAACAGTTGTCTAACCGTGATAATGAAATTCGGGATTTGTCTGCAGCGAATTATTTTATAAGTCGTGAAAACGATAAGCTTTACGTAAAAAGAAAAGATGGAATAGCAGATACTTTAGTAAGCTTTGCAAAGGCTCATAGTATAAACCAAATTGAAAAATATGAAGACATAATCTATGTGGTTGGATCTGATACAAGTGAACTTGATGCTTACTTCGCCGTAATTAAACAAGAAAAGCTTTTTAAAGAATTTATTATTCCTGGCGTTGGCGCCAACTTAACCATAACGCCATTCGGCCATATTTACTTAACCAGTACCAAGGGCGCATTCCAGTATAAGAAGAATATTATTACTCAAATTTATAAATAGACATTATAATCATGAGTAATAATATTTTAATGATTAAAATCTTACAAAGTTTTTAAAACTTCGTAAGACCTACTATTGTAAAAATTTTACTTCCTGAATGCTGACACTAACCAAAGTATCAAAGCGATAACAACGATCACCACGATGATCCCGGTTACGGCACCGGCTTTAAATATTCCTCCGATAACTGAACAGCTGTTCAGCAAAAGCATTAAACAAACGATTAATCCTGCATGATATGTTTTCATAGTTTTATAGTGTTTAGAAGGCCTTAATATGGCCATGATAGTACATATAATGCGTTAATAAATCATATTGTTTTGCGGTAAACGTATTAAATAAATCTAAAACAAGATGGATATACGGGTGTTAATCAGATAGAATCAAAACTTTAACGATTATGAAAAATCCATTCAAAAAAGATAACAACAAGTATTTGGTGCCTGTGTTGATTGGTACTGTCGCAGCGGGCGCTGCAGCCTATTTCCTACTTTCGGGCAATACTTCAGAGCTGCGCAACAAGCTATCAGAGAATATTGATAAGGGCTTGAGTGACCTTAAAGGAAAACTGCCGAGCGGCGAAGAATTAGTAGCCCTTAAAGATAAGGTGCTGCATACGTTTACAGCTAAAGCGAACGCTGCTGTTGAACAGGTTTCTTAAATTTACATAAAATATTAAGCAGGTATGAAGTATCTGCATAAAACAACAATCCCCGCTATGGCTTTACATTAGGCCATGCGGGGATTTTGTTATTGTGGGGTAGGTTTGTGTTATTTTTTAAACTTATCGTCGAGTATTTTTATAAAGTATGCGCCAACTACGCTGCGGGCAGTAAAGTTCATACGTTGCGCGTTGGTGGTGCGGTGCCAGTCGGTTAAAGGTGAGCGGTCGCTTGTTTCTACGGCAAATTTGTACATTGGGGCAACTAAGGCATCAAAATCCTTTTGGTTATCGGCCAACGTAGCCGACCAGGTAACCCAGTCAGATTTGGTATAGGTTTCGCGGCTATCCAAAGGCAAGCCATACTTGTTTTGCTTGGTCAAATAAAAATCGATCTCCTTTTTATATACCGTTTTCGGGAACAGGTTTAGGCCGAGTACTTTATCCCATACCATATTGTATTTCTGGCTCCAGGTGTTCTTGTTATCAAAGGTAAGCGCGTAGTGGTCGCCTGCATCGGCAGCTTTCATCCAGCGTTTGGCCATATCTTTAGCCATAGCCTCATATTTTTTACCGGTGGTTTTATCGCCCAGCATATTGGCCAGCATTCCGTAGCTGCCCAATGCCTCAATAGCTTTTACCGACAAGTTGGCATTACGTGCAAGGTGGCCCGAAAAATCGTCGCTTGATAATTGATTGGCCGGGTCAAAACCTTCTTTACTCAGGTATTCGGCCCATATAGTTAATGTTTTCCAGTGTTTTTTAGCGTATTCGGCATTGCCATCGGCTTTAGCTATAGCAGCGCTCAAGATGAGCATATTGCCCGATTCTTCAATCGGCATATCTTCGCCATAAGTTTGGCCGTTAGCAATAGGGTAGGTACCCAAATCGTGCGAAGCGAAAGGTTTTGTCCAGCGGCCACTTTCACTGTAATAAAATATACCATTCATCATTCCTTTTAACAGTTCGGTATTGTATATCAGGAATAATGGTGCCGATGGATAGGTAATATCAACCGTGTTGATAGAGCCGTTGCTATAGTTCTCTTTAGATAAGAACAATATCTCACCTTCCGGACTTTTAGCCAGTTTATGTGCCGATATGGCTTGCCTGTAAGCAATTTTGCAAAGATTAGCATAAGCTTCGCCGCCGCTTTTAAGCGCGGTATTGTATAACTGTGTATCAAATGCTTCGCATTGTTTTACAACGTCAGCGTATTGCTGCGCGGCCAGTGCCATTTGATGTTCAATGGTTTCGGTGCCGTTGTTGTTCCACCACGGGCGCAGGTTATTGCCGAAGTATTGAACAGAGAACATATCGTCATAACCCATCAGGATGAACTGCTCCTTGGCAGTTTTGCCAACTGTACCTAAAGGTATCACCGTGTTCAATACCAGTTTTTTGCCGGTTAAATCAGTCGCGGCGGCATCAGTATTGGCAGTTAATATTTTCAGCGCGTCCAGCTCGGTACTTACGGTTTGGATAGCCTTAGCCTGTTCAGGAACGCCTACATACATATAACCCCAGTCTATCCTAACGTTATCGCCGGTTCTTTTAAGCATGGGTTGTTCTATGGTTCCGGCTTTTAAAATGTTGAGGCCATCTCTTGAATATTCAACCCCTTTTACCAGTTGAAAAGGTATGTGGGTAGCAACAGTACTTGAAGCACCGAAGTATAACTTAACCTGGTGCTCGTTACCATCGTTAGCGCTCACTTTAGCTGAGATGTATGATACCGGCCTCGCCAAAAGATCCAGGTTGTTCATCAACAGTGGCGAAGTGAAGGTAAGGGTAAGGTTAGCCGTGCCGCAGGTAAACTCATAAATGGTTTGGGTGGCGTTAAACTTAAGGCCGGTTTGCTTAGCCTCGATAATATTAGCGGCGTTATCGGCTTCGGGCTCCGCTACCAGGCCTGCATCCAACCAACGACCGCCGGTTAAATTGACGCAATGTATGGCCAGTATATTCTCGCCTGTTTTTAAAAGATCATTGCTGATGGGGATGTAAATGAAGCTATCTGTCCAGCCTACTTTGCTGTATACAGGTTTGCCGTTCAGGTACACCTCCACGTTTTCATCGTGGTTAAGTTTAAGGTAAAGTTTGTTTGCGCTTACTTTATCTAAGTTGAAGGTTCTGCGGGTCCAGATGTTGTCTGTTCTCCATTGTGTTTTGGCATCGCCCTTTTCAAAGCCGAAAGGCGCTGCACCGGTTTTCCAGTCGGCATCTTTAAACGAGGCGGTTTCCCAGCCATCGGCAGGTTTGCTTTCGGTATATTTAACGGTATAATTGGTTTCGTCGCCTGCCGGGATGATGGTGTTATACACCTTTTCAACCTTCCCTAAAAAGTTGTACAGCTTGCCATCTACACTTAAAATACCGTTTAAAGATTGGTTAGCGCCCGTCCAGTGCGAAGTTGTGGCGGCATTAAGCGTATCACTGGTGGACCATATACTGAAATACGGATCGTGCGTGATAAGCGGGTACGCCGGTGCCTGCCTTACCTGCGCGTTGGCGCACGAAATACACAACAGTCCGCAGGCAATTGAAAGTAATTTATTCATCATTTTTTGTAGGGTTTAACAGATAGTTTATTAGGGATTGTTTAAAGCTTATTTTATGATATTATTAATATAATTAGGTTATTATCGCTCATATTGAGCAGTATTGCAGGCCTAAATATAAGCTAAAAGCCACACGGAAATATAGTACAAACACTGATTGAACCGATATGATGAAATATTGAGAGGATATGAAGAACTGCCTGTTTAGCAATCGATAAACATTTTATTTCTTTTAAAAACTATGGTAGATATTGGATGATGTTGTAGTTTCTGAAATTACCAAAATGCGTCATTGAGAGAATTTTAATTCTTTTTAGACTTGGAAGGTAAATGACGATGGCACACCACCACTCTCCACTGTCATGCTGAGGAACGAAGCATCTGTCGCAGACAAGCATAGCGAAGAAGATTCTTCAAACGTTCAGAATGACAGTTTTTTTTAACACGTCATGGGTAAGCACGAAGCAATCCCCTATTTACAGAGTCGCTCTGTATAGTTTAGAGATTGCTTTGTGCCTCGCAATTGACGCGAAGATTTATTAATAAACTTATTTACCGCTTTTCAGCTGCTGTAGCCTTGCGTAAATTTCTATCATGGCTGCCTGATCAATAAGGCGTTTGCTTTTTTCTACGCCTACCAGGTTGTTGGCATCGCGTTCTTTGTTCCAGATGGCTTCGGCGTCTTCTTCGTAAAAGTCGATCCAGTTTTTGTTCTTATCAATCTTGTACAGGTCAACATAGCCGCGCAGCATTACCGCGTTAAACCAGTAGTTACCGCTTGGCAGCCTGCCGTTTTTAAAAAAATGCTCACGACCGGCTTTGGCTACGCGCTGTGCTTCGGTAAGGTATTTTTTGTCTTTAGTGATCTGGTACAGCAACACGTTAGATTGCAGCATGGTACCTGTATTGTAGGTATAGGTGTCTTTGTTTACTTTAAGCGTTTTAGTGCTGATGTTATCGTAATACACGCCGTTCGGGTCTTGCAGGTATTTGTTGGTCCAGTGATAAATATCAAGGGCCGTTTTAAGGTACGATGCCTTGTGGTTCACTTTGTATAACTCCAGCAATACCAGTATGCCCGGCCCATTCGAGCAGGTGTTTTTGGTACTTTTGTCGCCTTCTTTCCAGTAAATACCACCGCCGGTTACGGTATCTAATCCGCCCAAAATATAACGGCCAATCAGTTCAGATACT
This sequence comes from Mucilaginibacter sp. GW821-FHT07G05, assembly GCF_059418565.1. Taxonomy (NCBI): domain Bacteria; kingdom Pseudomonadati; phylum Bacteroidota; class Sphingobacteriia; order Sphingobacteriales; family Sphingobacteriaceae; genus Mucilaginibacter; species Mucilaginibacter sp. GW821-FHT07G05. The sequence continues at coordinate 67,028 of NZ_JBWKQC010000005.1, read as the reverse complement.
TCCAGATATTTCTTTTTATGGTTACGTTTATAAGCATCAAGGTAGGCAATGGCAATCCATTGGTTATCATCGTAAAAGCGACTGCTCAGGCGTTCTTTGGTTACGTAATCCTGGTAGCCGGGTAATGGCGGCTGGGCACTGTAGTATTTATCTATTGCCTTTTCAACGGGCAGCATGTATTGCTTTTTAGGCTGCAATACCTCCATTTCGTTAGCGCCCTGTATGTAGGCGCATAAAGGCCACAACCACGAGTGGGGATTCTCTTTTTGTACGGCATCGTTAGTTTCGAGATACAGCCCTGTTTTATGGTCGCTTAAATGGGTATTGATGGCCTGCTGAAGCGCGTCGATCCTTTTTTGATAATCTACACTTTGCGCGTTAAGCGTTGCGGGAAGTACGGCAATGGCCACCAGCGCGGCGGCGTATTGTAAGCTTCTTTTTAAGTTCATTGTGGGGGATTTGTTTTAGATTTTTATATGGATGATCTTTTGGTTAGCTATTCATTATTAAGTCCGTTTCAATGCCTGCATGTATTGTAACGGCGATTTGCCGTATTCCTTTTTAAACGCCCGCGAAAAGTTTGAGCTGCTTTGAAAGCCTATGCGGTCTACCACTTCGTTCATGGCGATATCCTCATGAGTCATGATCTGGATGGCTTTTTTGAGGCGGATGGTTCGTATAAAATCGCCTACAGATTGGTCGGAAATGCTCTTTATCTTTTGATACAATTTTGTGCGGCTGATGTACAGACGGGTACACAAAAACTCCACGTCCAGTTCGGGGTCTTTAATATTATCTTCAATAAGGTTCAGTAGTTTTTGTACAAACTCTTTATCCTTTTTAGAGTGTACCAGCTCGGTAGCTTCTGACAGGTAATTATCGGTATACCGTTGTTTCAGTTTCTCGGTCTGTTCAAAAATATTGTTTACCGTTAATAGCAGCAGGTTAATGTTAAGGGGTTTTGAAAAATAGTAATCCGCGCCCGATTCCATTCCTTCAATTTTGGTATCCAGCGCGTCCTTAGCCGAAAGTATAATGAAGGGGATATGCCGGGTTTCAAACGTATCCTTAATTATTTTACAAAGCTCAATACCGCTCATGCCCGGCATCATCACATCGCTGATGATCAGATCGGGCAATTTTTCCGAAGCCATTTCAATGGCCGAACTGCCATCTTCGGCTTCTTCAATATGGTAATGCTTTTCGAGGGTTTGCTTTAAAAATGCGCGCAGTTCCTGGTTATCATCTACCAGCAAAATACGCTTACGCGAATTGGACGCCACAGTTACCTCATTTTGTTCAATAGAAAGCGGTAACAGGGTAGAGTTATCAATAGGTTCCAGCTGGGCTTCCATATCGGTGCCGGTAATCGCTTTTTCGCTTTCGGCGTAATTCTCATCGCCCCAGGGCAAACCTATTACAATCTCAGTGCCTTTATAACGCTCGCTATATACATAAATATCGCCTTTGTGCAACTGGGTAAGACTTTTAACCAATGCCAAACCCACACCCGAACCCAAATGGTTTTTACTGAAGCGATAATAACGGTCGAAGATCTTGGAAATAGATTCCGCCGAAATACCAATACCCGAATCTGCCACCCGGAAATAGATGTACTTTGTTGCCCTGTGTTGCTGGTTCAATAACTCGTAGCCGGTACTAAAGGCAGGTTTAAAGCTCTCCATATCAAAAAAAACATCGAAGGCTATTTGCCCGCCTGTATTGGTGTATTTTATGGAATTGTTGAGGATGTTGAACAGTATTTTTTCGAGTACCTGCACATCAAATAAGCTGGTGAACGGATAACCGGTTTCACCCTCGGTATGGTCGGTCATTGTAAATTGGATGCCCTTGCCGGTAGCCAGGTTTTGAAACTCCCATGCCAGGTCTTTACAAAACTGGTTGATGAGCAGCGGTTGCACCTGTAGCTTGATAATGCTGTCGGCCACCTTTTTAAAGTTCATCAACTCGCTGATCAGGTTCATCAGCCTTTTAGCGTTACGGAACATCAGCTGATAGGAGTGGTTGAGCGCCACATTCTTATTCTCGGTAATCAAAGCTTCAAGCGGCCCCAATATCAGGGTAAGCGGGGTACGAAACTCATGCGATATATTGGTGAAAAAGGTAAGCTGCTGCTGGTAAAGCTCCTCGCGCTGCTTGTGCATTTCCTCCTTCTTTTTTTCGTTGATGGCCCTGACTGCCAGCTCGCGTTTAAGGCGATACCACCTGGCCTGGTAAAGGTAAATACCCACCAGTGCCGATAGCACCAGCAAAGCATAGATCACCTTAGCCGTGACCGATTTCCACCAGGGCGGTGTAATAATGATGGCGGTTTCGGCTTTGTAGCTGCTCCAAATCCCATCGTTATTGGTGGCTTCCACAATGAAATGGTAGCCGGTATAGTTGAGGTTGCTGTAGGTAGCGCTCGGGTTTTTACCATCGGTATACCTCCAATCTTTATCAAAACCAACCAGTTTGTAACGGTATTTGCATTTCAACGGGTTAGCAAAATGCATCGATGAAAAGAATATAACAAAGTTGTTTTGCAGATAGTTAAGCTTTAACTCGTTGCTGTATCCCATAGGGGATGCAATGGTATTGGCCGATGAATCCTGCTCACCATAACGCGGCTTTCTGTTATTGATGAGTATACTGGTAAGGATAGGGCGGGCAGCTAAATTATTAGGCTTAATTTGATCGGGATAGAAATAATTGAGCCCGTTTATACCCCCGAAATAAAGCCTGCCATCTGCACCTTTATATGATGAACCCACCTTAAAACTATTACCCTGCAAACCATCGTTTTTATCATACCTGATGAGTTTTCCGCTAACAGGATCGAAACGTTGCAGGCCATTACCGCCCATCCATATATTGCCTGTGTTATCGATCTCCAGGCTTTCTACATCCTTAAAAATACCGTAATTATCCGCGTATGATTTTATGGTGTAAGCATCGCTGTTAGCTTGTAACGAAAGCCTGTTTAAGCCGCCGCCAATAGTGCCTATCCAATAAGTATTATCGCGGCCGCTGATAGGGTAGGTATAGTCGGAACTTAGCACATTACCTTTAGCCCCGGCATTATAACGGACGGTTTTTACAATGTTGCCCTCCTTATCAATTACTAAGCGTTTGAGCCCCTGTGTGCTCGATACCAACAATTGCGGGCGGTTACTATCGGCAAAAATGAAGAAGCCCTCATCGTAATATTTTACGTTGTAATGGCCGGCTGCATCTTTCCAGATTACGCCATACCTGTCCGTATGGTTACCGAACCATATATTGCCATAGTAATCTTTGGCCAGCGTTTCTATCACGTATGTAGGAAACTGATCGTACCCCGGTGGTTGCCACAAGGCATTGCGGCCGGGTTTTAGTATCTCTATCCCGTTGGCAGTTCCCAGCCAAAGGTTATGTTCGTTATCGAGCGTGAGCGAAGCTATCAGGTCTTTTTTTAAGCGTAATGCGGAATTGTAAGTGTTATAATGCGTAAACGCCTGTGTTTTTAAGTTAAAGCGATTAAGTCCATTGGCTGTAGTGCCTATCCAAAGGTCGTCGCCATCTTCCATTACCGAGCGGATGTGGTTGCCGCTTAACGAGTTGCTGGTTTCGGGATTATGCTGTAAGGTATAAAACAGCTTTTGGTTCAAGTCGCAATAATTTACCCCACCGCCAAAAGTCGCCACCCATAAACATTCCGACCTGTCGATAAATATGTTCAGCAATGAATTGGAGTTAATACTGCGTAACGAACTTTTATTGTTAACCACCTGTATCAGTTTCAGGCTGTCGTTAAGCCGCAGCAAATCGCCCCCGGCGGTGTTCACCCAATAATCTGTACGGCCTTTTTGCACTACGTTTTTTATGTAATGATTACCGGGCGCGGTAAATTGCCGGGTTACGGTTAGGCTTTGCCTGTTAACGAGTGCCAGCCGGCCTTCGTTTGCCAGTACTATATTGTTCAGGTGATCGAAACTGATGCGGGTGATGCTTTGATAGGGCAGACCTTTTATAGCTACCTGTTTAAAGTGGTTGCTTTTATCAAGTGTCCAAACACCCTTATTGCTGGTGAGGTAAATTAGGCCATTGTTATCATAGCTCATATCGCTAAAGCCAACATCGTGCGGTACGGGCAGCGCCTGCTCCTGAATGGTGTCACCTTTTAAAATAAACAGTTTTACGCAATTCCAGGCCAGTCCATAAATGCGGTTGCCTGCGGGTTTGTAGATCTTCCAGATTCCGTAATCGCTTTTGTTACTGCGGTAGTCTATATATTTTTCGGTGTGGGTATTAAAGCATTGGAGGCCGCCTTCGGTACTTAGCCAAATATTGTCGTCATCGTCGGCATATAAACTGTTGAGGCGGTTTTTAAAAGCGTTGTTTAACGGTACATTGGTATTGTAAAACTTCTTTACCGAATAACCATCATACCTGTCGAGCCCGAAATTGGTGGCCACCCAAATGTAACCGTGCTTGTCCTGTACAATATCGTTGGCATCGGTATGCGAGAGGCCTTCATCAACCGTAATGTAATTGAATTTATAAGGATACGATTGCCCCCGGCTAAGGTTAACGGCACCGAAAATAAACAGCAGCAGAAAACACAAACCTTTGGCGTAAGTTTCTTTATTAAAACAAAACAGGTTGTTAATTTTCATTTATACCGGGTGTTCAAACTAATCTTTAAAAATAAAAAGCCACATAAAATATGAATGCTCTTTAGCCACTAAATTTAAAGCATTGGTTGTTATGGCCATGCTTGCATAATTGGTTACGCGGCTTTTTTCAAAACTATGGCTTTATTTGATCTTTTGCCTAATTGAAATAACAACGCCCGCAAAAATGAATTTATATGCCGAATAAACAGAATTATAAAGATGCGAAATGTACGCTTGGTCAAAAAAAATGTATGATTTTAATATTGACGCATTTGTGCAAATAGCCTTTCTATCAGGTGTTTGTTTTGGGGCGATTGAATGATCTCCGCGCATGATACAATGGCGCTGTATTACGGCTTTGCCATTAGTGTACGCTGTGTCAACAAATATGTATGCTATGGCAAGCCACTGTTTTTAAAAATGCGGTTATTTGCTTTACGATAAACCATACCGTTTAAACTAACCATTATTAATAATTCATGAACCAACCTCTATCAAAAAAAATAATTGCCGGTGCATTACTGGCTTTTCTTTTTGTGTGCAGCTATAGCCGTAGTTTTGGCTTTCAGCAGCAAACGGGTAACTTTTTGTCGGCAACAGATACCGCTACAGTACCCAAAGAAATTGAAGACCCCGAAAATATCGGTATCAATAAAGAGCTTAACCACGCTACCTTAATGCCGTACGGCTCGTTAAAAGAAGCGTTGGCAACCAACAGGCATGCCTCCACCTACAGCCAAAGCTTGAACGGCTTATGGAAGTTTAACTGGGTCGACTGGCCTCAAAAGCGCCCGGTTAACTTTTATAAAACAGATTATGATGTATCGGGCTGGAAGAATATTAAAGTGCCGTCGAACTTTCAGGTAGAGGGTTATGGTACGCCTTACTACAGTAACTACAATTACATTTTTCAAAAGGATTTTCCGAAGGTGATGAGTACGCCTCCCGAAAAGTTTACCGCTTATAAAGAGCGCAACCCGGTAGGTAGTTATCGCCGCGATTTTACGGTGCCCGCTACCTGGAAAGGTCGTCGCATTTTTATTACGTTTGATGGTGTTGATGCCGGTTTCTTTATTTGGGTGAACGGCAAAAAAGTTGGCTACAGTGTAAACAGCCGTAACGCTGCAGAGTTCGACCTGACCAAATACATTAAACCGGGCAAAAATATACTGGCCGTTGAGGTGTACCGCTTTACCACGGGCAGCTATCTCGAAGATCAGGATATGTGGAGATTGAGCGGTATTTTCAGAAATGTGACGCTATGGAGCAGTCCGCAAGCACACGTTCGCGATTACTTCATCAAAACCAACCTGGATAAACAATACCGTAATGCCGAGCTGGTAACCACAGCCAAGGTGAAAAACTATGGCACTACGCCAACCAAAGCACAGGTATTAAACGTTGCCCTGTATAATGGCACTGTACCTGTAGCGGGCGCGGTTGGTAAAAAAGCTATCCCTGCGTTAAAACCCGGTGAAGAGGTAACGGTTAATGTAAGCTTTAACGTAGCCAACCCTAAAAAGTGGACTGCCGAAACGCCTAATCTGTACACCACTGTTATTACTGTTAATGATGGCGCGCGTACTGTTGAAACGCTTTCGGCACGTACCGGTTTCCGCCAGATAGAGCTTAAAGGCCGTTTGTTTTTAGTGAACGGAGTGCCTATCAAACTGAAAGGTGTAAACCGTCACGAAAACTGGCCCGATGACGGCCACGCGGTTACCGAAGCGCAAATGATAAAAGATATCATCCTGATAAAACAGGCTAATTGTAACCACGTGCGTACCAGTCACTACTCTGATGATCCGCGCTGGTATGAGTTGTGCGACCAATACGGACTTTATTTGGTTGCCGAAGCCAATGTGGAATGCCATGGCGCATCAAATGAGTTTAACGAGGAGCCACGCATGAAAGCCGCTATTATTGAGCGCAACGTGGCCAATGTGGAGAATTTCAAGAACCACCCGTCGGTAGTAATATGGTCGTTAGGTAACGAGAACGGCAGCGGTGGTACTAATTTCAGGGCTGCGTTGAAAGAAATAAAAGCAATCGACCCGGACAGGCCTACACATTACGAGGGTTTCGGTATAGGCGATAAAAATCCGGCAGATATGGATAGCCAGATGTATACCGACTTGGTGAACCTCGAAAAACACGCGAAGGATAATTCGCTTACCAAACCTTTTTACCTGTGCGAATACGCCCACGCCATGTTTAACTCAATGGGCGCGGTTGATCTGTATAACGATCTGTTTGATAAGTACCCGGCATTGCTGGGCGGCGCTATCTGGGAGTGGCAGGATCAGGGTATTTATAATAACCGCGACCCTAAACACCCGATAACCGCGTTTGGCGGTGGCTTCGGTGAGTTTCCTAACGATAGGTATTATATTCATAAGGGCGTAGTGTTTTCAGACAGGTCGCTTAAACCACATTATCCCGAACTGAAACACGCTTATCAATGGGTAAGCATAGTGGCGGCCGATTTAAAAGCGCAAGTGTTCACCATTAAAAACCGTTACCAGTTCACTAACCTTAACAGCCTTGCCGGTAAGTGGGAATTAACTGAAAATGGCGATGTGGTAGCTAAAGGCGCGTTAGCCCTTGGTTCGGTAAAGCCGGGTGAGCAAAAGGATGTGAAAATACCTTATACCGTTACGCCTAAACCGGGTGCCGAGTACTTTTTAATGGTATCGTTTGATTTGGGTGCCGATGAACTTTGGGCTAAAAAAGGTTACGAAGTAGCATCGCAGCAATTTGAATTACCGGTAGCTGTTCCGGCTGTTGCCCCAACCGTAACCGGCACATTAACGCTTGCCGATAGCAAAGAAACGATCGATGTAAAAGGCAACGGTTTCGCGCTGGAATTTAGCAAAACGAAAGGTACCTTCTCTAAAATAGAAGAGAACGGCAATAACCTGTTGCAAGCAGATGGCGGCCCTATGCTACACCTGTGGCGTGCCCCGCACCAAATAGATGATACCTGGACCTCACCTAACTGGGATAAGAATGGCCTTAAAAATATCAGCTGGGTGGTTAATGAAGTAAAAAGTAGCCAGCCATCTGCTGGTGTGGTTGAAATTAAGGTGAGTTTGACAGGTACGGGTAAGCAAAACTTTACCGTACAGCACCAGGTAACTTATTCCATTAACGCTAACGGAACGGTAAAAGCGGTAAACAATGTGAGCTTTAGCGATCCTAAACTGGTACTGGCGCGCATTGGGGTACGTTTGTTCCTGAATAAAGAACTTGACCAGTTTGAATATTTTGGCCGCGGCCCGATGGAAAACTATGCCGACCGTAAAAGCGGATCGGACGTAGGGCATTACGCCAGTAGCGTAGCAAAACAACAAACGCCTTACGAAAAACCGATGGAAAGCGGTAACCATGAGGATGTGCGTTGGGCAAATGTAACATCGGCAAAAGGAGAGGGGCTATTGGTTAAGAAAGATACCGCCCTGTTACAGGTAGCCGCGTTGCCTTACAGCGATGAAGAGATGGAAAATGTAGAGTATAAAATAGACCTGCCAAAAAGTAAAGGCACTGTTTTGTGCATCAGCCATAAAACGCTGGGCGTAGGTACTTTCGGTTGTGGCCCGGTACCTTTAGAGCCTTTCCGTGTGTATGCCGTACCAACTACTTTTAGCTATCAGCTGCAATTGGTAAAAAAGAAATAAAGCCCCAATCCCTTCTATAATTAAGTTTAGTTTTACTGCTGCAAGGCTGCCCCAAAAAGGCAGCCTTCGCGGTTTTATATTAAACGGTGGTGGTGCTCACAAAAGGCAATAACTGTATCTCGCTGATGCCATGCTCCAGCTGCCATTGCTGTACTACGGGTTGCTCCAGTTTTAACTGACGGTATTCATCGGGCGCCATAATGGGTACGCCATAAATAATGGGGTAGTTACGACGGCAGGCGGCGCAGCTCAATAAGCCCTCGGTAATGTTATGGTCGATGGTTTGGGCGAATATTTGTAGGGTAAGATCTGCCTTATCAAAAGGGCAGCAAAGTTTTTCAATGGTTTTTAATCTCATATCAATCGGTTTAAATGCCTGCGGCATCTTTATATTGTTTAATTATTTTTTCAGGGGCATCGGCACTCATAATGCCCGATATTACGGCTATGCCATCAAACGGAACGGTGACTTTCAACTGCCCGGCATTGGCCGGTGTAATTCCGCCCGATACAAACAGGGGCATAGCGGTAAGCGCTCTTGCCTGCTTCACTGTTTCGGGCATTACAATGCTGCAACTCCCGGCCGATGGCGATGGGAACATGGCGCAAAAGGATACGTAATCAAAGCCATTCTCATTGGCGTAGGTTACTGGTTGCAGATCATCCGAACAGGTAATGCCGGTAATAAATTCACGGCTCACCTGTGCCCGTATAGCAGCGATATCAACAGGTGTTTCATCAAAATGAATCCCGTTTAATAGTGGGTTTTCTATCAGTAATTGCCAATCGTTATTGATGAGTAATGGAACATCATAGCGTTGACATAATTCGCCTGCTTTATTGATCAGCGCGTGCTTATCTGCACCCTGAGCCCAGTTATCCCACAATTGCACCGCCTGTAAGCCGCCACGTAAAGCAGCTGTAAGTTTATCGAGCAGTAGTTCTTCGTTCATTGCCGGATTGATGACCAGGTAGATGCCGCCTGTAATAGTGAGGTGCTTTGTTTTCATCATTTCCATCCGTTTTTGTAAGCATTATAAAAAGCTGCCCAGTAAGGGTCTTTGCTGTAGTAGGGCATCGGGCTTGCTTTGCCATTTTCTACCAATAAGCAGCCGTGCGCTTGTTCTTTCAGTTCGCCTACGATGGTCGCGCTGATGCCCTGCGCTTGCATTTGCTGAACTATTGCAGGAGCATAAGCCGGGTCGGCAGCCATTACCATAGCACCCGCGCCAATGCAGAAACGGGGATCAAGATCAAACAATTCGCAAATTTCTCGCTGTGCTTCGCCGACGGGGAGTTGATCATTGTAAATCAATACGCCATTGCCCGATGCTACAGCCATTTCGTAAATAGCGCCCAATACACCGCCTTCGGTAACATCGTGCATGGCGTTCAGTCCTGATGAGCTGACTGCTTTTGCCGCGAGGGCGTCAGGTAATGAGGATGTTTGATAAAAAAGCGCGCAGCCATCGTTATAAACTTCGGTACCGAGTTTGTTCTTCACCGTTTCCGGGAAACTCATGGCCAATATAGCGGCAGATGACATGGCGCATTGCTTGGTAACAATAATTGCATAGCCGGGGCGGGCATATTTGCTCAATAAAATCTCGTGAAAAGGTGCGGTTAGCACCATGGTGCCGCCGCCTGCAATAGTAGAGTTTTGCCCTTCAATGCTGCCGGTATGCCCGCCGGTTATGGCTACGCCAATAGCTTTACAGTATTGATGCACAAACTCCCAATAGGTTTTAAAATCGGTTTCGGTGAGGGTAGGCGGCAGGTTAAGCACCATTTGCGCGTATTGCGGAGCAAAGCCGGTGGTAGCCATATCATTAGCCATAAGGTGCACCGATAGCCATGCCGACTCCTGCAAACCAAGTGATGGAATAAGCGACAACGGGTCGCTGGTGAGTGCCAGCCCGAGTTTGCCGGGCAATTCAATAAGCGATACATCAACCCCAAAGGCGGGGCCGCTTTTTACCTCGGAGCGATGGTGCCCGCAGTAAGGTAAAATGATCTGCTCAAAACCCGGATGGTCTATTTTTCCTGATAATGCCATGGGTGTAAATTAATCGAGCAGTTTAACATATAAACCGAAGAAGTCGCCAACGGGCACACCCCACTGTTGCACCGGGAACCATTTTGGTAAGCCTGTACAAGTCCACTCTACACTATACTGACGGCCTTGCAGGGCTTCGTCTATTTTTTGAATGAGCAAAGCCGGTGTGTAAAAGGTAGCCGTAACATAAAACGGGTTTTTACCGAACATTTGCTGCACACGCCTGCGCAATACTTTGGGCGAATTGCGGTTCATCATGCCAAAGGCAATGCCATGCTTGCCAACACGGGCAGCCTCGCGTATCACCTGCACTGGGTCGCGGTAGTATTCAAAAGTAGTTATGAAGGCTACCGCGTCAAATGTATGATCCTTAAACGGCATAAAGTGCGAGTCGGCATTTACCAGGTCGCCGTTGAACAGGTGCACGGCCTGCCCCAGCATAAAAGGGGAGATATCGCCGCCAGTGGCTTCAATACCTATCTCATGCCACCAGCGGGTAAAGCGGGTAGTGCCGCAGCCAAATTCCAGCAGTTCTTTAACGCGGGTATCCTTGCCCAATAGCTGGCCCATTACTTTCTTTTGCCATACTTCGGCACGTTTGTAACGGCCCTCGTACCATTGCTCGTAAGTATCGGTATGTTCGCGGTTAAAAAACCATTCTTTACGGCCCTGCCAGTTGCTGAGGTCGCGGGTAATGAGTCCGAAATTGTTTTGGGGTAATGTTTCCATAAATGCTGTAAATGTTAAAAGCCTTGCCCGCTGCGCCGGTAATGCGGTACAGGGGACAAGGCTTTTTAGTATACAAATACAGCTTATGCTGAAACGTGGATCTAATTATGCCCATGCATTCCTACGCCGGTATTATCCGTATCAGGTTATCGGGTATTATCTCAGCCTTTACCAAAACAGTAAAAGCACCCCGTGCAAGTATGAAAGCAAATATAGTTAATTTGGCGGCTTGGCAAAACGCATATTAAACCAGTTTTTCCAGTTTAAAATAACCCAGGTGAATCTCATCTTCGGCCAAGCCCGGGGCAGGTGTTATTTGAATATGGTACTTAGCTTTTTGAGCCGGGCTTAATATTTCTTCTATCCGATAAATATCATCCACATCTATACCGTACTTTTCATCGATATGTGAGTTAGCACCCTTAATGGTATTGGTTTTAAAGAACACGGTTTTCTTGGCATGCTGTACCGCCAGCGCCCTATCTGTTTGCACGGTGAGCAGGGTATAATGCTGCTCTTCCAGTTTACCATGCTGGTATCCGCCTAAATTGATAAAAAAGAGTTGCTCCGCGGATTCTGCACCGGCATTCTCCTTTAACACCGCTTTGATTCGGTATCCTTCTACCACGTTCACTTCGCGCCAGCCATCTAAATGGATGCTGTTGCCGGCTTCGGGCCAAAAGGCTTTTATTTCGGGCACCAGTTCTTTTAAACTCGTTGCTATCGCGAAAAAATAATCATGCTGTTCTACATTGCGCTGCGGCGCTTTTGAGCCTAACAGCAGCAGGTATAATTTAAGTTGGGGCGATGCCTGTTGTATGGTAGTCATATTAATAATAATTGAATAGCCGGACAGATCAACTGCTCAGCATACTTTTAGCAATACAATCAGAAGCGGTATCGCAAAAATCAAGCCCGGAGTAATCGGGGTTGTAGCCGCCAATATAAGGTACGGCCATCATGTAAATACGTTCGTTATATGCGCCGTAGCTATCCACCACCTGGAAACAATCGTTAATGGTAACGCCCGGCACTTTTAAATAATAGTTCCCTTTGGCATCGGCTTCAACATCGGTATTGCCTTTCTCCATTATTTCCCGTGCGGCATCATTATCCCTGAACTGCAGCTTCGCCGGACTGACTGTATGCTTGTCGATCAAACTTTTATAAGGCAGTTCACTGAAAGGCAGCGGCGGCTGTCCTACGCTATCAATAAAGGTTTCGTAATGCTTGTCGCATTGCTGCCCGTCGCAATCGGTATAATGGTAAATGATGCCGCCTTTTTCAACAGGTTCAACCCGGCTGTCGTCATCTACCGATATCAGATCGAGCACCCCGGCCTCATGAAGCGCCAGTATCACTTCTGCCGAACTTTGGGGCACAAAAGCTATAACGATGGAGATCAACGGCATCAGCACCTTTTTCAAGCGCAGCATATCCTCGGCCGAAAAGTATTTGGCAGGATAGTTCATCACGTAGCTCAACTCGGCCAGCATTTCTTTCCAGTAGATAGATTCGTGCCGTTTTATTGATTGCTCGGCTTCTTCGTATTCGGCTTCAAACAGTTCAAAGGCATCACGTTTTTCGCGGTGGTCCATCATAGCCGTCACAAAATCTTCCATGCGCATGTCTTTGATCTGATCATAAATCTCCGGTTGTTTATCGCGAAAGCTAACCTTAAAGCTCTTCTCAAATACGTAATCCAATTGCAGAAAACCCTCGTTGGCATCGCGGTTGGCCTTAATCTCTTCGGGACTAAGCAGCGCGTCCTGCGTAACCAGCGATTCCTCTAAATGGAACCTGATAGCGGGCAGCAAGCCATTACGCGAGTGCATCACAATTTTAAAGTCGGGACTGTCATCGGCTAATTTAAAAACCGGGCGCTTGTTACCTTCGTGCACAAAAGTACCGTTATGCATGGCCAGCGTACGTATGGCATCAATAGCAGTTAAAGATGCTCCCTTTATAGCCACCGGATGATTGGCCCTGAATTGTAACTTTGCCGGGGGATAAGGCGAATCAAAATAACCCGGTATAGTACCCTCGTGCTTTAAAGGCCAGCAATGCCCGGTACTGACGATCACCCTATCAAACTCAAACTTGCCATGGTCGGCAGTATCAACAAGGGTGATGTTTTGCTCGGGATAATCTGCCACATCGGTTACCCGGCAACTGAAACGGGCGTTTACCTCGATGCCTTTCTCTTTGGCTATCTGCTGTAGCAGCACAAACTGATGCGCAAGGTACCTGCCGAATAACAGCCTTGGCAGCACTTCGTATTCATGAAATTCGTTGGGATCGATTTTAAAGCGGTGCAGGGTATCACGGTCAACGGTTTTTATCCAATCAACAATGGAAGTAACCAGGTGCGGTATCTCATTGTCGGATATGTTGGTGATGTGTTCATCGTTAGCACCATCGTGGCTGTAGGGCATGCCCGGCCCCAACTGTTTTTTCTTCTCGAAAATATCGATAGCGATGTCGTCCCTGCCGCTATCGAGCAGTTTTTTAAACAGGAACAAACCGGCCGGGCCGCCACCCAGTATGGCAATACGTAAAATAGTTTTCAATTAAATTATAGTAAATGGTTGAACGGTATCAGCAGGAAAAGCACAATAGCATAAATGCTGAATAAGTACAAACAGCCGGGCTTGTTTGTTTGGAAAAAATAACCTTTTACAAGTTAACCATATACCTCGTTGATATCCTCAAATAAGGATAATTACGGTTTACGTCGGGGTAATCCTTATAAGTTCCGCGCAGGGTAAAATAGCCCGGTTCAACGGCAATCAGCAGGTCTTTCACAATGGCATAACTCACTTCGGTTGATACGGTATGCAGAAAATAACTCGACTCATTCCCGTTAAGTGTTCTCATCCAGCCGCCACGGTAATAAAAGTTGTAAAAGAATTTATTGGCTATGTTAAACCCGCCGCCGCCGTTAATAGCAAAGCCCGGTCCGTAATTATAGTTGCGACCTTTGTACAGGTAGGGGTCGGGTACGGCGGCCAGTATCACCGGACCGGCTCCCAATGTGGTGTTCGCTTTTATTTTTTTAGAGATGTTATAGTTGGAGTACAGGTTCATTTTTACGCTTTGCGCGCCGTAAAAGAATGCTTCGTTACGGATATAATCGTAATTGGCCGATAGTATTGCGAGATGCTGCGTACGCCCTGTCGATTTTATTTCCCAGCCTGCCAGTGAACCATACACGCTGATTACGTTCACCTTGGTACTGTCATCCTGCCCGAACTCGGCATTAATGGTAATGTTACTAAAAGGGGTATCATAATCTTCATAAGGCGTGCCATAAATAAAGCGCGCATGGCCATACCAGCCAAACCTGCCGGAGGTAATGAGGTTGCTTTCATCGGCATTAAACTTTCTTAAACCAATATCAAATTCGGCGCTTATTTTTGATGAATCGCGCTTTGCCAGTCCCGATACCTTGCCCCATTTACCATCCAAAATGCGGTTCAATCCATTCATCGGACTAACGATAAAGCCCATTACTTCGCTCACCTGCCTTTTAAAACCACGGCTATTATTGTTCACTATTTTGTTGGATAAGCGATAGGTCATTTCGCCCAATACAATACCGCCGAAGCTGGTATTCACAAAATCGTTAGGAGAGGGGGCCTGATTCTCGGCGAAGGTTTCCCATAAATAACTGCCCACTACCGCCGCTGGTGCCGATTGCCAAAAGCTGTAACCATTGGTACGAAAGGAATTGAAGAACTGGCTGCCATGGTAAGGGTGCCCAAACTGGTTGGTTTGAAAAGGGTCGTTATCCCAGCTCCAGCTACCGGGCTTTATATTATGCCCTACGGTTTTCCATGATATTTTAGCGTAATCAACCTGGGCTACGTAGCGGTCATAAGTCCAGGGAATCACTTCTGCAAGGCCCAATTCAAACGCTGCCCGGCCGAAATGCTTTTTTACTAAGGAGGTGTCTTTTACAGGCTTTTTAAACAAGTTGGTTTTAAATACCTGGTCGTTATAAATGGGAGGCTGTTGTGCAAATGTTTTTTGGCAGATAAACAAAATAGCTATAAACAGTAGTCTTTTAGTAGTTGTAGAGATCATCAAATAAACGCGCTGTAAAATTTCGGCAATCAATTTTTTTAATGAGGATAATACCCTGTTAACCTACCGTTTGTTTTACGCTAATATAGCCTTAATGCCAAACTGATGCTGCTAAGCCCGTTTTATTAAATTAATTTGACAATTGTCGTATTATCACGCTATCAGAACGGCCTGAACCAAGGCCTGCTGATAAGCGGTGAAAACGCCCACGGAATTGATGATAAGATAACCAGCAAACCTATGGTGAACCATATAGCCTGTGTACGAAATTTATCATTATCGGTAAGTTTCCTTTTGGCTTTTGCCGAACCTATGGTAACGAGCACAATGCCGGTGAGCATCATGGTAACATGCTCCATACCAAAAAAGCGGATCTGGCGCATGTGTACCGCCTCTTTAAAGTTGTGCAAAAAGTAGCCGACAATAGGGCTGATAAAATATAAAGCTACACCAATAATCAACTGTATATGCGCAATGGTGGCGGTAATGTGCCTTACCGTATTATCAAAGCCCGTGTAGGTTTTCTTTTTTAACCAGCCACTATACGAGCGGAATATAACGAATAGCAGGCTCAGCAAAACCAGCCAGCGCACCAGCGAATGTAAAGCTAAAAACAGGGGATACATATTATGCCTTTTTTACTTGTCGTTTTAAGGTGATCACTGCTATTTCGGGCCATATACCCACACGGCCTTTTAACCCCAAAAAGCCGAAGCCACGGTTTACATACAGGTACTTGCCGCTTTGCTGATATAGCCCGGCCCATTGCTTGTACACGTATTTGATAGGGCTCCATTTGAAGCCAAACAGCTCAATACCGAACTGCATACCGTGCGTATGACCTGCAAAGGTTAAGTGAATATGCTGCTGATGACCAAGCGTTACCGCTTCCCAATGTGAAGGGTCGTGCGATAGGAGGATATTGAACGAGTCGCCGGATATTTGGGCAGTGGCTTTTTGCAGGTCGCCGTATTTATGGAAACCGCCTTTGCCCCAGTTTTCTACGCCGATAAGCGAGATCGACTGGTCGCCTTTATGTATCTTAACGGTTTCGTTAAGCAATAGCTTGAAACCGATATCGCCATGCACTTCCTTAAGTCGTTTTAAATTATCCTGCTGAAGTTCTTTGCTTTCCCATGGGATGTAGTCGCCGTAGTCATGATTGCCGAGCACCGAATATTTGCCAAAAGGAGCGCTTAGTTGAGAGAAATATGGGATCCACGGATCCATTTCAGATGCCTTGTTATTTACCAGGTCGCCTGTAAAAAATATGATGTCGCTTTTCTGTTCGTTCACCAGGTCGATGCCTTTTTGCACTCCCTGTGCATCACTGAAGCTTCCCGAATGAATATCCGATAACTGGGTGATGGTGAAGCCGTCGAATGCCTCCGGCAGATCGGGGAAGTATATGGTTTCGCGGCGCACCTTATAAAAATGCCTGCCCCTGGTAATACCAAATAGCAACGAGCCGAAGATGAACAAGGCCAAAGCCAATGTCAACTCGCTTACTATAGCCGAACGTGGCGGGAAGCCCCTGAACAGGCGGGTAATGTCTTCAAGTAACAATAACGGCATCGAAAAGAGCCTCGGCACAAATGATAACAGCATCAGCGCCATTAACCAGGTAACCAATTGCTGCGGGTTGCGGTTAACGCGGCGCGCAAATATGACGGCTATAAGCCCGGCGATAAGTGTGAAGTCAACAAGCCAGTAACCCCAGCGCAGCAGGTTGTTATGGGAGAGGGTTTCAATTGCGTTATAAAAATAAATATCAGTAAATAACCAAAGGAGGAGTATTAGGGGAAGTCTTTTTGCCATGTAGAAATTAAAAAATGCAATGTGTTTGCTTATATAGACGATTGCCGCTTCAAAACATTTTAAGCAATCGTCTATATTTTTTGCTACAGGTAAATTAAAGGTTATTTTAAATACCCATCGTCATTTTTTAATCAGGAATATTTACTTGGTTTTCGGCGTAGCTGCCATATATAATTCGAGCTGACCACCGGCGATTATATCTTTAAAGCTGATGTAATTAGCATTCAATACCTTACCGTTCAACTTTACCGACCGGATGTAAATATTCTTGGGCGAATTATTGTATGCCTTGATAATAAACTGCTTGCCTTTAAAGTATTTAGGGTTCAGATTGATCTTAACGTAATTAAAAAGCGGACTGGTAAGATCTATCCGCA
The DNA here is from genome assembly GCF_059418565.1 of Mucilaginibacter sp. GW821-FHT07G05. Lineage (NCBI taxonomy): Bacteria > Pseudomonadati > Bacteroidota > Sphingobacteriia > Sphingobacteriales > Sphingobacteriaceae > Mucilaginibacter > Mucilaginibacter sp. GW821-FHT07G05. The sequence goes on along the minus strand of NZ_JBWKQC010000005.1, from coordinate 49,627 downwards.
GATCGGGCGAGGTGCCGCCGTTCATTTCAAATATCCCGAGCGAGCTTAGCACAAACCAGGCACCCATCTGACCTTCATCTTCATCACCATTCCAGCCTACGTAGGGCGAATCGTCATAAAAAGTATCCAGCAGTTTGCGGGTATAATATTGGGTAAGGTATGGTTTTGAAGTATAATTGAACAGATAAGCCGCCTGCATGTTCACCTCGTTACCGTGGTTGATATAGTACTCGGCAGATTGCTCCATGGTGCGATCAAGTGCGTGAGCGGCGAATTTATGTTGCTCTGATTTTTTAAAACCTGTTTCGAGCCTGTTTAAAAAGGTGCTTTCGTTAACAAATTTTACCAAACCCTTTACATCATGCGGAACATAAAACGAGTACTGCCACGAGTTACCTTCTACAAAGTGGTTAACCGAAAATAGGTCGAAATTATCAATGAACGAGCCATCGGCCTTTTTGGGGACTACATACCTGCTTTTAGGGTCGAAAACATTCTTCCAGCTGTCAGCACGTTTCAGGAAGAAGTTACAATCATCGGTTTTGTTAAGCAGTTTCGCCATTTGGGCAACGCACCAATCGTCGAAAGCGTAATCGAGTGTTTTGGAGGTAGCACCTTTTTCAACCGGCACAAAGCCCAGTTTAGCATAAGATGTGATCTGCGGATTACCCGGATTGCCACCACAGGTAGGTTGCGGCTCTACTTCCATGTTCTTTTTCATAGCGGCGTAGGCCAGTTCGGCATCGGTTTTTACAATGCCTTTCAGGTAAGCGCTGGTAATGAGCGCCATTTCGTGCGAGCCCTCCATGATTCCCGAATATTCCACACCGGCCGGACCTTTTGAGAGCCACCCTGTTTTTTCGTACATCTCCAGTTGTGTTCCGGTCAGGTCTTCAACAGTTTCAGGCGAAGTGAGCGTCCACAGCAGGTTCAAATTCCAATAGGTGTTCCAGAATGCATCGCCGCCTATCATCGCTTTACGATGGGCAGGGAGTTGCTGCACATTTTCACAGGCATCGGTATATTTGCCGTTGGCATCACTCATGATCATTTTGCCGGTAAAGCAACGGTAAAAGTTGGTGTAGAATTTAGTTTTATCTGCTTCGCTCTTGCCATCAACAACAATCGTTTTCAAAATGCCGTTCCACTTAGCGCGGTTGCTTTTTACCAGCTTATCAAAATCCCAGTTAAAGTCTTTTAGTTCGATGTCGAGATTTGATCTTGCCTGATCTATACTTACAAATGAGATCCCGGTTTTGATGATCAGATGCTCGGGTTTGGCGGTAGGGTAGGTTACATACGCGCCCACGTCTTTGCTGCCTTTTACCTCTTTATCGCCCTTGGTTTCCTGCTGGTTCACATAGCCATGAAAGCCGGAAAATGCCTTGCTGAACTGCATTACAAAATATAAGGTATACTCGTTAAAACCCGCGCATGATGAGCGGGCGTAACCCTGTACTTCTGTATTTGATACTTTGGTGATCACAGCATCGCGTAGCTCCAAACCATATTCGGTAGGCATATTGAGCTGTATCATTACCCGGTTGCTGCTGTCTTTAGGCAGATGATAGCGTTGCACGCCGGTTCTTTCTGTAGCGGTAAGCTCGGCTTTAATGTGCGAATCGAGCAGGTATACCGAATAATATCCCGGTGAAGCATGCTCCTGGTCGTGCCTGAAACGGGAGTGGTAGCCTGCATTTGCACCTTTGAAAGGTTCGTCGGGTGTGCCTGGTTTCAGGGCGAGGTCGCCGTTGGTGGGCATGGTGAGTAAGCCCGCCATTGTCCACCCGTGGATATGCGTAAAGCCATGTATACTACCCACCGAATACTCATAACCGCCCTGCCAAACATCGCCCTGGTTATCCGGACTCAATTTTACCATCCCGTTAGGCATGGTAGCCCCCGGAAACAACATCCAGCGGCTGTTGGAGGTGCCGATAAAAGGATCAACGTAATCAACAGGTTCTTTTTTTACCTGCGCGTAGCTATTGACATAAACTCCCGAAAGCAGGCAAAACAATAAGGCGGTTTTAAGTATATTCATGTATGGTTTACAGACTAATAAAGTACAAAAACGCCTGCAATATAGCACTTCATTTTAATTGTATGTACATATATACATAATTAAATAAAAAAATGGTTTTAAACAATATTGTCATTGCGAGGGACGAAGCAATCTCGTCGCGTTTTAGTCCGCTTTCTATCACTATCGTCATTGCAGTATGAAGCAATTTCTACTTAGGTTAAGCTTGTGCTGTAATCAATGTCAGCCTGCTCCTGGGCGCAGTGCCCCATTACTTTTGAGGGTAAAAGTAACATACTAAGCGAAGCGATCTCATGAGCACCAATAAAAAACAAACAACAGCGAATAAACCCTTGTCCAGCAAAAGGCTTCTTTGCCGCACAAGGGCCATCGCCCTGCAAACCGTGCAGAACTTAGGGCTGGAACTTTTGCTCCTCCGCTCATTTCCTTCCCGCATGCAACAAGTTCACTATGCCCGCCTTTGCGCGCGTGGCCAACACAGTTCTGCCCGTTTTCGCCCGAAGCTGTTTGCTGACGGTAGGGGCGAATTGAACGCCTGTCAATGTAATGACAGGCGTTCAATAAGACTCAAGATTTACTCTTAACCCGGAAAGCTTATGCCTGTAACTTCTTCAGCAAGTTCCCATAGTTTTATGGCAGCGGCTTCATCCACTCCGTTAGCGGTAATAACCGATTGTGCGGGAAAGCCACGGTAGCCGTTATCCTGATCGGGTCCATACAATGCGCCGCCCAACGCGCGGGCATTAACGGCGGCGTAAAGCTGCGATAATGTGCCTTGCCATGGTTCCATCAGTTCGCCAACACGTTCAATCGCGGCCTTGTATTCCTCATCCGTCATGTGGCGGGCAAGGTCGGTTTTATTGGCGCCGGGCTGGGTCGCTATGGATAGTACATTATGTTTTGCCGCATTGATGCGACGTTGCAGTTCGAGCGAGAAGAGGAGATTGCCCAGTTTGCTTTGGCTGTATTCGCGCATGGCATCGTAAGATACCTCTGATCTTAAATTATCAAAATCAATACTACCGCGCAGGTATGCGCCACTGCTTACCGTAACTACCCGCGAAAAGGGCGTTGCTTTAAGCAAAGGATACAAACTGCCGGTAAGCGCGAAGTGACCTATCACATTTACCCCGAACTGCAATTCAAAGCCATCCACAGTTTTTGATGCCGGCGGAATCATCACACCCGCGTTATTAATAAGTATGTCCAATTGCCGGTGCGTTTTTAAAAACTCCGCAGCGAATTGTTTTACCGAATCGATACTGCCCAGATCGAATATCGCGGTTTCTAAAGAACCTGTTCCGCTGGTTGCCTGCAAACGGGTAACCGCCTGTTCTGCATTGGCCGCGCTGCGGCAGGCGAGTATCACATGCGCGCCTGCTTTGTATAGTGCAAGCGCGGTTTCAAAACCAATACCTGTATTTGCCCCGGTTACCATGGCTACTTTGCCGGTTAAGTTGGGGATGTTTTCTGTTGTCCACATAATTAAAATATTTATGGCACAAAGTTGAGGTATTATATGGCGACAGTTTAACGGATATAAATCCAAAAACTACAAAAATCAATCAATATTCAATTGACGAAACTTTTTGGGTGTGGTTTGAGCCATCTTCTTAAAAAAGCCCGAAAAATGATTGGGCTCCTTAAAGCCGAGGCTCCAGGCAATTTCATTGATGGTCCAGTTGGTACTTTTCAGCAGGATCTTGGCCTCCTGTGCTACGCGGTGGTTAATGAGCTGTGAGGTACTTTGTCCGGTAATTTCTTTCAGTGCTTTGTTGAGGTGGTTAACGTGTATGTTAAGCTGTTTGGCAAAAGCCGATGGGGTGTTGAGTTGAATAACCTGGTCTATCATTTCAATAGGGAATTGGCGTTCCAGCAACTCTGCAAACAATGAAGCTATGCGTTCCGCGGCGTTTGAGCCGGTGGCCGGGTTGCCAATTGCAGGCTGCATTTTTTGCGCGCCGTGTACTATCTCCATTAACAGGTTGCGCAGCAGGTTATACTTATAGGCATAATCGCCGTGCAGTTCATCAAACATCCTGTTAAACAGGCTGGTGTAATATGGTTTTTCATCGGCTGATAATGGAATTATGGCCGCATCGGCAGAATGAAAAACGGGATAATCCTTAATATGCTCGAACCGGTTAAAAAAGGCTTCGGTAAAAATACACACATAACCGCTGTGCTGTGCGCTTATGCGTTCCCAAAAATAGGGGATCAGCGGATTAGTGAAAACCAGCGCGGTATCGGCCACCTCAATACACTGATCGGCATAATATATTTTGCTGTGCCCGGTAACCAAACTTATCTTAAAAAAATTACGGCGACTATAATTAACCGGTCGCTGTTGCTGTGGCAGCAACAGGTCTTCTACCTTGAAAATATTAAAATGGCCTATCTCATCAGGCACCGGTCTTAAATTTTCGTTAAGCAGTTTATAAAAAGCCGGTAATTCAACAAGTTTCATTAAGTACAAAGGTACATAAATCAAATGGTGAAGGGGCAGTGAGTGAGTGAGTGAGTGAGTGAGTGAGTGAGTGAGTGAGTGAGTGAGTGAGTGAGTGAGTGAGTGAGTGAGTGAGTGGCGGTTGGTTAGTGGGGAGTGGTGAATTGATAGTGAATAGGGGTGACAGAAACGCGAAAATGTCATTTTGAACGAGGTACGAGGAGAAATCTTCTTCACTGTAAAAGTAGAAGATATACAGAGCGAGGAAGATCTCTCCATGCTGTTCGGGATGAACCGGTTTCGGTACCTATAAATAATTATTTAATTAAGCTTCAGTTGCATCGTAAACGATCACCTTTTCCCATAAATGGCTGTAGTTTTTTACGAAGGCCAGGTGTACGGGGTGGGTTTGATAAGTGGCTTGCCCGGCAAGGTCTTTAAAAAATATCAGTTCAGACACGCCCCAGCTGTTATCAACCACGTCGCGTTTTTCGGTGCCGGCCACTATGCCTACACGCAGCGAGTGTACAGTTTCAATTTTTGATAGTGTTTTTACACCTTCTACCAGTTTGTCCCTGTCGGCAGTTGAAGCCGGGTTTTTAAGCCAGAAGAATACATGGTGTACAATTGGGTAAGTCTCTTTGGTCATAACTAAATTGTTTGCTGATGCCGCGGCGGCGGTTGTTGCTAAAACCGTACCTGTGGCTATAAATTTTCGCCTGGTTATTGCTTTCATAATGGATATAATAAAAGGCTTAATTTATGTATAATTTAATAAAGTAGGGATGATGCACGGCTATTCAATTTATAATTTAATATAACGACGATGTTTTAAGTTTTATATTAGCGGTATACGGTTGTGGCCGTAAAACTTAAATCTTGCTTATGCGTGTACAGTCGTTTACATCAGCCTTGTTAATTATTGCGGTAAGTATCATTAGCCTTAATAGCTGTAACCGTTCGGCCAAGAAAGCCAAAAAGAAGCGGGATACCGTACACAAAGCCTGGAACAAAACCATTCCCGGCAGCTTTAGTGAGCAAACTATCCTGGTGTTTGATAGCGGGCAGGTGGCTACTTTTTTAACCCAATACCCCGAACTGGATGCTTATAAAAGCGATATCAGAAACTTCTACACCAAAAGAAAATACGCATACGCTTGGTTTGAAAAGAACGCGCTGATTGAGCAGGCGGGCAACCTTGCCAACCGGGTAATGAACATACAGCAAGAGGGCATTTACAAAGCGCCGCCCTATCAAAAGAAACTCGATTCTTTACTATATACGGTTAATTCGGCTAAAAAGCAAAAGCCCAACCCCGAGCTGGAACTGATGCTTACCGCGCAGTATTTCGTATTCGCTAAAATGGCTTGGAACGGTTTGAGCAATGCCGAAAGCAAAGCCAGCAGCTGGTATGTGCCACGCAAAAAAATATCTTACGATCAATATCTCGATAGCCTGTTATCGGCTAAAGGGCGTTCGGCTGATGAGCCTGTTTACCGCCAGTACGATCTGCTTCGGGGCTTCCTTAAAAAATATACACAACTGGATACCCTCGAAAAATGGGTGCCTATAGTGGCTGCCAAAACATTAAAACCCGGCGATTCATCTGCAGTGATAGCGAAGATAAAACGCCGCCTTTTCCAGTTAAGTGATTTTAAGGGCGATACCACCGGGGCTTTGTACGATACCACCTTACAGGCATCGGTAAAACAGTTTCAGGAACGCCACGGGTTATACATCAGCGGGCAGGTGAACAAAGCCACGCTAACCGAACTAAATGTAACGCCTAAAGACCGCATCAGGCAAATACTGGTTAATATGGAACGCAGCCGCTGGTTGCCGGTTAGTGTAGATAAAGATTACCTGGCAGTAAATATCCCCGAATTCAAACTACATGTATACCATGCCGATAGCCTGCTTTGGAGCTGTAATGTGGTGGTGGGGCAAACGGTGCATCAAACCACGGTATTTTATGGCGAGGTTAAGTATATAGTATTTAGTCCGTACTGGAACGTGCCGCCGGGGATCCTGAAAAATGAAATATTGCCCGGCATGCGCCGTAACCCCAATTACCTGGCCGCCCACAATATGGAGCTTACCGGTTATGAGGGCAAAACCCCTGTTATAAGGCAAAAGCCAGGCGCATCAAACTCCCTGGGTTTGGTGAAATTCCTGTTCCCTAATAGTTATAATATTTATTTGCACGATACACCATCTAAATCCCTTTTCGGCGAATCATCCCGTGCTTTTAGTCATGGTTGTATCCGTGTGGGCGAACCCGCACGACTCGCCGCTTTCCTGCTAAGGGACAAACCCGAATGGACTCCCGAAAAAATAGACAAGGCCATGCACGCCGGTAAAGAGCAGTACTACACCCTAAAACAAAAGGTGCCTGTATTTATAGCCTACTTTACCGCCTTTGTTAACCGCGATGGCCGACTGAACTTCCGTAAAGATATTTACAAGCTGGATGAGCGTTTGGCAGCTACCATCATGTCGGGAAAAGGTAGTTATTAATAGATTAGCTGCTTAGTTAAATCTTCCTGATCCTTCTTAATAGATTGACGTGTTTAATGGCGAATGGCTTTGCTATAGCTATTCTTTTATCGGCGATAAATCAATTTGCAACCAATTTTAAAAAGTGCCGAACATCACATTTTACCCTGACGCCCATCATCCCGCAGGCCGTAAAACCATGCCATATTTGTACAACAAAACAATTAAAGGATTTTCAATCATGGCAACTTTAAAAACTATAGCACCCGCAACATTTAATACTGAGCATACTATTGAAATTGGTCATCTTAATTTATGGGCCAGGTTTATGAACTATGCCGATACACAAAAGCCAAATCATACACTTTGGTTTTTTATTACCCTTATGGTACACGGCGTTTTAATACTACCTATACCTGCTGTTTTAATGTATTATTTTAATGCCCCGGTATGGGTGCTGGCCATCACCATGACCTGTTTCTTTACCAATATCATCGCCAATATGGGCGGCGCGGGTATCCGTGCAACTTTAAGCTTCTTTGTGGCCAGTGTGTTCATCCACGCGGTATTATTACTGGCTTTTATTTTATAATACCCAATTAATGTTTAACAAGGGAAAGCGGTTAACAGCCGCTTTTTTTATGCAAAATTATTTTCACTATGTTACATACTTTCCATATTCCGGTTTTAGGCCTTGCTTACTCTATTGATACCCCTTTAAAGGTTGCCCGTTATGGCATATCGTCGGTAGTATCTATTGTTGATGACGAACTGGTTGAGCGTATGCGCCAGTACCATTCCCTGCAAAATAACGAACCTTATACACCCATCATCAAAAATGAACCCGACTACCGCGCGCGCCGAATTACTGCTTATTTAAACTTGCTGCATAAGCTGGTGAGCGCGCAGTTTGAGCTGATCCGTAATGAGACGTTTACACCGGGGAGCGACATTTGCCGGTATTTCGAACTGCTGCCGCCTGCATCGGCAGTAAAAAAATTGTATAACCGCATGCTGCAAATACAGGATGATATAGTGCGCACCTCGCTGCAAAATGTATTGCGCGGGCGTATGCGGGCAGGTGCCATCGATGTAAATATTATGGCCAAGGTAGATAAGATGAACTACAACGCCGCAGGCGAACCTGACGGCGAACAAAATACCGACGCGCTGGCCGCCTTGCGTGGCTTTGCCATTAGCGACCTTAGCTCGGCAGTAACGTTATCTGCCGGGATGAACCCAAGGTTGTACAGCTACCTTGAAAGCTTTAAAGAATTCTTTCCGGATGAGGCGGCCCGTTTGCACAAGCGGGTGATATTGAAGGTGAGCGATTTCAGGTCGGCATTGATACAGGCTAAGTTTTTAGCCAAGAAGGGGGTGTGGGTATCCGAGTTCAGGATAGAATCGGGCTTGAACTGCGGCGGGCATGCTTTTGCTACCGATGGTTTATTGTTAGGTCCGATACTGGAAGACTTTAAACAAAAACGGCAGGAAATGCAGGCCGAACTATGGGCTATGTGCAGCACTGCTTTAAAAGATAAAGGATACCATTTACCCGTTGCGCCGCCTTTACAAAGGGTGAGTGTACAGGGCGGTATAGGTACTGCCGGTGAAAATGATTTTTTACTGAATTATTACCGCCTGGATGCAACAGGCTGGGGTAGTCCGTTTTTACTGGTGCCCGAAGCTACCAACGTTGATGACGATACGCTGCAAAGTATCGCCAAGGCAAGCAACGATGATTATTATGTAAGTGATGCCTCGCCTTTGGGGATCTTGTTTAACAATTTCAGGGGCAGTACCGCCGAGGTGCAGCGTTTAGAGCGAATAGCTCACAATCGCCCAGGAAGCCCTTGTACCAAAAAGTTTTTGGTTACCAATACCGAATTTACCGAACAGCCTATCTGCACGGCATCGCGCGAGTATCAGCACCTCAAATTGAAGCAATTGCAGGCAGCTAATCTTACAAATGAAGCCTATCAGGAACAGTTTGACCAGGTAACAGCTAAAATATGCCTGTGCGAAGGGCTTTGTACATCGGCTTATATTAAGAACGATATGCTGCGCCCGCGCGAAAACAGGGCGGTAGCTATTTGCCCAGGGCCGAACCTGGCTTATTTTTCAAAGGTGTATTCGCTGGATGAGATGGTGAAGCACATATACGGCAAGCTCGATCTGCTGGAGGGCATCAGCAGGCCCAATATGTTTATTAATGAGCTGAATTTGTATATCGACCACCTTAAAAAAGACATTGGCCAGCAACTCAAAAACTTTACCGATAAGAAAGAAAAATACCTGGTTAAGTTTAAAGACCAACTGTTACAGGGCATCAATTACTACAAACAACTGATACCTCAAATTAGCGGGCAAACCGAAGATAAGCTGAAAGAGATGCAGCACATGTTACTGGGCTGCGAAGCCAAACTGAACGCATTGATCTAAACCTTTAAACATTATCACTTGCAGCAAAAAGGGAGCGGTTATTTACAACCGCTCCCTTTTGCATAACAAAACACTAAAAAAATTAACCGGCCATGCTGAATAGCTGCGCCGCCGGTTGGGCTACCCATAAGCGGGCATCAAGCGCCATGCATATATTGCGCAGGTAACGTTTGCCCAGGGGAGTTACCTTAAGGCTCCATGAGTTGAGTTCAACCAGTTCATCATCGGCCAAAGCCTGCATGCGCTCCAAGCCGGATAGAAAGGCTTCGCAGCGATGGGTATGGTGGTTCCAGCTGGTTTCGCCTTTACACATTATATTGAGGATGTGACGACGGATCACCAGGTCTTCCTGCGTAAGTAAATGGCCCTTAAAAGCCGGGAAATGATTTTCGTTAAGCAGGGTGATGTAAGCCTCCACACTCTTTACATTTTGAGCATAGACATACCATGTATCGCTAATGGCAGATACGCCAAGCCCGATAAGCAATTGTGTATACTGATGGGTGTAGCCCATAAAGTTGCGGTGCAATAGTCCTGCTTGTTCGGCCTTGTAAAGGCTGTCGGTCACCAGCGCGAAGTGGTCCATGCCGATCTCCTGGTAGCCATATTGGGTGAACAGGCTGTAACCCACTTCGTAAAGTTTACGCTTGGTGTGGGCATCGGGCAGGTCGTGCTCGGTAAACATGCGCTGACCCGGTTTTATCCAGGGTACATGTGCATAGCTGTAAAAAGCGATACGGTCAGGTGCCAGTTCAGATACCTTTTGAATGGTAGCGGCCAGGCCTTCCAGCGTTTGGAGGGGCAAGCCGTATATCAAGTCGTAGTTAATAGATGTGTAGCCAATGGCGCGTGCATCTTCGGTCACTTTTTTTACCTGCTCAAAGCTTTGCCTGCGGTTAATGATGCGCTGCACCTCGGGGTCGAAATCCTGAATACCTAAACTAAGCCGGCGAAAGCCCAGATCGTACAAGGCTTGTAAATGGGCAGTGCTGGTATTATCCGGATGCGCCTCAAAGCTGAATTCCGCCTGCGGGTGTATCACCGATCCCCACAGGAGGCCATTGATAAGTAATTGCAAATTGGCCGGGTTAAAGAACGTGGGCGTACCGCCACCCAAATGTATCTCGCGAATGATGGGTTTGTCGTTAAAAAGCTCGCGGTATAGAGTCCACTCTTTTAATACGGCCTTTATATACGGCTGCTCAACATTATGGTTTTTGGTGATGCGGGTATTGCAGCCGCAGTAAGTACACAGACTTTCGCAATAGGGCAGGTGTATGTACAGGCTGATGCCATCTTTACTATTGCTTTGCTTAAACGAAAACTTAACCGATTCTTTCCAGCCCTCTATATCAAACTTGTTATTATCCCAGTAGGGCACGGTAGGGTAGCTGGTGTACCTTGGCGCGGCGGTGTGGTATTTTTCTACCAAACTTACATGAGCACTCATGATGCGGAAATTTATAAATTAACGATTTTCTTTTCGGCAGTTACGCGGCAACTGTTGGCACAGGCGCAGGCATCGCCCACGCATTTGTTCTGCTGCCACATATCAATATTTTTGATGGTTTGATCGGCAATTTGCTGTATAGCTTCGTGTGTTAAAAATGCCTGGTGCGGCGTAATAATTACGTTAGGGTAGGCCAGCAATTCTTCCAGCAGATGGTCTTTTTTAATATCCTTGGAATGATCGCTGAAGAATAAACCTTTTTCATATTCATAAACATCTAACCCGAGGTAACCTATTTTGCCGTTGCCTAATGCTTCGAGCATGTCTTCGGTATTAATTAAAGCTCCGCGCGAGGTATTGAGCAGCATTACACCGGTCTTCATTTCGGCAATGGTTTGCTTATTGATGAGGTGCATGGTATTGGATGTTAAAGGCGCGTGCAGCGAAATAACGTCGGAGGTGCGCAGCAATTCGGCTAATGATACACTTTCAATACCATCGGCATCGCTAAGCGTAACTACATCATAAGCTATCACCCGGCAGCCTAAACCTTTAAATATGGCGGCGGTAGCCTTGCCAATATGGCCTAAACCTATCAACCCTACGGTTTTGCCGTAAAAGTTAAAACCTATCAGGTCGTCGAGTTTAAAATCAAAATCGTGGCTGTGTTTATTGGCCGTGGTAATGCGCCTGCTTAAGGCCAGTGCCAGCGCGACGGTATGTTCGGCAATGGCTTGTGGCGAATACAGCGGAACGTTGGCCAATTTAATGCCTCTTTTTCCGGCGGCATCCCTGTCTATATGATCGGTACCAACCGAGCGTGTGGCGATGTACCTGATACCCATATCGGCCAGGCGGTTTACCACCGGTGCCGATACATCATCATTGGTAAAAACCACCACCGCGTCTTTCCCTTCGGCGTAACTAACGGTTTCGAGGCTTAGCGGATTTGATATAAGGGTTATATCGTGCTTTTTTTGGTTGGCCTTGGCCAATGATTCTTTTTCGAAGTTTTTTATGCTGTACGCTACCACTTTCATCTTCAGGATGTTTTTGATTCAGTGTCAAAGCTATCCCTAAAAAATGGCAGCGGGCATGCGTGCGGTCATGCCAAAAAGTGATGCTCGTCAGTTCTTCATTTTTATCAGGCGGTTAATGTCCAGTATGCGGATGTGACTGCCCTTTTTTTCTATCAGGTTTTCCTCTTTAAAATCGGTTAAGGTACGGCTCACGGTTTCGGTGGCCATGCCCGCCATGGCAGCCAGTTCATCGCGCGATATTTTGAACGATTCCGGGTCGGTTAACTGTTTGCTTAAACGTACCAACACCTGTGCCAGCCTTTTGCGTACCGAGTGGTAGGCCAGCTCCAGCAATTGCTCTTCTTTTTCGCGAATATTGTCAGACAGTATTCTGATGAATTGACGGCTCACCGAAGGATATTTATTGATGAGGTTAACGATCATGTCCTTCGGCAAAATGCACACTGCCGAATCATCTGCCGCTTCGGCGGTTTCGCTGTAAACATCGTCGGTAAGTACGGCGTTTATGCCGAGGTAATCTTCCGCCTTAAACAAACCGGTCATAAGTTCTCGGCCGTCTTCGGCTTGTTTAATAGTGCGGATATTACCCTCCAGCACAAGGTACAGGCCCTGCGGCTGATCACCCTCGTAATAAAGAATCTGTTTCTTTTTAATTTGACGTACCCTTCTGCTGGCAATCAGGTTCTTTAGTTCTTCTATACCCTGCGCGTTGCCTGCGGCGAGGTCTTCCAGGCTGGCCAGCGATTTACTGTAATATGCCTCCTGCTTCTCCTTTTTTTTCAGACGGCTTTCAATGGCATTGAGCAGCTCAATCTCGTCAAAGGGTTTGGTAAGATAATCGTCGGCACCCATTTCCATCCCTTTCCTGAAGTCAACCCGCTCGGCCTTTGCCGTTAAAAATATGAATGGGATAGAGGCCGTATCATTTACCTTACCCAGCATGTACAACACGCCGTAGCCATCCAGTTCGGGCATCATAATATCGCATAGTATCAGGTCGGGCTTGTGTTCCATTGCGGTGTGTACGCCAGCCTTGCCGTTATCGGCCTGTAATACGGTATAGCCCGAAAGTTCGAGTATTTCGGCAGTGCTTTCGCGGATGTCGTTGTTATCTTCAATGATGAGGATGGTGGTCATACAATAGGAAATGTAATAGTAAATGATGTGCCCTGGTTCACCTGGCTTTCAAATTCAATTTTGCCGTTCATTAGCTCTACATAGCGGGTTACAATGTTTAGGCCCAAACCCGTTCCGGGTATGTTGCCCGTATTATGCGCCCTGAAAAATGCTTCGAACAAATGTTTCTGATCGCTTTCGGGGATACCGATGCCATTATCTTTTATCACTACGATAAGGCTGTCAGCGGTTATTTCGGAGTTAAACTCGATAAAGCTGTCTTCGCCCGAATATTTGATAGCGTTACCGATCAGGTTGATGATGCAATTTTTCAGCAGCACCTGGTCCAGTGTAACCATGCTGCCTGTGCCGGTGTGCTGGTAAATAATGTTTTGATTTTGCTTGGCCACCAACTGCATCTCTTCGGTTATCTCTTCGGCAAATTTTACAATATCAAAAGCGGTATGCTGCGGTTCTACCTTACCGGCCTCCAAACGTTCGAGGGATAAGAAGTCGTTTAAAATAGAGGTAAGGTTATTTACCGAACTCTTGATCTTGCTTACGTGTTTGGTGATATTGGGGTTGTTAAACTGCTCGGCATACCGTTCTATCAATATGGCCGATAGTTGTATGGAACTCAAAGGCGTACGAAACTCATGCGACGCCATAGATACGAAACGGCTTTTCAGTTGCCCCAGTTCTTTTTCTTTTTCGAGCGATTGACTGACCTCTTCCTTGGCTTTTTGCAGGGCGAGTACAGTATCTTTCAACGATTGTGTACGCTCTTCTACCTGGAATTCTAAATTGGCGGCGTAATCTTTCAGGCGTTCTTCGGCTTCCTTTTCACGACTCAGGTCATGAATAAAACCGGTATAGATCTTTCGCCCCGAAAATTGCACCTCACTCACCCCCAAACGGAACGGAAAGCGTGAACCATCTTTACGTAAACCGGTTACCTCGCGGCCTATACCTATAATGTGGGCATGCCCGGTGCGCTGGTAGCGGTGTATGTATTCGTCGTGTTGTTCGCGGTCGGGTGGGGGCATCAGCATGGCAATATTGTTACCTATTACCTCTTCGGGCTCGTATTGAAAAAGCTTACAGGCTGATGGGTTGATAGATTCTACCCGGCCGCGTTCGTCAATGGTGATAATACCATCAATGGCGTTTTCAATAATTGCTTTTAATAAGGCAGCGCTTTCCATGCATGAAATATAGAGAAAATGATGATGATCACAAATATCGTAAACCGCATTTTTACCCCGGCTGACTAACATCAGGGCATAAAATGATAAAGATCATTTTTTTGCTGCGCCATGTACAAATACGCATTTATATAAACAGGATACTTTAAATGATGTTAATAAAAGAACGTTTACAGCCATTACACCCTCGCTTATGCTTAAATACCGTTACGTTAAATATACTTTTACTACGCTGCTGTTATGTGCAAGCTGCCTGATAGCCAAGGCGCAATTTACAGATTCAACCCATTACCATGCCGTGCTTTCTTCATCGGGCGCTATCAATAAAACAAACGACGGACGATCATACCTCCTCAATAATTCACTCAACTTCGGCGTAAAAAAGAAGAGCATCACCTTTAATACCAGTAATACGTGGATCTACGGTAAACAAAATAAAGAACTCACCAATAACGATTTTTCATCATCGGTTTATGTGAACCTGTATAAAACGTTCAACCATTTTTATTACTGGGGACTGGTGAATTACAATACCAGTTACTCATTAAAAGTAAATAATCAGTTATTGGCAGGCGTGGGAGTAGCCTACAGCTTTTTTGATCAACCGAATGTGTATGTAAATGTAAGCGATGGTGTGCTGTACGATCAGAGCAATTTACTGGTGAACGAAATTTACAACACCTACCGGAACTCATTCAGGCTGCAATTCCATTTTTTGATAAAAGATATGATCACGCTGGATGGCAGCCATTTTCTGCAAAGCTCTTTCTCAAACGGAAACGATTACATCATCCGCTCCAACACCACGCTTGGCATCAGGTTACGCAAATGGATAAGCCTTACCACCGCGCTCAATTATAACCGCATGAATATTACACGAAGCGACAACCTCAACTTTACGTATGGATTGTCGTTAGATAAATATTTTTAGGAAGAGTAGCTTGCAGCTAAGTGAGGACTTTTTCAAATCCCTCCTTGGGGAGGGGCGCGCCGGGAATTGCGATGGCAGGGAGGGGTTTATACAGTATTTCAAGTGGAGAATATAGTTGATTGTTTAGCCTGTGGTGATAACACTGACCTTAGGCAGGAATGAAACTTTTTCAAATCCCTCCTTGGGGAGGGGCGCGCCGGGAATTGCGATGGCAGGGAGGGGTTTACACATCAGATACCATTAACAACAAAGCCACCGTTTTATCAGTGGCTTAGTTTATTTTATGATGCTTTCGCTATAAAGCGAAGTTTGCTTGGTTCGTTTTCCTCTGGCTTCAGCTCCCTTTCAACAGCCGGTGTGCCGGTGTAACCGTATTTCTCTTTCATCTTTCTGAATATCTCAAAACTGAACGCATCCGCCATCGGTAAATGGTATCTGCCTACTGTTTTGGCATGCAGTTCCAACGAATCGGACGGCACTTTCAAATTGAAATGGTTAATGTGGGTAAGGCCTGTGGCCACATCAGTGTCGAATACCACAAAGGTATCGATCATCTGCCCCTCCGGACTGGTGTATATTACGGTTTGATTTTCATGGAAGCGTTTCATATAATATCAACAAGGTACAGTGAATAAATGTTTTACAAAAAGTTGAAATAATTAATAAATTATCTTTTTACTTAACCGCGGCGGCAATCCCGGTCTTCAGTAATTCAACGGTGATCTCTCTGGTGTACGATTTTATTTCGCCCAAAAACGCTTCTATTGATGCCCCTCCGCGTATTTCTTCGAGGCGTTTTTCCCAGGTTCCGGTAAGTTCGGCCTGTGCTATCTGGCGATGTTTTACCACCTCGTAAACAGCCAATCCGGTATTGGTAGGCACCAGGTTTTTCTTCTCGCGGGTGATGTAAGTACGTTTGATCAGGGTCTCAATAATGGCGGCACGGGTGGCGGGGGTGCCTAAGCCACTATCTTTCATTGCATAGCGCAGCTCTTCGTCGTCAATTTCCTTGCCTGCGGTTTCCATTGCTTTCAGTAAACTGGCTTCGTTGTAAAGAGGCTTGGGTTTGGTTTGCTTTTCGAGGATGGCCTTTTGCGGCACAGGCAGGTTTTCGCCCTGCTGTACTTTTGGCAGCGAAGCGTTTTCCTCGTCCTTTTTTTCCTCGTCGGGCTCGTTAAAAACCGCGCGCCAGCCGGGGGTATTGATCACAGTTCCGCTGGCGGTAAATTTTGAACCGCTTTGCACCGTTATCTTGGTGATCTCCTTTATACAATCCTGGTGAAAAGCTTCCAGCATACGGCCCGCAACCATATCGTAAACCGCCTGCTGATCGGGTGTTAAGTGGTTAGACTTTTCGCCGGTAGGTAAAATAGCGTGGTGATCGGTCACCTTTTTAGCATTCACGCTGCGCTTGCTCAATTTGGCCCCGGATAGGGCAGTAGCCTGTTTGCCAAAATCGGGATGATTCTCAAATTTGGTTATCAGCTCGGGCACACCGGCAAATACATCGTCGCCAATATAGCGGCTGCCCGTACGCGGATAGGTTACCAGTTTACCTTCGTACAGGTTTTGTAACAGGCCGAGGGTTTGGTCGGCGGTAAAGCCTTTGCGTTTGTTGGCTTCCTGTTGCAGGCTGCTTAAGTCGTGCAATAGTGGCGGCGGTTCCTTGCGGGGTTTGGCTTCCACACTTAATATATGGCCGCCGTTAGGGAAGCCCGAAGGTACATCTTCTACCTTATCTAATATAGTTTGCGCGTCTTCACGGGTTTTAAAGTTTTCGGTAGATATCGCCCGGAAAACCTGCCCGTCCTTATCTACCTGAATAGCTACCTGGAAGTAGATCTGCGGAACAAAGTTCTTGTTCTCCAGATACCGGGCGCAAATCATGGCCAGCGTTGGCGTTTGTACCCTGCCTAAAGACAGCACCCCACGGTTACCCGATGCAAGGCTCAATGCCTGGGTGGCGTTCATCCCCACCAACCAGTCCGACTGTGAACGGCAGTGCGCCGAGTAAAACAGCGTATCGTAATCACTACCCGGTTTAAGGTTACGGAAACCATCCTTAATGGCCGCGTCAGTTTGCGAGGAGATCCACAAGCGCTTGAAAGGCTTTTTACATTTCAGGTAGTAATAAATATACCTGAAGATGAGTTCACCCTCGCGCCCGGCATCCGTTGCTACAATAATTTCGGTAGCTTCATCAAACAGTCCTTTAATAATATCCAGTTGTTTTTTTACCGATGGATCGTCGACCACGCCATCCTTAGTTTTTACCTTACGAATGGAGAGCTTGAACTTTTGCGGCAGCATAGGAAGGTTTTGCACGCTCCAGCCATAAAAGCCATACTCCTGCGGCGGGGCCAACTGTAAGAGGTGACCGAAAGCCCAGGTGAACGTATAACCTTTGCCTTCCATATAGCCATCTTTTTTTGTGGTAGCGCCAAATACTTTGGCTATCTCACGGGCAACAGATGGTTTTTCGGCAATAATAACTTTCATACGCTGACTTTACTCCTGGGTGGTAAATGTTAAAACAGAGGTCGAAATTAGGCATTTGATTGTGGGGCTGCAATGGTTGTTGATAATTGGGAGGGCTGGTACATCAATCTTACTCATCCGGTCTTCGCTTAGCCCGACCACCTTCTCTGCGCAAGCGCAAAGAAGGTTTTATCTTTTTCAATCCTCTTTGCGCAGCAGAGAGGGTCGACCAGCGTAGCGTAGTCGGGGTGAGTTGATTAAAGTGTTTTCCATTAATATTATCCCCAATATTAGTACCACATCACACATGCAACTAATATTGAATATTGGTAGCTTTGCAGCCGTCCGCGGGTAATGTTATTATCACTATTATTGCCGGCGGATGTACCTTTAACAACCAATACGTCATACAATTATATAAATGAAAAAGATAATTTTAGTTACCGGGGCTTCTTCGGGTTTGGGCCTTGCTACAGCTAACGCGCTTGCCGCGCAAGGGCATACTGTTTATGGCACCAGCCGCAGCCTTAGCCGCATAAAAGACGCGTCGTTTAAACCACTCGAAATGGACGTTACCGACGATGCTTCAGTACAGGCCGCGGTTTCAAAAATTTATGCTGCCGAAGGTCGTATAGATGTATTGGTGAACAATGCGGGTAACGGCATCACAGGGCCGCTTTACGCCATGCCGGTTGATGCTGCCAAAAAACAATTTGAAGTGAACTTTTTTGGTGTGGTGCGTGTGTGCACCGCTGTGCTGCCGGGCATGATAGAAAAGAAAGCCGGGTTGGTAATCAACATAGGCTCGCTGGCAGGTTTATTCGGTTTGCCATACCAGGGTTTATACAGCGCGTCGAAATTCGCTATTGAGGGTTACTCGCAAAGCCTGCGTATGGAACTGCAAAATACCGGTATAAAGGTAACAGTGATCAACCCCGGCGATTTTAAAACGGATTTTACCGGCAGCCGCGAAAAACTACCTTTCACCCTGCCAAACGAGCAGTTGAAAAAAGAATTTGAAGCCGCCGTTGCCAGTATGGAAAAAGACGAAAGCATAGGCGCAAGTCCCGAAAAACTTGCCGCGCAGATCGTTAAAATTGTAGGTAAAAGCAGCCCGGCACATAGTTACCTGGTGGGTGCCATTGGGCAAACCATTGTACCTACGCTAAAAGCCATATTGCCCGGCAATTTGTTTGTTAAGCTGATGAACGACCATTACGGTATAAAATAATTAAGTTCAATAACAGAGAGGGGAGTGTTCATCATTCCAGTGGAAGCGATTTTTAAAATATTGCGCAACGGAATTGTGCGATTCCCCTCTTGAGAGGGGTGGAGGGGTGTGTTATTTTGAAGAGAAATGTTCATATACACACCCCTGCCAACGCTCCATCTCTCGCGCCCCCTCTCAAGAGGGGAGTGAAAATTAAAAGCGATTTCCCGTTCATCATTCACCTTTCGGTTTCTGATCAGTATGTGATTTTATGCAAGAAAAAAATAACAAAAAGACCATCTGGGCCTGGGCCATGTTTGATTGGGCCAATCAGGCTTATAACATGGTGATCATCTCTACCATATTCCCGGCGTATTATGTGGCCATTACGGCGGCTAAGCCTTATAATGGTATGGTTACCTTTTTTGGCAAGCAATATGTAAACACGGTGCTGTCGAGCTATGTACTCGGTGCATCGTACCTTATTATTGTGTTCCTGCTGCCTATACTAACTTCCATTGCCGATTATAAAGGCCATAAAAAAGGTTACCTGCAAGCCTTTACCTGGCTGGGTAGTTTAGCCTGCGCGGTTATGTTTTATTTTACTATGGATAACTTCGAGCTGGGTATGATCTGTTTCGGCCTGGCATCGATAGGATATTGCGGTGGTTTTGTTTTCTACAACTCGTACCTGCCGCAAATAGCCACGGTTGATCAGCAGGATGCCGTAAGTGCCAAAGGTTTCATCTATGGTTTTGTAGGCAGTATTGTGGTGCAGGTAATATGTTTCGTGTTCGTATTATCGCCCCAAACATTTGGTATTACTGATGATGTAGCCGCGCGCTTATCCTTTTTAATAGTAGGTATATGGTGGATAGGTTTCTCCATGATCGCTTTTTACCTGTTGCCTAAAGGCGTGCCTAACACAGGTTCACATAACTATAATATACTAACCGGAGGTTTTAAAGAGCTGGCCAAAGTTTGGCGACAGGTTAAGGAGCTGCCCCTGTTGAAGCGTTTCCTCCCTGCGTTCTTCTTTTATTCGGTAGGGGTGCAAACTATTTTGCTGGTGGCTGCCAACTTTGGTGCTAAAGAGTTAAAAATGCCTGAAGATAGCCTGATCAGTATTATCCTTATTATACAGGTGGTGGCCATTATAGGGGCAACCATTACGGCTAAAATGTCGGCCAAATATGGTAACGTAAAAGTGTTATCGGCCATAGTGGGTATATGGTGTTTGATATGTGGCTCGGTATATTTTGTTAGCAGTGCCCAGCAATTTTACGCTGCTGCCGTGATAGTGGGTTTGGTGATGGGCGGGGTGCAATCGCTTTCTCGTTCTACCTTCTCCAAATTCATTCCGCAAAACATCCCGGATACGGCCTCGTATTTCAGCTTTTATGATGTAACCGAAAAGCTATCAATTGTGGTAGGCTTGTTCACCTTCGGTTATGTTGAGGCCGTTACTCACGAAATGCGCGATTCGGCCTTGGTGCTCGATGGCTTTTTCATTATCGGCTTTTTTCTGTTGATCGTATTGTGGCTTTTCCAATCAAAAACGAAACAAAACCTGGAAGTAGCCTGACCACATTTACAAGGTTTTTATTCCTGAAATAATAAGAAAATATGCAAGATACTGAACCCGGCTAAGCAAACAGCCGGGTTTTTTATTATACTTGAAAAAGAAGCGCTAACATTAGAAAACAATAAGTGTATTGTTAACACAATGTCTTCGCAGTATAATATTTAAGTAAACATGTAACTTAGGTGGTGAATCATCAAACAAATTCAAAAATGATTTATTAACTCTGTATATGAAAACAAAAACAACTATCACAATACCCAATACAAGCTAATGTTTACCGGTTGTTTTGCCGCTTATTGCCCCTAATGATCAGCGGGGCGATACTTAGTAACGTAATATCGTTTTTAAGTTCATCACTTTACTATATATCGTTACTGGTTTAGGCGGATAAATGGCACTTTGTGTTGACCTTCAAGTGTTTGTGCAAATGGCACAGTTGTAGTTTAATACAAAATGTTATTACAGATCAGAAATTTAATTATCACACAGTATAATACCTGCTATTGTTTAACTTAATAGTATCAACTATTCATTTACCATCATGACTGAAAAATCATTCAACTCCCTCGACGAACTCAGCGTTAACACCATCCGTTTTCTGGCAACAGACATGGTACAAAAAGCAAATTCAGGCCACCCGGGCTTACCGCTTGGCGCTGCGCCAATGGCTTATGTATTATGGAGTCGCTTTTTAAGGTTTAATCCTGCCGAGCCGCACTGGCCAAACCGCGACCGTTTCGTATTATCGGCCGGCCATGGTTCTGCGTTATTATATAGCTTGCTGCACTTATACGGATACGATCTGCCATTATCAGAGGTTGAAAAATTCAGACAATTAGGTTCAAAAACTCCGGGTCATCCCGAGTCTACTTTAACTCCGGGTATCGAAGTAACCACCGGTCCGTTGGGCCAGGGCTTTGGTAACGGTGTGGGTATAGCTATTGCCGAGGCATTTTTAGCTACTAAATATAACCGCGACGGTCATAAACTGATCGACAATTATACGTACAGCATTGTAAGCGACGGCGACCTGATGGAAGGCGTAGCTTCTGAAGCTGCTTCACTGGCCGGTCACTTAAAATTAGGCAAACTGATCTACCTGTACGATGATAACAAAATATCGTTAGATGGTCCTACCAGTTTGGCTTTTACCGAAGACGTACAAGCCCGTTTCAAATCTTATGACTGGCAAACACTAACCGTTGAAGACGGTAACGACCTTGCCGCTATCGAAGCAGCTATCAAAGAAGGTCAGGCCGAAACAGAAAGACCAACCCTTATATCAGTAAAAACCATTATCGGTTACGGTAGCCCGCAACAAGGCACCAACAAGGTACACGGTAGCGCTTTAGGTGTTGATAACCTGAAGAAAACCAAGGAGTTTTTAGGTTTCGATCCTGAAAAGAATTTCTACATACCTGCAGAAGTAAAAGAATACCTTTTAGAGCCGGGTAAAAAAGGTGCCGAACTACAATCAGCCTGGAAAGAAGGCTTTGAAGAATATCGTAAAGCCTATGCCGAAGAAGCACAGGAGTTTGCTACCAGTTTCGACGGTAAATTACCTGAAGGCTGGGATGCCGCTTTGCCAACCTTTAAAGTAGGCGAGAGCTTAGCTACCCGCGAGGCATCAGGTAAAGCACTGGAGGCCTTACGCAGCAGCATTCCGTGGTTAATTGGTGGTTCTGCCGATTTGGCCAGTTCAAACAGTACACCTACTAAAGGCGACGAAAGTTTCCAACCCGGCCGTTACGATCTGCGTAATATTTGGTTTGGCGTGCGCGAGCATGGTATGGGCGCCATCCTTAACGGTTTGGCATCTTATGGCGGTACCCGTGTTTATGGCGGTACTTTCCTTACCTTCTCCGATTATATGCGCGGTTCTATCCGCCTTGCGGCCTTAACCAAAGCGCCGGTAACTTATATATTCACCCACGATAGCGTTGCGCTTGGCGAGGATGGCCCAACCCACCAGCCGGTTGAGCATGTATCATCATTACGTATGCTCCCTAATTTAACGGTTCTTCGTCCGGCTGATGCTTACGAAACCGTAGCTGCCTGGAAGATAGCCATGAGCAGACTGAAAGGCCCTGTTGCGTTGATCTTATCGCGTCAGAAATTACCTGTTATCGACCAGGAAAAATACGCACCGGCCAGCAATGTTGAAAAAGGTGGTTACATCCTTAGCGATTCAAAAGGCGCTCCGGATATCATCCTGATCGCTACCGGTTCTGAAGTGCATTTGATACTGGATGCCCAGGCTAAACTGGCCGAAGACGGTATTGATGCCCGTGTGGTAAGCTTACCATCGTTCGAGTTGTTTAATCAGCAGGATAAAGCCTACCAGGATTCGGTATTGCCACCAAGCCAGCACAAACGTTTAGCTGTTGAGGCCGGTGTTACCCTGCCATGGTACAAATACGTTACTGCCGAAGGCGCTGTAATAGGTATCGATACCTTTGGTGAATCGGGCGAAGGACTGGCTGTTTTAGAGCACTTCGGTTTCACGGTTGAAAATGTGTATAACAAAGCGAAAGCACTTCTAAACAAATAATAAAATGAAAATAGGTATTGCAGCAGACCACGCCGGTTTCGAGCAAAAAGCAACCCTGATAGGTTTGCTTAAGGATGCCGGTGTTGAGGTTGTAGATTACGGCGCTTTCGCTTACGACGCGGCCGATGATTACCCCGATGTTATTGTTCCGCTTGGCGAAGCCATAGCCCGCGGCGAGGTGCAAAAAGGCATTGCCGTTTGCGGCAGTGGTGTAGGCGTATCCGTTGCGGCCAACAAAATACCCGGTGTAAGGGCGGCTTTAATTACAGAAAGCTACTCGGCCCACCAGGGGGTGGAGCATGATGATATGAACCTGCTTTGCCTTGGCGGCAGGGTAATTGGCCCCATGCTGATGTGGGAAATTATACAAGCCTACCTTAAAGCAAATTATGATGGCGGCGAACGTTTTCAACGCCGTTTAGATAAAGTTATCGCCTTAGAAAAAAAATATTAAAAAGAAAAGACATGAAAAACCCTCTTGCACAAATTCCGGATTATGGCCAAAGCATTTGGCTTGATTATATCAGAAGATCATTCATTCAATCGGGCGAGCTTAAAAAGCTGATCGATGAAGATGGCCTGCGCGGTGTAACCTCAAACCCGGCAATTTTTGAAGAAGCCATTGCCCGCAGCAGTGACTATAATGATACTATTAACGAATTGGCCAAAACAGACCTGACTACCGAAGAGATCTTTTTGAAACTGGCCATTGAAGATGTACAAAGCGCGGCCGACGAGTTTAAAGGTGTTTACCAGGATACTGACGCTTTAGATGGTTATGTAAGCCTTGAAGTATCGCCTAATTTGGCGCAGGATACCGAAGGTTCTATCGCCGAAGCCCGTTCATCATGGGAAACGCTTGACCGTAAGAACGTGATGATCAAAATTCCGGGAACTAAAGAAGGTTTGCCGGCCATTACCCAGCTCATCAGCGAAGGTATCAACATCAACGTAACCCTGCTGTTCGGTTTAGACAGGTACCGCGCCGTTGCCGAAGCTTACATTGAAGGTTTGGAAAAACGTGCCGCCAATGGCGAATCATTAGAGAATATCGCTTCGGTAGCCAGTTTCTTTTTAAGCCGTATTGATAGCATGGTCGATCCTTTACTGGAAGCCGCCATCAAAAACGATAAAGAAAAAGCCGTAGCAGGTGAAAAATTGTTAGGTAAAGTAGCTATAGCCAGTGCTAAAGTAGCTTATCATATTTACAAAGAGCTGTTCCATTCGGCACGCTTTAAGGCTTTAGAGGCTAAGGGCGCTAAACCGCAGCGTTTGCTTTGGGCCAGTACCAGTACTAAAAACCCGGCTTTCCCCGATGTAATGTATATTGAGGCTTTGATAGGCCCTGATACGGTAAACACGGTACCAAAAGATACACTTGAGGCTTACCGCGACCATGGTCAGCCTGAATCTCGTTTAGAGAGCGGCCTGGAAGAAGCGCAATGGGTATTGTACCAGTTAGAGGATGTAGTAGGCATTAAACTTGCCGACGTAACTCAAAAACTGGAAGATGAAGGTATCCAGAAGTTTATTAAACCTTTTGGTAGTTTGATGGATGTATTGGCGCAAAAACGCCAGGAACTGATAGCATAATGTTAAACGGAGGCAAAACAATAAAAGCGCTGTTTTTAGATATTGGCGGCGTAATGCTTACTAACGGTTGGGATACCGCGGCAAGGGTAGAGGCGGCAAATATTTTCTCGCTCGATTTCGCGGAGATGAACGGCCGTCACCGCATCATATTTGATGCTTATGAATCGGGTAAAACCACATTGGATGAATACCTTGACCTGCTGGTGTTTTATGAGCCGCGTTCGTTCAGTAAAGAGGAATTTAAAACCTTTATGGCCGAGAAATCGCAGCCGTACCCGGATATGTTAAAGCTGATCAGCGATATTAAGCATAAGTATAACCTGCGCACTATAGCGGTAAACAACGAGGGGCGCGAGCTTAACGAGTACCGCGTAAAGCAATTTAACCTGCGCAGCTTTATTGATGTATTTGCCTCGTCGTGCTATATCCATGTACGCAAGCCCGATAAGGATATTTACAACATGGCCATTGATTTGGCACAGGTTGATCCGGATGAAGCTATTTATGTTGATGACAGGCTCGTTTTTATACAGGCCGCACAAAAAATGGGCATAAATACCATCCATCATACAGATATTAGCAACACAATCGAAGCTTTTGCTACATTTGGCATCGAAACAGAGAATTTAACCGAAAACACAAACTCTTTAAGCAATTAAAATAAAAATTATGGAAAATCATGATTTTGGCATTGTAGGCCTTGGCGTAATGGGCAGAAACCTGCTCCTGAATATGGCGGATCATAACTTCGCGGTGGCCGGTCTTGACCTTGATGCCGAAAAAGCAGGCTCTTTAGAAAAAGAAGCTAAAGATGGTCAGCACGTTAAAGCAACAACCTCAGCAGAAGAATTTATAGGATTATTAAGAAAACCACGTGCTTTAATGCTGCTGGTACCTGCCGGTAAACCGGTTGATGCCGCTATAGCAAGCCTGGTGCCTTACTTAGAAAAAGGCGATATTATTATTGATGGCGGTAACTCATATTTCCCTGATACCGACCGTCGTTTTACCGAACTGGCCGAAAAAGGTATCCACTTCTTCGGTATGGGTATTTCGGGTGGTGAAAAAGGAGCCCGTTTCGGCCCGAGCATGATGCCGGGTGGCGATAAAGGTGCTTACGAAAGATTGCGCCCTATATTTGAAGCCGTTGCCGCTAAAGTGAATGGCGAACCATGTGTTACTTATTTGGGTAGCGGTTCAGCCGGTAACTATGTTAAAATGGTGCATAACGGTATCGAATACGGTATTATGCAATTGATCTCTGAAGTATACGACCTGCTAAAAAGAGGTTTGGGCATCAGCGACGAAAAAATACAGCAAACGTTTGAGGCCTGGAACAAAAGCGAACTGCAATCGTTCCTGGTAGAAATTACCGCCGAGGTACTGGCTAAGTTTGATGACGAAACCGGCGAAAGGTTGGTTAACCTGATATCAGACCAGGCTCGTTCAAAAGGTACCGGTAAATGGACTTCGCAAAACGCGATGGACCTGCAAGCGCCGATTCCGGTTATTGACGCCGCCGTTACCATGCGCGATCTTTCAAAATACAAAGAAGAGCGTGTTAAAGCATCTGAAAAATTAACTTATGAGCCATCAACCGAAAGCTTTGGCAGCGACGATGAAGTAATTGCTATTGTAAAAGATGCCTTCAACTTCGCCGTGCTTAACATATACGCGCAAGGTTTAGCTCAGTTAACCATCGCATCTAAAGAATATAACTACGGCCTTAACTTAGAGGAAGTAGCTAAAATTTGGAGAGGTGGTTGTATCATCAGGGCGGTATGTTTAGAGGATTTCCGCAAAGCGTACGCACGCAATGCCGACTTGCCGAACATTTTGCTTGATGATGAAATTGGCCAAACATTGGTAAACACACAAGGCAACGCACGTACTGCTATTAAAATAGCCATTGATAAAGGCGTACCTGTACCGGCATTTATGGCCGCTTTAGGTTACTTTGATGCTTACCGCAGCGCTAAATTGGGTACCAATATCGTACAGGCACAACGCGACTACTTTGGCGCGCACACTTACGAGCGTATTGACAAACCGGGCGTTTTCCATACTAACTGGAACTAAGTTTTAACTATTTACCGATACAATTAAATATATATTACCATGAAAACAGGTAAAAGAGCCGAGCCTACCGTAATTGTTATTTTTGGTGGCACAGGCGACCTGGCCAAAAGGAAATTAATCCCCGCATTTTACAACCTGTTTTTAGATGGTTGGATGCCCGAAAAATTTGCCATTATTGGTTTGGGACGTACCGAACTTGACGACGAGCAGTACCGCGAAAGACTGCAGGAGGGTTTAGGCGAATTTTCGCGCAGTGGTAAACCCGTTGCCGATAAATGGGAGATATTCAAACAATCAATTAGTTACTTTACCTCCAATATCGACGACCCTAAATCTTACGAAGGGCTTGCAGGTAAAATAAACGCTATTGATAAAGAGTGGAAAGTACGCGGTAACCGCTTGTTCTACATGTCGGTAGCGCCAAGGTTTATTGAGGCGGTTACTGTTAACATTAACAAAGCAGGCTTAGCCAGCAATGCCGATATCGACCGTATCATTATCGAAAAACCTTTCGGTCATGATAAGGCAACCGCTATTTCATTAAATAACCTGCTTACCAATACCTTCCAGGAGCAGCAGATCTACCGTATCGACCATTATTTGGGTAAAGAAACGGTACAGAACATCCTGGCGTTCCGCTTTGCGAATGCCTTGTTTGAGCCGCTTTGGAACCGTAACTACATAGATTATGTACAGGTTACCGTTGCCGAGCAGGTAGGGGTAGAAGACCGTGGCGGATACTACGAAGGTTCGGGCGCGTTGAAGGATATGATCCAGAACCACCTGTTGCAAATACTTTGTATGATAGCCATGGAAGCCCCGGTAAGCTTTAGCGCCGAGGAGATCCGTAACCGTAAGGTTGACGTGCTACGAGCTGTACGCCGTATTAAAACCGATGAGGTACATAAATATGCCGTACGCGGCCAATACCGCGAAGGCTGGTTGCAGGGCAAAAAAGTACCCGGCTACCGCGAGGAGCCTGAAGTAAGCCCGAAATCGAACACGGAAACGTTTGTTGCTATCAAATTTTATTTAGATAACTGGAGATGGCAGGGCGTACCTTTTTACCTGCGCACAGGTAAAAGGATGCAGGAGAAAACTTCGTCTATCACGATACAGTTCCGTCCGGTGCCGCATACTACCTTCCAGGGCAGTTCGGGCGATAATTTGATGGCTAACCGTTTAACCATCAACATTCAACCGCAAATGGATATCAGGTTGAGATTCATCGCTAAAAAGGCAGGTTTGGAAATGGAATTGAATCCTGCCGAAATGGTGTTTGATTACGATACCTGCTCAACCCAAACCCCTGAAGCTTACGAAACACTGTTGCTTGATGCCATGCGTGGCGACGCTACGTTGTTTATGCGATCAGACCAGGTAGAAGAAGCATGGGATGTAATTACGCCTATCCAAACTGTTTGGGAATCGCGCGAATCGTTAGATTTTCCTAACTACGCGGCAGGTTCATGGGGGCCGGAAGATGCAGAGGCTTTAATAGCCCGCAGCGGACATGTATGGGCGGCTAATTCGCACGCTAAGGATAAACCTCATAAATAAGCTATGATAAGCATATTAAAAGATAAGCACGAGATAAGCGTTGCGGCTGCCGATATTTTTGTAAAGGCCGCTAAAGCGGCTATACAGGAAAAAGACAGTTTTACTGTGGCCTTAACAGGTGGCAGTTCACCCGCTGAGTTATATGCCTTGCTGGCTGCTTCGCCTTATAAAGAACAGGTAGACTGGGAAAAGGTATATATATTTTGGGGCGACGAACGCTGGGTACAGCTTGATGACGAGCGCAGCAATGCCCGTATGGCTGCTGAAACGCTGCTTGATCATGTGCCGATCCCGAAAACGCAGATCCACCCGATGTGGGCAGATGTGGAAGACCCTGAAAAATTCGCCCAGTATTATGAGCAATTATTGAGGAGGATCTTAGGTCCGTCGGCATCGTTTGACTTGATCTTGTTGGGTATGGGCGATGACGGGCACACGGCTTCATTGTTCCCGGGCAAACCTGTATTGTACGAAAAGGATAAATGGGTAACCACCTATTACCTTACCGAACAAAGCATGGTGCGTATCACCCTGACGGCTCCGCTGATCAACCAGGCAAAGAAGATCGTATTTGTGCTTTTTGGTGCCGGCAAAGCCCCGGCCTTATACGAGGTATTGGAAGGTGAGCGTAACTTTGAAAAGTATCCGTCGCAACTGATACAGCCTGCTGTTGGCGAAGCGATATGGTTAGTTGACGAAGCCGCCGCTGCTAAATTATCAAACAAATAAAACCAGGTACCGGAATCAATCCGGCCAAAATATGAAAAGCAGGAAAGCGAAAGTTTTCCTGCTTTTTTGTTGTTGAGAAAGTGAAATATTGGATTTTACTAAAGTCAACCTGTCATCCTGGAACGAAGTGAAGGATCTTCTTCGCTTTACTAATTTTTAACCGCTGAGATAACGGAGGATTGCGCAGAGTTCAGGGAGGGGTCAGGAGATATAGATAGACTTACGAGGTTTTTAAAACTTCGTAAGTCTTAAAAGCCCATACAGCCTGTGGTCGGTGTTTTCACCACACCACATTTTAAGTCAAACTATTCTTCTTCTTTCTCTTCCTGCAATTCATCTTCTTTTTTGCCTCTTCCCAGGCGAACTTTTGGTTTTTCCTGGGTACCGGTGATGGTCATCGGTATACCGAAAATACCGAAAGGCGGCAGACCGAGTCTGAATTTCAAATTAAGGTTACCGCTAAAACTTACCTGCCCCTCAATACGCGGACGGAAACCTGCCATGCGCATTTTGGTGCGTTCAATGGTAATGATATTGTTGGCGATGGTGGTCTTCATGTCAACTTTTGAAATATCGCCCTTACCTAAGCTATCGCGACCTGTTTCTTTACCCACCGCGTTGAAAAGTTTAAAGCCTCTCACTTTTACTTTTTTTACCGATAGTACGCCGCCGCCTTTTAACGATGGGTATATCGGCATCATATCGCCGTTGAGTTTGCCGCTTAGCTGGTAATTTAATGATACGTTGCCCTGTATGTATTTGGCAGAGGATGCCATATCATGGAACAGCTTTATTTCTTTATATGCCCTTTGTATATCAAATTCTTTGGCATCAATACGGTAATCAAAAAACGCTTTCTGCGGGCTAAGGCTGCCATAGGTTGCATCCATTACCACCGGTGCGCCAATGAGGCTGAAGCCTGTTTGTTTCAGTATGATCTGTCCGTTGCTGATGTTCATCTGGCCTTTGGCATCGCTAACATCGAGGCCGTTATATTTTACCTTTTTCACGTTGGCCTTAAACTGAAGATCAAGGTTTTGTGGAACGAGGATAACACCGGATGCCTTACTTGGTTTAGCAGGGGCAGGCGTACCGGCAAAAGCCATAAAATCATCGGCAATAATCAGGTCGCTGTTTAAACTGAACTCACCTTTTAACGGCGATTTCGGCTGAACCGCGTAAGCGATAACATTTGATAAAGCCCCGTTAAGCACAATGGTTGATTTGCCATATTTAGCCCTGAACTGGTCGAAGTTCATCTTATCCTGGTTAAAGCTGAATACACCCGTCTTAATTACAAATGGCTTCGGGAACAGTTCTGATCTCAATGTAAGATCTTTCACCTTCATACTGCCCGAGTTAGCCAGCTTATCATAATGCCCGGCTGTGGCATCACTTTGTTTGCCTTTAAGCGAGAAGTTGGTACTGATGAAGCCTTTTACATCATAACCCTTCATGGCAAACACACGGTATATCCGGCCTATATCCAAGCCGCCGTTTGAAGCGATTTGATAATCGAGATCATCAAAATTGCGCAGGTTGGCACGCAATACAAATGGTTGTCCTTCAAACTTAAACGATACGGGTTTAATATTAACTTTAAGACCTTTTAACGAGCCTGTGTTGTTATAAATATCAGTGCTCACCTGTATGTCGTGCACCGGGTGCGGGTAGTATTTGGTTTGCACATAACCGTTCACCCAGGCAATGTGCGCGTTAGTTACGGGGAATATGCGCCGCGCCGGAATATAGCGGCCTTTGGTCTGCACGTCGGCGTTAAGATCGCCTCGGATGTCGATACTATCCAGCGGGTAAAATTTCTTAATATCATCCAGCCTGAATTTGGTTTTGATGCCCGCGTTAATAAGCGCGCCGGTTTTATTGCTCAATTTCAGATAGCCTTTTATGTAGTTGTTTAACGCTTCGGCGTTCAGGTTGCTCACATCCATGGTGGCATTGGCTATATCATGATCAGGACAAGCGGCATTCAGGTCGAAACTGATATTCTTAAGGGCTTCGGGCAGCTTGGTGTATTTGACGTAACCATTCCGAAATTTTGATCGTAAGGTGAATTTGGGGATACTGGTGATCACCGTATCCACCTTTTGCCTTAGTCCGCTTTTGCGTATCCCGGTGGTATACTTACCATCGGCCAGCATGTGTAGGCTGTAGCGTCCCTTAACCTGGAATGGCTTTATGCCGAATACTTTATACCATTGTTCCAGGTCGATCTCGGTATTGATCTTGGCAAAAATGTATGGCGATTTTGTACCATGTACCTTAATTACCGAACCAAAATAATCTTTACCGATGTTAAAATACACCGAATCGATATTCAGATTCAGGCTGTCGGGGTTTAAGCCGGGGAGCTTAACATCCATATTAAGGTATAGATTTTTAACCGGGGCCGGTGTGCTCTTGTTAGCTACATAACCATTGCGAATGTTCATGCTCAGGCTTAGGTCGGGCATAATGTTTTTGGCAGCGATATATTTCCCCGTAAGGTTTAGCTGAATGATGCCATTGCCATTAATATCAATACCGTTGGCAAGTTTGGCGTATTCATCGGGTATAGCGGTAAAAATATCACTCAAATCGTTTTGATCAGATCGTACCCTGAAATCCATATCGTAACCATCTTTCAAAAATTCAAACCTGCCTTTAAAATTAACCGGCAGCTGGTTGATCAACAGGTCGTTCTTTTGAAAAGCGAAGGCCAGTGATTTTGTGTTGATACTCGTTACCAGATCGGCATTTACCTTTTTATTGACAACGTAAGCCTTACCGCCGTAAGAGAAATCTACAGAGCTGGCATCGGTATGCGAATACAGGTCGAACACATCTTTACTCAAATCGCCGCTGCCTTTGTAGTTGAAACCACGCGCGTTAATAAGCATGGGCATAGAGCGGTCGTTATAAACCAGGCGGCTGTTCTCTACCAATATCTGCTCAATGCCTAACGAGGCGCTGGCGGTATCTGCCGGGTTAGCGGCTTTGGCACCCGCTGATTTATATACGTTATAGTTGGCCTTGCCGCTGCTATCAACCTGTATGTTAAAAAAAGCGTTGCTAAGGTATATTTTGTTAATGTTGATCTTGCTTTTAAATACCGACGAAATATCAATAGCCAGCGAAACCTCTTTCGCCGAAACTAAAGTATCGTGATCAAATGGCGCACTGCCATTCAAAGCGAAATCGTTCAGCGTAAGCGTTAACGAGGGGAACTTTTTGAAGAATGACAGATGGGTTTCGGTGAATGATATTTTGCCATTGATACTGTTACCTGCCCATTGTTTTATTTTTTGCGTAACCGTTTCGGGGAACAGATAGGGCAGCAGAAACATAAGCGCGAACAGACTTACAATAGTAATAGCGCTTATTTTAAGCGTTTTTAGCAGTATTTTTTTAACAGGCACCGGCATAAATATAATTGCAAAAAGGTGCATGAAGATACTGATAAAAGCCCAATACAAAAATCAATTCCCCGTTGTTTTGCAGCTTTTCATGGTAACTTTACTAAAAAGAAATTACTGTAAGCCTATACTAATACCCGTTTAAACTCATAGGATATATTCAAACAGCAGGTTAACCGCTCGCTTTTGCTAAAAAGGTTGTTTGAAATGTATGAAATGTGATTTTTATCATTAAAAAAATAACGCATCTACTTGCAACGAGTGCACTTTATGGGGTAACTTGCGCCCAATTTCACAGCATGCCCCACCGGGCATAAAACGGAGCAGGTTTTACACGATCTTCGCGCTGCTTTGCTGCCGGTTTGCAGGCCCTACATACCCAAAAAGGCCGTTAATGCAAACAGAACTTTGGCAGGCTGTGTTGTTAAACTACCTCATTTAAAAAATAGCGGCAACTCAAAAAATGACCAAAACTGTTTTTATTACCAGCACAGAAGCCAACAGTGGCAAATCTATCATCTCTATAGGCTTGGTTAATATGCTGTTGGGTAAGGCTCAAAAAATAGGTTTCTTTAAGCCTATCATCAGCGAAACCCAACCCGGCACCAAAGATCAGCACATTCAAACCATACTAAAAACCTTTGAGCTGCCCATGGCTTATGAGGATACCCATGCCTTTAACTGGCAGGATGCCATGAACCAGGCCGAAGGCGATAGCCAGGGCGAAATGGTAGATACAATTATACGCAAGTATAAAAACCTGGAGGATAAATACGATTTTACCGTGGTAGAAGGTACCGATTACCTTGGCGATGGTTCTGCTTTTGAGTTTGACGTAAATGTACTCATCGCTAAAAACCTGCGTGCACCGGTTATAGCGGTGGTATCGGGCGCTGATAAAACTACGGCGCAAACCATCAATTCGGTATTAACGGTGATGCGCAATTTCGAATCGCGCGAGATACAGGTTTTGGCCGTGGTGGTAAATAAAGTAAAGCCCGAGCAGGTAGAAGATGTGCAGGAGCTATTGGCCGCTCAATTATCTGCCGAAATGATACTGGCCGTAATACCGGCAAGCAAGAGTTTGCAAAGTCCGTCGATAAAAGAAATTTGTGAGAAATTGGATGGCAAACTGCTCTTTGGGCACGATCAGCTTTCAAACCAGGTAGACCATTTTGTTACCGGTGCCATGAACGTGCCTAACTTTTTGGGTTACTTAAAAGAGAACGTATTAATAGTTACGCCCGGCGATCGAGGCGATATCATCATATCGGCTTTACAGGCCAACCTGTCGGTAAATTACCCTAAAGTATCGGGGTTAATACTTACCGCCGGTTACGAGCCGGAAGAGCAAATTCTTAAACTGATAGAAGGTTTGCAAACCGTGATCCCAATAATAGCGGTAAAAACCGGAACGTTTGAAACCAGTAATGCGGTGGGTGCTATCCGCTCAAAAATTACTGCCGATAATACCAAGAAGATTCAGCTCGCTATTGATACGTTTAACAAGTATATCGACATCAATGCCCTGGATGAGCGTATTGTAACCTTTAAACCATCGGGTATTACGCCGCGCATGTTCCAGTACCAGCTGGTAAACTGGGCAAAAAGCCAAAAGAAACACATTGTACTGCCCGAGGGTAACGACGAACGTATTTTACGTGCCGCCGCCCGTTTAGTTAATCAAGAGGTGGTTGACCTTACCTTACTGGGTAACCCCGATGATATACTGGCCAATATAAAAAGGCTGGGACTGAACCTCGATCCCTCAAAGATCAACATATTTAACCCTGCCGATGCCGACCGTTACAATGAGTACGTGAACATACTGTACGAGTTGCGTAAAAGCAAAAACGTGAACATGGAAATGGCGCGCGATTTAATGACCGATGTATCTTACTTCGGTACCATGATGGTGTATTGCGGCCATGCAGATGGTATGGTTTCGGGAGCCGTACATACTACCCAGCATACCATTCGCCCGGCATTGCAGTTTGTAAAAACTAAACCGGGTACATCACTGGTATCGTCGGTATTTTTTATGTGTTTGCCTGATAGGGTATCGGTTTTTGGCGATTGTGCCGTAAATCCTAACCCTACTGCCGAACAACTGGCAGAGATAGCCATTTCATCGGCCGATAGCAGCAGCATGTTCGGTATTGAGCCGCGCGTGGCCATGTTATCTTACTCATCAGGAACATCCGGCGAAGGTGAAGATGTAGAAAAGGTTCGTCGCGCTACTGAAATTGTGAAAGCTAAACGCCCTGATCTGAAGGTTGAAGGACCTATTCAGTACGATGCCGCGGTTGACCCTGTAGTGGGTAACAGCAAGCTGCCGGGATCGGAAGTGGCAGGCCAGGCCAGTGTATTGATCTTCCCCGATCTTAATACCGGGAACAATACTTACAAAGCAGTACAACGCGAAACAGGTGCATTAGCCATTGGGCCGATGTTACAAGGCCTTAACAAGCCGGTAAACGATTTAAGCCGTGGTTGTACGGTCGACGATGTTTTCAATACCGTGGTGATCACCGCTATACAATGTCAGCAATAATTTAAATTAAAAAAACAGCTCCTTTTACATGAACATATTTGTTATCAATTCCGGCAGCAGCTCTATAAAATACCAGTTATTTAAAATGCCGGCAATACAACCGGTTTGCAGCGGACTGGTAGAGCGCATCGGGCTTGACGATGCCACCATCACCCATAAAATATTTAAGGACGGCGAAGAAAAGGTAATTCAAAAAACCACCGAGATAGACGATCATGAAGCCGGTCTGAAACTGGTGAACGACCTGTTGACAGATGCCTCCATAGGCGTAATACACGATCCTGCCGATATTGAAGTGATTGGCCACCGCATAGTGCATGGCGGCGAGGCTTTTACCACCACAACGGTTATAACAGCCCAAGTAAAGGAAAAGCTAAAAACCACATTTCAATTAGCGCCGTTACATAATCCGGCAAGTTACTTAGGTGTTGAAGTGGCCGAGAAGATATTTACCAATGCTACACAGATAGCGGTTTTTGACACGGCCTTTCACCAAACTATGCCCGAAAAGGCTTTCCGTTTCGCGTTGCCGAATAGCTATTATACCGATTACAATATCCGCTCGTATGGGTTTCATGGTACCAGCCATAAATACGTTACCGAGCAGGCCGTTGCTTATTTAAATAAGCCCGATGCCAAACTGATCAGCATACATTTGGGTAATGGCTGTAGTATGGCTGCCGTGCAAAATGGTAAATGCTTTGATACCAGTATGGGCTTTGGTCCGCTAAGCGGATTAATTATGGGAACCCGTTCGGGCGATTTGGATCCTACCGTAATATTTTACCTGGTAAACCAATTAGGATACGATATTGAGCAGGTAAGCAACATGCTGAACAAACGCAGCGGTATGCTGGGCCTAACCGGTTACAGCGATATGCGCGATATTACCGCCGCCATTAACGCAGGCGATGCGAACGCGAAATTGGCTTACGACTTATATACCTACCGCATAAAAAAATACATCGGCGCGTATGCTTCGGCGTTGAATGGGGTAGATGCCATCATCTTCACCGCAGGCGTAGGCGAAAACGACAGCCTGGTACGTGAACTGGTTTGCGCTGATATGGATTATTTAGGCATCAGCATTGATACCGCGGTGAACAGTACCCGGGCAAAAGGCATAAGAGATATCAGCAGCACAGATGCAAGAGTGAAGACATTGATCATCCCTACTAATGAAGAGTTGGAAATTGCTACGCAGTGCGTGCAGTTGTTGAAGGGGTAAAAGAAATGTAGTGCGGTGAAAACACCGACCACAGGCTATAATATTGTTTAAACTTACGAAGTTTTTAAAACTTCGTAAGTCTTCTATAAAACGTTAATATCTCCTAAAACCTCCCCGAACTCCGCGCAAACCTCTGTTATCTCAGCGGTTAAAACTTAGCAAAACGAATAAGATCCTTCACTACGAGGATGACAGTTGGAGAGGTGAGAACTCTTCTAAACTCTCCGAACTCCTTGAAAACCTCCGCTACCTTAGCGGTTATAAACAAAGCAGGATAGAACAATCCCTAAAGCATCCCCATACGTTCCGCCAGGTTTTGTACGGCATCCTGTCTTGATAATCCTTCGTAAAACATTACAAACTCAACCGGACCGCCGTCTTTACCGCAGCCGAAGCATTTGAAACTGTTCTTTTCGGGCGATACCATTAACGACGCGCCGTTATCAGCGTGAAACGGACAGCTGCCTTTTAACATCTTGCGGCTTTCCTGCAATGGAAGATATGAAGTAATTAGTTTGACCAGATCAGCCTTGGCCAATACAATAGGGGTAAGTTGCTCTAAAGACATTTTTATCAATAACACCCAAACATACAAAAACGACAGTTGCCGCCCACGCTAAACACGCAGGTTGTGGAAAAATAGTGCGTTTAAACACCTTTTGATGTGGTTATTAACAAAAATGAGGGTATCAAAGTCCCGGGTATATTTAAAATAACACTTTACATACTAAAAAACATAAAAAAGCCCGCGATCAACCGATCGCAGGCAATATATTAGGGGTATTTATGTGCTTTTTGTTTTAGATAGCCTTGGTTTTAACCGCGCTGCTATCGCGGATCTCTTCGGTAGCGGCCTTAATAATATGGTCGCCTTCCGTAAGCGGACCAAATACTTCGGTTTGATTATCGGCCTGGCGGCCTGTTTTTACAGGCACCCAATACGCTTTGTTATCGGCTACCTTAATAAGGTACACACCTTGGGTAGAGTTCAACACCGCTTTTGATGGCACCACAAAGGCATCGTTACCACTAACCGGGATATGCACTTCGGCCACCATACCGGGCAAGAGTCTTTTGTTGGTATTGATCACGTCCATCTCTGTACGCTGCGATCTTAAACGTTGATCTAAAGCACCCGCCAAACGGGTTACTTTGGCTGTGAAACTTTCACCCGGGAAAGCTTTAACTGTAAAACTGATCTCGTTTTTGTTGTTCAGCACACCGGTATAACTTTCGGGTACGCTAACGGCAAGACGCAGTTTCTTTTGTTCCTGCAAGGTGAAAACCGGTAATTCCGATCCTTTGCCCGACGGACCAACGTAAGCACCAGCGCTAACATTACGTGCGGTGATTACACCATCAAAAGGAGCACGTATTTGCAGGTAATTCTTGTTATCGCCCACCTCGCGGTAAGCCGCACGGGCCGATTCTAACTGTGCCAGGTCTGAATTTTGTTTGGCTTGCGCCAAATCCAATTCGTTTGGCGATACCGTGCCCGGTGTTTTACTGGTTTCGAGCAGGCGTTTGTAAGTAGCCTTGCTGGCCATGTATACCGCTTCCTGCGATTGCAACCTCGATTGCGCCCCCAATAGCTGCGAACTGTACTCCGGCGCTTCCATAACGGCAAGTAACTGGCCTGCTTTAACTTCCGAACCTATATCTACATACAGCTTTTTTATAAAGCTGCTCACTTTGGCGTAAAGGTCAACCTGTTGGTAGGCTACCAGTTCGCCGGGCATATCAATGGAGGTTTTTAAAACGCCTTTTTTGAGGGCGACAACTTCCTGGGCAGGCGCTTCTTCGGCTTCTGCTTTTTTCTCTTCTTTACCTTGCGACGAACCACAGGCTTGCAGCGTGGCCGCGATTGCTAATAGCTTTAAGAAATTTATTGCTGATGACTTATTCATAAACATTTTTTATGACAGGTTACTTGTGTTAACATAATATTTGCTCTCTTCATCTTCCGGATCTAACGAAACGCTTTGTGTGGTGGCTTTGCCTTGTCCCCATGCAAATGCAAGCGGCAGTATAAATAAGGCGGCAAAGGTAGACGCGATCAAGCCGCCCACTACGGCGCGGCCCAATGGCGATGATTGATCACCGGCTTCGCCCAGTCCGCTTGCCATAGGTATCATACCTACCACCATGGCCAGCGCGGTCATTACAATCGGGCGCATCCGCAGGGCGGCAGCTTCTTTGGCCGATAGGGTAGCGTTGCCGTTAACCTTGCGCAATTGCTCGGCATTGGTAATTAACAACACCGCGTTGGATATAGATACACCCACCGACATGATCATACCCATATACGACTGCAGGTTAAGCGTTGATCCGCAGATCATCAACAGTGCCAGCGAGCCTAAAATTACCGCCGGAACTGTTGCCAGTACCACCGCCGATACTTTGAACGACTGGAAGTTGGCCGCCAGCATCAGGAAGATCACAATGATGGCTACAATTAATCCGCTCTCTAAACTGCTCATGGTTTCGGTTAACGTTTGGCTTAGGCCTATCATTTCAATGTTAAGTCCCCTTGGCAGTTCGCCTACTGCGGCTATCGCTTTTTGTACATCTTTAGCAGCCGCGCCTAAATCTTTATTGTTAAGATTGGCCGTAACAGATAATACCGGCATGGCACCCAGGTTATCATTTTCACCATAGGTAGTGCCGGGAGTGATGGTTGCTACGTCGCTCAATACCGGGCGATCTTTGTTTTTGAGCAATGGCGTTTCGCCAATGTTATTAATACTGGCCATTTTACTTTCGGGCACCTGTATCTGCACATTGTAGCTGTAGCCCGATTTTTCATCCACCCATATATTCTTTTCCGTAAGGCGCGATGAGGAGGTAGTGGCGGTTAACGAACGTGATATATCATTCATATCCACACCCAGTTGCGCAGCGCGTACCCTGTCAATCTCCACATTAATTGAAGGATATTTGGTTGATTGGCCCAACTGCACGTCGCGCAGGTAACTGATCTTGTTCAGTTCGGCTATCAGCTTTTGCGCGTAAGCCTCGTTCAGTTTTTTGTTTCGGCCGGATAACCTTACCTCAACCGGGGTAGGTGATCCCTGGCTTAGTATTTTGTCGGTTAGTTCTATCGGCTCAAAAGAGAGTTTTAAATCGGGCATCTCTTTGCCTATTTCATGCCTTATTTTATCTTTCAGTTCATCCAGGTTGGTATGATAATCTTCATTAAGTGCCACCTGTATAACGGCTTCGTGCGGCTGCGCCATCCATAAAAATATCGGACTGATAGAGAACGTGGAAGGGTGAGTACCTACATAAGCCGATGTAATAGCAACGTTTTCTTTACCGGTAATACCTTTTATGGCCTCAATAGCACGCAGTGTTCTTGCTTCGGTACGTTCAATACGGGTACCTTCAGGAGCACGTAAACGCACCTGGAACTGGCTGCCGTTCACTTTTGGCAATACATCGCGGCCAATGCTGGCCATCATTAAACCGGCTGCCAAAATAGTAATAAGCAGGTAGCCGATAACGATAGGCTTGCGCATGGGTATCAAACGATCAATAAAGCGCATATAGCTGGCACGTACACGTTCAAAAAAGCTCACTTTGCCATCGCGGTTACTGTCGGCACGTTCTACCAGTTCTTTCTTTTGCGCCCAGGTATCGTGTTCGCCCTCTGCGGTTAAACCTGCGGCTTTAAATTCTTCGGCATCGGTCATGTCCTCACCATTTGGCTTTTTATGATGCTTTATCTTCATCAGCCAGTTAGCCATAACCGGTACAAAGGTTTGTGCCAAAAAGTACGATATCACCATACTAAACCCGATAGCCAAAGCCAACGGCAGGAATAGTGAGCCCGGTATACCACCCATACTGAACGCCGGCGCGAACACCGCCAGTATACAGAACAGGATCAGCAATTTAGGGAAGGCGATCTCCTTACAGGCATCCCAAATGGCCAGGGCCTTGGGTTTACCCATATCAAAGTGCTGGTGTATGTTTTCGATGGTTACCGTACTTTCATCCACCAAAATACCAATGGCGAGCGCGAGTCCGCTAAGTGTCATGATGTTGATGGTTTGCCCAAACAGACTCAGGAACAGTACCGCCGATATAATAGCGATGGGAATAGTTAATATCACGATACAGGCACCCCTTACGTCGCCCAAAAAGAGCAATACCATTAACCCGGTAAGCAGCGCGCCTATAGCACCCTCGGTGAGTAAACTTTTTACAGAGTTGATTACGTAGGTAGATTGATCGAACTCGTAACTGATCTTCACGTCATCTGGCAGCTGGCTTTGTATCTTAGGGATGGCTTTCTTCAGGTTTTGTACCACTTCCCAGGTACTGGCATCCGCGCTTTTGGCTACGTTAAGGTAAACCGAACGCTTGCCGTTCACCAGGCCATAACCAACGCTAACGTCGGCGCCATCTTCAACAGTGGCCACATCTTTAAGGTACACGTTTTGTACGCCGCCTTTAAACAGCGGAATGTTCTCAAAATCTTTTATAGTATGCTCGGTAGTATTTACCGGTGTAATGTAGTTTTTATCGCCGATGCGTACGTTACCCGATGGCGCGGTAAGGTTGTTCACGCGCAGGGCTTCCACCAGTTGGTCGGTGGTCATGTTATGCGAACGCAGCATCTCGGGGTCGGCTTTAATTACCACGGTACGCACGTTACCACCAAATGGCGGCGGCGCAACCAAACCCGGTATAGTGGTGAACGATGCCCGCACGTAAACGTTAGCCAAATCGAGCAATTCGTTATTGTTGCGCTGGTTACTGCTTAATATCAGTTGACCAACCGGCAGGGTAGAGGCATCAAACCTGATGATGAACGGCGGGTTAGAACCGGGAGGGAAGATAGCCTGGATACGGTTAGCGAACGCGCTTACCTCGGCCGCGGCCTGCGCCATGTTGGTGCCGGGGTAAAAGTTGATCTTCATAAGGGTTAAGCCCTGTATGTTTTTGGTTTCGATACTTTTAACACCGTTTACAAACAGCAAGATGTTAATGTATTGCTTACCAAACATGGCCTCCATTTGCGATGGAGTATAACCCGAAAACGGGTGCGACAAGTAAATTACCGGCAGATCAAGCTTCGGAAAAATATCAACCTTAATGGTAGTTGCCGATTTGATACCGAAAAACAGCAGGCCGGCCACCAGCACCATAATGGTTATAGGTTTACGAAGCGCGAAACGAATTAAATTCATTATTGTAGATTAAAGTTCATTGATAAATAGGTTGAAATCGCCTGCGGCGGCGGCTTTTAGCAACAGGGCCTGCCATACATTATTGTAGGCTATATCCCTGTCGGTTTCGGCACGTATCAGCGCGTAGCGGGCCTGGGTAACATCAACAAGGGTTGATAACCCGTTTTTGTACAGTACCGATTTTTGCACCCATGCATCTGAAGCCGCTTTTATTTGCACCGGCACCTCGCGGTAGTTGGCCAAAGCGTTCTTTATCTTTTGGTCGGATAGGTTCAGTTGCGCGTTCAATTCCTGCCTGGTAAGGTTATACTCATCCTGCAAGCCCTGGCTAATGTAGCGTTGTGCCTTTACCTGCTGCGATATGCGCAGCGGTTGGGTAATGTTCCAGGTTACGCCAACCCCTATCAGGTAGTTAGAGCGGGTGGGCTTAATACCATCAGAGTAACTGGTGGTATAAGCGCTTTGATCTTGCGCGTAAGAACTGCTGAAGCCCGAACCCCTGGTTTGAAATACACCTACCAGCGAAAATACCGGGTAGTTAAATGTTTTATAGTACGCGGCCTGCCTGTCGCTTACATCAATGCGGCTTTTGTACCAGCTTAATAAGGGGTGGTTGCTCACCACATCGGGCGAGTTCACCGCGCTGATGCCTGTGGGTACTTTGGTAATGAACAGGCTGTCCAATATAAAATTGTTGTTGTCGGCACCTATCAGTACGGCCAGTCGTTTGGCTTGTTCCTGTTCGGCATCAAGCGCCTGGGTAAGTAGTATCTTGGCGCCCGATATTTCGGCATTGGCCTGTGATGAATCTACCCCGGCTATCAAACCTCCTTTGGCCCTTGACAATACCACCCGCCTTGAAGTATCGGCGCGGTTAAGGTTTTTACGGTATGATGCCGTAAGGCGCTGCGCCGCCAGCAGGTTAAGATAAGCGGCTGTTACCCTTACTTTTTGCTGGAAAAGTTCCTGTTGAAAATCGTTATTGTCACGTTCGGCAACGGCCTGGGCGGTCTTGATCTTTTCCTTGAATCTGCCGAAGGCGAAAAAATCCCAGTTAACGTTGGTTAAATAGAGCGCGCCAAAAGCGGCGTTCCAGTTTTGATGATCGAGCGGTAAACCCGATGAGGCAACCGATAATCCACCGAAACCATAAAGTGGGCCATTTTGACCGTTAACTGTTCCGTAATCTTGTTGGGCGCCTATGTTTAAGTTGGGCAGGTAATCGCGCTTGGCCTGTACCACGCCGGCCTTTGAGGCATTAGCGTAATTGGCTTTCGCTTTTACGGTACCGTAATTATCAACGGCTTGTTGAATGGCATCTTTTAAACTTAGTTTTTGTTGTGCCGATGTACTATCTGCAATCAATAAAACAGACAGTAGTAGTAAAGGTTGTAGTATCTTCATGTAAAACCCCAAAATTTGCGGGTCACTGTGGGTAGTAATCCTTGTGCAAGAGTACTATACCATTTTGAAGCAAACTTGAAGTTTTAATACAGAATTGGTGGTTTTATTGAAGTAGTGACAAAAATATTACACAAGTGCTATGTTTTTCTCAAAGTTGAGGTCTTCGCCGGGTAGCGGGCAGTCCGTAAATACCTGATGGTCAGAAAAACTCACCTGTAACACATGGTAACCATCGCAATAAGTATAACTCACATTAAACTTATTAACGGTGCATATTTGTTTAACAATAGCCAGGCCCAAACCGATGCTATCGGCCGAGTGGCTGCTCTTTTTAAACCTGCGGAAATATAATTCAGGATCGGCATCGGGCGGCAGGCCGGTATTTTTTACGGTTAGCGATTGCGCCGTAAGGCACACATCAATATGGCCGTCCTCTACATTATACCTTATGGCGTTGCTTAACAGGTTGGTAACCAGTATTTCGGCCAGTACGGGGTGTATTTGCAGGGAAATATTTTTATCTACATTGGTATTAACAGCAATATTTTTAAGCTGGATCCAATGATCGAATGAACTGATAACGCTGTTGGTGATCTTACAAAAACGGATATTCTCGTTGGTTTCAAACTCCAAATTATCAAGCTTGGTAAGCAGCAGGAGCGAGCGGTTGATCTTAGCCAGTTTATCAATGGCGTTCTGCATATCCTCAATCAGCACCGATTGATTTTCGCTGATGCCGGTTTCGGCCAGTAATTCCAGTTTACTGCGGATGATAGCGAGGGGCGTTTGTACTTCGTGCGAGGCGTTCTCGCTAAATTCTTTCACGCGCGAATAATCTTCGATGGCCTTATCGGTCATCTTCTTTAAAAAAAAGTTGAGCTCTTTAAATTCGGTAGTAGTAGTGGCGGGGAGTTCTATCTTTTCGCGCTGGCGCAAGTTGAAGTTTTGGATAGTCTTTAAAGTCTGCTGAAAAGATGACAGCACATACCGCGAGATCAGCCTTCCCGAAACCGCTACGAATACGGTGATCAGCACCATTTTCCAAAACAAGGCACGCATCATCCCCGCTATAATTTGTTCGCCCCGGGTAATGTAATTGTAAGTAGCTATGCTGTAGGCCGTGTTATTAATGCGGTAATAAGAAGTTACATCTAACCGGCATTCATCACGTTTAAGGTCTTTATTGTAAACCGCACGTGTAGCCGAAACCATTTTTGTTGCAGGCAGGCTGCCGATCTTTTTTATATCGATAGGCCTGTCGAGCATGTAACGGTGCGGGGGAATGCCCGCCCTTAACTGCGTGGCTACCTTGTCGTTTATTTCTTGCAAGCGTCCTACTTCCGACTCGTTTATTTTATCTTTAATACTGTGGTATGATATAACCATACTGATAGGTGTTACCAAAAACACCACGCCCACCAGCCACAGCGTAAGTTTATCAACTAATTTCATGCTTCTGTTTCTGCTGCTGTAAACCTGTATCCTAAACCGTAAACGGTATCAATATAATCGGCCCCGTTTAGCAGGCTTATTTTTTTACGTAAATTTTTAACGTGCTGATATACAAAATCTAAGTTAGCTAAATTATCGGTATAATCGCCCCACAGGTGCGCCGCTATGGCTTGTTTTGACAGCACGCGATTTTTGTTCACCACAAAATACATCAGCAATTCAAACTCTTTGCGGGTAATATCAAGCAGTTGGTTGTTGATGAAAGCCTGAATAGTATCGGTATTCAGGCTGATCTCGTTGAAGGAGATGATATTGCTGTTATTGCCGTTAGAATGCTTGCGGCGATAAATAGCACGCAAACGGGCATGCAGTTCTGATAGGTGGAATGGTTTGGTGAGGTAATCATCGGCACCGCTTTCCAGGCCTTTTATCTTATCATCAAGGGCTTCTTTGGCTGATATGATGAGCACACCGCTTTGTATCTTTTCGGCCTTGATGAACTTTAACAGATCGAGCCCGCTGCCGTCGGGTAACATAATATCGAGCAAAATACAATCGTACGCGAAGGAGAGCAGTTTGTTTTTAGCCTGCGCCACGTTTTCGGCCAGTTCGCATATATAACCGGCCATTGAAAGAAAATCGTGTATGCTGCCCGCCAATTCTTTATTATCCTCTAACGCAAGTACTTTCATTTT
The DNA here is from genome assembly GCF_059418565.1 of Mucilaginibacter sp. GW821-FHT07G05. Lineage (NCBI taxonomy): Bacteria > Pseudomonadati > Bacteroidota > Sphingobacteriia > Sphingobacteriales > Sphingobacteriaceae > Mucilaginibacter > Mucilaginibacter sp. GW821-FHT07G05. Next base: position 4,731 of record NZ_JBWKQC010000005.1, on the reverse strand, counting down.
TCAAATATAGAACGCAATTCTGTATCAATTTTGAAATGGACAAAAAGCTTACGCTAACATGATGTTTTTCAGGGCGATACTTCATCCGCTAAACATAATCAGAAAACAAGGCTACCAGTCCCGTCCAGCCGGTTTGATGGTCGGCGCCGAGGCCACGGCCTGTATCGCCGTTGAAAAACTCGTAGAACAGGATATAGTCTTTAAAGTGCGGATCGTGGTTATATTTAGGATTGCCGCCAAATATGGCACGTTCGCCTTTGTCATCTTTCAAAAACAGGCATTTCAGCCTTTCGCTTAACTTATTGGCTATCTGCGCGAGTGTAAGGTAATCGCCGGACCCTGCCGGAAATTCTACCTTAAAATCATCGGTATAATACTCGTGAAAACGGTACAATGCGCGGATGATAAGGTAATTGATAGGCATCCATATAGGGCCGCGCCAGTTGCTGTTGCCGCCAAACATGTAAGAATCGCTATCTCCCGGAACATATTTAACCGAAAAATCTTCACCATTGAGCTTGTAATGATAAGGCTCTTTATCGTAATGTTTTGATAAAGAGCGGATACCAAAGCGGGAAAGAAACTCGTCGCTATTGAGCATACGGCGAAGCAATAACTTCATGCGGTGCCCGCGCAGCAGCGAGAAAAGGTGTTTCTGATCGCCATTGGTATCTTCCCAGCGGCTTACCAGTTCTACCAGGTCGGGGCGTTGATGCATAAACCAATCGAGCCGGTTGGTAAGGCCGGGCAGGGTTTTCCAGCGGGCTTCGTCAAATACGTTGGTGGCAAACATGGGGATCAGGCCAACGAGCGTACGCAGACGTAAGCGATCCCAACTGCCGTCGGGCTTACGCAGCAGGTCGTAATAAAAACCATCCTGATCGTCCCACAAACCAATAGCATCTAACCCCATATTGGCAATAGAGCCGGCTATGTACAAAAAGTGTTCGGCAAATTTGATCGACATGCTTTCATAAGCCTTGTTTCTCACGGCCAGTTCCATGGAAATGCGCATCATGTTGAGCGCATACATGGCCATCCAACTGGTGCCATCGGCCTGCTCTAAAAAGCCACCGCCAGGTACAGGGGCGCTGCGGTTAAACACGCCTATATTATCCAGCCCTAAAAAGCCGCCTTCAAAAATGTTGTTGTCTTTACTATCCTTACGGTTTACCCACCATGTAAAATTGATGAGCAGTTTTTGAAAGATCTCTTCTAAAAACTTAATGTCTTTATTGCCGGTAGCTTTGCAGTCGGCCTCGTATACGTGCCACGCAGCCAGGGCATGCACGGGTGGATTAACATCGCTAAAATCCCACTCGTAAGCGGGCAGCTGCCCATTGGGGTGCATGTAATTGGCGCTTACCAGTAGCAACAACTGCCTTTTGGCAAACTCCACATCAATAGGGGCGAAGGCGATGCAATGAAAGGCAAGATCCCAGGCAGCAAACCACGGGTATTCCCATTTATCGGGCATAGATAGGATATCCTCGGCCACAAAATGTTTCCAATGGCTGTTGCGGGCGTGCTTGCGATTAGCCGGAGGTGTTGGCTGACCGGGATCGCCGTCGAGCCATTTTTTGATATTGTAATTATAGTATTGCTTGTTCCACAGCATTCCTGCCAAGGCCTGGCGCTGCACCAACCGCTCGTCGGCATTAGTCACCTTTGCCTGTTTTGCGGCATAAAATCCGTCTGCCTCGTTACGGCGAACCGTAAACGATCTGTCAAAATCTTCAAAGGGGCGTTTATGTTCCGTTTTGGTTAGGCGAAGGCGTATGGTAGCGCTGCTTTTAGCCGGGATATTCAATTTATACCAGGCCGCTGCCTTTGTGCCTGTTTTGTTGGGATTAACCGCTTCTTTATCGCCGTTTACCACCCGGTTATTAATACCATCTTTAAGGTAGGCCGAACGGTTATCGGCATTATAAAGCCTGTGGTTATTGGTTTCGTTATCAGTAAATAGAAACTCGGCATCGCCCTCTGCGTAAAAATAATACCGGCCCAGGCAATCGCATTTGGTTACAATTTCGTGCGAGGTGTGCTCAAATAGCAAGGGTTTTGAACCGCCATCCTGCCAGGTATTACGAAACCATAGCTGCGGCAACAAATGTAAAGGTGCATCGGCAACGCCGCGGTTATGGATGGTGTATTGTATCAGTATATCCTCTTCGTTGTGTTTGGCGTATTCGGTAAATACGTCAAAATAGGCATCTTCATTAAAAATGCCTGTGTCGATAATTTCAAATTCTGGCTGCGTTTTATCGCGGCAGCGGTTCTCTTCAATTATACGGCTGTAGGGGTAGGCTTGCTGCGGATATTTATACAGCATTTTCATGAAGCTGTGCGTAGGCGTATTATCAAGGTAGTAATAAATCTCCTTAACATCTTCACCATGGTTGCCTTCGCTGTTAGTGAGGCCGAACAGTCTTTCCTTTAAAATGGGATCGTTGCCGTTCCATAAACCCAGCGCCAGGCATAGCTGTTGCTGATCGTCGCAAATGCCCGACAAACCTTCTTCGCCCCAGCGATAGGCCTTACTGCGGGCCATATCGTGTGTAGTGTAGTTCCAGGCATCGCCGTTGCTGCTATAATCTTCGCGAACGGTTCCCCATTGCCTTTCAGATACGTAAGGCCCCCATTTGAGCCAGTTTTGTTTGCCTTCGTAATGATCTTTTAACCTCTTTTTTTCTGCATCCATAGTTTTTACCGGTAGAAGTATTTCGGGGGGGACGATTTTGCTAAGGTATTAAACATAAAAATGCGCCGCTACATTAAATGTTTAAAAATTACCTAACACTTACTTAGCTGGTGAAATAGTGAGCGAAAGGGTATTTGTCATCATAATGTTGAGAAATAAATAAATCGTATTTTTTATTTGGAACGATTGTTCCCGAATTATTACATTTGTCCTGTCAATAATTAAAAAAAACAATCTTTTAAAAATAAAACAATGAAAAATTTAACAAACAAAGTGGCCGTAGTTACAGGTGGTAACAGTGGCATTGGTTATGCAGCCGCAAAAGAATTGGCAGCACAAGGCGCTAAAGTGGTAATTACCGGTCGTAAAGCCGAGGCAGTAAAAAACGCGGCAGCCGAACTGAATGTAACCGGCATCGTATCTGACCAAGGTAAGCTTGATCAAATTGATAACCTTGTTGCCGAAGTAAAAGCCACTTACGGCAGTGTTGACATCCTGTTTTTAAATGCAGGCGTTGCCAGCTTTAGTCCGGTAGAATCAGCCACCGAAGATCACTTTGATACTATCATGAACCTGAATGTTAAAGGTGTTTATTTTACTGTTCAAAAATTTCTGCCAATTATTAATGATGGTGGTTCTATCATCTTCAATACATCGGTAAACGCGGTATTAGGTATGCCAAACAGCAGTGTTTATGCAGCAAGTAAAGCAGCAGTACTATCTATTAACAAAGTGTTGTCAGGTGAACTTGCTCCTCGTAAAATAAGGGTTAATGCTATATCTCCCGGCCCGGTTGAAACTCCTTTATATGGAAAAGTTGGTTTGAGTGAAGAAGAAGTGAACGGCTTTGGTGCCATATTAGGCCAGAAAATATTACTGAACCGTTTTGCGCAAGCCGAAGAAATTGCTAACGTGGTAAGGTTCCTGGCCTCTGACGATGCGTCATTTGTGAATGGTACCGAAATTACTGTTGATGGCGGTTTAACTGTAAACAAAATAGTTTATTAATTTTTAGCACTTAATTTGGAACGATTGTTTCAAATTGGTATGAATTTTGTATCATTAAAAACCAAAAGCAGGCGCAGGCAGGCTTTTGGTTTTTGCCATTAACAGGCAGAAGTAAAAAGGATTAAAGTATTTAAGATCATGGCACGTAAAAAAGATTTCGACGAAGAGGCTATACTTGATAAGGCTGTAACATTATTTTGGCGTAAAGGCTACCATGCCACTTCCGCGCAGGATTTGGTGGATGAATTGAAGATCAACCGTTCAAGCCTGTATAATACGTATACGGATAAGCGTACGCTGTTTACCAAATCATTAAAGCAATACCAGGATAAGCAAACCAATGCCATGCTCACCATGCTTAAAAGTGCTGCTGATGCCGAAGTGGCGGTAAAAAAGATCTTTGATGGATTGATAAAGGAAAGCATAGAAGATCAACTGGCTAAAGGTTGCTTTATGGTGAATACAGCTGTTGAACTTGCCGGGCAAGATAAAGAAATAAACGATATGGTTGCGCAAAACAACCTGAGTGTGGAGGATGCCTTAACCGATATGATAGCGAAAGGGCAGGAGGCCGGTCAGTTCTCGATGAAACATTCGGCACGTACGTTTGCCCGCTTTATATTCGCGGCTATTACTTCTATAAAAGTTGCCGCCCGTTCGGGCAGTGATGCCCAAACATTGCATGATATTGCTAATGTGGCGGTGTCGTCGTTAAAGTAAGAGAGTATGTGTGATAGCGAGTTTTAAAATCCGGGAAATATTAAAGTGAGATGATGAGTATGGCCTGTCACCCTGAGCTTGTCGAAGGTGTGTGGGTAAAGGCCTCTGCGCACAATCCTTCGACAAGCTCAGGATGACCCTTTGATAAGCACATTAAAAAACGCGTCATTGCGAAGAATGAAGCAATCTCTACTTAGGTTAAGCTTGTGCTGTAATTAACGTTAGTCTGCTCTTGGCCGCAGAGGCCCATTACTTTTGAGGGCAAAAGTAACAAAACCCTTGTCCAGCAAAAGGCTTCTTTG
>NZ_JBWKQC010000004.1:0-588381 GCF_059418565.1 Mucilaginibacter sp. GW821-FHT07G05 | reverse complement strand
TGGAAAAGTATAAGAGAACAGCTTGAAAAAAATCTTTTTGATTAAAGTTTGGAATTATGGTAGACCTATAATACAAAACGCATAGTCAACTCACCCGGTCTACGCTTCGCTGGACCGCCCTCTCTCCGGCTTTGCCGCAAAGAGGGCTTGGAAGAAAACCCCAAAAACAAACCCCTTCTTTCCGCTTGCGGAGAGAGAGGTGACGAGCGCAGCGATGTCGGGGTGAGTCGACGTAGCGCGAGTAACTTAATACTTATAAGCCAATCCCTTCTTTATATCCTGGTTGCCGCCTAAGGAGTCGTTGTTGGCGTTGGTGGCCTTTTCGCTGGTAACGTATACAAATTGGCAGCCGAGTTCGGCAGCGGCCTGCTTTAGCTTCTTCTCTGCCGATTTATCGCCCGAGTTACCGGTGTGGAAATTGATGAATGCTGTTTTGCCGCGCACGTCGCCGCCTTTGGTAAGGCCTGCTATCTCGCTTTTGTCTTCCAGCAGTACTACTTTCTCCCAGTCGGCTTTGCCGGTTACGGTTACTTTGTCGCTTATTTTTTCGGTGCGGCCGCTTTTGCCGTAAACTATTTTTTCAACCGCGTATTTGCTAACGGTTTGTTCGGCATCTTCATTTACGTACTTAAACACAATGGTGTATTCGGCTACGCGTACTATGTTGCCGTCAATTGTTTCGCCGTTATGTTTAAATAGCTTATCGTTTTGCGCGAAGGCACTTACAATGGTGCCAATAATTAATGTGAGGGTTAATAAGGTATGTTTCATTTTAATCTACTTTCACATCATGACGCTTTACCGGCGCCTTATGCTACAGCAGATTAAAAATATTTTACCTTAAGCTTTCCCGCTATTAATTAAAAACGGGCATCAGCCGTTAATACCGACGCATCAACATAAAGATCGTCAGCAAATAATTGCTGTACTTTATGGTTGATCTCTTTACGGTTAACGGATGCGGTTTCGCGTTTGCATTTCAGAAAATGTTCGCGGGCAATTTTTTCGGCCAGTTGGCCAAGGGTATTAATGCGGAGCTCTTTACCAAACTTGCCTGCCATAAACGCTCCTATCGCGAAAACCAGCATTAAACCGGCAGCTATCAGCGTATTGAAAAACAATGCCGCTATTGATAGCGCGAATATGCCTGCAAGGGCGTAAATAGTAGTTTGTTTGGGTTGCAATACCCTTAACGAAAGACCCATATCTGCCTCGATAGTACCGATCAGCTGGAGTCTTTCGTTTTCAGGGAAAATATCTTTGAGGGATGTTTGTATAGTAATATCGCCCCTGTCCAGTCCCGTTGCGGCCATAATGGCGTTACGGAGTTTATAAAAAGCCTGCTGCGTGGTGCAGGTATCGCTATGCTCTTGTTTAATCTTGTTATGGATCACATCGCACAGGTTGCCAAAGGTTCTTACCGAACCCAGATCGTCCTGGCAAAACTTAATGCCAAATGATCTTTCAACCTTTAGTAAAACGCGCCCGAAATCATCCGGGTCAACGTTTTTTAGCAAAAACAGCTGATTATTATTCATTAATTAAAGAACAAATCCTACAATCACTACACCCAACTCTCTCTATACAAACTCATTACTTACTTAAATACATCGACTTTTCTTTATACAGATGCCTGAAGTATGGATCTTGCAGGTTAGGTATAAAGCGGATAGCCTCGCCGGTCGATTTCATTTCCGGGCCAAGCTCTTTGGCTACTTCCGGGAATTTATCATAAGAGAACACAGGTTCTTTTATGGCGTATCCTTTTAGTTTACGTACTATATCAAAATCTTTCAGCTTATTAGCGCCCAGCATAACTTTAGCAGCTATGTTGATGTAAGGCACATCATAAGCCTTGGCAATAAAAGGCACCGTACGTGATGCACGCGGGTTGGCTTCTATTACATATACTTTTTCTTCTTTTATAGCAAACTGTATATTCAGTAAACCTCTAACATTTAACGCCGTAGCAATCTTTTTGGTATAGGTTTCCATTTGCTCAATCACATTGTCCGACAGGTCGAACGGAGGCAACACCGCGTAAGAATCACCTGAGTGGATACCGGCAGGCTCAATGTGTTCCATCAAACCAACAATGTGCACATCATCACCATCGCTGATAGAATCCGACTCGGCTTCAGAGGCCCTGTCAAGGAAGTGATCTATCAGTACACGGTTGCCCGGCAGGTTCTTTAATAAGCTTACTACCGCTTTTTCAAGGTCTTCATCGTTGATTACGATGCTCATGCCCTGGCCGCCTAATACATAACTTGGGCGAACAAGTACCGGGTAACCTACGTGGTGAGCCACTTCAAGCGCTTCTTCGGCACTTTCGGCAACGCCATATTTAGGGTAAGGAATATCCAGTTCTTTCAACAGATCAGAGAAACGGCCGCGGTCTTCGGCGATATCCATATCGGTAAACGAAGTACCAATAATGCGGATGCCGTGCTCGTGCATTTTCTCGGCCATTTTAAGGGCGGTTTGGCCACCCAGCTGAACAATTACACCATAAGGCTGCTCCAGCTCAATGATCTCGCGTACATGCTCCCAGAAAACTGGCTCAAAGTACAGCTTATCGGCCATGTTAAAGTCGGTTGATACGGTTTCAGGGTTACAGTTAACCATGATGGCCTCAAAGCCCGATTCTTTAGCGGCAAGTAAGCCGTGTACACAGCTGTAATCAAACTCAATACCCTGGCCTATACGGTTAGGGCCCGAGCCTAATACGATGATCTTCTTTTTATCAGATACTATCGATTCGTTCTCGCCCTCGTAAGTTGAGTAGTAGTACGGCGTTTTAGCCGGGAACTCAGCAGCGCAGGTATCAACCATTTTGTATACACGTTTTATGCCCAGTTCCTTGCGGCGCTGGTAAACGTCTTCTTCGGTAACGTTGGTTAATACGTAAGCGATTTGCGCGTCAGAGAAACCTTTTTGTTTAAGGTTGAAAAGGAAATCGGCCGGGATGTTATTCAGTGAATAACGACGAAGCTCGGTTTCCATAAACACTACTTCCTGTATTTGGTTCAGGAACCAGCGGTCAATTTTGGTAGCCTTACGTACCGATTCAATCGGCACACCCAGGCTAAGGGCATCGTATATATGGAACAGCCTGTCCCAGCTTGGGTGTTCAAGGCTGTGCATAATTTCTTCTAAGTTGCGGCTTTGTCTGCCATCGGCACCTAAGCCTGCGCGGCCAATCTCTAAACTCTGACATGCTTTTTGAAGCGCTTCGATGAATGTACGGCCTATACCCATTACCTCACCTACCGATTTCATTTGCAGGCCAAGCTCTTTGTTAGCGCCCTTAAATTTATCAAAGTTCCAGCGAGGTATCTTTACGATCACATAATCAAGCGTTGGCTCAAAGTAAGCCGAAGTTGTTTTGGTGATCTGATTTTCAATTTCATCAAGGTTGTAACCTATGGCCAGCTTGGCAGCAATTTTGGCGATCGGGTAACCTGTTGCTTTTGATGCCAGTGCTGATGAACGCGATACGCGTGGATTGATCTCGATAGCGATGATCTTTTCATCGGCAGGGTTAACCGAAAACTGAACGTTACAACCACCCGCGAAGTTACCGATGGCACGCATCATTTTGATGGCCTGGTTACGCATATCCTGGTAGCAACGGTCGCTCAGGGTCATGGCCGGGGCCACGGTGATCGAGTCGCCGGTGTGGATACCCATCGGGTCGAAGTTTTCGATAGAGCAAATGATGATCACGTTATCGCGGCTATCGCGCAGCAACTCCAGCTCATATTCTTTCCAGCCTAAAACAGCTTGCTCCACCAAAACCTCGTGGGTTGGCGATGCTTGTAAACCGCGACTTAAAGCGGCGTCAAAATCTTCTTTTTTATGTACAAAGCCAGCGCCTTTACCACCCAGAGTATAGCTTGGGCGAATTACCAGCGGGAAACCGATGTCCTGCGCGGCTTCTTTACCTTCTAAAAACGAGTTGGCAATTTTTGAGGTGGCTACCCCTACGCCGATATCAACCATTAACTGGCGGAAGGCTTCGCGGTTCTCGGTTTTTTCTATAGCGGCAATATCAACCCCTATAATATCAACTCCGTATTTTTTCCAAATGCCTTGCTCGTCGGCGGCGATACAAAGGTTTAATGCAGTTTGGCCACCCATGGTAGGCAGTACGGCATCAATCTTTTGTTCCTGCAATATCTTTTCTATGCTTTCGCATTCAAGCGGCAGCAGGTATACATTGTCGGCAATAACCTTATCCGTCATGATGGTGGCGGGGTTGCTGTTGATAATGGTTACCGATATACCTTCTTCTTTTAAAGAAAGAGCGGCCTGGGAGCCAGCATAATCAAATTCGCAAGCCTGACCAATAATGATGGGGCCTGAACCAATAATTAGTACCGATTTGATGGAAGTATTTTTGGGCATAGTTCTTATTTAAATCAAGAGAGCTGCCTGATGCGGGAATGCCAACTTAAAATGTCCGAAACTGAGCGTTAAGCATTCCGCAATTCGGTATCTTCTTGTCGGGGTGCAAAGATACAGTTTGTGAGAACATTTTGCAGTTTTTTTTTGAATTTGCCATTTTCTTTTTAAACACATGTTTAAAGCTTACAAATTGCAGACTTTACAGGCGCTTTTTACAGCAAATAATGTAATGGATTTATGTTATTGCAAAGCAAACTTTACCGGCAGCATAAACTTTACATTTACCAGCAGGCCGCACTTGTAACCGGGTATCCACTCATCCGTTTTTGACAATACCCTTATAGCCTCTTTATCAAGCAAATTATGTACTGATTTAAAAACAGCAATGTCCTTCAACGTCCCATCCTTTTTAACAACAAATTTTAAAATAACAGTGCCTGAAATATCGTTCCTCCGGGCTTCATTCGGATATTGAAGATTATTGGCCAGGTATTTATATAGCCCCTGCATGCCGCCTTTGAATTGAGGATGTACAATCCTGTTTTGATAGGTGCGAATAATCCCTAACGAATCTGTCGATTCGCCCTTTTTCATTACGCCGTTTTCATAATGCTCGGTAAACTTTACTTTAATAAGCTTATCCTCGCCTTTCCAGGTGCCGTCGTATTTGCCGTTTATCACGTTACCTTCTTCTGCAATGTACTTGAAATCGTCGTCGTAACCAACGTAATATCCGTTGCCATCGGCAGCCAATATTTTGCCGGCCGAATCGCGGCAGGCCACAATATCATATTCGGTTACCCGGCCAATGCCAACGTTATTTCCCTCACGGTGTTTTTTAATAGTATACACCTTGCCATTAGGGTAATATTCAATACACTCGCCATTAAGCAAACCGTTTGCATAGTTGTTTACCGCTTTGCGGTTGCCATTGTTGTAATACAAAATAACAATCCCCTCCGGTTTAAAGCTTTCAATTGTGGCCGACTTGCCAACTAACTTTCGTTTTCCGTCTTTATAAAAGTCGGCAACGTTATAAAGTACAGTACCCGAATCGGGCTCCGAAACTATGCGGATACAATCGGCGCTGTCTTTACTATTAACAAACCGGCCATCATTTTTTAAAAAGTAGATATTTTGCCTTTGGGCGAATGAGGAAACGGTTGAAAAAACAAGAAAAAGAGTGACGATCGTTTTTATTAAACCTGATGTGTTGCGGGAGGTTAGGTGCATCATTAATTTTTGTAATAACGCAAAGATATGCTTTCGGGCAAAAACGCCGTGTTAAATTTAACATCAAGCGCAATTGTATTAGCCTGAAACAGGGCGTAAAAAAGCAAGCACCGCCGGTTAGCGGTGCTTATATAAAAAGTATGAAATTCTTTTTTGAAGAGAAAAGGGCAGCCCTTATTTGATCAGCTTATTATCAGGATCGGGGAATACCAGTAGCGGCTCGTAGACGCGGGCTTCGGCCGTTTCCATATAACCGTACGACATGATGATCACTATATCACCCACCTGTGCCAGCCTTGCGGTAGCGCCGTTAAGGCAAATGGTGCCTGTGCCACGCTCGCCGCGTATTACGTAAGTTTCAAACCTTGCACCGTTATTATTATTAACTATCTGCACTTTCTCGTTGGCAATAATATTTGCCGCATCCATCAAATCCTCATCAATAGTGATACTGCCTACGTAATTCAGTTCTGCCTGAGTTACCCTGGCCCTATGAATTTTGGATTTTAATACCTCAATAATCATGGCGCAAAGTTATGAATATTTAATACATGGTTCATAGCACATAATACACCCCATTTGTAGCTATATTGTAAAGAGATTGAGGCGCTTTTTGTTTCAGAATATTGCTCACTAAAAGCGCTGATAATTAATGCCATTACATCTAAACTACCTGTCGAATGATCATATTATCTATCAGCCTGGTTTTGCCAACCTTGGCAGCAACCAGCGCTATCACACTCGTGGTAGTTTCATCAGCGGGCAGCAAAGTTTCGCCGTCGGCCAGCTCAAAATAATCAAGCTCTACACCCGGTTCATCGCTTATCAAATCTTCAGCTTCGGCTTTTAATATGGCGATGTTATCGTTGCTGTAATTCTGCTTTACCGCGTTCAACGTTTTTGATAGTACCAGCGAATGCGCGCGGTCATCGGCCGTAAGGTGAATATTGCGCGAGCTCATGGCCAAACCATCGGCTTCGCGTTCTATAGGGCACATAATGAGCTTCACCGGCAGTTTCAGCAGGCTGATCATACGGTTAACCACCATAATTTGCTGATAATCTTTTTGCCCGAAGAATGCCATATCCGGCTGCACTATAGTGAACAGCTTATTTACCACCTGCGTTACACCCTGGTAATGGCCGGGGCGGTACTTACCTTCCAGTAAATGTTCTAAGGGGCCAATATCTAAATGCCATTGCTCATTACCGTCATACATCTCGCTTACCTCGGGGTTAAACAAGGCATCACAGCCGGCCTGCTCCAGTTTGGCTATATCAGCGGCTATAGGCCGCGGGTATTTTTCAAGGTCTTTAGGGTCGTTAAACTGCGTAGGATTAACGAATATGCTGCATACCACAATGTCACAATGTTGTTGCGCCTGCGCTATAAGCGAGAGGTGCCCCAAGTGTAAAGCGCCCATAGTTGGCACAAAGCCAATGGTTTTGCCCTGGTTGCGTAATTGCTGTATGTATTGCCCTATGGCTGTTTTGGTGGTGAAAACTTTCACGGTGGCTGGGGTTAAAAAATGGGGCGAAGTTGGGGAATAATATAAATATATCCAAAAGTTACTTGCACAATTCGTTGATTGTTCATATATAAATGCTTATATTTGCAAACTCAATTTTTTTTGACATCTTAACATATTAATTCTGATTTAATGATGGGTAAATCTAAGCTTTTGTTTATTTCTCATGAAATGTCGCCTTTCCTTGAACTCACAAAAATTTCTGAAATAGTACGCCAGCTTCCGCAAGCTATGCAGGATAAGGGTTACGAGATCCGTATCCTGATGCCACGTTTCGGTAATATCAACGAGCGCAGGAACCGCCTTCATGAGGTAATACGTTTGTCGGGTATGAATATCATAATTAATGATAATGACAATCCCCTGATCATAAAGGTAGCTTCGATACCCGCTGCTCGCATGCAAGTGTACTTTTTAGATAATGAAGAGTATTTTCAACGCAAACACGTCTTTAACGACAAAGACGGTAAATTTTACGCCGATAACGATGAGCGCATGATCTTCTTTTGCAAGGGCGCGCTTGAAACGGTTAAAAAATTAGGCTGGGCGCCTGACATGATCCATTGCCACGGCTGGATGAGCGCTTTAGTGCCTGCTTATTTAAAAACCACGTACAAGGACGATCCTACTTTTAAAAACTCTAAAATAGTTTACTCTATTTACGAAAACGAGTTTAAAGAGCAAATGAATGCCGATTTCGCGCAAAAAGCGGTAATGAACGATATGACCGAGGCACACACTGAAGTGTATAAACCGGGCACTAATTCATCACTGTACGCAGGCGCTATTCACTACTCGGATGGTATTGTACTGGGTGCTGAAAACATTGACGCTGAAGTGTTAAATAATGTTAAAAACAGCAATAAACCCGTTTTAGATTACAATTCTACACAGGATGTAGAAAATTATTACAATTTTTACGACGAAATTGCCAGCGAAGAAATGGCACAAGTAGTTTAAATTGTATAAGCTTTAATTGTATATATGAAATTTTTCAGATTAGACTTATTGACCCTGTTAATAAGTCTTTTTATTTTAAATGGTTGCAAAAACCCGGACAATATCGGGTTAGGTGTTGATGAATCAAATCAGCTTACAGGTACACTGGTAACCGATAGTACCGTTACTGTAAATACAGTACGCGCCGATTCGGTAATTACCACGGCTCTGACACGCACACCGCTATCAAACTTTAACGATCCGGTTATTGGTAATACTGAAGCCAACGTGATCACTGATCTTAACCTACCCGGATTTGTGGCCTATACCGTGCCAACAGGAACTATCGTTATCGATTCAGCAATACTAAAGATGAAATACGCTTCGGGTTTTTATGGCGATTCGCTATTATCAACCTACAAGGTTAACGTTCATCAATTAGATGAAAGGCCCTTGGCTATAACATACTACAGCGCCAAACAATGGAAACATAAAGCCGAGTTATTGGGAAGTAAAACTTTTGTATCGAGAACACACGATTCTTTAAGAATAATTGATATTGTAACAGGAGCAACAGACACCATAAAGAAAGTTGCACCACAATTACGCATCCCTTTAAGTACTGATTTCTTTAGTTCAAACTTTTTTACTGATGCACCAAGCAACCTGGCATCTAATACCGCATTCCGGAATTTTATTAAAGGCCTGTATGTAACGCTTGACAGGGCACAATCAACAGGGCCCGGCGGTACATTCATGCTTGCACTTGACGACTCCGCCTCTGTAGACCTTTATATTAAAGTTACCAATGGTTCAACTATTGACACTTCCGTTGTATCATTACCTATAAGCGGCCACACTGCCGAAATAAAGCATACTTACACTACCGAAGTGCAAACTGCCTTAGCTAATACTACAACAAGCAACGCGGTTGGTTATTTACAAGGAGGCTCAGGTTTAAAAACCAAAATCACTTTCCCGGGGCTTAAAAACCTGCCTGTTAATGATATCATTATCAACAGGGCCGAACTGGTTGTTACACCTGTTCCGGGCACGTTTACCACTTATGCACCTTTGCCAAGAATAATATTATACAAACACGATATCGCCAATCAGCCGGTATTATTAGAAGACGCGTCGGCTGCGTCAGCAATTTATTATCAACTATTCGGCGGTTTTTACGGCTCTCCTACAGCTAATGAATATCATTTTTTGGTAACTACGTATGTGCAAAATTTGCTAAGCGGCAAAACAAAAGATTATGGCACATACCTTACAGCTGGAGCTGACATATATAGCAGTGTTGAAACTACTGCTTCCGATATATTAGGTACAGCCCAAACCGGTGCCCGAACTATATTTGCCGGTAAAAACTCGGCCTATCGGGTTAAACTCAATATAATTTATACCAAAGTAAAATAACATACAGCCCCTTCAAAAAAGGGGCTTTTTTATTTAATAATTTTATTGATGCACTTAGCGTTTACTTTATTGTAAAAGCTGATACATTTGTTCAAAAAATTATAAATAAAAATTATGTGCGGAATTGTAGGTTACATTGGTTACAGGGAAGCCTACCCTATAATAATTAAAGGCCTTCACAGGTTAGAGTATCGTGGTTATGACAGTGCAGGTATTGCGCTACTTGATAAAGACCTTAAGGTTTACAAAAAAGCCGGCAAGGTAAGCGTACTCGAAGATTTTGTTAAACAACTTCCGCTGAAAAGCACTGTTGGCATGGGCCATACCCGTTGGGCTACCCATGGCGCCCCAAGCGACCGCAACTCGCACCCTCACTCATCAGGCAACCGCAAATTAACCATCATCCATAATGGTATTATTGAAAATTACGGCGTAATTAAAGAAACGCTGATAGCCAAAGGTCACATATTTTTGAGCGATACCGATACCGAGGTATTAATCCATTTAGTTGAGGACATTCAAAAAGAAACCGGGCTCGAACTGCGCGAAGCCGTGCGTGTAGCATTGAATACCGTTATCGGCGCGTATGCTATTGTAATTATGAGTCAGGATGAGCCAGATTTGCTGATTGCCGCCCGTAAAGGCAGCCCTATGGTGATCGGTGTTGGTAAAGGTGAATATTTTGTAGCATCGGATGCTACGCCTATTGTTGAGTACACCAAAAACGTAATTTATCTTAACGATAACGAGATAGCCTTCATTACCCGCGAAGAATTGCTGGTAAAGAACATAGATAACACCATTCAAACCCCGTACATACAGGAACTTGACCTTAAGCTGGAAATGCTTGAAAAAGGCGGCTACGATCACTTTATGTTAAAGGAGATCTACGAACAGCCACGTTCCATTCGCGATTGCCTGCGTGGCCGTATTTACCCGCAGCAGGGCAAAGTACAGCTGGGCGGTATAAAGGAATATATTGAGAAATTAAAGAACGTAGACCGCATTATTATTGTGGCCTGCGGCACATCGTGGCATGCCGGTTTGGTTGGCGAATATTTGATTGAAGAATATGCCCGTGTATCGGTTGAGGTAGAATACGCTTCCGAGTTCCGCTATCGCAACCCTATCATTACCGAAAAAGACCTGGTGATCGCCATCTCGCAATCCGGTGAAACGGCTGATACGATGGCAGCCATTGAACTGGCGAAAGAAAAAGGCGCTACCATATTCGGTATTTGCAACGTGGTGGGCGCTTCTATTCCGCGTACTACACATGCGGGAGTTTATACCCATGCCGGGCCCGAAATTGGTGTGGCATCAACCAAAGCCTTTACAGCCCAGGTTACGGTGTTAACGCTTATCGCGTTTTACATAGCGCAAAAACGTGGAGCCATTACCCAAAGCAAACTCATCGAATATTTAACCGAGCTGGATGAAATACCGGCACTGGTTGAACGCGCTTTAAAATCAAACGATCATGTTAAAGAGATAGCCGCCAAATTTAAGGATAGCAATAACTGCCTGTTCTTAGGTCGCGGCAGTTCGTTCCCGGTAGCGCTTGAGGGGGCTTTAAAACTAAAGGAAATCTCCTACATCCACGCCGAGGGCTATCCTGCTGCCGAAATGAAGCATGGCCCTATCGCCCTTATTGACGATGCTATGCCGGTGGTGTTTATCGCTACCAAACATTCATCGTACGAAAAGGTGATCAGTAACATTCAGGAAGTAAAAGCCCGTGGCGGTCATGTTATAGCTATCGTAACCGAAGGTGATACCGAAGTGCGCGACATGGCCGATTATGTAATTGAGATACCGCAAACCGGCGAAGCTTTTGTGCCGCTGTTGGCCACTATCCCATTGCAATTATTGGCTTACCATATTGCTGTAATGCGTGGTTGCAATGTCGATCAGCCACGTAACCTGGCAAAATCGGTAACCGTGGAGTAGAAATTAGATGTGAGATTTGAGATATGAGACATAAAAAGGCGCTGTAATATGGCGCCTTTTTATGTATTACGTGATTTCTCCATCTCAAATCTAATGTCTCAAATCTCACATCTAAACAGAAGATAGAAGAAATGAATATTTTCTTATATTTACATAGAAAATATCTATATGACAATAACGCAGCTTGAATATATAGTAGCCGTTGATACCTACCGCAGTTTTGTAACGGCAGCCGAAAAATGTTTTGTTACCCAGCCCACCTTAAGTATGCAGGTGCAAAAGCTGGAGGATAACCTGGGTGTTAAACTTTTCGACCGCAGTAAGCAGCCGGTAACCCCTACCGAAATTGGCACCGAGGTAATTGCACAAGCCCGTGTGCTGCTTGGCGAAAGTGAAAAGATAAAGGAGATTATCAGCGACAGGCAAAAAGACTTGGCCGGAGAGTTGAAAGTAGGCATCATTCCTACCGTATCACCTTACATATTGCCTAAAATAATCGGCAGCTTTATAGAAAAATATCCGCAGGTAAAACTGGTGGTATGGGAACAAACTACCGAACAGATCATCCAGCAGTTAAAATTAGGGATGATAGATTGCGGTATTATGTCGACCCCGCTGCACGAACCCAACCTTACGGAGATCCCGGTGTTTTATGAAAACTTTGTGGCCTATGTATCCAAAAACAGTAAGCTCTCAAAAAAGAAAGCCATACAGCCCGAAGATATCGATATGGAAGAAATTTGGGTATTGAACGAAGGGCATTGCATGCGCGAGCAGGTGCTGAACATTTGTCAGCGACGAAAATCAACCAAAGGCTTCCTGCATTTTGAATATAATACCGGCAGCGTGGAAACGCTGAAACGTATGGTTGATCAAAACAACGGCGCAACCATACTGCCGGAACTTGCCCTTACCGACCTGAGCGATAAACAACTGGATAAGGTGCGCTATTTTAAATCGCCCGAACCAGCGCGCGAGGTGAGCATTGTGATACAGCGCAACTTTTTGAAACGCCGTATGATAGAGGCATTGAAGAACGAGATACTGGAGTTTTTGCCTAAACGATTGAAGACCAAAAAGAAAAAAGAGATCATCGACATATAATAACCAGCGTATTCCCGCAAAACCTTGTTTAGAATTATTTTAAATAATTTGGTCGATTAGGCATTATGAATTACTTTTGAAAGCTATTGATATTCAGTCTAAATAACTTTCAAAATTGTTCCATTGACAAAGTTTAAGAAAACCATTCTTTTTTTACACCGCTGGCTTGGCTTTATCTCGGGCATCGTGGTATTTATTGTTAGTATTACAGGCTGTATATTTTGCTTTCAGGATGAAATTCAGGACGCCCTTTATTCGCACCGCCATGTGCAGGTTCAGCAAAAGCCTTACCTGGAGCCATCGGTATTAAAAGGCATTGCCGCTAAACATAAACCCACCTTTAAAACCGGTTATCTCGCTTATGCCGGTGTTGACCGTCCTGCTTTGTTATACATGAACAGCAAAACGGGTACCAATGTGCTTTATATCAACCCCTACAATGGCAAGATCTTGCACGATCAGGATATGTTTAAAGACTTCTTCATAATTGTTGAATACATTCACCTATACCTGCTTCTGCCTGCCAATATAGGGCAGCTGGTGGTAGGCATATCGGTAATTATTTTCGTGGTGATCATGATAACGGGCGTAGTGCTGTGGTGGCCCAAACGCAAAAGCGACCGCAAACGCAGCTTCACCATTAAATGGGGTGGCCGCTGGCGCAGGGTAAACTACGATTTGCATAACGTGTTGGGCTTTTACTCGCTCAGTATAGCCATTATTTTGGCTATTACAGGGTTGGCGATAGCCTTTGAATGGATGAGCGACGGCATTTACCTTGCCGGGAACATGGGCAAAAGCTATGCTATTGAAAAAGATGAGCCAAAATCCGACTCGCTGAAAAGAGACCTGCCCATAACAGGCAAACCTGTTATCGACCGTGCTTATCATCAGTTGCGTACACTTTCGCCCAATGCGGAAATGTATACTTTTTATGAGGATGAAGCGGCATCAGGCCACATTTCAACAGGCGCCTATGCTAAAAGCCTTCACTTTGCCAACAGTGATTCGTACGATTTTGATAAGTATACGGGCAAAATCTTAAAAGGCCTCCCCCAAACCAAAAAGAGCCTGGGCTTAAAGCTCAACGAAATGAACTACGATATACACGTAGGTCAAATATTCGGGTTAACCAGTAAGATCATTGCTTTTTTAGCAAGTTTAATATGCGCCAGTTTACCCGTAACAGGCTTTATTATATGGCTGGGCAAACGCAAAAAAAGCAGGAAACCCAAAGGTGGCCGCGAGGTTACGCATAGGCGGGCGCATGTAAGGCAGTTGAAAACGAATTGAGGATTTAATCTGCACCAAAATGTGTCATTGCGAGGAACGAAGCAATCTCATCGTGTTCTATGCCTCTTTTGTTGGTTGTGCTGTGATTAACGTTAGTCTGCTCATTGCCGCAGTGGCTACTACTTTTGGCTGTGCCCCAAAAGTAGCAAAAGGTCGCGTCCAGCAAAAGGCTTCTTTGCCGCACGAGGCCATGCCCTGCAAACCGTGCAGAACTTTGGGCTGGAACTTTTGCCCCATCACTCATTTCCTGCCCACATGCAACAAGTTCACTATGCCCGCCATTGCGCTCTTGTCCAACAAAGTTCTGCCCATTTTCACCCGAAGCTGTTTGCTGACGGGCATAATTTACATAACAAGCAAGTGCATCATACCTCAAGTATCTTCCTCCACTCATTCCCTTCGGCAATTTGCCTGATCACATCGTTGCGTTTAACCAGTAAGTGTGTCATGTAACGGGCAAGGATTATGCGGCTGAAGGCATAACCTGCAATACCATAAGGTACTTCGTAAGCAAAAATATCCATCATCAGCATTTGGTTGGGGCCGAAGCTTTTGAAGATATGTTCGTGTCGGAAGGCTTGAAAAGCGCCTTCTACCATCTCGTCGGTAAAATGGTTCGGATAATCGAACTCGGTAATTTTGGAGGTAAGTTTTTGCGTAATGCCGAAATGTTTGGCTTGCCAGGTAACACTTTCGCCCAATTCAATTAAGCCGCTTGTGCGCCCTGCTATAGCCTTTTCATTGGTGTGCCGGGTTGATATCAGGTGCAGATCAATACTCCGCGACAGATCAAACACCCGCTCCGCAGGCGCACTGATATGGGTGACAATATCTAAGGTGGTAACAGAGCTGCTCACAGAGGTTGATTTTATGCAATTTGATAAAATATTCTATTAAAGGCCTCAACAAGACTGTTCATTTACTGCACTTTTTTGAAACGACTGCCATTTATTCTACTGGTCTTGTTTCCTGAATCTTATTTCTTTACTCTCGCTCGTAGTCCTTATGTACAATCAAAAAGCTCGCCCGCTCTTCGGCATGGAACGGGATATCCCAGTTACCCTGGTAGCTTATTTTGATGGGCAGCAGCTCGCCGTTGAAGCGGTTTAGTTCGATGTTCATTTGTACGTTAAAGCCCACAAACAGGTTATTGAACTTCATATCAATGTAGCGCCCCAATATTTGAAAAGTACGGGTATCAAATATGGTGGTCAACTCGCGGATCATTACATCGCCATCGGCCGAACTCGGTTTCTGAATAATTTTGAACCTGTAAACCGGGATACTATCTAAATACGTACCACGCGCAAACTGGTACAGGTAAAACTGTTTCATATCGGGCGAGAATATCTCGGTTTTACCGCTGATGAAGGGAATGCCCTTTACCTTTGTCCCCGGCCTGAAGATGAGTGTTTTTAGCTTGTCTTTATACGATTCATTTTTGCCACCCGGTCCCGGCACGCCATCGCCGGCAACAAAATCGGAATTATAGGCATTCATGAAAATGTAATCGAACATCTCTACCGTATATAGCTGGTATTTGCCATTCTTTTTGTAGAGGGCACCGCTATCCTGCTTGGCTATATAGTCTATCTTGTGGTTTTTACCATTGTTGCTGTGGCGCAGCTTGCAGTATATTTTGCCGTTAACCTTGTTCTTTTTATCGTAGGTATAAATGCGGTTTTCGGCAGTAAAGGCATAACGCTTCATGTTGCGGAATGCCTTGTAGAAACTGGTATCGGCCAGCATGGCATCAATAAAATCCTGCGCGTTCAGCTTATGCGATTTGATATTGATCACCGAATCCAGCTGAATGGTTTTGATGGTATCCGGGTTAAAACGGTCTATCTGCTGCGCGTTAACATAGCCAAAACCGGTTACCAGTAACAGTATAAGTAAAAGCTTTTTGATCATCATAAATAACTTATAGCTGTTTACGTGCAGTATGCTAATTATGAAACAGCGTAGCAGATAAAAACAGTGCTGTGCCTTTGTGAATTACCCGCTTTAGTTGCCCAATTGCTTAACGGCAAGGTAAGCCATTAAACCTGTACTGGCTTGCAACGCGGTTTCGTCAATATCAAAAGTTGGGGTATGTACCGATGATGTGATGCCACGCGCCTCGTTACGTGTACCCAGGCGGTAGAAACAGCTTTTAGCTACCTGCGAATAGTAAGCGAAATCTTCGGCAGCCATCCATATATCCAGATCGAGTACGTTCTCTTTACCTAAATAGTCTTCGGCATGTCCGCGGGTGTTGGCGGTCAATACTTCCTCATTTATCAGGAAAGGATAGCCACGCATAATGTTAAACTCGCAGCTGCCGCCCATGCTTTCGGCTATGCCTTCGGCCATCTTTTTCATGCGTTTGTGGGCTTCTTCGCGCCATTTTTCGTCCATGGTACGGAAGGTACCTTCCAAATAAACTTCGTTAGGGATAACGTTGGTAGCCCCATTGGCAATTACTTTACCGAATGACAATACCGACGGGCTCTTAGGATCGGCGAAGCGGCTTACCACTTGTTGCAGCGCCGTTAATATATGCGCGGTGATGATCACCGGGTCTACGTTTTGTTGTGGTTGCGCGCCATGGCCGCCTTTACCCTTTACGGTAACATATAGCTCATCGGTTGAGGCCATGTATTTTCCCGCACGGAAACCAACCTTACCGGCATCGATCAACGGCATTACATGCTGACCCAAAACAGCATCAGGCGTTGGGTTTTGCAATACACCTTCTTTAATCATGATACTTGCACCGCCCGGCAATTTTTCTTCTGCCGGTTGAAATATCAGTTTTACGGTACCGCCAAACTGGCTTTTCAAATCGGTTAATATTTTAGCCGTACCCAACAATGACGAAGTATGCACATCATGACCGCAAGCGTGCATTACACCCGGGTTGGTTGATTTATAAGGTACATCGTTAGCCTCCAGTATAGGCAATGCATCCATATCGGCACGCAGGGCTACTACTTTGTCTGATGGCTTATCGCCTTTTATAAGGGCTACCAAACCGGTGTCGGCCATTTTATGGTATTCCAAACCCAGCTCTTCCAATTTACGGGCAACAAATACCGAGGTTTCAACCTCGTGGAATGAAAGTTCAGGATGCGCATGCAGGTGACGGCGATTAGCAACTACATCGTTATAAATATTCTTGGCTAATTCCTGTATTTGTTCTTTAATCATTGTTTGGGTTTTGCAGTTTCGGGGGATTGATCTTACCGGCAATAACAAACATCCCGGTAAAATAAGGTTTTAATTCTTCCAGCATTTTTTGCGCTTCAAGCCGGGTACGAAAATCGCCGGCATGTACCTTAAAGTTAGGGTCGCGATAGCTAATGTAGGTACGCATATCAGGGTGCTGTTCCTGAAATTTAGTTTGCGCGTTAAAGGCATCTTTACGGTTACCACCGCTGAAAATCTGTACGCGATAACCATAGTTTGATGATCGGCCGGATCCATTGCTCAACGTGTTCCAACGGGCGGCAAGGGTATCGATACGGGCATCTTTTATTACCTCAACCTTGCCACGGCTTTGCGCCGATGCCGTGATGGCACATAAAACAAACAAAAAGCAGCATCCGGTTACTTTGCTTAGGGCTTTGTAAATGGGTGCTGCTTTCATTGTTTTTCTTTTTTATACTATGTCGTTGAACCTTTGTCATCCTGAGCATAGCAAAGGATCTATTCACTAATAGATGCTTCGTGCCTCAGCATGACAGCGACTGGCGGCTCAGCTTATGTAGAAATTGCTTCGTTTCTCGCAATGACGATCCGGTTAGTTAAATCCGAAATCGAAAATCCGATATCCGAAATCAACCTTACGCCAAACCTACGCCATGGCAGTTCTTGTATTTTTTACCGCTACCGCAAGGGCAAGGATCGTTTCTGCCGATTTTTGGCTCAACTTTTACAGGTTGTGCTTTTTGCAGTTCGCGGGTATCGTCCATCGGTACACCATTGCTTTCGTTCACTACTTCGGCTTTTGATGTTTTGATGTTCTTCAGTTCGCTGCGCGGCTCGGGTCTGGCTTCGCGAATTTCTTCGGGTTGCTGTTGAACCGGGATACCACCTCTGAACAGGAAGCTCACTATCTCTTTATTAACAGTAGCCAGCATTGCGCTGAACAGTTTAAAGGCTTCGAACTTGTAAACCAATAACGGGTCCTTTTGTTCGTAAACGGCATTTTGTACCGATTGTTTTAACTCATCCATTTCGCGCAGATGCTCTTTCCAGGCATCATCAATCAGGTACAGGGTAACGTTCTTCTCGAAAGATTTGAACACCTCTAAACCATGATTTTCAACCGCTTTTTTAAGCGGTACTGCTACCTGTATACCGTGGATACCATCAGTAAACGGTACTACAATGTTTTCTACCTGTTGTCCGCGTGTTTCGTAAACATCTTTCAGTACCGGGAAAGCCTGCTCGGCAATAGCCTCTTGTTTGCGTTTGTAGAAATCGCTTATTTCGGCAAATACCTGGTCAACCAGGTTATTTAATGATGTGCTGCCAAAAGTACCTTCATCCACACCCGGATCAACCGAGAAGATACGGATGATCTCCAGTTGGAAACCTTCGTAATTGTTAGCCTCTTTATATTCGGTAACGATATCCTCAACTACATCAAAGAAGGTGTTGCTCAGATCAACATCTAAACGATCGCCAAACAGGGCGTTTTTACGTTTAGAGTAGATCACGCTACGTTGAGAGTTCATCACGTCGTCATACTCCAGCAAGCGTTTACGTACACCAAAGTTGTTCTCTTCTACTTTCTTTTGCGCGCGCTCAATTGATTTGGAGATCATAGAGTGCTGAATTACTTCGCCCTCTTCGATACCCATACGTACCATCAGGTTTGAGATACGCTCTGAACCGAATAAACGCATCAGGTTATCCTCTAACGATACAAAGAATTGAGACGAACCCGGGTCACCCTGCCTACCGGCACGACCACGTAACTGCCTGTCTACACGGCGAGATTCGTGCCTTTCGGTACCTACAATGGCTAAACCACCGGCTTCTTTAACACCTTCGCCCAGTTTAATATCCGTACCACGACCAGCCATGTTGGTAGCAATGGTAACTGTACCCGCCTTACCTGCTTCGGCCACAATATCGGCCTCTTTTTGGTGCAGCTTAGCGTTCAGTACGTTATGTTTTATACCGCGCAGCTTAAGCATGCGGCTCAATAATTCTGAAATTTCTACCGAGGTAGTACCCACCAATACCGGGCGACCGGCCTGTGTTAGTTTCACTATCTCATCGGCAACGGCATTATATTTTTCGCGGATGGTACGGTATACCAAATCCTGCATATCGGCACGTTTGGTTGGCGTGTTGGTTGGTATCTCTACCACATCCAGTTTATAGATCTGCCAAAGCTCACCCGCTTCAGTTACGGCAGTACCCGTCATACCGCAAAGCTTGTGGTACATTCTGAAGTAGTTTTGCAGCGTAATGGTAGCGAAGGTTTGCGTAGCATCCTCTACCTTAACATTCTCTTTAGCCTCAATAGCCTGGTGTAAACCATCAGAGTAGCGGCGGCCATCCAATACACGGCCTGTTTGCTCATCAACTATCTTTACTTTGCCTTCATCTAAAATATACTCGGTATCTTTTTCAAATAAAGTATAAGCCTTTAATAGCTGGTTAACCGAGTGGATGCGTTCAGATTTGATAGAGAAATCGCGCATCAGCGAGTCTTTCTTAGCTATCTTTTCTTCGGCAGGCAAATCTGATTTTTCAATTTCAGCTATCTCGCTGCCTACATCAGGCATTACAAAAAAGTGAGGGTCTTCGCCCGATGAAGTGATCAGCTCGATACCTTTTTCGGTAAGTTCAACCTGGTTGTTCTTTTCGTCGATAACGAAGAATAACTCGGTATCCACCTTGTGCATTTCCTTATTTTGGTCTTGCATGTAGTGGTTCTCGGTTTTTTGCAGCACGCCTTTGTTAGCGCCTTCGCTCAAAAACTTGATCAAAGCTTTGCTTTTCGGCAAACCCCTGTGTGCACGTAATAAAGCTAAACCGCCATCTTCAATACCGGCTTTACCATCGTTTATTGATTTTTTAGCCTCGTTAAGCGCGCCGGTTACATAGTTTTTTTGCGCGTTAACCAACCGCTCAATGCGTGGTTTCAACTCATAAAACTCATGCTCATCGCCACGTGGTATAGGGCCTGATATAATTAAAGGTGTACGGGCATCATCCACCAAAACGGAGTCAACCTCATCCACCATGGCAAAATGCAGCTTGCGTTGTACCAGTTCTTCAGGGCTACGTGTCATATTGTCACGCAGGTAGTCAAAACCGAACTCATTGTTTGTGCCAAAAGTAATATCGGCAAGGTAAGCCTTACGACGTTCCTCTGAATTTGGCTCGTGCCTGTCAATACAATCAACCGATAAACCGTGGAATTCATACAGCGGGCCCATCCACTCCGAGTCACGACGTGCCAGGTAGTCATTCACGGTTACAATGTGAACACCTTGCCCTGCCAGCGCGTTTAGGTAAGCGGGCAGCGTTGCCACCAATGTTTTACCCTCACCCGTTGCCATCTCGGCAATTTTACCCTGGTGCAATACAATACCACCTACCAGCTGTACATCGTAATGTATCATGTTCCAGGTAACTTCGGTACCTGCAGCTAACCAGGTATTATGGTGAGTGGCTTTATCGCCTTTTATTAATACGTTATTTTTACGCGCGGCCAAATCACGATCGAACTGGCTGGCGGTAACTTCAATAGTTTTATTCTCCGAAAAGCGGCGGGCGGTTTCCTTAACCACGGCAAAAGCCTCGGGCAGGATATTTAACAATATCACTTCCAGTTCTTTATCGCGGTCTTTACTCAGTTTGTCCAACTGGGTGTACAGGTCAACCTTTTCGCTTACTTCAAGCGCCGGATCTTCGGTTTGCTCTTTGATAGCAGCAATTTGCTCATCAATGGCGGCAAGGCCTTCCTGAATGGTTTGTTTAAACTGCGCGGTTTTATTCCTAAGCTCATCGTTGCTTATATCGCCCAATTTGGCAAACTCAGCCTTAACTTTATCAACTATAGGATTGATGCCTTTTACGTCGCGTTCTGATTTGCTTCCGAAAAGCTTACTGAAAAAATCTAACATAGTATTTCGAAGTATATATGGGTCATGTTCTCAACAATTGCGCCACAGCGCATTGCAAAGCCATTTTGACAGGCAAAGATAGTATTTTGTGGGGAAAGTAGTTGTAAGTTGTGGGTTGCAAGTTGCAGGTGTTTTGATTGGTTATAAGTTTTGGACTGTAAGTTGTAGGTATCTTCACTTTATCCTATATTTTCATCCACGCTGGAAACATTCTTCATAAAACACACAATTTACAACATGCAACCCACAATAGATAACCCACTCCTCTTACAACTTACAACCCGCAACTCACAACTCTACTGAAAATACTATCTTTGCGCGCATGAACATCCTGATACTTGGTTCGGGCGGAAGGGAAAGTGCCTTCGCCTGGAAACTGGCGCAAAGCCCCAAATGCGATAAGCTTTTTATAGCCCCCGGTAATGCCGGTACGGGCCAGTATGGTACCAACGTTAATATTA
The DNA here is from genome assembly GCF_059418565.1 of Mucilaginibacter sp. GW821-FHT07G05. Classification (NCBI taxonomy): domain Bacteria; kingdom Pseudomonadati; phylum Bacteroidota; class Sphingobacteriia; order Sphingobacteriales; family Sphingobacteriaceae; genus Mucilaginibacter; species Mucilaginibacter sp. GW821-FHT07G05. The sequence goes on along the minus strand of NZ_JBWKQC010000004.1, from coordinate 566,908 downwards.
AGGTGACTGATTTTGCAGGCATTAAGGATTTTGTGCTGGCCAGTGGCATCGATATGGTATTGGTTGGCCCCGAAGAGCCATTGGTAAAAGGTGTACATGATTACTTTTTGGCCGATGAGCAGCTGAAAAGCATCCCGGTGATCGGTCCGGAAAGCGAGGGAGCACAGTTGGAGGGCAGTAAAGATTTCTCCAAACAGTTTATGGAGCGCCATAACATCCCGGCGGCGGCATCGCGCACTTTTACCCGCGAAACTTTACAGGAAGGTTTTGAATACCTGCCTACAATTGGCTTGCCGATTGTACTAAAGGCCGACGGGTTAGCAGCCGGAAAGGGCGTATTGATATGCCTTACGCTTGAAGAGGCTAAAGCTGAACTTGCCGATATGCTTACTAACGCCAAATTTGGCGCGGCAAGCGAAAAGGTAGTTATCGAGCAATTTTTACAAGGTATTGAGCTGTCTGTTTTTGTATTGACGGACGGCAGCAACTATAAAATATTACCAAGCGCTAAAGATTACAAGCGCATTGGCGAAGGCGATACCGGCCTTAACACAGGTGGCATGGGCTCGGTTTCACCGGTGCCGTTTGCTGATGCTGAATTTATCAGCAAGGTAGAGCAGCGTGTTATTATCCCTACCATTGAAGGTTTAAAAGCAGAGAACATCTCGTACAAAGGCTTCATTTTTATAGGGCTGATGAATTGCGGCGGCGCCCCGTATATGATAGAATACAATTGCCGCATGGGCGACCCGGAAACCGAAAGCGTTTTACCACGCATTGAAAGCGACCTGGTTGACCTGCTGTTAGGCGTAGCCGAAGGCAATTTGAACGAAAAAGAACTGATTATATCTAACAAGATAGCCACCACAGTAGTTTGCGTAGCAGGCGGATACCCTGGCGAATATTTAAAAGACAAAGCCATCACAGGCATTGAGAACGTACGCGATTCGCTTGTGTTCCATGCGGGCACCACAGCCGTTGGCGATGAAGTACACGCCACCGGCGGTCGTGTATTGGCCATCACCTCGTTACAGGACAACCTGTTTGATGCCCTGCAACAAGCCACCGCCGATGCCAGCCGTATTTATTACGATGGCGTATACTTTAGGAAAGATATCGGATTTGATCTATTGTAGCTTTTGAGGCTCGGGGATTGAGGTTCCCGGTTCGGTGGCTTCAGGTTCGGGTGGATATTGTATAAAAAAAGGGTTGGTAATTTGAGATTGCTAACCCTTTTTTGTTTGATATGTCAGTTATGGCCTTTTTGCCCACGCACCTTCGACAAACTCAGGCTGACAGGCTATACGCGTCATCTCACCTTCATAGTTCCCCGAATTTTAAAACTCGTAATTGACAAAATTCTTCTAAAATTAAATAAAAAATAAAGCCTTACCGGGGATGGCAAGGCTTATTTCTTATCTTTTGGGTTTATGTAAAAGAGTGGTTAGAAAGGCAGATCGTCGGTTTCGGCAGCGCTGTTATATTCGCTGGCCCCATCGGTTTTCGTAACCGGACGATTGTCGTTCTCGAAGTCGCTTTTGCGACCGAGCATTGTAAAATTTTCGGCTACCACTTCGGTAGTATATTTCTTTATTCCTTCTTTATCTTCAAACGAGCGCGTGCGCAGCTTGCCTTCAATATAAACAAGCTTGCCTTTTTGCAGATGTTTGGCTGCCACATCGGCCAAACTGCGCCACATTACTATGTTATGCCATTCTGTTTGTTCAACCTTGCGGCCATCTTTGTTAAAGGTTTCAGACGTAGCCAGCGGGAAACTCGCTACAGATACGCCGCCATCTAAATAACGTACTTCGGGATCTTTGCCTAAATGGCCTATAAGTATTACTTTATTAATTCCAGACATGGAGGTAAATTAACGCAAAATTATTCTACAAATTAAAAATATTTTTTAGAAATATAAAAATGATTTTTGGCAAGGCCAGTTTTTCTAAGTTTTGTACCTCTGTGTAAAACCATTTTTGTTCTAATTTAACAGGCTGAGTATTTAACTTTATCAGCCTTACATATAACCTTTGATGTGTAAGAATGTGTTTTTGTACAGGTAATATTTCTGTATTATTTATTATGCTGCCAAAATATTCTTTTGTTTCAGGTAGGTTAAACAACTCATTTACAGGCAATAATGTTTGCGTTTCTATAAGCGGTAAATCATACATATTTGCCCATATATCATTTTCGCCCCTTTTATTCATTAATATTTTATCACCGTCGGTAATTAAAAAATAGTTCAAAAAGCGTTCGCGTACTTTTAATTTTTTAAGTTTTACCGGTAAATAAGTGGTGGCATTATGCTTAAAGGCATAGCAGCCAATACGTACAGGGCAAATACCACAACCCGGATTTTTAGGTTTACAAAGCATTGCGCCAAACTCCATCATGGCCTGGTTATGCAATCCCGGCATTTTCTTATTAATTAAATCGGCGGCGATGGTTTGGAAGGTTTTTTTTGCCCCTGTTGAATTGATAGGCTCATCAATACCAAAATAACGGGCCAGTACGCGGTATACGTTTCCGTCAACCACTGCCCTTACTTCGCCTGCCGAAAAAGAAGAGATAGCCGCCGCGGTATACTCGCCAATTCCCTTCAATTTAAGCAGCTCATCGTAGGCTGTCGGGAAAATTCCGTCACAATCCTGTTGCACAAGGCGGGCTGTTTTGAGCATATTACGGCCCCGTGAGTAATAACCAAGGCCTTGCCAAAGTTTTAAAATATCATCTTCGGCAGCATTTGCGAAACTATTTACATCAGGATACCGTTCTAAGAAGCGGTAAAAATAGGGCATGCCCTGTTCAACCCTTGTTTGTTGCAAAATTACTTCAGAAAGCCATATAATATAAGCGTCGGTAGTGTTGCGCCAGGGTAAATCGCGCTTGTTTTGTTGATACCATTTCAATAATTCTGCAGCAAAATCCATCAGGCAAAAGTAACAAGCATAGGGGCTACAAAGTTCTTTTTATACATGAATTAAACACACGATTGTAAGGTGAATAAAAAAAACATCGCAAAATTTCAATCTTTCGGAATAAAGCAATACTTTTGCAACCCCAAAACAGTTAAGTAATTATATAAAATTAAATAGAAAAATCAGATATGACTAAGGCAGAAATTATAACTGAAATCTCATCGAAAACAGGTATTGAGAAAGTTGATGTACAGGAGACTGTTGAGGCGTTTTTTAAAGTAGTAAAAGGCTCGATGGTTGCCGGCGAAAATGTTTACGTGAGAGGTTTCGGAAGTTTTGTTGTTAAAAAAAGAGCTAAAAAAACAGCGCGTAATATTTCAAAGAATACTGCCATCATTATCCCCGAGCATTTTGTACCAAGCTTTAAACCTGCAAAAACTTTTGTTGAAAAAGTAAAAACAGGTAACAAACCAGGTAAAGCAACCAAATAATTTTACAAACAATTATCATGAAAAAAACACAGATACAAATAGCGGTAGTAGCGGTTATAGCCATTATCTCTGCTGTTTTGTATTATCAGCCGGTTAAGGGTTTAATAAAACCTAAAGAAACACGGTCGGCTGGTGGTGTTGCTTCAACGGACGATCATGATCATCCGGCGGCAACAGTAAGTGTTGAACAGGTATCTGAAACATCAAAAGCAGCCATTGGTGAGGCGCTTGCCGCAAAGATCAACGATCTGGAAGCGAAGTTAAAAGTTACTGCTGATGACGCCGGTAAGCTGGCCATTCAAAAAGAACTTGCCACCCAGTGGGATGATGTTAACCAGCCGGGGCCTGCCGCTTTCTATTATAAAGATGTCGCATCTAAAGAAGGCACGGCCGATAGTTGGGTAAAAGCAGGTAACCGTTTTAATGATGCCTATAAGCTTACGCAGGATACTACGGCACAGCCAACGTACCTTGCTAACGCGGTTGAAGCATTTGAAACAGCACGTAAACTTGCGCCTGATAATTTGGATGTTAAAACAGGCTTAGGTGTGGCCTATGTAAATGGCGGCGCGCCAAGCCCAATGCAAGGAATTAGCCTGCTGCTTGAAGTAGTGAAGCAGGACCCGAACAATCGCAATGCTAACCTTAATTTAGGTATGTTTGCCATGAAATCGGGACAGTATGACAAGGCTATAGGCCGGTTTAAAACCGTTATAGCCCAAAAGGCCGAAGTGGAGCCGTATTTTTACCTGGCCGAAAGCTACAAACAGCTGGGGCAGAAAAAAGAAGCTATTGAGGCTTACAACAAATGTAAGGAAATGATGCCTGACCCGGCATTCGGCCAGCGCATTGATGAATACATAAAGGAATTAAAATAAGTTTAACAATATTTAAAAAATTAGTACTATGCCAAGCGGTAAAAAACGTAAGAGACATAAAATGGCTACCCACAAACGTAAAAAACGTTTAAGAAAAAATAGACATAAAAAGAAATAAGCTGTTTTAATTAACAGCTTATTGCCTGCTTTTTAGCAGGCATATTTTTTGTGTTCTTGTTTTTACGTTCTTATTTATTTGCGGCTGCTACGGTAGCTGCTTTAAGAAATGGAGTAGCAGTTGATAAAAGAATTAATTATCGATTCATCCCCCAACGGGGCTACCATTGCACTTTTACAGGATAAACAACTCGTAGAGCTTCATAAAGAGACAGTTACTAACGCTTATACCGTTGGTGATATTTATTTGGGCCGTATTAAAAAAATAATGCCCAGCTTAAATGCTGCCTTTGTTGATGTTGGTTATGAGAAGGATGCGTTTTTGCATTATCTTGATCTTGGTCCGCAGGTGCAAAGCCTGCTTAAATTAACCAAGCAAGTGCGTAGTGGGGGATATCAGTCAAAGCTTTTGGATAACCTGAAGCTTGAAGCTGATATAAACAAGGGTGGTAAGATATCCGAAGTTTTATCGAAGAACCAGCTTATTCCTGTACAGATAGCGAAGGAACCTATTTCAACAAAGGGCCCGCGCTTAAGTGCCGATCTATCTATTGCAGGCCGCTATGTGGTGCTTGTACCTTTCTCTGAGGTAATATCTATCTCAAAGAAAATTAAAAGCAATACAGAGCGTGTTCGCCTGCGTAAAATAGTTGAAAGCATTAAGCCGAAGCATTTTGGTGTAATTATCCGCACGGTATCTGAAGGTAAAGGCGTAACCGAAATGCAAAAGGACCTGCTTGATTTAATTACCAAGTGGGAAACCCTGATCACCAAGTTACCGTCTGTTGAGCCGGCTAAGAAGATATTAGGCGAAATTGATCGCACTTCTACCATTTTAAGAGACATCCTCAATTCTGATTTTCAAAGCATTTATGTGAATGATAACGGAATGTATGAGGAAGTACGCTCTTATGTACATGAAATATCACCCGACCTGGAAAGTATAGTGCGCCTGCACAAGCACCGCGACCCTATATTTGAACATTATGGTGTTGAAAAGCAGATAAAATCTGCCTTTGGCAAAACAGTTAACCTTGCCGGTGGCGCCTACCTGGTTATTGAGCATACCGAAGCCCTGCACGTTATTGACGTAAACAGCGGTAACCGTACAGCTAATAAAGAGAACCAGGAAGAGAACGCTTTTCAGGTAAACAAAGAGGCTGCGCGTGAAATTGCCCGTCAGTTACGCCTGCGCGATATGGGCGGTATTGTCGTGATCGATTTTATCGATATGCACAAGCCAACCAACCGTAAGGAGCTTTTTGATTACCTGCGTGCCGAAATGGCGCATGACCGTGCTAAGCACACTATTTTACCGCCAAGTAAATTCGGCCTGGTGCAAATAACACGGCAACGTGTGCGCCCCGAAATGAACATTGTTACCAATGAGGTATGTCCTACATGCCATGGTACAGGAGCTATACGCCCAACCGTTTTGCTGCTTGATGATATTGAAAACAATTTCAATTATATACTGGTAGAGCAAAACGAGAAAAAAATTACGCTTTGCGTGCACCCATACATTGAGGCCTACATTAAAAAAGGCATCTATAACCGCCAGATGAAGTGGTACTTTAAGTATGGGCAATGGATAAAGGTGAAAAGCAATCCTGCTTACCAAATCACCGAGTTCAGGTTCTTCTCCTCAAAAGACGAAGAAATCAAATTATAATATTCTGCAACAAAAGCAGAGATTAAACGGGCAGATACTTTCAGTATCTGCCCGTTTTTTGTTTTGAACGAAGCGTTATAAAATGCTAAATATTTTAGTTTTTAGATTTTATTCTGCACATTTGCACATCAATAATCTGTACATCAAACAACGTGGCTAAAACTAAGATCGCATACTTTTGCCAGAGCTGTGGCTACGAGTCGGCTAAGTGGCTGGGTAAATGCCCCTCTTGCTCGCAATGGAATACTTTTGCCGAAGAGATTCTGGAAAAAGCGAATACATCCGTACCCGACTGGAAAGCGCCATCCACAAGTTTACAGCGTTCCAATAAACCGGTACAGGTAGCCGATATTACTTTTCGTGAAGAAGACCGCATACTCACCCCCGACAAGGAGTTTAACCGTGTACTGGGCGGCGGTATCGTAGCCGGTTCGCTGGTGCTGATTGGCGGTGAGCCGGGTATTGGTAAGTCGACCCTGATGCTGCAATTGGCACTGAATATGCCGGCGATGAAGGTACTCTATGTATCGGGCGAGGAAAGTGAAAGGCAGATCAAGATGCGTGCGGAAAGGTTAACTTCTTTTGAGAAGCAAGAAACAGGAGGCAAGAAACAGGAGGCCGGTAAATTCGAAATTGAACATCCGAAATCCGAAATATCAAACGGAGCCTGTTACATATTAACTGAAACCTCTACTCAAAATATATTTAAGCAGATAGAGCAACTGGAGCCCGACCTGGTGGTGATAGATTCTATACAGACGCTGCACTCATCGCATATCGAATCTACCCCGGGTAGTGTATCGCAGGTGCGGGAGTGTACTGCCGAACTGCTGCGTTTTGCCAAGGAGACTTCTACACCGGTTTTCCTGATAGGCCACATTACTAAAGACGGCACCATTGCCGGTCCGAAGATATTGGAGCACATGGTTGATACCGTTTTGCAGTTTGAGGGCGACAGGCATCATGTTTACCGCATATTACGAGCGGTGAAGAACCGTTTTGGTTCGGCATCAGAACTGGGTATTTACGAAATGCTGGGCGAGGGTTTGCGCGAAGTATCCAATCCATCAGAAATACTGTTATCACAACGTGACGAGCCTTTGAGCGGCATTACCATATCGGCCACTTTAGAGGGCATGCGCCCCATGTTGATAGAAACGCAGGCACTGGTGAGCACATCGGCTTACGGTACGCCTCAACGTACCGCTACAGGCTTTGATACACGCCGTATGAGCATGCTGCTGGCTGTGCTCGAAAAGCGTTGCGGCTTCAGGCTGGGGGCTAAAGATGTTTTCTTGAACATTACCGGCGGTATCCGTGTAGAAGACCCGGCTATCGACCTTGGCCTGGCGGCAGCCATCATCTCATCGCACGAGGATATGCCTATCCCCTCAAAAACTTGTTTTGCAGGTGAGATCGGGCTATCGGGCGAGATCCGTGCCGTTAACCGTGTAGAACAACGCATTGCCGAAGCACAAAAACTGGGCTTCGAGCAAATATTCATCTCCAAATACAACCTGCCCAAAGCGGGTGACAAAAAAAGCATCGACCTATCGAGGTACACTATTGATGTAAAAGTGGTAGGGAATATTGAAGAAGTTTTTGGATTGTTATTTGGGTAAAAGAGTTTTACTCTTTGGCTCTCTTTCTTTTAATGTCATGCTGAACGGAGTGAAGCATCTTCTTTTCCATACAGTTTTAGTTTTTTAACCGCTGAGTTAGCGGAGTTGTTCGCTGAGATCACGGAGTTTCAGGGTCGGATATATTACTATTTGTTATTGCGAGGCACGAAGCAATCTCGTCGCTTTATTAAGCTTTGACAACTTTTAAAAAGTTGTCAAAGCTCGTATTCTAAATTGTAATCAGGTAGGTATTTCAGACGATCTGCCTTTACATCGGAGATAAGTTTCTCTATGTTCTCCGTGAAAACCTCTGTGTCCTTTGTGGTTAAAAAACTCCCCGCTCTCTGCGAAAAACTCCGCTCCCTCCGCGGTTAAAAAACTTAAATCTATATGGCGAAGAAGATCTTTATCAACACTTGGGCCCGTTTAAAACAAATGCTTAGCTGGTATTGCTTCTCCGCCAGATCCTAATAAATCTTCCTATAAAATTCCTTCAATGTTTCGGCGGGGTTAAGTGCTAAGTTAACGGCTGATGATACGGCTATGCCATAAATATTGGTGTGCAGCAGCGCGTCTACATCGGTGAGCTGTATGCCGCCCACGGCAATTATAGGGAGGTCTACCGGTTGCTTTTCCAGGTCGCGGTAGGCAGCGAAGCCTAATGGATAGTTGTTGGTATTGGTATCGCTGTGCGCAAACGGACCATATCCGCAATAATCAACAAAGCCGTCGTTTTGCAGTTTAATCAGTAGTGTTATGTTATTGGCCGATGCGCCGAGGGTTTTGTCCTCATTGATCACATCGCGAATGTGGCTAAAATCGGCATCCATATCCTCTATATGCACGCCCTGCGCGTCTACCTCATCCAGCAAATGATAATGGTTGGTGAGTATCAACGTGGTGCCCCAATCATCGCAAATGCTGGCAATTTGGTTAATCTCATCAATAAGCTCCTTGTCGGTTTTGGTAAGGCAGCGGTACTGTATCCAGTTGGCCCCGGCAATACAAGCGGTTTCTACCTGTTCAATATGGCTGCGCTGCGGCAGGTCTTGTGTGATATAGTGTAGTTTTGATATGTACTTTTTCATGCCGTTAGCATCAATCAGCCTAAAATAAAAAGCCGGTCGCTTGTTTAAAAACGACCGGCCTTTAACCTAAATTTTATTTCATTACCTCGGCAATTGGCTTGCCAATGTTACCGCTTGGGGTTTGTATGTGCAATAATGCCGCTACGGTAGGCGCAATATCCGTCATGTGGGTTTCGCGTACCAGGCTGCCATGTTTAACACCCCAACCCATAAATACCAGCGGAATATGCGCGTCGTAAGGGTTCCAGGTGCCATGCGTAGTACCGGTACGGCCGCCCGAGAACCATCCCGGTTTCAGTACAATTTGTACCGTACCGCTATGCTCGCTGCTGTAACCGTTAACAATCCGCTCACGCAAATCGGCAGGGATGTTGGTGGTCAGCGCCTTTTTCATATCAACAGCGTAAGCAACACCTTCTTGTTTGGCTATAAAGTCGATAGCGTCAAGCTTAAGATCTTCCTCGTTTAATTTCGCCTCGGCAATAGCCTTGTTATTAAAGTTTACCTGGTAGTTGTTAAGGCTTAGCACCAGATTCTTCACCTTGTATTTGTTTTCGAGCAGGGTATTTAAACCGGTATTTACAGCACCCTCGTTAAAATTACCTGCCGGAATGTTATGATCTTTCAGGAAGGTAGGGTTATGCGCGGCACCATGATCTGCAGTTAAAAAAACAGTGTAGTTGCCTTTTCCCACTTTACCATCAAGATAAGTGAAGAAAGCCGCTATGTCTCTGTCTAAACGCAGGTAAGTGTCTTCAACTTCAACCGAATTAGGACCAAACTGGTGACCCACGTAATCTGTTGATGAAAGGCTCACGGCTAAAAAGTCGGTTACTACGTTTTGGCCAAGTTGCTCGCTTTCAACGGCTGCTTTTGCCATGTCTAAGGTAAACGAATTGCCATAAGGCGTAGCACGGATCATGCCCAGTTTGCCTTTATACAATTCAGATGTTTTTATCGGGAAGGTAGGCGCATCGGTACCGCCAAATTTACCTTCGTATTTCGGGCTGTTATCGGGCGCGCTTTGTACGTAGGTATTGATAGGGTATAACGTATTCCAGTCTTGTTTCAAGTATTTTTCGGCCAGGTTTTGGGCGTTGAATTTCTTCACCCATTCCGGCAAATCATTCATATAATAGGTGCTGGTGATCCAGGCACCGTTGCTGTCGTCAAACCAGTAAGCTGCATTAGCTGCATGACCGGCAGGTAATATACCACCACGGTCTTTAATAGCTATACCGATCACTTTCGAGCGGAAGTTGGTAGCCAGTTTTAACTCATCGGTAACGGTGCTGGCCATCAAATTACGTGGCGACATTTCGCCCGCCTTTGAAGTGCTGCCCACCGCTTTTACGGTAGAATCTTCAGTACAGTACATGCTTTTGCCTGTAGCCTGTACAATAAAATCGTTACCGGCTATACCATGTATGGAAGGTACCGAACCGGTATATATACAAGTATGGCCTGCCGCGGTAACGGTTGGCAGGTAATCGATATTGGTATTTTCGCAGGTAAAGCCTTCGTTAAGCATACGCTTAAAACCACCCGCCTGGTAACGGTTGTAATAACGGTACAGGTAATCCCAGCGCATTTGGTCAACCACTAAACCTACCACTAATTTGGGGCGGGGTAAGGTGGTAGCGGGCGGTGTTATAGCAGTAGTTTGTTTTATTTGGGCCGATGCAGCTGTGGTTGCCGCGCCCAATAGCAATAAAAGGAGGTGTTTAATTCTCATCAGTAAATTTTTTACACGGCAAATATGAACATTGAAAGTAAAATTAAACTACTATTAAGGTTAATAATAGCTGATTGTTACATTCATTAACGCCCTGTTTTTGGGTTGATAATAATATATGTATATTAAACCTGTTTTTAAACCTTCCGCACACAAAACATGAAGTTGTTAAATAGATTATTAGTCCTTGCTGCTGCCATTTGCCTTGGTACCTTCAGCGGCTTTTCGCAAACCGCTAAAACAGCTGAAGACACGCCCAAGGATTACCTGAGCGCAACATTCCATGCGGGCAGGCGGCAAGCACTGCGCGATCTGATGCCTGCCAACTCGGTAGCGGTAATATTTGCCTATCCGGAGCGGGTATTTTCAAACGATGTTAATTACGTATACCACCCCAACCCCGATCTGTATTATTTTTCGGGCTATAAAGAACCGGATGCCGTATTGCTGGTATTTAAAGATACCCAGGCCGCGGGCGACAGCAGTTATAACGAATTGTTTTTTGTACGCAAGCGCGACCCGCAGCGCGAGCAATGGACGGGTAAGCGATTAGGCGTTGAGGGCACCAAAACACAACTGGGCTTCAAACGTGTTTATAATGGCGATGCTTTCGCGAATTTCCCTGTCGACCTCAAAAAGTTTAGCAGCATAATTTATGATGAGTTGCCCGATGACGCTACCGGTGATGGTGCCGGAGGATTAAAAGCGTTGATAAGCACATTCAAAGCCAAAGCCGGTGTGCCTGATGTGGATAAACAATTATTGAGTGATCTTAACCTGATCAACCAGCGGGGCACCCCCCAAAATATCGACCGTATATTAAACTACCTTAAACCTAAGTTAAACAACGAGGCTTATAAAAAAAATGAACTGATACAGCTATTGGTAAGCAAGCCCGATTCAGCTACGTTAGTAACTGTAAAAGCGAAGATCAATGCTGATTTTTCGAGCATGGCAAAATTTACGGAGTTCACTACCCAATTACGCGGGATAAAAACACCGGAAGAGCTGGACCTGCTGAAAAAATCTATCCGGATTTCATCTATCGCACACGCCGAAGTGATGAAGGCGGTAAAGCCTAACATGTCTGAAAGGGAACTGGAAGGTATCCTGCTGTACGTACACAAAAATTACGGTGCCGAAGACGAAGGCTATCCGCCGATCATAGGCGCGGGAAGCAATGGTTGTATTTTACACTACGAAGAAAACAGCCGCATGCACCTGGATAATCAGTTGGTATTACTCGATGTAGGTGCCGAATATCATGGCTACTCCGCCGATGTTACCCGCACAATACCTGCCAATGGCAAGTTTACCGAAGCGCAGAAAGCCATTTATCAACTGGTGTATGATGCGCAGGAAGAAGTATTTAAACTATGCAAGCAAGGTGTAACCTACAGCGACCTCGAAACCAAAACCGGTGAGGTATTGGCTAATGGCCTGATCAAACTCGGCCTTATAAAGACCGCCGCTGAACTGCGCAAATATTATCCGCATGGTGTATCGCACCATTTAGGTTTGGATGTACACGATAAAGGCGCTTATGATGGCGAACTGAAAGCAGGCATGGTGATCACGGTAGAACCGGGTATCTATATCCCGGCCGGTAGCCCTTGCGATAAAAAATGGTGGAACATAGGCGTACGTATTGAAGACGATATTTTAATAGGTGTAGATAAAGGCACCAACCTATCTGCCGATGCCCCACGCAAATGGCAGGACGTAGAAAAGATGGCCGCCCAGCCAAGCATATTTGATACCGCCAAATTCCCCGATCTGGACACGAAGAAATAGGGGAAGTAAAAAGTGTTTAAAACACAGTGAGAAATCTTATGCTGTTTATAAGGATTAAGCATACAGGCGCAAAGGCTCTCTCACTCCGTTTCGAAATGACAAAAAATGCGTAAAAAAAAAGACATCCGAAGTTTTCAAAACTTCGGATGTCTGAATAATTACTCCCAACAGTCGCTACGGCTTCAGCCTACAGGTGTTGGGAAGACTACTTGTCATCTCGAAACGCAGTGAGAGATCTTCATCATCATGCATGTCTGCTACTTGTTTGATGAAGAAGATTTCTCCTCGTTCCTCGTTCGAAATGACAAAAAACTGGTCTTCCCAACACCTGTGGGCTCCGGCCGAGTGACAGCTATTCCGCGGCGTCCCGCCGCTATACGCAAATGAATAGCCACCCAAACCCCGAACCTAAAACCTCGAACCTAAAACCCTTAAACCCCATCCTGTATAACCGGCGCGCTAAGGCTCTTCAGCAGGTGGCGTACTTCGTGGTAGTTACGCAGGTAGAAGCGGGCTGCAGATATATTGCTGCCTACTTTTACGGTAAGCGAGTTATCGGGCAGGGCTTTGAAAATGTCCTCATCGGTATGGTCGTCGCCGAGGGCCATAATAAAATCATATTCCTTGTTATGCAGTAATGCCGATGTGGCTTTGCCTTTATTGATCTCGATATTTTTGATCTCCACTACCTTATTGCCCGGCAGCAATTGCAGGCCGCGATCATTAATGAGGTAGCGCAGGTTGTTCATCAGCTCGTTGGTACGTAGCTCACCCAGCCCTTTTTCTGTTTTGCGGTAATGCCATACCAGCGAATAGTTCTTTTCCTCGATAAAGGCACCCGGCGTACGGTCAACATAGGTTTCCAATACGGGGTAAATGTCCTGCTTCCACTGGTCGTTAAGGCCGGGGATGTTTTCCCATTGGCCATTACGCTTTTGCCATGCGCCATGTTCGGCTACCAAATTAAGGTTGGTGTGGCCAAACCATTCTTCGAGATTTACATGGCTTCGGCCGCTTACCAGCACAATATTATTTGCGGGGTCGTCGCTTAGTTCTTCCAGTAATTCGTACAGTTCCTGGTCTGGCATGGCAGAGTTGATATCATCTTTAAAACCTACCAGCGTACCATCGTAATCTAAAAAGATGATACGCTTGCTTGTTTTGTTGTATATCTTTTTAATAGCCTGCTCGGTAACATCCGTAATATGGCGCGACCGCATAGATTGCTGCATTTGTTTCACCTCGCGCATGCGCTCCATAAACAGCTTCACCCAGTGCTTAATATTGAACTTTGAAACCACCTGGCGCATAAGGCGCATCCGTCGTTTTTGTTCGTTGAGCGACATGGTAAGCGCCGTTTGCATAGCTTCGGCCATGGAGGCGATGTTACTCGGGTTAACAATTACGGCATCTATCAGCTCTTTTGATGCACCGGCCATTTCGCTCAATACCAAAACGCCGGTTTCCTGGGTACGACTGGCAATGTATTCCTTACTCACGAGGTTCATGCCATCGCGCATGGGGGTTACCAGGCAAATATCGGCCACATGGTACAATGCCGATAGTGTATTGATGGGGAACGGACGGTAGAAATAATGTACCGGGCTCCAATCCAGCGTGCGGTAACGGGCGTTAATATCGCCTACCTTGCGGTCAACATTCTGCTTCAGTTCCATATACTGCGGCACGGTATCCCGCGAGGGTACCACAATCATGTGCAGCACAATTCTGCCGATATATTCGGGATGAGTATCTAACAATAGCTCAAAGGCTTGCAGGCGTTGTAAGATTCCCTTGCTGTAATCAAGCCTGTCGATACTTAAAAATACGCGTTTGTCCTTAAAGGTTTCGCGCAAATAATTGATCTCGCTTACCACCTCTGGGTCGCGGGTTAACGCGCCGTACTTTTCATCGTCAATCCCCATCGGGAACGATTCAACCACCACCGGCCTGTCATCCACCGTAATAATATTTGATGACGAATTTACAGGCAGCAAGCGTGTGGCCGCGCTGATAAAGTGACTGGCATCGTCAAACGTGTGGAAACCGATGAGGTCGGCACCTAAAATACCTTCTATCAACTCACTCCTCCAGGGTATCAGCCTGAACATCTCGAATGACGGGAACGGGATATGCAGGAAAAACCCTATAGATATATCGGGCCTTGCCGCGCGTACCAAACCGGGTAGTAATAATAACTGGTAATCATGTATCCATATCGTATCGCCGGGTTCTGCTATCGTGATAACGGCATCGGCAAATTTGCGGTTTACATGCTGGTAGCATTCCCAATCGGCCAGTTTATAGTTGGCGTAGGTTGACGCGTAGTAGTGGAATATGGGCCATAAAATTTCGTTTGAAAAACCTTCATAGTAGCCGGAGATCTCGTCGGCTGTTAAAAAAACGGGCCGTAAACTTACTTCGGCCAGTTTTTGTGTTACTTCATTTTGTTTATCGTCGCCGGCCACTTCTACACCGGGCCAACCCAACCATACATTATCTCCTGATTGATATACCGAACCTAAACCCGTTGCCAATCCTCCTTCACTGGTGGCAACTTTGTATTGCCCATCCTCTTCTGTAACTTTTACCGGTAAACGGTTTGATACAATTATCGTTTTACTCATAGCTTCTTCATCTATATGCAGGTAAAAAGGCCAAAAATTGGCGCGTAAAACCTGCATTTTAAAATATCAGTAACAATTAAAAGCCATTAAGGTTATATATAAAAGGAAAAAACTATGCGGGATGTATTAGAAAACTGGTCGGGCAACATGCCATCATCGTTATGGAATTTACTAATTACCATAAGCGCGGTTATACTTGGTCTTATTATCAAGCTGATTTTGAAAGCGTTACTGGCATTTTACAAAAACCGGAACGATTACTCGCTGTTCCGCAGCATTATCACCAACATAGGCCGCCCCATGAATCATTTTGTGCCGTTGCTGATGCTAAATCTGATGCTTCCGCTGATGGATATGCAAAAAAGGTTCTATGTTCCGTTTAGCAAAGGGGTAGAAATTGCCCTTATAATCTCCTTCGCGGTGCTGCTGGTACGCTCCTTCAATGTATTTGAAGATTACGTGTACCACACCTACGATTTAAACAAGGCCGATAACCTCAAAGAGCGGAAGATCCGCACGCAATTACAGTTTATCCGCAAGGTGATCGTAACCCTTATTGTGTTTATTACCGTAGCGGTAATTTTATTAAGTTTTGATAATGTGCGTAAAATAGGCGCAGGCTTGCTCACCGGTGTGGGTGTGGGCGGTATCATCATCGGTTTCGCGGCACAGCGGTCGCTGGCTAATTTTTTGGCCGGTTTCCAGATCGCGTTTACGCAACCCATCCGTATAGACGACGTATTGGTGGTTGAAGGCGAATGGGGGCGGGTGGAAGATATTACCCTTACCTACGTGGTGCTTAATATATGGGATCAGCGCCGTTTAATACTCCCGATAAACTATTTCATAGAAAAACCCTTCCAAAACTGGACACGAACTACCTCCGAAATACTGGGCACGGTTTTTCTTTATTTTGATTACAGCGTACCAGTAGATGCCCTCCGTACTGAATTTGACCGCCTGCTGGATACCACCCCGCTATGGGACAAGCGTGTTAAAGTAGTACAGGTAACCGATGCCAAAGAACGCACCGTTGAAATACGTGCCCTCATGAGCGCCCGCAACTCATCCCAAGCGTTCGACCTCCGCTGCTACATCCGCGAAAACATGATAAAGTTTGTAAAGGATAACTACCCGGATAGCTTGCCGGTAACGAGATTAGTAATTGGGGAGGGAGGTTCGAGGGTCGAGGGTTCAGGTTCGAGAGATCAGGCTCCGGGTTCGGGGCTTCAGGTTTGAGTTTGGGCATGAGGTTCCGGGGGGCGAGGTTTCGGGTTCCGGTGGGAAAACTCCTGTAAAGTTGCTTTCAAATCTCTGTGTACCTCCGTGAAAAACTCCGTGCTCTTTGTGGTTAAATAAAAGCGAAAATTAAAAAAGAACACCTATTTATCCCCTCACTGCCTACATTTGCCTTTATGGAAACCATAACCTGGAACGATTTTGAAAAGGTTGAACTAAGGGCAGGCACGATACTTGAAGCCCTTGAATATCCCGAAGCACGCAAACCGGCCTATAAAGTAAGGGTTGATTTTGGAGAGTTCGGCATTAAGTGGTCGAGCGCGCAGATCACTAAACATTATACTATTAACGAGTTAGTGGGCAGGCAAATAGCAGGGGTGATCAACTTCCCCAAAAAGCAGATCGGTAAATTCATGTCGGAGTTTTTGGTTACCGGCTTTGCCGACGAAAACGGCGACATTGTGCTTACCGCCATTGAAAGGCCTGTGCCCAACGGCAGTAAACTGATATAATTATGGAAGCAGAGCACTGGTTCATCGGTCCGCAATTGATAGGTTTGATATTTGTGGTAATAGGTTTTATACAAAAGCGTTTCCCGCCGAAGCACATCAATGCCTTGTATGGCTACCGTATGCCCTCATCCATGAAAAACCAGCAAACCTGGGACGAAGCCAACCGCTACTCTGCCAAATACATGATCAAATGCGGTTTCATTTTGCTGATAGCCGGACTGGTTACAGCCATCGTTCTCAGCCTGATACCTATGCACGAAAACCTGCGTACCGGCATCAATGCCGTATTAATGATCACCGGCGCCATCGGCTCATGCGTACTGCTTTTGGTGTATACCGAGAAACATCTTTCAAAAACTTTTGACCAACAACCCTGATGCGATATATCAATTTTGAGGGCGAACCAACCATATCGCCCGACGATTTTTTCATGAACGAAGCCCTGCGCGAAGCCAAACTCGCGCTGGCCGAAGACGAGATCCCTATTGGCGCCATTGTGGTTTGCAAGGGGCAGATCATTGGCCGCGGCCATAACCTTACCGAGCGGCTCAACGATGTATCGGCACATGCCGAAATGCAGGCACTTACCGCGGCAGCCAATTTCATGGGCGGCAAATACCTTAAAGAGTGTACCTTATATGTGACCCTCGAACCCTGTGTAATGTGCGCCGGGGCATCGTACTGGTTCCAGATAGGGAAGATAGTTTTCGGCGCTTATGATACCCGCATGGGTTTCGGCCGCCTCAACCAAAAAATAACCCACCCCAAAACCATCATCACCGGCGGCATCCGCGAAAACGAATGTTCAGAACTGATAAGGAATTTTTTTAAGAGTAAGAGATAACCTTGATTTGCTTGATTATTCTTGATTAAGAGGATTTTTTACCTGATTGGGTGAGAGTTAATCAGGAACAAATCTTGTCAACTATGTAAATCAAAAAAAACATTTTCAAGAGTAAGCGGTAACCTTGATTTTTCTTGATTATTCTTGATTAAGAGGATTGCTATCCTGATTGGATGAGAGTTAATCAGGTAAAAATCTCATCAACTATACAAATCAAAAAAATCATGTTAATCAAGTCTAATCAAAATAATCATGGTCAATTAAAATAATCATGGTCCAATCAAGGTTAAATCATGACATTTATTTAAAACAACAGAACCATTCAACCCTTATATTTGTTAAAACATTAAACTTTAAACTTAACAGTTATGGCTTTTACACTACCGGCGTTACCTTACGCTACTGACGCGCTTGAACCTCATATTGACAAGGAAACCATGGAAATTCACCATGGCAAGCACCATCAGGCTTATGTTACTAACCTGAATAAAGCCCTGGAAGGCAAACCTGAAGCTGATAGCAGCATCGAGGAGATCATCACTAACATTTCTAAATTTCCGCCTGCTGTACGCAACAATGGCGGCGGTCATTATAACCACTCCCTGTTTTGGACGCTTTTAGCACCAAACGCAGGCGGCGAACCTACAGGCGCATTGGCCGATGCTATAACAAGCACTTTCGGTTCATTTGCCGAGTTCAAAACTAAAGTATCTGACGCGGGCGCTACCCGTTTCGGTTCGGGCTGGGCATGGCTTATTGTAACTGCTGATAAAAAATTAGCCGTTACTTCAACCCCTAACCAGGATAACCCTTTAATGGATATTGCCGAAGTAAAAGGTACTCCAATTTTAGGTATCGACGTTTGGGAGCACGCTTACTACCTGAAATATCAAAACCGTCGTCCTGATTATTTAGCGGCCATCTGGAGCGTGATCAATTGGACTAAAGTTTCTGAACTGTACGCTAAAGCGACTGCATAATTCAATACCCTTTTTAGGGATATATGAAGAATATAGAGCGGCAGAACTTAAACGTTCTGCCGTTTTTTTATCAACTCACCCTGTCATCGCTTCGCTCGACATCCCTCTCTTCGCAAGCGAAAAGAGGGCTAACCTACAGGCCCCCTTCTTTGCGCAGCAGAGAAGGGTGTCAAGCGCAGCGATGACGGGATGAGTAAACCAACATACACTACCGAATGAAAGCAATAATTTTAGAAGGGCCCGATAAACCACTGGTATTAAAAGAAGTGCCTACACCTGCACCCAAAGCAGGCGAAGTACTGGTTCAGCTCAAGGCATCATCATTAAACCGCCGCGACTGGTGGATAACGCAGGGCAAATACGCCAATATATCGTACCCGGCTATTTTGGGTACCGATGGCGCGGGCATTGTTACCGAAGTTGGCGAAGGTGTCGACCACGACTGGGTGGGTAAAGAAGTAGTACTATACCCCGGCTATAACTGGGGCGACAGTGAAGAATACCAGGCCAACGAGTTTACGGCCATTGGCTTGCCGCCTTACAATGGCACTTTTGCCGAATATATTACCGCGCCGGTTGAGCACCTGCAATTTAAACCCCTGCATTTGAGCTTTGAGCAAACGGCATCACTGCCTGTTGCCGCGCTGACTGCTTACCGGGCTTTATTTGTAAAGGCCCGCGTTAAAAAAGGCGATACGGTATTGGTTACCGGTGTAGGCGGCGGAGCGGGTACTTTCGCGCTGCAATTTGCCGTAGCCATGGGTTGCCGGGTATTTGTAACATCGGGCTCGGGCGAAAAAATTGAAAGGGCGAGACATTTGGGCGCGGCCGCAGGCGTAAACTACAAGGCGCAGGACTGGGCCGAGCAGCTAAAACAGCTTTCGGGCGGGTTTGATATTATAATTGACAGTGCCATGGGCGATGGTTTCGCCAAGTTTTTAGATGTAATAAAACCCGGCGGACGAATCGTTTTCTTCGGCGGAACGGCGGGTGGTAATTTACCGGAGCTGAATGGTCGTAAGATATTTTGGAGGCACATCAGTATATTGGGTACGATGATGGGTAGTCCGGCAGATTTTGGGGCGATGCTGGCCTTTGTTACCGAGCATAAGCTGGAGCCGGTAATAGATGAAGTATTCCCGCTGGCCGATGCCGAAACCGCTATTCGCCGTATGGATCATTCGCCACAGTTTGGTAAACTCGTACTAAGGCATTCATAATTATATGCACTACATACAATTACGGGTTGAAGCCATAAAACATGAAACGGCCGATACCTCTACCTTTTATTTACGCGAAGCATCGGGCCGAAGGATCGGCTACTTGGCCGGGCAGTTCATCACGCTGGTATTTAATCATCATGCCGAGGAGATCAGACGGTCGTATTCGCTCAGTTCATCACCCGATGAGGAACTGCTGGCCATTACCGTTAAGCGTATCCCTAATGGTGAGATCTCCCGCTTTTTGTATGCCCACATCAAAGTTGGCGATATACTGAATGCTGTAGCCCCCGCAGGCCGTTTTGTGATCAGCGATTACGAAGCGAAAAAGGACATTTTGATATTCGCGGCCGGGAGCGGCATAACGCCCGTGTTCGCGCAGCTTAAATATATACTCAACCGCCCCGGCGAAAGCAATATAACTTTAATATACAGCAGCATTACCGGCGATAATGTGATCTTTAAAGCCGAGTTAGATGAACTGGCAATAGCACACCCGCAAAGGTTCAGGCTGTTGCACCTGCTTAGCAGCGATGCCAACAGGCTTAACAATATCAGGGTTGAGCAAATGGTGAAACGCTATACCCCGAATGGCATGCTCAATACCGATTTTTACCTATGCGGTCCCTTCGCGTACATGCGCATGGTAAAGACGACGCTTATTTACATGGGCATTGAACCGCTACGGATACGTAAGGAGAATTTTGTGATTGATACCGTGGCCGTGGCCAGCCCCGTACTTAATTATGCGCCACGCAAGGTTACCATCAACATAAAGGGTGAGCATTACGATATAATAGCCGGCGAAAACCAGTCGATACTGCAAGCGGCGCTGCAAAACAATATCTTTTTATCTTACAGTTGCAGGGCAGGCGTATGTTCGGCATGCGCGGTACGCTGTACCGGCGGCAAGGTTGAAATGGCCCGTAACGATGTACTTACCGAACAGGATATAGCAGCAGGATGGATACTCACCTGCACCGGCCACCCGGTTACCGATGTGGTGATTGAAGGGTAAGATCACAACCTAAAATCACTCGGTAATTTTTCAGACACCAGGAAATACCTCCCGGCCTCTTGAAAAAGCCTGGTACGGTTAGCTTTCCATTTTTTCATTTCGTCGGGCGTACCGGGGAGTTCTTCAAAAAAGATCTGATAATGCCATGATCCGTGATTAGCGCCATAGTTGCTTTTGGTGAGCAATACTTTAACCATGTACCCCAAAGCGCGGTTCTCCACCTCTATAAGGCCATTCGACCAGGCTGATAATTCTTCTTTTTCTTTGTCATAGCTAAATTTAAGCACTTCACTATTCAGTATTTTGCACTTGCGGCCATATTCGGAGTTTCCTATAAACCGCTTCACAAACATTTTATAATTCCGCGCCCAGTCTTTCGGAATCTGAACGCTAACCTCATCCAGGGAAGTGACCTGCGGCTTCAGGCTGATATCTACCGAAACATCACCCGCGCCTACAGAAACATTCTGACTAAATTTTTCAAAGCCAACCATCGTTACTATCAGCAGGTATTTGCCCGGTTTTAAACCTTTGAGTGTAAAAGCACCGTCGTCATTGGCGCTGGTGCCGTAAGATGTTTCCGTTAAAAATATACTGGCTTTAGGCAAGGCAGCCCGGGTTTCTGCATCGATAATTTTGCCGGTAATAGTGCCGCTTTGGGCAAAAGTTAACAACGGCGCTATCAGGAATAGGATGATCAAAGGTAAACGCATAACATTAAGACAAGGAAGATGGGTTATGGTTTAAGTTGATATTCAATAAATTGAATGCTGTGAACACCCTCCCTGTCAACGGCATTCCCATGACATAGCCGTCAACTTAAGGGTTAAAGCAAATCGCATAGCTAACTCACCCGGTCTACGCTTCGCTGGACCGCCCTCTCTGCGCAAGCGCAAAGAGGGCAAGAAGAAACAGAAAATATATAAATCCCTCTTTCCGCTTGCGGAGAGAGGGTCGACGAGCGAAGCGATGTCGGGGTGAGTCAATATTGAGCAATTCTTAAATTGACAGTTATGCCCAAGGAAACATTGAAAAATCTCCTAAACCCAAAATGCCCAATACCGAACTTTCCTAATTCGATATTGGGCATTGTATCTTCAGTAGTATAATCAAATATCCTATTCGTAAGCAAACTTATAGCCTATGCCACGCACCGTTTGCAGGTATTGAGGCGAATCGGGGTTGGCTTCTATTTTTTTGCGGAGGCGTACAATGTGCATGTCTAATGTGCGGGTATTTACATCGGCGTTGTAGCCCCATACTTCCATCATTAATTCCTCGCGGTTAATCACCTTATTCTTATTTTTCAGGAAGTAAAGCAATATGCGGTTCTCCAGTATGGTCAGCTCAACCTTACGGCCGTCTTTTATCAGCAAGTGGGTATTTGGCTGATGCTCCATATTGGCAAACTTGTACGATTCGGCCTTTTCGCTGTTCAGCGAAAATTTGATCTTGTTATCTATCATGGCCACCAACACATCCATATTAAAAGGCTTGGTAATATAGTCGGATACGCCAAAGTTGTAGGCCTCTATCTTATCCACATCCTGCGCCTTGGCGGTCATCATAATAATCAGCTTATCAAAACCCTGGTTACGCACGTTGGTACACACGTCCGAGCCTTGTTTACCCGGCAGCATCCAGTCCAGCAGTACAATATCCGGTGTTTCTTCCAATATCATTTTTTCGGCATCGTCGCCATTACCGGCTTCAAACACCTTGTAACCTTCGGAGTGCAGGCGTTCTGCTACCAAAAAACGCAGGTTTTCATCGTCTTCAACCAGCGCAATTTTAATTTCTTTACTCATTATTATGTTTGATATGGGAGTGTAACAATAAATTCCGACCCTTGGTTTACTTTACTTTTAACTGTTATGTCCCCGTGCATAAAATTAACCAGTTCTTTACAAAAAGCCAAACCCAGCCCAACGCTGCCATTTTGGTTATATTGGTTTTCGAGCCTGTAAAATTTTTTAAATATATTATTTAATTCTGTTTTAGGTATACCTATGCCCTTATCAGCAAACGAAAATAAAATGTTCTTCTTTTCGTGGCTAATGGTGATCAGCAATTCTTTGTTCTGCGGATGCGAATATTTGTAGGCATTCTCAATCAAATTTTGAAAAACGCTGCCCAACAGTACCGGGTCGGTATAAAAGAAATTGGTATCGTTTATAACCAGGTCCAGCTTAAAATTAGGGTATTTAATTTTAAAGGTGTCAATATAGCTCCGGGCGAAGCTCTCCACATCTACGCCCTCGCGTTTAATCACTATCGACCGGTTCTCTAACTGCGTAAAAGAGAGCAGGCGGTTCATCAGGTCGTTTAGTTTATCGGCTTCTTCGTCCAGTATTTTACCGTAGTGTTTCAGTTGCCGGTCGCTCAGTTCGCTTTCGCCGCGTAGGTTTGAACCTGCAATTTTTATAACGCTTACCGGCGTTTTAAACTCGTGGGTAAAGTTGTTTATAAAATCGTATTGCAGCTTAAACAGCTTTAAGTTGATGCTCAAGTTACGATAGATCAACCAACCCGTGAGCACCACAAAAAAGTAAATGAGCAATACCAAGCCGCCAATAGGCATAAAACGGCGGTTCATTTCTGCCTGCAAATGGGTTTTATCTGATATAAAATAAAGCTTGAAGTTAGAGAACGCTCCTGAAAGCGCTACGTCTGTAACCAGCTTATCCCCTGCTATATCCAGCGGATCGTACACTACGGGTTGTATGCTGATGTGCTGGTAAAGCTCCGGGTGCGGATTACGTATGTTAAGGTAATTAGGATCGAGCAGAAAGGTGAGCATGTTCTGTTTAAAAAACACCGATGAGCTACCGCTTTTACGCAATTCCTGGTACATTTTAATATCCTGCCGGCGCGGTACATTGAGGTACGATATTTTGTCGGGCTTTACATCGTAAAAGGTTTTAAATACTTCATCCTGCGAGGGCACGCTCAATGTATCGGCAGTTGAAATAAAGCGGTTCAGCTTATAGGCCATCTGCATAAAATCGTCCTCGTTACCCGCCCTGCTTTTGGCGGCGATGATCTTCCCTCCCGACGGCCTGAACTGTGTTACCGATTTCAGGGAAATGCCTAACGGGGCCTGTGCATTGCGCGTTGCACCAATTTGTATATCGTAAAATATTACCCGGCGTACAAAGGCATAATTATTAAGCACCGATGTAGCGTAATGCGCCGCCGACGATGAATCGAGGAAGCCCTGGTATGAGGTTATTTCGGGTATTTTATTCTGAAAGAAATCGGTATAGGGCTTGGTGGTTTGCTCCAGTACATCTATCTTTTTTGAGGCGAACTCATTTTCAACATATTTACCCGTTAAATTATACGCCGTAATAAACGCTATAACCAATATGATAGATATCAATATCAGGAATACGATGATCAGCGAAAAATTTTTCCGGTAAACATTTTTTTGCATTACCACAATTTACGGGTTTTAATGCCTTACACCTAAGTTACTGCTCAGGAATTTTTCTATCTCGGTGTACATTTCCAGCCTGTTAGCTTCGCTCTTGAAATAGCCGCGCTCGTTATCCTTCAAAAAATAACTTACCGGCACATTCTTCTTGCGTAGTTCCAATACAAACTGGTTAAGCTCGGTAATGTTTGCACGAGGGTCTTTTGCCCCCTGAAATATCATCAGCGGAACCTTAATTTTATCGGTATGGAAAACCGGTGAAATAGCCCGCAGCTGCTCGGCATCTGTTTCGGGGTTACCCACCATTTCGTAGGTCATTTTAAGGTATGGCTTAAAAAACGGCGGGGTATCCTTTATAAACGTAAAGAAGTTGATCAATCCGTTTTGTACCACGGCGCATTTGTACAGGTCGGGATTGAACGATACGCCATACAGAGCTGAAAAGCCACCAAATCCGCTGCCATAAATGGCCACCTTTTGCCCATTGGCAATATTTTGAGCGATGAGCCATTTTACGCCATCGGTAATATCCTGCTGTATCTTACCTCCTACCTGTTTATAACCGGCACTCTGAAAAGCCTTGCCGTAACCCGATGAACCACGGAAGTTAACCTGCAATACAGCATAGCCCCTATTGGCCAAAAACTGCACATCGGCATTGTAACCCCAGGTGCTGCGCGCCCATGGCCCGCTGTGCGGCATTACCACCAGCGGCAGATTGGTTTGTTTTTTCCCTTGAGGCAGGGTGAGATAGCCGTTAATTAATAAACCGTCGCTGGCTTTGTAAGCAATGGGTTTCATATCGCAAAGCGAGGCCGCGTTAAGGCTCGAATTGATATCGCCCAGTTTTTTCAACTGGCCCGATAGCTTATCATACAAAAAGTACGATCCCGGGTTATGATCCGAATAAGCCAGTACTATAAATTTATTTTCGGCGGTATCGCGGTCAACCACACGTATCTCGTTACCCTTCAGTTCGCTTGAAAGCCTGTTGTAAACCAGACGCAGGCTGTCGTTAAAAAATTTCTTCTGCGGCTTGGCTTCATCCCACGATAAATAATCAAGCCGGTGTTTGGTTTTGTAGTACTCTACATTCATCACATCGGCCTTATCGCTTTGGTAAATGGTGCGGGTTTGCTTGCCGGTAAGGGCATCTATCTCTACCAGCGCCATTTTATCGCGGTTTACGTTAGAGAGCGCGTAAAACAATTCGCCTTTGCCGGTAAAGGCCACGGGCTTAACCGCGTCTTTAAAGTTATTTATAATGATAGGCTTAAACTTGCTGAAATCATCCTTACGGTAAAGTATGGTGGCGTTCACCCCGTCGGACGCGCGGGCCAGTTTGATCTTGCCGTTCTCATCCGGGAACCATTCGGTAACATCGCCCGGGTTTTGAATATACAGGGTTAGCGCGCCGGTATTGATATTTAAACGGTAGATATCAAGCACACCTTCATCGCGCTTATTCATGCTCACGGTAATTACATCGGGCGTGGCGCGGCTGCGGTTAAGCAAGCGGAATTTCACCTTATGTTCGGCTATAATGGTACGCTTGCGCAACGTGCGCATATCCATAACAAACATTTTCAGGCTGTCGGTAGCTACTACATCCTGGCTAAAAATGATCTGGTTATTGTACGTCCAAAAGTAATCGTTAACCGAGTTATCGCTAAAGTTGGTCGCCATAAAACCCTTACCATCCGCAAGCGATTGTATAAACAGGTTTTGCTTGCTTTTATACGCTTTCAGGTACGATACATATTTACCGTCGGGCGATATCTTATAGAAAGTTTTTTCGGGGGTTTTAAAAAAATCGCGAATAGGTATCTTCTCCGGGCTATTATCCTTGCAGGAAAACACAGCGGTTAGCGTCACAACACAAATCAATATTCTTAAACGAGCCAGCATGTTATAATTGTAGGCGATATTCGGTTAAATTAAAACAAAATATGATGATAAGGGGGCAATGTCACTACAATTTTACCCATGCAGTATTTTATTACTTTATACGTACGTTAATAATGCTTTGATACTAATTAACTATTTTTGGATAGATGAAGCAACTGTTTGTATTATTTATTTTAAGCCTGCTGTTTTGCAGCCCGCTGCTGGCACAAAACGAGGACATGCAGCTTGCCCAGCAATATGCCGCAAGCGGCGACAACCAAAAAGCGGCCGATATTTATCAAAAGCTGTACAAGCAAAATAACGAAGCTTTTTATCCTTATTATATCAACAGCCTGTTTACCCTTAAAAAATTCGACGAAGCGGAAGCCATCACCAAAAAGCTGATGAAGAAGCACCCCGAGCAGGCCGAATACATTATGAAACTGGCCGTTATTTACGAGCAGCAGGGCAATACCGATAAAGCCACCGCCATTTACGATAATATACTGAAGAACCTCCCGGCCGATAATACAGCCATTGTTACCACGGGCATGCAGTTTTACCAGGCGGGTAATAACGATTATGCCATAAAAACTTTTCAGCAGGGGCGCAAATTGCTGGGTAACGATGCTATGTTCAGCCAGGAATTGCTCACCCTTTATCGATTTAAACGCGACAAGGCAAATCTGACTGAAGAATACCTCAACTTTTTACCTAAAAACCCGGGCTACATTAACCAGGCACAAAACACGTTGGCAGGGCTATATGATGGCACGGCAGATTATGCCATACTGAAATCGGCCTTATTTAAACGGATACAGAAAGATCCGCAGCAACCCATTTATGCGGATATGCTTACCTGGGCGTTTTTGCAGCAAAAAGATTTTGAGCAGGCACTGAACCAGGCACTGGCATTAAATCGCCGCGGCAATAACAACGACAACAGCATTTTTGAACTGTGCGGCACTTTGGTATCCAACCAGGCTTATGATACCGCCATCCGGGGTTATGAGTACTTGGTTAGCAAGGGCAAGGAGAGCGATCTGTATATTTCATCTAAGGTAGAACTCATCAACGCCAAAAACTTAAAGGTAACATCGGGCAAATACCTGCCTGCCGATCTGTTGAGTTTGGAGCAGGACTATATCAGCCTGCTTACCGAGTTCGGTAAAAACAGGAATACCGCCTTTGCCATGCAAAAACTGGCCAACCTGCAAGCCCTTAAAATGCACAAATATGCTGATGCGCAAAAACTGCTGGAAGAAGCCATTGCCCTGCCGGGTATCAGTGTACAACTAATGGCCCATTGCAAACTCGACCTCGGTGATATTTACCTGCTCAATGGCAAACCCTGGGACGCTACCCTGCTATATAGCCAGGTTGAAAAAAGCATGAGCAATACCGATGTAGGGCAGGATGCCAAGCTGCGCAATGCCAAACTGGCCTATTATACCGGCGATTTTGTTTGGGCCAAAGGTCAGCTGAATGTACTTAAAGCAGCCACTTCGCAACTCATAGCCAATGATGCCCTTAACCTGCAACTCTTAATATCCGACAATACTGCTGCCGACAGTGCGGGCAATGCCCTCAAGATGTATGCCCATGCCGATCTGCTTATTTTTGCAGGCGAGCCCGAAAAGGCCCTGCGTACGCTGGACAGCATCGATAAAAAATTCCCGAACAATACACTGAATGATGATATACTAATGGCGAAGGCTAAAATATTCATCGGCCAAAAAGAGTACACAAATGCTGTAACCGCGCTTAAAAAGATAGTGGAAACCCATCCGCAGGATCTTTGGGGCGACGACGCCATTTTTATGCTGGGCGATATTTACGAGAACAACCTGAACGATAAGGAACTGGCCAAAACTTATTATCAAAAAATAATAACCGATTACCCCGGCAGTCTTTGGCTTAACGAAGCCCGTAAGCGCTTCCGCGTATTGCGCGGCGATTCGGCCGACGCGTCATAATTTTAATTCCCTATTTTTGCAGCATGATCATATATAACGAAACCATTATTATTGAAGAAACCACTCACCAGGAATGGCTTACCTGGATACAGCAAACACATATCCCCAAAGTGATGGAAACCGGTTTATTTACCTCTTTCCGCATTTTAACCGTGCTCGATTCCCCTAACGAGGGCGTTACCTACTGCATACAATACGATGCCGAAAACATGGATAACGTGGGCACCTACTATAACAACCACCATCCCGATATACAGGCCGCTCATCAGCAAAAGTTTGAAAACAAGTTTGTGATGTTCAGCACGTTGATGCAGGAGGTTTAGGGGTATAACTCACCCGATCTTCGCTGCGCTCGACCACCCTCTCTGCGCAAGCGCAAAGAGGGATTGTTAAGTTTTTCAACCTTCTTTCCACAAAGTGGAGAGAGGGTCGCCCAGCGAAGCGTAGGCGGGGTGAGTCCTCATCAATAAAAAATCTAAAAAAAATATTTTTCCCGGTTAAACCTTCGTCGACTATTATAGTCGGATGAGGGCATAAGCCCTAACTAATGAAACCAATCACAATTGCACTGCTAACACTGCTGTTTTTAAGCGGCTGTACGGCATTTAGCCGGCATACATCGTCCTACCAGTTAGGAATGACGGATGCCGAGTTTATTGTCAAAAACCCAACCGCGCGTGTTGTAGAGCGATCTGTTGATTGTACAGTGTATAGGCTGGATATTTACCTTAACGAGGGCCTGGTGCACAAGTACCTCTACTTTACCAACAGCAAGCTAATTAAAATACATAACGGCCCCACCGAACCCTACGCCCAGCCATCTAACCGGTAAAGCACAATTAAACAGAATTTTAACCTTACCGGGCATTATAGTTAACACAGCAATAACATTTACGCCGCTTATTGTCATATCTCTTTAACAAAACCGTTACCGCTGAACTTTTACATAAAATTATGCGTTAATTTATGTTCAGAAAGGATTATATGCGCGGTTACGGATTTTCAAAGTTTACGCCCAATGAGCTACCCAAGGGCGGCTTTGACGAATTATTAAAATTATTCCTCGAATTGCTCAACTATACCTCGGGCGATGCAGATGAGGCTTTGGCCTGGCTCAACGAGCTCGACAAACAATACAATATTACCAACGACGATTATGGCATGGGCGATTTCATCGATGAGCTGAAGCAAAAAGGCTACCTTGATGAAGACAAGCAGAACGGTAATTTCAACATCACTGCCAAAACGGAGCAAAGCATCAGGCAATCGGCGCTGGAAGAAATTTTCGGCAAGCTGAAAAGATCGGGCAAAGGCAATCACCGCTCGCCGCAATCGGGCCAGGGCGATGAAAAGAATGCCGAGCGCCGTGAATTTGAGTTTGGCGATAGTTTGGATCAGATAGACATGACGCAATCTATCCACAACGCGCAGGTGAACCACGGTATCGGCGATTTTATGATGACCGAGCGCGATCTGGAAGTAGAGGAAATGGACTATAAAACCCTTACTTCTACCGTGTTGATGATTGATATTTCGCACTCCATGATATTATATGGTGAGGACAGGATAACGCCCGCTAAAAAAGTAGCCATGGCCCTTGCAGAGCTCATCCGCACTAAATACCCTAAAGACACACTGGATATTGTGGTGTTTGGTAACGATGCCTGGCCTATTACTTTGCAGGATCTGCCTTATTTACAGGTTGGCCCTTACCATACCAATACCTACGCCGGGCTCGAACTGGCTGCCGATATGCTTCGCCGCCGTAAAACGCACAACAAGCAGATCTTTATGATTACCGATGGTAAGCCTACCTGCCTTAAAGAAGGCACCAAGTATTATAAAAACAGCATAGGGCTTGACAGGAAAGTGGTGAACAAAACGCTGAACATGGCGGCACAATGCAAAAGGCTTAAAATACCTATCACCACATTTATGATAGCTAAAGACCCCTACCTGCAACAGTTTGTACGCAAGTTTACCGAAACCAACGGAGGTAAAGCTTTTTACAGCTCATTGAACGGCTTAGGCGAATACATATTTGAAGATTATATACGCAACAGGCGCAGAACGGTGAGGTGAGTCTGAACCTGAATTTATAGAATTAAAGAATTAACAGAATAGCATCAGCGAAATCACCACTAATCGGTGAAATCCAAAAAAAATATAATGACTAAAAAAATAACAGACATAACAACCCTTGGCCAGCTAAAGCAAACGGATTATAAAAGCCGTTCGGTAAAGGATGAATTGAGGGCAAACCTGATTACGCAGCTGCAAAAAAACGAGGGTGGCTTTGAGGGTATCATCGGCTTTGAAGATACGGTGATTCCCGATCTGCAAACTGCCATTCTTTCGCGCCACAATATTTTGCTGCTGGGTTTACGCGGACAGGCAAAAACCCGCATAGCGCGTTTGCTGGTAAACCTGCTTGATGAATATGTACCTTATATTGAAGGATCGGAATTATTTGATGACCCTTTGAACCCTATATCATGGTACGGGCATAGCGTGGTTACCGAAAAAGGCGACGATACCCCTATCGCGTGGGTACACCGCTCTGAACGTTATACCGAAAAACTGGCTACACCCGATGTTACCGTTGCCGACCTGATTGGTGATGTTGACCCCATCAAGGCAGCCACCATGAAACTGACCTATTCCGACGAGCGGGTGATCCACTTCGGATTGATTCCGCGTGCACACCGTGGTATCTTCGTAATTAATGAACTGCCCGATCTGCAAGCCCGTATCCAGGTATCGCTGTTCAACATTCTGCAAGAAAAAGACATTCAAATTCGTGGTTTTAAGCTGCGCTTACCTTTAGATCTTCAGTTCGTATTCACCGCCAACCCAGAAGATTATACCAATCGTGGTTCGATAGTAACGCCGTTGAAAGATAGGATTGAGAGCCAGATCTTAACTCACTACCCTCGTTCGGTTGAAATTTCGCGCAAAATCACCCAGCAGGAAGCATCCCTTACCCCTGAACAACGCAGCACCATTGAATCTGATGGTTTAGTAAAAGATCTGGTAGAGCAGATCGCTTTTGAGGCACGTAATTCGGAGTATATCGATAAAAAATCGGGCGTATCGGCTCGTTTAACCATTTCGGCCTACGAAAATTTGATCAGCAATGCCGAGCGCCGCATGATCATTAATAATGAAAAAAGCACTACTGTACGTATTTCCGATTTCCTGGGTGTTATCCCGGCTATTACCGGTAAAATAGAACTGGTTTACGAAGGCGAACTCGAAGGTCCGGCCAAGGTAGCTAACATATTGATAGGTAAAGCTATCAAAAGCCTGCTGCTGCAATTCTTCCCCGATCCCGAAAAGGCTAAGAAATCAAAAGCGGCAAACCCGTATGCTGAAATTATCAACTGGTTTGGCAATGGCAATAACTTGTCTCTGTTAGATGGTTTAGCTGCCGCCGAATACAAAAAAGAGCTGAACTCCGTAACGGGGTTAAAAGCCTTAGTTAAGCAATTCCACCCACGCCTGAGCGAAAACCAGCAGCTGTTGCTGATGGAGTTTGTATTGCACGGCCTGGCCGAATTTTCGCAGCTTAACAAAGGATTTTTAGATAATGGCTTCGCTTTTTCTGATATGTTCAATAGCTTGTTTAACTTGCAGCCCGATGAGGACGACCTCGATCTGGACGACGACAGGTATTAACATTAAAGAATGAACGGAAAAGGGTTAGCAATAACAATTATTAGCGTGCTGCTTTTAGTAGCCGATATTTACATTATAAGCGGTCTTAGGGGCGCGTTCAAAAAATGGCGATTTATCCAAAGCAGGTATTTCGCCATTGCTTTTTATACCATATCGGTATTGCTCATTATTGGCTTGTACCTGGCTGTTTACGTTAAGCTTAACGTAGGTATAAGGGCGGCAATAATGCTGCTGTTCTTTATACAGGTGATCATTAAGGTATCGTACCTGCCCTTTGTGTTTATTGATGATATCCGCAGACTGTTCATCAGGCTTAAACGCAAAAAACAGCAACCGCAAGTAAAACCCGCTGATACTGCTGCGCCGCAGTTCCCGCCTATCCCCCGTTCGGAGTTTTTGCTTAAGGCCGGGTTGATCGCCGGGGCTGTACCGCTTGGCGCTATGGCGTATGGTTCTATATCTGGCGCGTATGATTACCGGGTTAAATACCGTAAGCTGTACCTCACCAATTTACCAAAAGCATTTGATGGCTTACGCTTGGGGCAAATTTCGGATATTCATTCGGGCAGTTTGTTTAAAAAGAAAGCCGTAGTTGGCGGCGTGGAAATGCTGATGCGCGAAAAGGCCGACATGATATTTTTTACCGGCGACCTCGTAAACGATATGACCAGCGAGATGCGCGACTACCAGGACATTTTCAACAAGGTAAAAGCCCCGTTGGGTGTATACTCCACCCTCGGTAATCACGATTATGGCGACTATGCCTGGTGGCCCGACGCGGCTGCCAAGCGCAAAAACCTCGACGATATGATCGCTACCCATAAAAACCTGGGTTGGGATCTGTTAATGAACACCAATCGCCGCTTAAAAGTAGATGGTGAAGAGATTGGCATTTTAGGCATTGAAAACTGGGGAGAATTAAGCCGTTTCCCTAAATATGGCCGCATGGATCTCGCCGTAAAAGACACCGGCGATCTGCCAGTAAAACTCTTACTCTCGCATGATCCTTCACATTGGCGTGCACAGGTTTTAAAAGATTACCCGCAGATAGATGCCATGTTTTCGGGCCATACACACGGTATGCAGTTTGGCGTACAAACCGAGCAATTTCAATGGAGCCCCATAGAATATGTGTACCGGGAATGGGCTGGTTTTTATCGTGAAGGCGCGCAGCAATTGTACGTAAATGTGGGTTACGGCTTTTTAGGCAGCACCGGCAGAATTGGAATATTGCCGGAGATAACGATATTTGAATTAAAAGCCGGACAAGACCCGAATTTGCCTAAAGCGTAAACCTTGCAGGCTGTTAACCAATCATGAAGAAACTGCTACAGCCAATACTCGATTTTTTGCTTTTCAGCAATGTGTTTATGGCTTTATGCGCTGTGGCGCAGGGGCTGGTCACTTTCCACCTCATCGGGGCGAAACCGGTGTTCGCGGTGCTGGCCTTGCTGTTTACCTCTACATTGGGGATCTATAATTTCTGCATACTTATTACCCGACCAAAATATCCCGAAAAGTCGCCCTATGTAAGGGTGCGCTGGTTTTTTAGTCATTACAGGTTGATGGTGAGCTTTACCATTATTTGCCTCCTCTCGCTTGCCCCTTTGTTTTTCATGGTGGGCACGGCCTCAAAAATATTACTGGTATTTATGGGGATAGTTTCCGTTTGTTACGGCTTGCCCCTGTTTACCCTTGGCGATCAAAAGTTCGGCCTGCGTAACATCCCCGGCTTAAAGCCCTTTTTAATAACCTCGGTTTGGGTATTGAGCTGTGTATTGCTGCCCATCCTCGAAGCGCAGGTTAGGCATATTGCCGATGTATCCATGCGCGACATGGTTATTCTATCCGCCAAGCGTTTTTTGTTCATCGGCGCGCTCACAGTGCCGTTTGATATCCGCGACCTCTTTCAGGACCGTCAATCGGGCCTCAAAACCATTCCCGTAGTTTGGGGCGAAAGAAATGCCTACCTGTTTTGCCAGTTTCTGTTGGCGGGCTATATAGTACTGCTCTTCCTGTTCAGACATAACGGCTTTAACACCGATTTCTTCGCCCTTACTTTCACCGTTGTGCTCACCGGCTGGCTCATCTTCCGCTCAACCTGGGAAAAGAACGAGTATTACTATTTCTTTTATTTAGATGGGGTGCTGATACTGCAATACGTGTTTGTAGCCGCTTTCAGCTTGATCAACAATCATGGCCTCTAATTACGATAGCTCCGCCGGTTTTTATGATTGGCTATCGCGATTGGTGTATGGCAACGCGCCTATACAAGCACAGCAATGCCTGCTGCCGCTTATCCCTGCAAATGCGCAGATACTTATCATTGGCGGCGGCACCGGTCGAATTATCGAAGATATCGCGGCGATACATCCATCAGGGCTGCATATCACCTATGTGGAAATTTCCGCTAAAATGACGGCGCTATCCCAAAAACGAAAAGCGGCAGGCAATACCATTACATTTATTAACAACGCCGTAGAAAACGTAAATATGCTACAGTCTTTTGATGTAGTGATCACCCCTTTCCTATTAGACAACTATACCGACGAAAAACTAAGCCCCACCTTCAAACATATCGACAGCCTTTTAAAACCCGGCGCACTATGGCTCGATACCGATTTTCAGTTAACCGGCAAGTGGTGGCAATGGCTGCTTTTAAACAGCATGATCGTGTTTTTCAAGCTCCTTAAAAGCATTGATTCCGCCAAATTACCCGATACCGGTAAATTATTTACTGACTATGGATACAGCATTGTGGATGAGAAAGAGTTTTATGGTAGGTTTATGGTAACAAGGGGGTATAGGAAAAAAACTCATAAAATTAACCTCTGATTAGCAATAGCCATAATCCCACACTGTCATGCTGAGGTACGAAGCATCTATTGT
The DNA here is from genome assembly GCF_059418565.1 of Mucilaginibacter sp. GW821-FHT07G05. NCBI lineage: Bacteria > Pseudomonadati > Bacteroidota > Sphingobacteriia > Sphingobacteriales > Sphingobacteriaceae > Mucilaginibacter > Mucilaginibacter sp. GW821-FHT07G05. The sequence goes on along the minus strand of NZ_JBWKQC010000004.1, from coordinate 532,281 downwards.
TATGTAGTTCTTCGTTAGGAATGGTTGTGCTATAATTGAACGTTAGTGGATGTAACTTTCTTTTTTCTCTCAAAAAAGAAAGTCACCAAAGAAAAACTGAGCGTAGCGATCTCATGAACGCCTTAAAACGAACAACCGTGAATAACATTGCGGCTGCGCAAGGAATTATTAACGTTCGTGCTTTAGCAGTGACAGTGCTACCCATTCCTTACGATGCCGCATTTTTTAGGGTATGTCAGGTCTGTGTTTTTGTTTGGCGCAGATCATTTCAAACTCCAAATAAAAACGTCATTGCGAATGCAGTGAAGCAATCTCTAAACTATGCAGAGGCATTACTTCACCACGTGCAATGACGCGTGAATGGAGTTTAAAAACTCTTTATTTCGTTATCAAATTGTACAGCTCATCTAACTTTGGCGAGAGCACAATTTCGATACGCCTGTTACGTGCACGGGCTTCGTTAGTACCTGCCAGGTCGATAGGCTGGTACTGGCTTTTGCCGGTCGCGGTGATACGTTGCGGGTCTATCTTCTCTACTTCGGTAAGGTAGCGGCTAACAGAGGTTGCACGCAATACGCTCAAATCCCAGTTATCCTTGATCTGCCCAAGGCTGATCACCTTTTTATCATCGGTATGGCCTTCTACTGATATATTGATATCGGTTTCTTTATTCAATACTACGGCCAGTTGTTGCAGGGCTTGTTTACCCTTATCGTCAATAACAATACTGCCCGACGGGAACAACAGTTTATCGGTAAGCGATACATATACTTTACCATTGCGGATATCAACCGTTAAACCGCTGGCCTGGAAACCAAGCAGTGCTTTTTGCAGTTTATCGCGCAGGGCGTTGGTGGCTTCGTCGCGTTTACGCAGAATATCTTCTACTTCTTTCAGGCGGGCTTCACGTTTTTGCAGGTCGGCGGAGAGTTGGTTTACCTTGCTCGATGTCGCCTTTAAATTACCATTAACGGTGTTGTAGTTACTTTGTAAATCGGCCAGTTCTTTATTGATGCGTGAGCTATCGGCACGCAGGCGGGCCAGCTCTTCTTCCAGCGTACTGGTACGGTTGGTTAACGAATCAATTTGCGCCAGCATGGCTTTGTGCTTTTTGGGCGACATTACCACGCATGCTTGTAATGCCATCAACAGGAACGCGGCTAAAAAAAGGTGTTTTATCTTCATAATATTAAGCAATTGCGTTATTTATAAATACATTAAGCGGATAGATCTTACTGCAAAGGTCGGCCACGTTTTTAACCAGGTCTTTTTGCAATAGTTCCTTATCCTCCAAATTACGGAAAGCGATAAAGCTTTTCAGCTTCAGCAGTTCAATATTTTCATTATCGGCGGCATAGTCGCGCGGTAAGGTCTTTAGTTTCTCCTGATCGCGGAAGTTGCCGAATAGTTTAACAAAGCCGGGTTCGTCAACTATACTTTTAAGCTCATGGGCGTTATAATCAATTTCCTGCCTTATGGCTTTCAGGTGCGCGGCTTCGGGCATCCAGTAGCCACCAGCTACAAAAGCCTTAGCGGGCTCAATGTGGATATAGTATTCTGATCCGCGTACGCCTTTGGCCTGTCGCGATAAACTGATGCCGAAATTGCGTTTATACGGTGTTTTATCCGGACTGAAGCGTACATCTCGGTAAATACGCATTACGCATTTCTTAGGGTCGAGGTTTTCATCAACCGCCGGATCAATCTTGTGGACCTCTTTTATCAGTTCGCCGGTAAAATCAATAACATTCTCGCGGGCCTTATCGTGCCTCGGTTTATTATCCATAAACCATTCGCGATTGTTATTTACCGTTAAATCCTTTAAAAAATCAAGTGTTTCCTTTATTATCATCGGTATCTAAATAAGGCTGATAGTGTATCTTGGGCGATAACCAGTACAGCAATATTACACGTGAATATCTGAAATTTATTGGTGCCAGCAAAAAGCATCCGCCTAAAATGGCGCAGGTGTACAACCATGGCGAATCGGCATTGTGCGTGAGCGTGTAGGTAGCTATAACAATACCAACAGCTTCGGCAATGTTAAGGGCGTAACTTACATACATGGCAGCGTAAAAGTAACCGGGCTCAATTTCAAACATCAGTCCGCAATGCGGGCAGCGTTCATTGATCTTGTTACTGCCGAAAGAGTACATGCCACCCACAAACATCTTTCCCCGGCGGCATCGCGGACATTTTGCATGTAGCATTGCCCATGCTTTTGGAGTTTGGGCCATAGCTAATGTTTTTATAGATTAGTTAAGATGCAGTTTCTCGGTACTGCGCATCTGGATAGCAACGTTTTTACGACGGTATTTTTTATACCATACAAAACCTACAATAGCAACCGCAATATATGGCATAGCCAGTAAATACATAATACCGCTGTTCAGTCCGCTGGTTTTTGTGTCGCCGCTGGCGTTATTTGTTTCAACGGCCGCGGTACACGCCGCGCATTGCGCTACTGCTTTTTGTGTGGTTGCTACCGATAACGATAATACTACCAAAATCAATAATATTCTTAATGCCTTCATCACTGTAAAATTAACGAATTAATAACTTAAAAGTTGTACCAGGGCGATATCATTAAATAAACAATTACGCCTGTAACGGTTACATACAGCCATATCGGGAACGTCCAGCGTACCAGTTTGCGGTGTTTTTCTACCTGCATTTGCAAACCGCGGTAAAAGCTCATTAAAACCAATGGCAACACGCCTGCCGCCAGTATAATGTGGGTAACCAGTATCACGTAGTAAACATAACGTATACCTCCCGCAGCGGTCTTTTCGGCTTCGCTTACTATACCGTTATGATCTGCATCGCCATATTTGGTTTCGGGTGCCAGGTAATGGAAACCTATGTACGAAACCAGGAATAATGCCGACAGGCAAAACGTTAAAATGTTAATGCGTTTGTGCAGGGTGATGTTGCCTTTTTTAATGTAGTATAACGATACCAGCAGCAATACGCTGCACGTACCGTTTAGTATGGCATTAAGCTTGGGTAAAAAGTAGATGAACGATGGCAATACGGCAGGCGCAGGTATAATTTTGCGGTTAAGTATTACCACTACCAAAAATACAAATATGGATACGGCGGCTACAAACCTGAATATAAACTTATCTGTCATTACTTATTTTTAATTAGGGGCTTTGATCTTTCTTAATTCTTCGGATATCAGCACTTTTATCTCATCGTTAAGCCGGGTGATCTCCTGTATCTTATTGCCCGGGTAATATCCGCGGATGCGTTTTTCAGCATCGATCAGCACCAGCTTATCGTTAAATACAAATTGTCCGTCGGGCATCTTCGCAGCGTTCAACAGAAAGCCGTTTTGCGCCAGGTTATATACCTGTGTGGTATCGCCTGTTAAAAAGAGCCATTTACTGGCGGGCAACTTAAACTTTTCGGCATAGTGTTTCAGCATTAAAGGCTGATCATGCTCCGGATCAACCGTTATGGATACAAACCTTACCATGTTGTTCTTTTGGTAGGTTACAGCCAGTTTACGCACGTTTTCGTTGATCACATCACAAGCATTGCCACAGCCCGTGTAAAAAAAGCTTGCAATAAATATCTTATTGGCAAATGTACTATCCGTAATCACTTTGCCCTCCTGATCGGTAAGGGTAAAGGCCGGCAGCTTATGAAATATAGTGTCGGGTATTACCGTGCCATGAAACTTATGGCTTGTTTTGGCAAGCACCTTAGGGCCAAAGAAAGGGAGACTTTTGTAGCGGTTTTTACCGCCTACAGTTAGTAAATAATATAAAAATCCCGGTACTGCTAATATGAGCACCAGGATTATTATTTTTTTTCCAATACCGGAATTGCGCATTATCTTGCGAAAAGAGCTACCCAGTGATGGCTTTCGTTAGTGAGTACAAGTATTAAACCGATGATGAACAATATTGGTACTACAAGCGAATATATTAAGCCTGCTTTTTCAAATTTAAGGTGCATAAAGAATGCTACAATGTAGTATGCTTTAAACAGCGTAAGCAAAATATAAACCGGATTAGCGGTTTCTATTTTCATGTGGCCTTTTGGCACCAGGTAAAGTGCTATAAAGAACTCTACTATGGTTACAGCTAATAATATTAAAAATACTACCACTATTTTTTTACGGGTCATGCCTTCATGCGCTTCGCCGTGTTCGTGATTCTCTGTATGTTCTAATGACATGATTGTATGCTTTTTATATTATTAAACTAAATAGAAGAAGGTAAATACGAATACCCAAACAAGATCTACAAAGTGCCAGTAAAGGCCTACTTTTTCAACCATTAAATAGCTGCCGCGTTTTTGGTAAGTACCTGCAATGGTATTTATCAAAATAACTATGTTGATGATAACACCACTAAATACGTGGAAACCATGGAAACCGGTTATAGTAAAGAACAGGTTAGCAAACTGTTGTGTGTAAGTGGTTGATACTACAGCATCTTTAGTAAAATATTGCTTAAGTTCTTCCGGACCCGGGATACTCCCCCACCAAAAACCTTCGTGGTGTAAGTGGCTCCATTCTAATGCCTGGCAACCCAGGAATAAGAAACCGCCAATTACGGTAGCTATCATCCATCCTATTACTTCTTTACGTGAGTTACGATGACCGGCTTCAACCGCCAATACCATAGTAACCGAGCTAAGAATAAGAATAAACGTCATGATACCTACAAACACCAGTGGCGCGCCATGCTCAATAGTAGTTAGCGGAACTGATTGGAATACATGATCTGCCGCCGGCCAGCTAACCGCGCTAAAACGCAATGCTCCGTAAGCGATAAGTAACGATGAAAATGTGAACGCATCCGATAGGAGGAAGAACCACATCATCATTTTACCATATTCAACAGCGAAGGGAGATCTACCACCTGCCCAAGGCGTTGTTTTTACTTCATCAATTTGTGATACTGTTGTACTCATTTGTACTTGTTTGTAGATTAATTAATTCTGGTTCAAAAGTAAAAAAACATAGAGATAAATCCATATAATATCGACAAAATGCCAAAATATAGCGGACATTTCCATGTTATACAAGTTCTTAACCTGTGCTGTGTTGCGATAGCTTTTAACAAGCGTATTAACTAACAACAACAAACCGGCCAAAATGTGTATTAAATGCATTGCCGTAAACACATAAACAAATGATACGGACGCGTTGGGGTTGATAAAATAGATCTGTTTATCTATTAAAATACCCCAGCCATAAATTTGTATGGCAAAAAAGGCTATCCCTAATAATATGGTAAGCCATAAAAATATTCGTTGTTGCCCAAACTGCAATGTTTTTGCAGCCCGCGACGACAGGAACATGGTAATACTACTGACCGCAATGGTAATAGTACTGTATAAAAACACCGACGGCAGGGTTAAATTTAAAGCGTGCCCCTTACCCCCACTGTATACAATAAACCCGCTGGTAAGCGCCGCGAAGAACATAAACGATGTGAATATGAAGATCCACATGTTGAATTTCTTGGGCGTTAGGTCGAGCTTATCTTTTTCTTGTTGTATCTGAGCCATCATCATTACACCTTTCCTATAAAATCAAATAAAAATGCCAGTTGTACTATAGGCAAATATAAAAACGAGCCGTACATTAATTTTTGTGCCGATTTAATATCGCGGTTACGCATCAAACCAAAGCCAAAGTACAAAAATATAAGGCTTACTATTAACGATATGCCGCCTACCCAATAACCGCCGCAACCATAATATGTTGGCAATAAACTTACCGGCAACATAATAAGGGTGGATATAAAGGCGAAAACCGCGCTGGTGGTATCGCGCTTACCCGACGGCAGCAGCCTGAAACCGGCCAGTTTATAATCATCATCCAGCACCCAGGCAATAGCCCAAAAATGCGGAAACTGCCATACGAACTGTATCCCGAACAAGATCAATGCTATGTAATCAATTTTAGGATGAGCGGCCACATAACCAATAAGTGGTGGCAACGCGCCCGGTATAGCCCCTACAAATACCGCAATGGGCGATTTACGCTTAAGCGGCGTGTATAAAAACGCGTATAACACAATAGAGAATACCGATAAAAAGCCTGCCGTAGGGTTTAGCTTACCTAATAGGTAAGTACCAAATATCCCCATAAATAAGCCCATCACCAAAGCCTGGCCGGTATTCATACGTCCGGCAGGTATTGGCCTGTCGGCAGTACGGCGCATCAGCTTATCAAGGTCTTTCTCTATGATCTCGTTAAAGCAATTGGCTGCCGAGGTAACCAAAAAGCCACCGATGATAAGTATCATCCAATTTCCCCACACGATCTCGCCGTTCACCTTGCTGCCTATCAAAAATGATATCGACGCCGAAAACGTTACCAAAAAGGTAAGTCGTAATTTAATCAGCTTCGAAAAGTCACTCCAGCTCATCTGCGCGCCCCCTGTATATCAACCGTACGGTATAAATTTAAAACCAAATAAAATTGTGCCCCAAATATAAGGCTCGCCAACACAATATGCGCTGCCTGCGCGTAAGGCGGCAGCGAGAAGTATGAAAGCAGTATGCCGGTAACTATTTGAAGCATGATCATCAAAAAGGTGAAGCTCATTAACTGCTGTTGTACCGAATGGCGTATAAAACCACGACGTATCAACGCGTATAACATCAAATTAGCCAATAATACCATCAGGGCAAGGTTACGGTGATTAAGAAATATCTCACCCGCGTTCTTTACCCAAGATTCGCGGTAACCACCCTGAAAGTGATCGGCCACGGCATCTATTTGCTCACGCACTTCTGTTCCCATTGCTATTTGTACTACGCTTAAAGCCAAAGCGATAAAGGTAAATACATATACAATACCCTTTATTTGCAAGGGTGGTTTACCATGTGTTTTAGCCAAATGATAGGTTAAAATACAAATACCCAATATTGCCAAGGCAATAAGCATGTGTACGGTAACTATCCAGGCTATCAAATTTGTTGATACCACTATTGAGCCTAACCATGCCTGAAAAACTACCAGTATCAGGTTAAAAACGCTTAATACAGGTATCCAAACATTCACCTTACCATATTTAAATGAAAAGATGGCCAGCAGCAATAAAAACACACCGCTAATGGCGCCTACCAAACGGTTAACGTATTCCGTCCAGGTTTTGGCGGCGTTAAACTCTTCGGGCACCAGTATAGATTTATCGTCGCGTATACGCTGTGCAAGGTCGCTGTAACCAAATACATCAAGCGTGTGTGCAAAACGCTGATTTTTGGCCAAACGTTTATCAGCATATTGCTGCTTATAATCTTTAGGCAGCTCTGATAATTGTGTTGGGGGTATAAACTGTCCGAAACATTTAGGCCAGTCGGGGCAACCCATTCCTGAACCAGTGCTTCTAACTACACCTCCCGCCAATATCAATACAAAAAGCAGAACGATCGTGATAAGGTTGATCTTTAAAAATCTGTTTTTTGATGCGGGACTACTCATTGAATATCTTCTAAAAATTTAGGGTATCTGTTGAGGGAAAAATTTCCGGTACAGATACCCTAAAAGATCAGATCAGTAATTTAAATTATTTTACTTGTTCGTTAGCTTTTTGTGCATTTGTCCATTTGGTAAGTTCTTCCAAACCGGCAGCATTGTCTTCAAAATCATGCGGAACGTTTGAACTCATGGTTTCAGAGTAAGGCACTGTTTGCGGAATAAAATCTGCATCGTGACCCGGCTTGCTGTAATCATAAGGCCAACGGTAAACGGTTGGGATCTCGCCCGGCCAGTTACCATGTATGTGCTCAACCGGTGCAGTCCACTCTAAAGTATTAGACTCCCATGGGTTTTGCGGCGCTTTTTTACCAAAGAATATTGAGTAAAAGAAGTTGAACAGGAACGCAACCTGTGCCAGTGCGGACATGATAGCCGCCCAGGTAATGAATGTGTTCACTGATAACCAGCGTGACATTGATTCAAACTCTGTGAAGGCATAGTAACGGCGAGGTACACCATCCAAGCCCATAAAGTGCATTGGGAAGAATACCAGGTAAGCACCGATAAATGTTAACCAGAAGTGCAGGTAACCCAGCTTCTCGTCCATCATTTTACCGAACATTTTAGGGAACCAGTGGTAAACACCGGCAAGCATACCAAATATAGCCGCCGAACCCATTACCAGGTGGAAGTGAGCTACCACGAAGTAGGTATCGTGCAGGTTAATATCTAACGCGGCGTTACCCAGGAATATACCTGTTAAACCACCCGATATAAAGAAAGACACTAAACCGATAGCGAAAAGCATAGCAGGCGTGAACCTGATATTACCGCGCCACAGCGTAGCTAAATAGTTGAATGTTTTTACTGCTGATGGTACCGCGATGATCAGCGTAGTGATCATGAACACACCGCCAAGGAAAGGGTTCATACCCGTTACAAACATGTGGTGTCCCCATACGATGAACGATAGTACGGTAATACCAATCAGTGAATAAACCATCGCGTGGTAACCGAAGATAGGTTTACGTGAGTTGGTAGTGATGATCTCTGAAGAGATACCTAATGCCGGCATAATTACGATGTATACCTCCGGGTGACCCAGGAACCAGAATAAGTGCTGGAACAATATCGGGCTACCACCCTCAAAAGGCATCGCCTGGCCTTGTACCACAATTTCCGATAAGTAGAAGCTGGTACCAAAGCTACGGTCGAAGATAAGCAATACAACACCTGCAACCAGTACAGGGAATGCCAATACACCTAATATAGCGGTAAGAAAGAAAGCCCAGATAGTTAAAGGCATTTTCCAAAGATCCATACCTTTAGTACGCATGTTCAACACAGTACTTACATAGTTGATACCACCCATTAATGATGATGCTACGAAAAGAACCATACTGATGAGCCACAAAGTCATACCTGTACCTGAACCCGGCATTGCTTTTGGTAAAGCAGATAGCGGCGGATAGATAGTCCATCCCGGACCGGCAGGGCCTTTTTCAACAAAGAAAGAGCTTAGCATGATAACGCTGGCCAAAAAGAACAACCAGTATGAAAGCATGTTCATGAATGGCGAAGCCATATCACGCGCGCCAACCTGCAATGGTATTAGCAAGTTACTGAAAGTACCGCTTAAGCCGGCTGTTAGTACAAAGAATACCATGATGGTACCGTGTATAGTTACTAACGACAGGTAGAAGTTAGAATCTAAACGACCTTCAGGTGCAAAACGGCCTAACAAGGTTTCCATTAAAGGGAACGCTTTATCAGGGTAGGCTAACTGTATCCTGAACAAGATAGATAATATCATCGCGATAACAGCCATAGTAATACCTGTGATCAGGAATTGCTTGGCGATCATCTTATGATCCTGGCTGAATATATATTTGGTCAGGAAGGTATCATGATGGTGTTCGTGACCGTGTTCGTCATGATGTACTCCGTGATCCTGAACTGATAATGTTGACATATTCGCTATTATTTCTTTTTATTAATTATTAAGTGCTAACCTGCTGTTTTCTGATTCCTTTTTTGGCTCGTTTGTTTCGGCAAACTTTAAGTCTTTCTTCAACTGATCGCTCAAATAAGGTTTTTGTTGTGATATCCATTGCTGATATTCTGCTTCGGTAACCACGCGCACAATTTTTTGCATGTTGTAGTGACCACCACCGCAAATTTTGTTGCAATATAACAGGTATTGAAATTTCGGATCGTCAAGCTTGGTTTGCATCTCTTTAGTAGTGATGGTTGGCGTAAACTTGAAGAAAGTAGGTAAACCCGGTACCGCGTTCAATTGTACACGGAAGTGAGGCATATAAACGCTATGGATAACATCCTGTGCGTGTATGTTCAATCTGATCGTTTTACGTACAGGTATTACAATAGTATCGGCAGTAATATCATCAAAGCTATTTTTATCTTTAAAGTTAACACCTACTTTATTGGCACCGCTAACTAATTTAAAGTTGCTTTTACCTAAAACTTGGTCTTTACCGGGGTAACGGATCTCCCAGGCAAACTGGTGACCGGTAACCTCAATATTTAAATCGCCTTTGGTATTAACCGAATTGGTGATTGATTGCCATGTGAAGAAACCGAATACCACTAACACGGTAAGTACTATAGCAGGTGCAATGGTCCAAATCTTTTCGATGGTATTGTTATGCGGATAGTAGTAAGCTTTACGGTCGGCATTGTGTTTGTACTTGAATACGAAACCGAACAATAGTATTTGTGTAACTACAAACACTACTACCGTTATACCAAACGTAATGAAGAACATCTCATCGGTTTTAACACCGTGGATAGATGCCGCTTCAGGCAGTATCATGGCACCTTGTACTGTAAATTCCCAGTAAGCGCCAATCAATCCAAGTATCAGGAACAACAGGAAGCCAATACCCATAATGTTATTCCAGTTAAGGGCTTTTTTACCTTGTATCTGTTGTGTCAGATCATATATCCTGAATATTTTACCTACAACGGCAACAACCAGGCACAGTACAAAGAATAACAGCACATAGTATAATGGGCCTAAGCCAACACCCGGTTTTTCATCGGTAGCGGCGGCAGTTGCAGCTTCGGCAGCCATTAGCACGTTAGTGCCAAACAGCGTCAGCATCGCAAAAAGCGAAAGTAGTTTTTTAGAATTTAGTAGTTTTCTGAATGCCATTTTACTATTTTGTTTGGTATTCTGTATTTGAGTGCAAAAATAACAATTTATTATATGTGATGATGAAGGCTCTCCTCAATAAACGGATGCTTTTTAGGGATAAGTGACTTAAACCCGGCTAAAGCTCTGAATGTCAGGAACACAAATAAGCCAACAAAACCTATCGTAATAGTAATTTCCTGTACACCTAACGCTCTGTGCTCACCCACCGTACCCGGCATAATCATCAGGTAATAATCAAGCCAGTGACCAATTAATATCACTACGCAAGTGAAAGCTAAGCGGCTGGTTAAACGTTTCGCATCGCGAGACATTAACAGTAACAGCGGCGACAAGAAGTTAAGTACCAGGTTGATCCAGAACCAGAATTTGTATTCAGGCTCCCATCTTTTGTAGAAATAGATGGTTTCTTCGGGCATGTTGGCATACCAGATCAGGAAGAACTGAGAGAACCAAACATACGTCCAGAAGATAGAGAAACCAAAGATCAGCTGACCTAAGTTGTGCAGGTGATCTTCTCTAACCCATTGCATATAACCTTGTTTGCGTAATACGATAACAATTAATGCAATTACAGCTAAACCGCTAACGTGCATGGCGGCAAGGTTGTACCAACCAAACATGGTTGAAAACCAGTGCGCGTCTAATGACATCACCGCGTCGAAAGCGAATATCGGGAAGGTGAAACCGAAGATCACCAAAAATATAGCCGACATTTTAAAGCTCTTATTGTAGTTGAACATACCGCCCAACTCATCTTCGTTGTTTGAATATTTAACCAAAAGGCTACCGAACCATGAGTACAAGCCCAATACCACTACCATAAATACAAAGAAGGTCGGGATGTTAAGGAAACCTGATTTACCTGCAATGATAGGATCGTAGTTTGCAGTGCCTGGGGTAGTTAAACCATGCGCAGCCCAATGCGCGTATAAATAAGGAGCAGTTTCTGTTTTTCCGTCTTCAACAATTTCATGGTTGGTAAGCAAACCTGCTGTAGCAACCACTATTAATATTAAACCTGCAATAGGTAATACTTTAGCCAAAGCATGCGGCACCCTCAATATGGAAGCCGACCAACCGGCCTGCGCCATGTATTGATAAGCGCAAAAGAAAACACCCGCCATAGTTACACAGGCAAAGTAATATGACATGAGCAGCAAGCTCGAAAAAGTACGTTGTACACCGGCTTCGCTTTTATCAATCAAAAAGCCGTATACTATACCTAATATACCTATAACAATAGCTATTAAACTCCAGGTTTTTACTTTGCCTGAAAATTCAAAACGTTCGTCAATACTATTATGAGTACCCATTTAATTTATATTATAAAGTTTGTAAATGGTGAATATATAAAACCACTTTCCAGCGCTCTTGCGGAGATAACTGGGAAGCATAAGACCCCATCGCGTTTACACCATAAGTAATGGTGTGATATATTTTACCATCGGTAAGGTCTTTCATTTCGCCGCCGCGTGATGACTGACCTTTTGAGTATGACGGAGGTGGCGGATAACCATGCGCTACAACTTCACCATCACCCTGCCCGGTTTTACCATGGCATGGCGAGCAAAAGCTGATGAACAGCACTTTACCATCTTTTAAGTTAGCTGCAGTAGCAGGCAACAGGTTTTTAACGGCAACACTTGCACTATCATAACCACCGCGGGTGTTCGGAAAATCGAATCTCTGAAAACCTACCGGTATTGTACCTGCGGGTGGCACCTGCGCGGTTTTACCATCAGCGAAATTTGGATTAGCCTGATCAGGCTCATACGCTTTATGCTCATACATATTGGGGGCGTATTCCCAACCGGTGCTTCTTTTATCTTTGCATGAGGTAATGAATACCGATGCAGCGATAGCGATAACCGTTGTCCCCAATACTTTAAACTTATTCATAGCTAACATATTTTCTGTCGTTATGCTTAACTTCTACAGCTCCTGCTTCTTTTAACAAATTAGTGATATCATCGTGCGGCACATTGCCTTTGGCGTCAATAGCGATCACAAAACGATCGTCAGTTGCCCTAAGGTCCATTACCCTTGGCGCACGGCCCGGGAAAAGGTGTGTGGCTGCAAAGAAGGTAAACGTCATACCAAACGCGGTGAATAATATGGTCCACTCAAATGTGAATGGTATAAACACCGGGGTTAATGGCGCCCACCAGTCAGATGTGGTTGGTTTACCACCAATGTTCATCGGCCAATCGTGTACCAGGGTATAATATATAATACTGAATATTACTGTTGCACCCAGGCAGCCAAAGCAAAAAGCGGCATAACCTAAACGTGATTCTTTGATACCTAATTTAGCCTCAATACCGTGTATTGGCATTGGTGAGTAAACATCGTAAATAGGTACGCTATTTTTTTGTAACTTCTCGATCCCGTGTAACAGATCATCCGGATCATCAAAAAGACCTAATATAAATTTTGTGCTGCTCATTTATTTTTGAATTTCGTAATCGGCCAAATCAACACTATCGTATTTCTTTAATGATTCAAGGTATTCCTCTACGTGCTCTTTATCAAGCGTACCTGAATCTATCAGTTTCTTTTTGGCTTGCTCGCTCGCTGTTTTCACCAGTAGTTTCACCTCGGCCATGGCCACTGATGGTAATACGCGGATAAACAACAGGAACAAGGTAAAGAACACACCGATAGAGCCTATGAACACACCTAAGTCAACCCAGGTTGGGTAAAACATAGCCCAGCTCGATGGAACGTAATCGCGGTGTAACGAGGTTACGATAATTACGAAACGCTCAAACCACATACCGATGTTTACTACTACCGAAAGGAACCATGAGAACGGAATGCTGCGGCGCAGTTTCTTGAACCAGAACAACTGCGGAGAGATCACGTTACATGACATCATGCTCCAGTATGCCCACCAGTACGGACCGGTTGCACGGTTGATGAAAGCGTATTGCTCATACTCAACCCCTGAATACCATGCGATGAAGAACTCGGTGATATAAGCCACACCCACAATTGAACCCGTTAAGATGATGATCTTATTCATTGATTCGATGTGGAACATGGTAATGTAGTTCTCTAAACCTAATACCTTACGGGTGATCAGTAATAGTGTTTGCACCATGGCGAAACCCGAGAAGATAGCACCCGCAACGAAGTATGGAGGGAAGATGGTGGTGTGCCATCCCGGCTCTAACGACGTAGCAAAGTCAAATGATACAATGGTGTGTACCGAAAGTACCAGTGGTGTTGATATACCGGCCAAAATAAGCGACACGGTTTCGAAACGCTGCCAGGTTTTAACTGAACCTGTCCAGCCGAATGATAATACAGAATAGATGCGGCGGCGAAGTCCTCTTGGTGCACGGTCGCGGATCGACGCGATATCAGGCAATAAACCTGTGTACCAGAACACCAGCGATACCGAGAAGTAAGTAGAGATCGCGAACACGTCCATCATCAGCGCCGAGTTCCAGTTTACCCAAAGTACATACTGGTTGGGTAATGGTAAACAGAAGTAAGCTAACCATGGGCGGCCCATGTGCGCTACAATGTATGTAGCCGCGCAAACTACCGCGAAAATGGTCATCGCCTCTGCCGAGCGGTTGATGGAGTTACGCCAGTTTTGACGGAACAGTAGCAATACGGCCGAAATAAGCGTTCCGGCGTGGCCGATACCTACCCACCATACGAAACCTGTAATATCCCAGGCCCATCCTACAGTTTTGTTTAAGCCCCATTCGCCCAAACCGTACCAAAAGGTAAGGCTTATAGCTACCACCCAAAGCATCGCACCTAAAAAGGCGGTGATAAAGCCTATCCACCAGGCTTTGTTTGGTTTATTTTCTACAGGGAAAAGTACCTCGTTAGTAATGCGGGCATAGGTAATATCCTTGCCGGTAATTAACGGTTCCCTGATTATTGATTCACTGTGAGATGCCATATTTTATATCTCTGTTGTATTAATTAAGCTTCTAATTCAGTTTCAAATGAGTTTCTAACCTTAACCTGGTATCCGATACCCGGTTGTACGTTAAGCTCTTCAAGCACATAATAAGTTCTTTCGCTCTTTAATGCTTTTGAAAGCTCAGAGTTAGGATCATTAGCATTACCGAATATGATGGCGTTTGCTGAACATGTTTGCTGACAAGCCATTTTGATCTCGCCGTCAACCAACGGACGTTTTTCAATTTTAGCTTTCAGTTTGCTTGATTGTATACGTTGTACGCACATTGAGCATTTCTCCATTACACCACGGAAACGGGTAGTAACATCAGGGTTAAGCACCAATTGCGTATGCTCGTTGTTCAGGTAGTTATCAAAACGTGAATCGTTCCAGTAGTTGAACCAGTTGAAGCGACGTACTTTGAACGGACAGTTGTTAGCGCAATAACGGGTACCTACGCAACGGTTGTAAGCCATTTGGTTCAAACCTTCAGATGAGTGAACGGTTGCCAGTACAGGACATACAGTTTCGCAAGGAGCGTGATCGCAATGCTGACAAAGCATCGGTTGGTGAACAACGGTTACATGGTCAAGATCTTCTAATTTCTCAATCTCTTTCTCTTTGGTAACCGCGCCATTTTTAGTTTCGTAGCTGTAGTAACGGTCAATACGTATCCAGTGCATTTCGCGGCGGCGGCGTACTTCGTCTTTACCTACAACAGGTATGTTATTTTCGGCGCTACAAGCCACAATACAAGCACCGCAACCAGTACAGGCATTAAGGTCGATAGCCATTTTCCAGTCGTAAGCAGGTCTTTCGTGCACGCTGCTCGAAGATTTTTCCCACAAATCATAAGTTTTGTGTTTTTCTTCGTGACCGCTTTTTGAAGCCGGATCTTTTACAAATTCTTTAAAAGTAGTTTCGCGGATAACAGCCTCACGACCTTCAAAAGAGTGGTGAGTTTGTGTTAGCGCAAGCGGCGATACATCGCCTGTTTTTGAAATGGTAGCAACCAGTGAAGTTTGCAGTGTACCATTGCTGTAAGTATAGAACGGATAAGCGTTTTTACCTACATTGTTACCTACCGGTCCGGCCGCTGTACGTCCGTAACCTACGGCTATTGATACAGTGCCTTGTGCCTGGCCCGGTTGTATTAAAACCGGCACTTCAACAGCATAACCATTAGCTTCAACTTTTACTACATCACCTTCTGCATAACCTAATTTCTCGGCTGTTTTAGGGGCAATGGCAGCATAGTTATCCCAGGTAACTTTTGATACCGAATCCGGAAGCTCCTGCAACCATGGGTTGTTTGAGTAACGGCCATCACCTACTGATGTGTTTTGGTAAATTTGAAGTTCAACTTGCTCGCCGCTGGCAGTAATTTTTGCCGATTGGCTAACAATAGCTTGTGCTGCCGCGTTAACGTTAGCTGCTGCTGTATAAGTACCTGCCGGTTTTGGCGCGGTAGTGATTAAACCCGTTTGCAGTAAAGTTTCCCAACCGCTTTGGCCTGATAAACCGCCTAATGCAAGCAGGCTATTGCTCCAGTTATTTCTAACGTAAGTGTAATAGTCGGCCACAGGTGCTTCAGCCCAAATTAATAAGCTTTGCTCTGCCTGGCGTGTATTGTAAACCGGGTTGATGGTTGGCTGTACCACGGTATAGAAACCTGATATAGCGTTTGAATCACCCCATGACTCTAAGTAATGGTGGTTTGGCGCTATTACTGTTGAAGCAGCAGCGGTTTCATCATTATGATCAGAGAAAGATACTTTTAAGCGTACTTTAGCTAAAGCAGCGGTAATATCCTTGTTGTTAAAGTAATCGTAAACCGGGTTGGCATTCAGGAAGAATACCGCGCCAACTTCGCCGCGTTTCGCTTCGTTAACAAACTCAACAAATTCGGCATCGTTACCTTTAAACTGGTTTGATGGATTTTCGATATCGATAGTAGTACCGTAGCTGCCCAACAAAGCGTTGATAGCGTTTACTACTGTTTGCGTAGCTACATCATTTGCACCGGCAACTACCAATGCTTTACCTTTTGCAGCAATAAGTTCTTTTGCAACAAGGGTGATAGCGGTATTTGCAGATTTTGTGCTTAGTTCTTTTGAACCCGGCAATGTAGTACCTGAAAGGGCATTGTATAAGTTGATAACCGCTAAACCAAGTTCAGACGGTTTAACCGGGATACGCGCATCGGCATTGGTACCGGTTACGCTCATGCCGCTTTCAAACTGGATGTGGCGAGACATTTTTTTCTCTTCCAGTGATTTCATGTTCCTGTTTGAAACATATTGTCTTGTAAACTCTTCACCGGAGATCCAGCTTCCTAAGAAGTCGGCCGCGAAGCTTACAATAACATCGGCTTTATCAAAGTTATAGTGAGGTACTACCGCTTTGCCGAAGCTGGCTTCGTTAGCTTTTATAATACCTGTATATGATACCGCATCGTAATTGATGTGTTTTGCAGCAGGGTATTTGGCAACAAAATCAGCAATAACAGCCAGTGTTGAAGGGCTGTTAACTGTTGATGATACGATGCGTATTTTTTTACCGCCGGCTTGTACCGCAGCTAATTCTTTCTTTACAAAAGCATCAACCTCGTTCCAGCTGCTTGTGCTGCCTTTTAATAAAGGATCTTGCACGCGGTTAACATCATATAATTCTAAAACTGATGCCTGTGATTGCGCACTTAAACCCCCACCTGATAAAAGATCCTTAGGGTTACCCTCAACTTTAATAGGGCGACCTTCGCGGGTTTTTACCAATATAGCGTGGCCATCATGCGTTGATGTATAGTAGTTAGGAACGCCCGGAGTTATCTCCTCTGGCCTAATCAGGTACGGGATTGATTTGTGAACAGGTACACGCTGGCAGGCTGCCAAAGTAACCGCACCCACACCAAAACCAAGCGCTTTAAGGAAATCACGACGCGGAGTTCTTGATTGCAAACCCGCACCACTCAATAATTCCTCAATAGGCAACGGCTCGGCAAACTCGTGCTTATTTTTCTCAACAAATTCCGGCGTTTTGTTCAGTTCCTCTAAACCTTTCCAGTATTTTTTATTGCTATCCATTTAAGCTATATAAACTGTAATTGCTAAGTTCTTTTTAATTCTTTCGTTATTATTAATAGTGGCATTTAGCACACTCGGTACCACCCATCATAGCTGCAGTAACTTTTTCACCTTTTTTAAATTTGTAGTGAGCAGCAAGCAAGTTATCATAGTACGCATTGCCTTTACCGTTAACTTCGGTACGTTTGTGGCACTGTATACACCATTTCATGGTAAGCGGTGAGTATTGGTAAACCTCTTTCATTGTCTCGATAGGACCGTGGCAGTTTTGGCATTTGATGCCGCCAACTGTTACGTGCTGAGAGTGATTAAAGTAAGCGAAATCTGGCAGGTTGTGTATACGTACCCACTGGATAGGCTTAGCTTTTGATGCATCATAAGTTGAAGTTTCAGGATTGTAACCCAATGCATCATAAATTTTGTGAATCTCCGGCGACTCGGTTTTAACAACCTTGTGGCAGTTCATACACACGTTTAATGATGGGATTGACGCGTTTTTAGATTTGAACGCGCCTGAGTGACAGTACTGACATTCAATTTTCATAACACCTGCGTGCAACTCGTGCGAGTATTTGATTGGCTGTACCGGTTGGTAGCCCTGGTGCATGTTGGTATTCCACATGGTTACCCAGCTCCAGCTGCCCGACGCAACTACAAAACAAAGCACAAGGAAGAAAACAAGTTTTTTGTTCTTAGCAACTTTCTTCAGGAAAGCGAAACGGTCAACAGGTGCCTTTTCTTCTTCCTCTTCTTCAATTACAATGTTTTTGTTTTTAAGCAACAAACGCTCTAAAGTGCCGATAACCTTGTTTAACACAAGTATTACGATGAACGCGATTACAACAACACCTATTAAACCCCAGATAAGCAGTTCGCTTGGGCCGTTATCAGCAGCTGCTGCCGCGCCCGGTGCGCCTGCTGCCGGAGCAGCTGTTGTTTTCTTATGCTCTTCACGAACATAAGTGATAATGTTCATTACATCAGCATCAGATAACTCGGTAAAAACCGACATACCTGCCTGTTGATACTCGTTGTATATCTTTAAAGCTTTTGGGTCTTTAGCTGCGATAAGGGCCTGATTGTTTTGAATCCATTTGATCAGGTACTTATCATCAGTTTCTGATGTAAGCTGCGGACCCAGTGCCGGGCCAATTAGTTTTTGCTCGATTTTATGACAGGCAGTACACTTTGCCTTGAAAATTGCCTCACCTTTCGCAACATCAGCCTGCGCATTGGCAGTTACGCTGTATGCAGCTAAGCCTGCAACCAATAAAATCGACCTCGTGAATTGTTTAAAAATTAATGAGATATTTCTCATAAAGCGTATTTATGCTGAATAATATTAATATTAAAGTTACTGGACCTACCCCGCCGTTTAGCGCGGCTTTTAACTTTTCAGCCACAAAAGTAAAATTAATTACAGTATGGCTGACAAAGAAATGACAGTTATCCACAATTTATAATCGTTCTAAACAAAGCCAAAAATAGCCTGAATGTGCTTTAAACGCACTTTTTGCCAAAAGCTGTTGTAACAGATATTATTTGTGTTATAAAAATTATTTGGATGTTAATTATTGATTTAATAACCATGCAAATATCAGAGGGGCCACAATGGTAGCGTCAGATTCTACGATAAACTTCGGTGTGTTAATATCCAGTTTACCCCAGGTAATCTTTTCGTTAGGTACTGCGCCCGAGTACGATCCGTACGATGTGGTTGAGTCTGAGATTTGGCAGAAATAGCTCCAGAACGGAATGTTTTCCATCTCCATATCCTGGTAAAGCATCGGTACTACGCAAATAGGGAAATCACCTGCTATACCACCACCAATCTGGAAGAAACCTATACCCTTACCTTCCGAGTTTTTAACATACCAGTCGGCCAACCATGCCATATACTCGATACCGCTCTTCATGGTAGTTGGTTTTATCTGTCTTTTTATTACATAAGAGGCGAAGATGTTACCCATGGTTGAGTCTTCCCATCCTGGTACTACAATTGGCAAATTCTTTTCGGCAGCAGCCAGCATCCACGAGTTTTTAGGGTCTATCTCATAATATTGCTCCAACTCGCCGCTTAACAATATCTTGTACATAAACTCATGCGGAAAATAGCGTTCGCCGCTGTCGTCAGCATCTTTCCATATTTTGTGGATATGTTTTTGTAAACGACGGAAAGCTTCTTCCTCCGGGATACAAGTATCGGTTACACGGTTGTAGTGGTTCTCTAACAAATCCCACTCATCCTGCGGACTCAAATCGCGGTAGTTAGGTACACGTTTGTAGTGTGAATGCGCTACCAGGTTCATAATATCCTCTTCGAGGTTGGCACCTGTACATGATATAATGGCTATCTTATCCTGGCGGATCATCTCAGCAAGCGAGATACCCAGTTCGGCAGTACTCATGGCACCGGCAAGGGTAACCATCATTTTACCGCCTTCGGCCAGGTGGGTTTCATAGCCTTTAGCTGCATCCATTAATGCTGCCGCGTTAAAGTGCAGGTAGTTCTTTTCGATAAATTGAGAGATCGGACCTCTTGCTGTTGTAGTGCTCATATTGAATACTGTTAATTTTTTGCAAAAGTAGGTATTTTGTTGAAATGCTTATTTGTATTTAAAAAGTTAACATTGGCTAACTCATCCCCGGCCCTTCTCTGCTTCGCAAAGAAGGTAGTTTTTGTCTTCCACGTAGTAGCCCACATTACAGTCGCTTCCGCTTCGGCTGGATGAAGGATATTTTGCGGCGCCTCGCCGTCGACGTTTTTGTAAGCTGAAAGCTTACGCCATGCTCAGTCACGAGTTAGGCTATGCTAAACTCGCGACAGCGGAGATATATTCACCAGATCAAGCTTTGACAACTTTTAAAAAGTTGTCAAAGCTGAAAGGCTCATGAGTAAGTAGCAGAGGCAGCCCTTTTCGTCAGCAAACAGCTTCGGGCGAAAACGGGCAGAACAGTGGAGGGCACGAGCGCAAAGGCGGGCATAGGAACTTGTTGCTTATGGGATGGAATAGCGCGGCGGGGCAAAAGTTCCAGCCCTAAGTTCTGCACGGTTTGCAGGGCATAGGCCCTGTGCGGCAGAGAAGCCTTTTGCTGGACAAGCCCTTTTGTTACTTTTGTGGCTACAAAAGTAATGGGGCCCTGCGCCCAAGAGCAGATCAACGCTAATCACAGCACAAGCCAACAAAAGCGCATAAAACGCTACGAGATTGCTTCGTACCTCGCAATGACAAAAACTCACAAATAGCTAATTATCAAAGATATGATTTCAAATACACTAAACTCATGACAATGGTGCTCCCATTATACAAAAGCACAAACCTAACATAACCGACAAAAATGCGGCATCGTAAGGAACGGGAAGTACAGGCCCTGCCCACGCACAACCTTTAAAAGTTCCTTGCGCAGCCGCGACTTTTCTTTTTTGGTACTTTTTTCTTTTGAGAGAAAAGAAAAAAGTACATCCACTAACGATAATAATAGCAGAACCATTCCTAACGAAGAACTCAGCAAGCGCATAATCAGACCTTTCGTTACACTCAGGATGACAGTTGAATATCCTTTAATTGCCCCTCCCTTCCTCCTCTGTAAATATTAATTCGCATCTTAGCGGCGCTTTATCCTGCCAGATGAAAAGAACATTATTACTACTCATAATATTGCTGGGTTGCCAGCCTATATACGCTCAAAAGCACCTTGTACCCAAGTTTATACGCAAAATGCTTTGGGAAAAAGATACCAGCAAACACAGCAGCTTTTTTATATTACCGGTATTCAGTTCGGCTCCCGAAACAGGGGTTGAAGCAGGTGGATCGGCCTTGTATTCCTTTTATACCGATACACTGAACGAGGGCACAAGGGTATCCAATATATTCGGTTATGCCACGGCTACCACCAAAGGCCAAAGCCGTTTTAGCCTTAGTACCAACTACTGGACACCGCAAAACAAATATCACTTCACGGCCAATGTGAGCTTTATCAATTTCCCGTTCGATTATTTTGGCGTGGGCAATGATACCCGCAAGGCCGATAAAGATCCGCTTGGTCAAAAAAGGTTCCGGGTAAATCTTACTGCCGAAAAGCGACTGGGCAAACATTTTTACGCGGGCATTGTGGCAGGCGGTTACGATTATAAACTGAACGAAAAAGCACCCGGCGGTATTTGGGAAACATTACCTGCCAGCAGTCAGCCAAATGGCGGCACCACCATTTTTGCCGGACCAACCCTGGTGTTTGATAGCCGAAACAACAACACTTACACCACCAAAGGGGCGGTTATCACCACCTATTTTAATGTGTTGAAAGGCGTGTTCGCTAATAATAATTATAAGGGCGGCTTTTTCAATATTGAGTACGCGCAGTTTTTTTCAATCAGCAAAAAGCTGGTATTTGGTATCAATATTCAGGAACAAAGCCTGGTTGGCGAAAGTTCACCTTACTACTTGCTGCCCGCGTTGGGGAATGATGAAATTATGCGCGGCTATTACAATGGCCGCTTCCGTGACCGCAACCTCATTGCCGGTCAAGGTGAGTTACGTTACCGCTTTAACGAACGATTGGGTATTGTGGGGTTTGCAGGTGTGGGCGAAGTATTCAATAATTCTTTCAAAATATCGGCTTTTAAACCCAACATTGGTGGCGGCCTACGCTACTTCTTCGATATTGAAAAAGGCCTCAGCATGCGTATAGACTACGGCATAGGCGAAAAACGCACCGGCGAAACCCGGCAAAGCGGTCTGTATTTAAGCCTCGCAGAAGCATTTTAATTTTTGATGTGCAGATTTTTTGATGTGCAAATGTGCGGATATGTAGATGTGCAGATGCTTTGATTACAAATATCGGATGTGCAGATTAGCCGATGTACAGACGATTTGATTACTTAACGCATATCAAAACATCCGCAAATCAATCATTTGCACATCTGCACATCTAACAATCTGCACATCCACTAAATCTTCACCTTAAAATCTTCCTTCTCTCTTCCCGATTTAAAGTAGACCAACCCTATCCAAAACAAATCGACAGTTACGGTTACTTTGGGGTGCGCTTTTATGTACGCCCAGGCTTCTTTCATGCCTTCGCTCCAGTAAATATCATCGAAGATGAGCAGGGTGTCTTCGTGCACTTTTGGCAGGCACCATTCAAAATATTTGATGGTGGCATCTTTCTGGTGGTTACCGTCAACAAAAACAAAGTCAAGCCGGGGTAAATTTTCAATTACGTTGTACAGGGTATCGTCAAAATTACCCACTACCAAATCAACATTTTTTAATCCTGCATCGGCAAATTGTTTAGCCGCTATGCCTGCCGTTTGGGGGCAGCCTTCCAGTGTGTAAACCTTTGCTTCGGGGGCGGCTTGCTGCAGGTAAAGCGTAGTTACGCCGAGGCAAGTGCCTAATTCTATTATAGTTTTGGGTTTTACATCTGCCGCGAGGCGATAAAGCAGTTGTGCCAGTTTTGGCGGTTTCAGCGCGTTTTTGGCAATTTCGCTTATCTTTTTCTGTTTGTTATTGTTTACGTACGAACCCGCGCCAAGATCGGTAATAGTGATTAGCGTGTCATTTGCCAGCAGTTGTTTACGGGTAGCTTCGGCATCGTCATATACTTTTTTGGCATGCAAATCGTATATAATTTTATCAACCAGCCTGTAAACAAACGGCGAATGGATACCATGCCTGTTATTTGCTTTTACGCGGTGTAAGAGGTAATCTTTAGCGAACCGTAAATTGAACATGGCTGTAAAATTATATAAACATTTATTATATTAGCTTATAGCATGATAAATACAAGCGAAGTAAATTCATTGATAAAATTGCTGGACGACCCCGATCCGGAGATCTTTGATCATGTACACGGCAAACTACTCTCCTACGGCGAAGCAGCTATACAACACCTCGAAGCGGCATTTGAGCAGGCTTTTGACGCCCTGCTGCAAGAGCGTATAGCCAACCTGGTACACGAAATACAATTCGGCATTGTTAAAAACGATTTGAAACTATGGCTACAGGGCGGCGCGTTCGATCTGTTACAGGGTGTGCTCATCATTAACCGTTACCAATACCCCGACCTGGATGAACAAAAGGTAATTAACCAGATAGAGGACATCAAACGCGATATCTGGTTGCAGATGATGAACGAGGGCAGCCCGGCAGAGCAGGTAAAGCTAATTAACCACGTATTTTACAACATACACGGCTTTAGCGGCAATACCACCAACCACCAGGATCCGCAAAACAGCTATATTAACCAGGTACTGGAAACCAAAAAGGGCAACCAAATTTCGCTGGCTATCATTTATTCCATCATCGCCCAAAAGTTGGATATACCTGTTTATGGCGTAAACCTGCCGCAGCATTTCATATTGGCTTATCTTGATGAAAGCCAGCAAAGCGAATTTGAAAGCGGCATACTCTTTTACATTAACGCCTTCAACAAGGGTTTTATATTTGGCCGGAGAGATGTAGATATGTTTTTAAAGCAGCTAAAGCTGAATGCCGATAAACAATTTTACGAACCCTGCTCAAATACCGATATTATAAAACGCGTTATCCGCAACCTCATCAGCGCCTACGAGCAAGCCGGTTCAACCGAAAAGGTGGATGAATTGAATGAGTTGCTGGAGATAATGGAGTAAATAACAGTCGTATTATTATACTATTTGACCCTCATAATATTTACTTTTGTATAGTTAAAGCATATGAAACTTTTAATTGATATAGCAGATAATAAAGCCGCTACCTTTATGGAGATGATTAAAACGCACTCCTATGTGAAGGCTACTGCTATTTCTGTACCCGACGCGGAATTATTTGAAGAAATTAAGGAAATACACAAGGCATTCAAAAACGTCGACCTTATTAAAACCGGCAAACTAAGAGGCCGTTCAGCTACCGAGTTTCTGAATGAAATATAAGGTTTTAACCATTGCCTCGTTTGAAAAGCAGTTCAAGCGTCTTGCTAAAAAATATCCTTCATTAAAAACAGAACTTTTAGAACTGATAAACAATCTCGAAACCGAACCAAACAAGGGCACAGCCTTGGGCAACGATTGTTTTAAGATCCGTTTGGCAATTTCATCAAAAGGTAAAGGAAAATCAGGAGGCGCCAGAGTAATTACTTACTTCGCTATCACAGCTGATTCTGTATTCCTTTTATCCATCTACGACAAATCAGAACAATCAGACATCAGCGATAAGGAACTCTTACGCTTACTTGAGATAGCGAGATAAATAGAATCCCCCACTACTTTAACCACCCACTTTGCCCCATCCAGTTGGTAAGGCTTTGAAACCATCGTTCCTGTGTTTGCGGCAGGTTGAGGCCGAAACCATGGCCGCCTTGCTGATAGATATGCATTTCTGCCTTTACCTTGTTCTTTAATAAGGCATCATAAAACAGCAGGCTGTTTTGTACAGGCACAACAGTATCATCGGTAGCGTGTACTAAAAATGCAGGCGGGGTATTGGTGGTTACCTGTTTTTCGTTGCTGTACAAATCGGTGGTTTGTGCCGATGGTGTTTTGCCGCTAAGGTTTTCTTTTGAGCCTGAATGCGTAAACTCACCGAAGCTGATCACGGGGTAAATCAGCACCAGGAAATCCGGGCGAACGCTGATGTTCTTTTTATTTTCGATAACTACTTTGTCGAAATGTGTTCCGGCGGTGGATGCCAAATGGCCTCCGGCCGAAAAACCGATGATGCCTACCTTGCTGGGATTAATACCCCACTCAGCAGCACGTTCGCGAATCAGCTGAATAGCCCGCTGCGCATCCTGTAAGGGGCCAATGGTTTTATCTACCATGATAGCATCACTGGGTAAACGATATTTTAGTACAAAGGCGGTAACACCTATCTTGTTAAATTCTGCAGCTACCTGCCAACCCTCATGCGCTGATGCAAGGCCGCTGTAACTACCACCGGGACATATAACCACGGCCGCGCCGTTAGCTTTATCTTTCTCCGGGAAATATGGTGTAATAGTCGGGTCGGTTACTTTATATATCCAGTCTTTATCACGGGTTTCGGCATAGTCGGCCGGGGCAGGCTTTGAATTTGGTACTCCCTTAGGGTATAAAGGAATAGGTTTTTGCGACTGACCAAAGCTAAAAAGCCCCATAAATAGTAAGGTTAAAAATATACCCGCGGTTCTCATAAATCAATAAAAGGTTTCTGCAATTTATAAACTTTTATTTAAACAAAAAGCGGCGCTGTGTTATGCAGCGCCGCTTTTTAAATTATAGCACTATTGTTACCCTTTAGGGCCGCCAAATTCCATTAAGTAAGCTTTCAGAAATTCATCCAGATCACCGTCAAGCACCGCCTGGGCATTTGAAGTTTCATGATCAGTACGCAAGTCTTTCACCAGTTTGTACGGGTGTAGCACGTAGTTACGAATCTGCGATCCCCATTCTATCTTCTTCTTGTTGCCCTCAATAGCGTTAGTGATCTCTAACCTTTTACGCATCTCAATCTCGTACAATTGCGATTTTAACAAGCGGATAGCATTATCCTTATTCTGCAATTGCGAGCGCGACTCCTGGTTTTTGATAATAATACCCGATGGTTTGTGATATAAACGTACAGCGGTTTCTACCTTATTTACGTTTTGCCCGCCTGCACCACCCGAGCGGAAAGTTTCAAACTCAATATCGGCCGGGTTAATATCAATCTCAATGGTATCATCAACCAGCGGATACACATATACCGAAGCGAACGATGTATGGCGCTTGGCATTGGCATCAAAAGGCGACACACGCACTAAACGGTGCACCCCATTTTCGCCTTTCAGGTAACCGTAGGCAAACTCGCCCTCAAGCTGTAGCGTAACGGTTTTAACACCGGCCACATCGCCTTCCTGGTAATCTTGTTCGCTTACCTTGTAGCCGTTCTTTTCGCCCCACATAATGTACATACGCATCAGCATACCGGCCCAGTCGCAGCTTTCGGTACCACCGGCTCCGGCGGTTATTTGCAGTACGGCATTCAGCTGGTCTTCCTCCGCCGAAAGCATATTCTTAAATTCCAGTTCTTCAACCACCTTCAGGGCAGCGTTGTACTGTTCTTTTAGCTCGGCCTCGGTAGCATCGCCACTTTGGAAAAATTCAAATAATACGTTGGCATCATCTACAGCCGAAACTACCTTTTGAAAGGCGTCCGTCCATACTTTTTTCAGTTTCATTGATGCCAATACTTTTTCGGCTTCTTTTGGCGCATCCCAAAAGTGCGGACCAACAGTTATTTCCTGTTCTTCCTGTAGTTTTTCAAGTTTGGTATCGATGTCAAAGATGCCTCCTCAGGGAAGCTGTTCTATCCCTCAAATCCTGGATCTGTTCTTTTGTCATGTAGCAAATATATAAAATTGCGGTAAGCCTTAACTAAAAAAGGCCCGCAAGTATAACCTGCAAAGCCTTTGTAACATAAACTATATTCTTTTTAAGCGGCAACCATTTTATTTACCAGCATGCTCATGCCGGTACGGTTACCTGTTAATTTCGATAAAAATGTGGCCAGCGCAAAATCGGTATCCTGCACTTTTGATGCTTTTACCAACTCCTGCATTACCTGCGGCATCAACATTTTTGATGTCGCCAACGCATCAGCCGGACTAAGATTGTAAAACGTGTTCAGCTTATTGGCAAACTTGTTTACCACGCTGTTGGTTAGCGGGTCATTATAAATATCCGGATGTTGAAAATGCTTTATTACTTCTTTCAGCTTACCGCCCTCTACCTGGTTCTTCAATACATCGATAATCGAACTCGAAGCTTCGTTGATAACGGCCTCATGATATTTTTCAGGAATTGAAGGATTGTCTATAACAGCCATCCCGGCGTTATTTTTCACAAGCAAAAAAAGTTTTTCAAACATGGTTGTTTTTCTTTAACGTAATTAACAAAATGATAGTAGACTGTGTGATTATTTATAATTAAAGCAAATATATTAAATATTTATTCAGAAAATATAAAGTAAAATCACAGAAATGTTAAAATTTTAATAATTGGATTGGTGTATTGCGCACACTATGTATGTTTGTATTGAACAAACAACTGTATTTTTACAAACAAAAACCTTCAATTATGCTGCCAAAGATTGATTTCACTGCCACCAGTTCGTACAAATATTTAACCGATCATTACATCGATATTGTATCGAAACACCTAAAAGGATTTTTTGATACCGATAGCGAACGTTTCGAGAAATTCTCTGTCCGTTTTGAGGATATCCTGGTTGATTATTCAAAGAACCGTATTGACGAGCAAACTGTTGCATTATTAATACAACTGGCTAAAGAGTGTTCGGTAAAAGATGCAATTGAGGCCATGTTCAATGGCGAAAAAATTAACGTTACCGAAGGCCGCGAGGTACTGCATACTGCTTTACGCAACCGCAGCAACACCCCGGTTTACGCGGGCGGAAAAGATGTAATGCCCGAAGTGAACGCGGTATTACAGCAAATGAAAACCTTTAGCGATGCCGTTATCAGCGGCGAATGGAAAGGCTATACCGGCAAAGCCATTACTGATATAGTAAACATCGGCATCGGCGGTTCTGATTTGGGCCCGGTGATGGTTACCGAAGCGCTTAAGGCTTACAAAACCCACCTTAACCTGCATTTTGTATCAAATGTTGACGGTACGCACATTGCCGAAGCATTAAAAAATATCGATCCGGAAACTACATTGTTCCTGATAGCATCAAAAACCTTTACCACGCAAGAAACTATGGCGAACGCGCACAGCGCCCGCGACTGGTTCCTGGCAGGTGGCGCAGTTGATGCCGATGTGGCTAAACACTTCGTAGCGCTTTCAACCAATGCCGACGCGGTAAGCAAATTCGGTATAGATACCAAAAACATGTTTGAGTTTTGGGATTGGGTTGGCGGTCGTTACTCGCTTTGCAGCGCCATTGGCCTGTCAATAGCATTAGGTATCGGCTTTGATAAATTTGAGGAATTACTGGATGGCGCCCATGCCATGGACCTGCACTTTCGCACTGCCGAATTTGAAGAGAACATCCCGGTGATACTGGCCTTATTAGGTATATGGTACAATAACTTCTTTGAATCAGAAACTCACTGTATATTACCTTACGACCAATACCTGCATCGTTTTGCCGCTTATTTTCAACAAGGCGATATGGAAAGTAATGGTAAACATGTTGACCGCAATGGCAACATTGTTGACTACTCTACCGGCCCTATCATTTGGGGCGAACCGGGCACTAACGGTCAGCACGCGTTTTACCAGCTGATACACCAGGGCACCAAGCTGATCCCTTGCGATTTTATCGCCCCTGCACAATCACACAATCCGCTTGGCGAACACCATACTTTGCTGCTATCAAACTTCTTCGCGCAAACAGAGGCCTTAATGAACGGTAAAACCAAAGAGGAAGTAGTTGCCGAATTGAAAGCACAAGGTAAATCAGAAGAAGAAATTGAAACCATTGCGCCCTTCAAGGTATTTGATGGTAACCGCCCTACCAACTCTATACTGGCTAAAAAGATAACACCGCGCGTGTTAGGTT
The DNA here is from genome assembly GCF_059418565.1 of Mucilaginibacter sp. GW821-FHT07G05. Taxonomy (NCBI): domain Bacteria; kingdom Pseudomonadati; phylum Bacteroidota; class Sphingobacteriia; order Sphingobacteriales; family Sphingobacteriaceae; genus Mucilaginibacter; species Mucilaginibacter sp. GW821-FHT07G05. Next base: position 503,120 of record NZ_JBWKQC010000004.1, on the reverse strand, counting down.
CTTTACTGGCCATGTACGAGCACAAAATATTTGTACAGGGGATTATCTGGAATATTTACAGCTTTGACCAATGGGGTGTTGAACTGGGCAAGCAACTGGCAGGTAAAATATTGCCTGAGCTGCGTACGGCTGATGAGGTGAAAACTCACGACTCATCAACCAACGGCTTAATTAACCAGTACAAAAACTGGAGATAATATTATTATAAAGCTACAGCACGGGGCTGATTCAGAATGTTACAGGAATTGGAAACTCTTCTTTAACATATACCGGATTAGCCCCGCGCTTACTGGCTACAAAAGCGCCAACAGCACAAGCTTTCTCCAATACATTTTGTATCGGCTCTTCGGCCAGTAACCCGGCTATCAGGGTGGCCAAAAACGAATCGCCGGCACCTACGGTATCCGCTACCTTTACCTTAAAGCCGGGGTGCTCATAAAACTTCTCATCGTGCCAAATAATGGCGCCATTGCCGCCACGGGTTACGCATATCGTTTTTACATGATATTTATTCTGAAACTCCATTATCTTATCTTCTAACGAAGCATTACTGCCGTTGATCAGCAGATCGGCTTCTTCTTCGTTCATTTTTATAATGTCGGCCTTGGCGGCAAGCGTTTCTATGGTCGACAGCTCGTAATGAGGCGCGCGCAGGTTCACATCGAATATTTTGAGCGCTGGGCTTTCTTCGAGCAGCGAACGTAGTGTATTGCGGGTTATTTCGCCACGGCAGGCTAAACTACCGAATACAATGGCGGCTACTTTTTTGGCTTTCTTCCGCAAATCACTTTCCAACCTGATGTTATCCCACGATACCGGTTCGGGGATGATGTACGTGGCCGAATTATCGGCATCCAGTTGTACGGTTACTTCGCAGGTGGGTAGTTCCTGATCTACCTGTACCAAATCGCTGTACAGGCCATTATCCTGCAAAAAGCCCAATAGCTTATCGCCCGATGCATCGGCACCAACGCTACTGGCAAATACGACATCCAAACCCTGCTGTATCAGGTGGCGGGCAACATTCATCGGCGCACCGCCAGCTTTCTTTCCATCTTCGAAGGTATCCCATAACACTTCGCCAAAACTTAAAACCTGTTTACTCATAAAATACGTGGGGGTTTGATTACCAAAGCTAATAAGGATAAAGTGATAATATTGTTTAATTTTATCAATATGAAAAGATTGTTACTTGCCTCCTTATTGTTCCTGTTCACCTGCACAGCTTTCGCGCAGGATAAAAAAGCCATAGCAAACGTTTTAGAAACCCAGCGCCAGGCCTGGAACCGCGGCGACCTTGATGAGTTTATGCAGCAATACTGGAAATCGGATTCGCTGTTATTTGTAGGCAAAAGCGGCCCTACCTATGGCTGGCAGCAAACGCTCGATAACTATAAGAAAGGTTACCCTGACAAAGCCGCCATGGGCACCTTAACCTTTAAGATCATCAAAATTAACCTGATTGATAAAACCAACGCCTTTGTACTGGGCGGCTGGAACCTGAAACGCGAAAAAGATGCACCGGGCGGCTATTTCACCCTCTGGTTCCGCAAAATAAACGGCGAGTGGAAAATAATGGCGGATCACTCGAGTTGATGATTGAGATTCAGGAAACAAGAGTATAGATCCAAGACTTAGCATACCTCTTTGCTACAAGTATGCCTTTATAACCGGAAATACAACCCATGCCTTTGAAAACCGTTGTGCTGATACTTATGCTACTGTTTACTGGATTTGGCGTAAAAGCTCAAATACCCAAAGCCAATGAACTACCGGAAGATGTAGGTGATATCGCATTCGATCCGAAGACTGACAAAGCTGATTTCTTACTCTGCCATAAAGATTACATTATACAATACTATAATTACGGTACCAAATACAAAGGCGGCGGCAAAGCCATCAGGGATTTCATCAACAGCAAATTCCAATACAAGCCTGCCTATGCCCCGGCTACCGGGTTTATCACTGTTCGGTTTGTAATAAACTGCAAGGGTGAAACAGACCGTTTCCGGGTATTGCAATTAAACAAGGATTACCAAAAGACGGTATTTGATACCGGCCTTACCAACCAGATGCTTAAGCTATGCAAAGCACTTAACCAATGGTTGCCGGGTAAAGATGATAAGGGCAATTTTTACGACAGTTATTACTATCTAAATTTCAAACTGGTGAACGGACGCATTAAAGCCATTACACCATGAAGAGAACACTCTTTATAGCGTTACTTTGCCTGCCTGTATGGCTGTATGCGCAAACCAATTGCGAGATTTATAAAGATGGCCCCCATAAACTTGCCTGCCAGCTATATGCCAATGCGATAGAATATCCGCAGGGCAGCAAGACCTCACAGCAGGTATTTTTGGAATCGATAAAGGCCTGCCCTACTTACGCGCCATCACTCCACGAAATGTCGGTACCGTATTTAAAGCGTGGTGATTTTTATACGTGGAAACTCCTGATAGACCGCGCGGTTAAAGCTGATCCTCAATATTTAAGTCAGCGGGGTTGGTGCTTTTTCAAGTTTCTGCGTGATTATGAGAATGCCTATGCCGATCTGAAACGTTTATATACCATCAACAAAGGCCAGCCCGGTTACACAGGCGATGGTGACTATGATCTGCGTATAATAATGGCGCTTTCGCAACGCGAAATGGGGAACTACAAGCTGGCCATGCAGTGTTTTAACAAATGTATTCGCGAACATGAAAAGCAAAGGATAGTTGGCCTCTTTGATTACCTGCATCGGGGTGTAACCAACTTTAAACTCAAAAATTACAATGCCGCTTTAACAGATCTATTACTTGAAACTAAGAAGTATGAGAAACTGGCCGATACTTATTATTACCTCGCCCTTACTTATATAGCACTAAAGCAACCGGAAACGGGCATTAAAAACTTGCTGAAAGCAAAAGAGCTATACACCAAAACGGGCTACCATCGTAACGACCCATATTGCGAATCGCCTGATCAGATCTATTTGGCAGATATTGAGCGTGCTTTAAAGAAGTATAAAGGCAGATAGCATCTCTTCTTTTACTACGCCGGGTGGCTTTGAGATGACCACATTACGCAGTCGCTTGGCTCCGGCCAAGTGACCATTATTACACGGCCTCCGGCCGTACGCTCTTATACATTATTGTGGTGCGGCCGGAGGCCGCGGGATAGTTACCACTCGGCTGGAGCCGAGCGGTTGTTATTTCCTTTTCTAATGAATTCTGATTAATACGGCCTGCCGGCTTTCAGCGCTTTGTTAGCACGCTTAATGGCCACTCGCTCGCGGAATTTGGCGTAATCGCTTTTGAAAGCCATTTTCAGAACGCTGTCTACACCGCCTTTTACAGCGAGGTTATATAAACTTGCTGCCTTGCGGCTAATCGATGCATCCCAGGCACGCAGACTTAGCGAGTATGAGCCATCAATATATTTCATCCAGTGCCAATAACCCGTTGGCATAAATAGGGTATCACCATGCTCTAAAAACACCTCGATGCCTTTTACACCGTCCAATGCTGGGAATTTTTCAATATCCGGATTGGCTACGTCGTAATCTTCAAGCGCGTAGGTGGCGTTTGGCAGGCAGTACAGGCGTTCTTTCCATTTATTTTCGAAAAGGATCACATGTTTGCGGCCACCAAAATGGGTATGAAATATATGCGGAAGATCAATATCGTAATGCAGGAAAGTAACAGAGTTTGAACCACCGAAGAACATGGCCGGCATACTTTCTATAAAGCCGCCCATCAGGTCTTTCGGTAAAACAATATCGTTCAGCAACTCGGGTGCCTGCTTAAATATGTTGAAGAAGAATATGCGAAGCTCGGTTGGCTGCGATTTAATCAGATCGATATACTGATTGAACGGCATTTCGGCAGCCGATGAATTGATGGGTTTTGAAGGATCGGCCTTAGAGTTATCATACAGCGGAACTACTTTATCGCCTACCACGCTTTTCAGGTATTCGGCCGTCCATTTTTCGCGGGCCGGCCAGCTTTTGGTAAGGCCTTTTATTACCAACGGCCTGCGCGGGTCAAGGTAGTTCTTTTTAAAATCAGCCGGAGAAATGCTCTCAACTGTATCAATAGGGGATAGTATGAAGCTCATTTATTTACGCGCTTCGAGTACATTTCTCCAAGCGCATAAAGGTAATAATTAATTATTATCAAATTGTAAACTACTTATGGCCTGCCTTGTGCCAATGCTTTTTCTGCCCGTTTTATGGCGAGGTTCTCTTTCCAGCTCATATACTTCTGTTTAAAATTGCCCTTCATTATATCATCAAACTTACGCTGAACGGTTAAGTTATACAGGCTTTTCGCTTTAATAGCCCACGATTTATCCCAGGCGCGCAGCGATATGGAGAACGAACCATCCAGGTATTTCATCCAGTGCCAATAGCCAGTAGGCATAAACAGCGTGTCGCCATGCTCTAATATGGTCTGCTGTCCCTCAATCCCATCTAACGCTGGAAATTTACTAAAATCGGGATGTTCAATATCATAATCCTCCAACGCATAGGTAGCGAAGGGGATACAATACAGGCGCTCGCTCCACTTATTATCAAACAGCATAATATGCTTGCGACCGTTAAAATGAGTATGGAAAATATGCGCCAGATCGATATCGTAATGCAAAAAGGTAACTGAACCCGCGCCGCCGAAAAACATATTAGGGTATTTATCCAGAAAGCCGCCCATCAGGTCGGTTGGTGAGCGGTAATCATCCAATAATTTAGGCGCAAATTTTATGGGGTCGAATAAAAAGATGCGCAGGTCGGTAGGCTGTTTTTGTATCAGGTCGATATAATCGCCAAACTTCATTTCGGCAGCCGAGGCATTAATGGGTTTCGAGGGATCGGCTTTTGAACTATCGTACAGAGGCACTACCTTATCCCCTACAGTTTCCTTTAAATAATCAAAGGTCCATTTTTGTAACGCCGGCCATTTTTCTGTCGCTTTGCGGATTACCAGCGGTTTGCGTTTGTTTAAGTAATTGTTAATAAAATCATCCTTTGTGATGTTATCAACCGTATCTATAGGGGTTAGTATTATGCCCATCTTCACAATTAATTAACATGCAAAATTATATATTTTAAAAAAAACCGCTAACCGCCAACTTGCTTTTTTAAAATATGCTGACAAAAAAGCCCGGCGGTACAAACCGCCGGGCCCTGTTAATATATGATGGAAATTATAATTGGGCTTAGTTAGGCATCAACACTGTATTTACTACGTGGATAACACCATTACTTTGGTTAACATCGGCAATGGTTACCCATGATTTTCCGCCTTTTTCATCAACCAGGTACAGCTTTTTGCCATCGGCTTTTACGGTTAATGTACCACCGCTAACGGTTTTCAGTGTAGCGTCAGATGATTTTGCTTTTGCCCACAAATCTTTAGCGCTTAATTTACCTGCTACTACGTGATAGGTTAAAATTTTGGTCAGCGTTTCTTTGTTTTCAGGTTTTACCAGGTTATCAACAGTACCTGCCGGTAGTTTATTAAAGGCCTCGTTAGTTGGCGCGAATACAGTGAATGGGCCAGCGCTTTTTAAAGTTTCAACCAAACCGGCAGCTTTAACAGCGGCAACAAGCGTAGTATGATCTTTTGAGTTTACGGCATTGTCAACAATATCTTTAGTAGGGTACATTGCGGCGCCGCCTACCATTTTAGTTTGTGCATTTGCTTTTGGCGAAATTGCGATAGCTGCTACTGCAAATGCCATTAAAATTAATTTTTTCATGATAAATGATAATTTCTTTTGTTGTGTATGGGCAGATACGGCAGCATTTCGCAGGCAGATTGCAGAGCGAGGCAGACTACATGCAATTGATTGATTTACAGATATATAATACAACTCCCTGAAAGAGTAGCACTTAAAAGAATAATTCGGAAGCGATATGATCGGCATACAGTTTACCTTGTTGGGTAAGGTAAAGCGTGCGTTCTTTTTGCAGCAGCCATTCTTTTTCGAGGTATTGCTGGGCGGGTATCAACAGCTGACTTTCGGCACCTGCGGCAATAGTGTTCAGCTTGTCGAGTTCGAGGCCCCAAACGGTGCGCAGCGAGGTCATGATGTATTCGTTGAGACGGTCGGCTTCTGACAGCACTTCCGTTTCGGCGGGGATGGTACCCTTAACAAGCGACTGTGTGTATTTAGCATTGTTGGCGATGTTCCACTGCCGGGTTTCGCCGTTAAAGGAGTGTGCCGATGGGCCTATACCCAAATACTTTACACCCTTCCAGTAATTAGAATTATGACGTGAGTAATGGCCGGGCTTACAAAAGTTAGATATTTCGTACTGCTCAAAACCCTGCTGCTGCATGGCATCGGTGAGGTAAATGAACTGCTCGGCGCTTTGCTGCTCGTTCATGGGCGGGTACACCTTCTTTTTAATATAGGCAGCGAGGGCTGTTTGCGGTTCAACCGTCATGGAATAGGCCGATACGTGGGGCACCTGTAATTCAAATACCTTGGCTACGTTTTGCTTCCACTTGGTATTGGTAAGCAAGGGGTAGCCATAGATCAGGTCGACCGTAATATTTTCAAAACCGGCATCCTGTGCACGTTTCACTGCGCCTTCGGCCTCTTTGCCACGGTGTACACGGTTCATCCACATCAAATCCTCATCAAAAAAAGATTGTATCCCGATACTGAAACGATTGATGTCCGTTTGCCGCAAGGCGTCCAGTTTCACTTTATCCAGATCGTCGGGATTGGCTTCGAGGGTAATTTCGGCGGTTGACGATACGGTATGCAATTGGGTGATGGTGCCTATCAGCTTATTAATCTCATCTGCCGTTAAAAGCGATGGTGTGCCGCCGCCAAAATAAATGGTTTCTACGGTTTCGCCGTTCAGGTAAGCCTTTTGCAGGTTGATCTCCTTAATGAGTGCGTCGAACAGCTCGTCTTTATATTTCAGCGAAGTACTGAAATGAAAATCGCAGTAATAACAGGCCTGTTTGCAAAAAGGAATATGAAGATAAATACCGGCCATGTTGTGTAGTAATAATTTGCAAAAGTAATCATCTTTACAACATAGTATGTCGCCAATGTGGATATACATTATCTATCTTCGCACACATAACCATATCGCAAAATGATAAAATATAAACTTTTGTTCTTTCTTCTAATGTTGCTCTTTTTCTCGGCAGTGAAATCAGAGATAATTACCGGACCCGCTATTGCTCGTACCCAACCCAATGGCATTGCACTATTTTCGTTAGTTAACGGAACCGATATAGGTTGTGACAATTTGGATAAAAACTGGGTTGAATTTTCTGTTACACTGAAAGCAACCAAACAACAGTATGATAAAGGCATAAAAAAAGGCCAAAAGCTTTACGACTTTAAAAACAAACTTGTTGGGGTAGTACTCACCGATATTCCGGAAGATTCAACGATGACCTACATTTACAGCAATGCAAAAGGTACGGATAATTATGTAGTAGAAATTTTCGCTTACATCCAAAGATCAAGCATCAAAAACAGCTCCATTCCTGAAATTACCTTAAGTAATGTTCTCAAAGAAAATCAGGGCAATTTCGATTACAACGTATTTAAAAGGTTAATATCTGATAATTCATATTCAAAAGAAAATATGGTCTCCAAAACCCTCCCTACAATAAGCCAGTATTGTGTTTATGAAAACACTATCACGGATCCGTCTCCTGGATACAGGATTGGGTTGTATTTTGAAAATAATAAATTAATTGCAATTGAGCATTCCCGGCCGATAGCGGCAATCAAATCAAAAGAGTACCCTATTTTGAATAGAAATAAACTCTTCATAATTAAACCACCTATAGGTTTAACCACGGCCGCTTTCCTTAAAAAAGTAAACAAAGCTTACGAAGGCGCAGATTGATAGCGTAATCACCCCTTCAATATTAAATACAAACCCCAAGGCTAACATATATTTGATTAAATTTGCGCCGTAAAACACAAGGGCTTAAATGCGGTTAAGGGTTATTCTATTTTTACTGGGCATATTATTCTGCAGCGGTGCTTTGGCGCAGGATTCTGTGATAACCGAAGAGCCGGTATATACCGATACCGTTTATCGCCCCAAACAGTTACCCTTTCTTGATTCAGTAGCACAGGCCAACCGGTTGCAGGAAAAGCGCATCTCTGATTCGCTGGCCCTGTTGTTTATTCAAACGCCCGATCCAGCACGTAAAAACCAGTATGTCGACAGCCTTTTGCACAGTACCAACCGCAATATCTGGGGTATTGAAGAAACATCGGAAAAAGCGAAGAGGTACCTGGGCATCGGGCACCCGCGAAAGCATCGCGATAGCTGGGTAATTGCGGTTATTACGGGCCTTTTGCTCTACACCGCTTTTTTGAAACTTTCGCTTCCTAAAGACGTCAGCAAAGTTTTTCAGTCATTTTATAACAAACAAATTTTATCGCAGGTTGATAAAGAAAACGGGCTGCTAAGCTTTTGGGCATTCACCGGCCTTTTCCTGCTTTTTAGCACCACAGTGGGTTTTTTGCTGTACGAGCTTTCGGTTTATAACGAGGTGTATTACAGCGTAAGCGGCTTCAGGCTTTTTACTTCCATTACTGTTGCAGTGCTGGCGCTGTTCGCAGTTAAATTCATGATACTCAAATTCTTAGGCTTTATTTTTGATATTGGCAATTTGGTTGATCAGTATGTGACTTTATTGTATTTCACTTATTTTAACCTGGCTTTTGCGCTGCTGCCGGTAGTAGTTTGCCTTGTATTGGTGAGCATTCATTTAGTGCCGGTTATATTATTAATTGCATTATTGGCAACAGGCGCAATATTAGTTTGGCTTTACTTGCGTAACAGTGTAAATATTATTTCGAATTTTCGATTTCCGAAATTTTATTTATTTCTCTATCTTTGTGCCCTCGAAATTTGCCCCATTTTAGTTTTATTAAAGGCACTCGATATATAGTAATAGTAGTTAACAGGTAGTTATTAGGAACCGATTTTGGAAGATAGAAAGAAAAGGGTTAAAAGCATTTTGGTTACATTGCCAAAACCCGAAAATGATAAGAATCCATACGCAGAACTGGCCAAAAAGTTAAATCTTAAGATTGATTTCAGGTCGTTCATCCACGTTGAAGGTGTTCCTGCAAAGGATTTCCGTAAGGACAAGATCAACCTGGGCGATTTTACCGCTGTAATTTTCACCAGCCGCAACTCGGCCGATCACTTTTTCCGTATTTGCGAAGAAATGAGGTTTGAGGTACCGGTTGAAATGAAATACTTCTGCCTGTCAGAAACTATCGCGCTTTACCTTCAAAAATATATCCAGTACCGCAAAAGAAAGATCTTTTTTGGCAAGCAAACCGCTACCGATCTGGCTGAAGTGCTAAAGAAACATTCAGGCGAAAAGTTCCTTTACCCATGCTCTGACGTGGCTGCTGAAGAAACCCAGAAATTCCTTTTGGAAAACGGTTATAACTTTACCCCTGCCGTACTTTTCCGTACCGTTTGCAGCGACCTGTCTGACCTTGCCGAGGTGTTTTACGACGTTATCGCGTTCTTTAGCCCGTCGAGCATCCAGTCGCTTTACAAAAACTTTCCGGATTTTAAACAGAACAATACCCGCATAGCCGCTTTTGGTGCCACAACGCACAAAGCAGTGCTCGAAGCTGGTCTTATTCTGGATGTTCCGGCTCCTACACCCGGCGCTCCATCCATGACAATGGCCATTGAACAGTACTGCAAGCTGGTAAATAAATAAATTGACCCTCAATTTATTTAACTTTTTTGCAACCTTTCAACTTGTTTATGCGTTAATAGTACTCCTTGAAAAGCTACATGATAAGTATTTAGCTGCAAGGGGGTTATTATTAACTGCAATTAACTTTTAAATTACTTTAATAGTTTATATTGCAGCCTGTAACATACGTTCATAAAATGTTTTTTTTGTTTGATTAGCCAAAGTTTTATCTTAGGCCAATCTATTTATGTTATAGCATCTAACTGAACTTGATTTGAAGATGAAGCAGATATACTTTTTAATTGCGGTTTTGGCCGGAGGCATTTTAAGTGGTTGCCACAACGGAGGTGGCGGCGAAGTAACCGGGGTACCGCAAAGGTCATTCAGATCTGAAGTCCCGCTGAACATGGTTTATATACCCGGCGGTTCCTTTTTAATGGGGCAAACCGATCAGGATGTTACCTTTTCGCAGATAGCGCAAACCAAACAGGTAACCGTATCGCCGTTTTTTATGGATCAAACGGAGATCTCTAACACCCAATACAAACAATACGTAAACTGGGTGCGCGATTCGATAGCCATTGTAAACTACCTGGCCGATCAAAAATATTTCATTCAGCCCAAAGCAGGCAGCGGCGCTACAGGTCAAAAATTCATTAACTGGGAATATGTACGCAAAAACCCGGTTTGGAATTTCAGAAAAGGCAATAACAACGCCGCCAAACTGCAAACTATGTATTACCAGGGACAGGATCGTATTTTTGACCGTAATGAGGTTGATGTACGCTTGCTGAAATACAACTATGCCGTTATGGGCTTACGTGGCGCGGCCAACAACAAAAATAATAAAGACATGAAGCGTTCGGATTTCATTTTACGTGATACCGTTAACGTTTACCCCGATACACTGGTTTGGTTAAGCGATTTCGCCTATGCCGCCAATGAGCCTATGGTTGAAGGTTATTTTTCGCACCCGGCTTTTCGTAACTACCCTGTAGTGGGTGTTACCTGGCGCCAGGCACGCGCCTTTAACGTATGGCGCACCCGCTTTAACGATTCGTATAAAGATTCGCGCGGTTTACCGCACCGTTCGCCATACAGCCTGCCTACCGAGGCAGAGTTTGAATACGCGGCACGCGGCGGTAGGATTGGTACCAATTACCCTTGGGGTGGCCCTTACATCAAAAACGCCAAAGGGTGCCTGATGGCTAACTTTAAACCCGGTCGTGGTAATTATACCGACGACGGTGGCGCTTACACCGTGAACGTGCGCTCTTACTTCCCTAACGATTACGGCTTGTATAACATGGCCGGTAACGTAGCCGAGTGGACAGCCTCATCTTACGACCCCTCATCATCATCATTTGTGAGCGATATGTCGCCAACGTTTAACTATGAAGCTAAACCAAGCGACCCTGAAATATTAAAACGTAAAGTAGTTAGAGGTGGCTCATGGAAAGATGTGGGCTATTTTCTGCAAAACTCAACCCGTACTTACGAATACCAGGACACTGCTAAATCTTACATAGGTTTCCGTTGCGTAACTCACTACGTGGGCCGCGATATCAGGGACAAACGCTAAAAAGAAATTAAGAAACACCACATTTTTAATTAAATACAAAACACTACTACTTATGGCTGGAAAGAAAAAACCTTTCGGAATTGATAATATCATCTCAATAGGTGCAACCGTTGTAATTATCGGTCTGCTATTTAAAATAAATCACTATAAAGGCGCTGAATACCTTATCGCTATCGGACTTGGTGCCGAGGCTGTACTATTTTTAATTTTAGGTTTACAAAGAGATACTGAAGAAGTTGACTGGACACGTGCCTATCCTGAACTTGCTGATGACTATAATGGCGAACTGCCTAAAGTAGCAGCCCCACGTCAGGTAAGCACAGGTACTAACTTTTCAAACACTGCCGCTTTAGATAAAATGTTAACCGATGCCAAAATTGGCCCTGAACTGATTAGCAGCCTGGGTGATGGCTTGAGAACATTTGGTGATAAAGTGAGCAGCATATCAAAAGTTGCCGATGCCGGCGCTGCCACTACCGAGTTTGCTACCAAAGTTAAAAGCGCAAGCGCAAGCTACGATAACCTGAGCGTTGCTTTTGAAAAAGCATCAGTAAACTTAACAGAAATGGCTAACTCAAATACCGATTCAAAAGCCTATCACGAGCAAGTGAACAACCTGGCTAAAAACCTATCGGCTTTGAACGCTGTTTATGAACTTGAGTTGCAAGATTCAAGCGCGCACCTGAAATCAATGAATACGTTCTATCATAACCTGTCGCTTACCATGCAAAACTTCAACGAGTCGCTTGATGATTCTAAGCACTTTAAAGAAGAAGTTGGCCGTTTAGCTAAAAACCTGGCGTCGTTAAATTCAATTTACGGCAATATGTTAACGGCTATGAACCAGCCCCGCGTTTAATTTTTGCCGGTAATTAACAGGATTTTTTGATAACTATACATAACAAATAGAGCACATGGCCGGAGGCAAACAAACCCCCAGACAGCGGATGATAGGTATACTGTACCTGGTACTATTAGGCCTTATTGCCCTAAACGTACCCGACAGTTTACTTGACGCGTTTAAAAATATTACCGACAGCTTAGATAAATCAACAAGTAACGTTACTACCAGCATACAAAATACTTACACCGCTTTTGAGCAAACTAAACTTAAGGAACAACCTGAAAGGGCAAAACCGGTTTATGATAAAGCAAAAGAAGCAAGCCGTATAGCTGATGACCTTAACAAGTTTGTTGAACAACTAAAAGCTAAATTAATTGAAGAAGGTGGCGGCATTAATGAAACCACCGGTGATGTTGACAAACGCGATAATCTTGATATTTCTCCGCGTGTAATGATCACTGATAAAAATGCAGATCTACTACGCACAAAAATAAACGAAACCCGCGAAAAATTAATAGGGTTGCTTGATGATAAAGATAAATCAGGCATCAACTTCTCATTAAATGCAGCCGACCTGCCTAAACGTGGCGGAGGTACAAAAAAATGGGATCAGGCAAACTTTGGTGATGGTATCCCATTGGGAGCAACCTTAACTACATTGGCCAAAATACAAGCCGATACAAAAAATGCCGAAAATGAAGTTGTAAAGAAAATATTAGGCAAGGTAGATCAGGCAGTAGTGAATTTGGATAAATTTTCGGCTGTAGCAGTTGCACCGTCAAGCTATGTAATAGCAGGGCAGCCCTATACTGCCGAGGTATTCCTTACCGCGTCTGATTCAAAATCGAGCCCGGCTATTTCAGTTAACGGCAGCAGTCTTTCGGTAGCCGATGGCAAGGGTAAATACTCAGTAGGTACCGGTAAAGAAGGCGTGTTTACATGGGTAGGTAAAATAACCGTTAAACAAAATGACGGTACCATGAAAACCTACGAAACACAACCTCAAAAATACACCGTGGCCCGTCCGTCAGCAGTGGTATCGCCTGATAAAATGAACGTTTTATACATTGGCGTCCCTAACCCTGTTTCGGTATCGGCACCGGGTATTGCTACCAACAGTATTAAAGTAAGTATCAGCGGCGGTTCAATCAGTGGCTCAGGTGGTCACTATACAGCTAACGTTAGTTCAATAGGTAATGCGACTATAACCGTTTCGGCAGAAACCTCGCCGGGCAAATCGCAGGTATTGGGCAGCACTTTATTCCGTGTAAAACGTATTCCTGATCCTAAAGCGCAGTTTGCAGGTAAAAGCAGTGGTAGCACAAGCGCGGCCAACATACGCGGACAAGACAGAATTTTTGCTAAATTGGAGAACTTTGAATTCGATGCTAAGTTTAACGTAACCCGCTTTAGCCTTTTACTGGCAAAACCAAGGCAGGATGTAATTATCCTGAGCACTTCGGGTAACGAATTATCAGGCCAGATGAAAGCGGCATTGGGTACGGTAACACCGGGTACTAAAGTTATTTTCAGTAACATAGTTGCTGTTGGTCCCGATGGTACACAACGCGGCCTCGATGATATAATTATTTCGGCTAATTAAGAGTAGAGATATGAAGAAGAGTATTTTAGTTATTGTGTTATGCCTGGCCTGCGTGGCCTCGTCGTTCGCACAAAAACGCAGCACCAAACGTAATAAAACAACCAAGTTTAAAACAACTACTACACGGAGGCCAAAAACCACCAGCCCTGTAGTTGATAACGCGGCGCTTAGTCAAAAACAAACGTTAGCACCGGTTGATACTACGCCGGTAAAACAGTTTGACAGGCCGATGGATGGTTATTACACCAAAACCAGCATTACCTCAGTGAGCAAAAAAGCTACGCCATACCCTGCTTTAAGGGAGGCTGATGTGGTTTTCGCTAAACGTGTTTGGCGCGAAATTGATGTGCGCGAAAAGATGAACCAGTACTTGGCTTCGCCGAAATCGCGTTTAATTGATGCTTTGCTTACCGCTATTGATAATGGCGAATTGCAAGCGTACGACCCAAGCCCGAACCCTAAACAGAATGATCCTAACGGTGACGCTTTCTCTACCCCGCTAAAACCGGGTCAGGCCCGTTCAAGGATGGCCGATAGCAGCATGGTTGATCAGTTTGATAAGGATGGCAACAAAATTGGCTCGACCTTTAAAGCCGGCGAATTTAACCCTGACAGTGTGGTGAAATTCAGAATTAAAGAAGACTGGATATTTGACAAACAACGCTCAGTATTTGAGCCGCGCATTGTGGGTATAGCACCATTAGTGAAACCAAAAGCAGGTGGTTTAGACCTCGGTTATCAGCCTGCATTCTGGGTGTACTTCCCGGAGGCCCGTAACATCCTGGCCACTAAAGAAGCCGTTAGTCGCAACAGCGATGCCACAGGTTTAACCTTTGATGATTGCTTTAACAAAAGGATCTTCTCCAGCTACATCGTTAAAGTATCAAACGATAAGGACGAACGTATAAAAGATTATGCACAAGGCATAGATCAGTTATATGAAGCCGAAAGAATAAAGAAGAACCTAATGGACTGGGAACTTACTTTGTGGGAATACTAACCAAACTCTATATATGCCCCGTTTCCTAAAAGGGCTAAAGAAACCCGATCAGTTTAACTGATCGGGTTTCTTGTTTTAGAGGGAGGATGGTTTTTTTATAAATAAAACCTTTTTGTCATGTCATCCTGAGGAACGAAGGATCTAATAAATGATTGACAAGAATAAATGTATAATAGATTCTTCGTTCCTCAGAATGACAGGGTGTATAATGGAAGAGGTCACTAAATAGTGACCTCTTCCATTGGTTTCGTAAATCCTGATTCCTAAATCACTCTACAGTCGCTCGGCTCCAGCCAACAGGTGTTGGGAAGATTAAAATTTTGTCATTTCGAACGAGGAACGAGGAGAAATCTTCTGCGTCGAGCAAGTAGCAGACATGCATGGCGAGAAGAAGATCTCTCACTGCGTTTCGAGATGACAAGTAGTCTTCCCAACACCTGTGAGCTCCAGCCGAGTGGTAACTATCCCGCGGCCTCCGGCCGCACTACAAAAATGTTGAATGTGTACGGCCGGAGGCCGGGTAATAATGGTCACTTGGCTGGAGCCAAGCGACTGTAGTTTTTTGTTTTTATTATCTTAAATCCTGATTCCTGAATCTAAATTCTTGATTCTAAACAACAGTTATTCCTGCTCTTCAAAAGCTTCGCCCTCTATTGGTTCCGGGTTAAAGTAACCCAATATGGCTTTTGCCTGTTTCAGGTTAACTACTTCCATCAGTTCATCCTCTTTGGCTTCGCGGATTTTTTTGACTGATTTAAAGTATTTCAGGAGCTTCTCGCTGGTGGTTTTGCCTATGCCCTCTATCAGTTCCAGCTCGGTGACCAAAGTGCCCTTATCGCGCTTTTTGCGGTGGAAGGTGATACCAAAACGGTGGGCCTCATCACGCAGGTGCTGGATCACTTTCAGCGTTTCCGATTTTTTATCGAGATACAGCGGATATTGATCGCCGGGATAATACAACTCTTCCAGGCGTTTGGCTATACCAATAACTGTCACCTGTTTATCAATCCCCAATAAGCGTAGGCTCTTTAAAGCTGAGGATAGCTGCCCCTTGCCACCATCAATGATGATGAGCTGCGGCAGTTCTGTTCCTTCATCAAGCATACGGCGGTAGCGGCGGTGTACGGCCTCTTCCATAGTGGCAAAGTCGTTGGGGCCTTCTACCGTTTTTACGTTGAAGTGGCGGTAATCCTTTTTGGATGGCTTGCCATCCCTGAATACCACAATGGCAGATACCGGATACTTACCCTGAAAGTTGGAGTTATCAAAACACTCAATATGGCGCGGCAGCTGGTTCATGCGCAAATCTTTCATCATTTGCGTCAGCAGGCGCTCTGTGCGTACTTCCGGGTTCAACTTTTCGTACTGGTCTATCTTTTCCTTTTTAAAGAACTGCACATTCTTTTGCGACAGGTCGAGCAGTTTGCGTTTCTCGCCCAGCTTGGGTACGGTAAACTTTATTGAGGCATCGTCGAGATCTATATCAAATGGCACAATGATCTCGCGCGACTGGCTGTTATATCTGCTCCTGAACTCGGAGATAGCCAGTGTAAGCAGTTCCTCGTCGCTTTCATCCAGGCGCTTTTTAAGCTCTATGGTTTGCGTTTGAATGATGGTACCGTTCATCACCTTCAGGAAGTTCACAAAGGCGTATTTCTCTTCAGAGGCGATGCTGAAAACATCCACATCGGTAATAGATGAGTTTACTACGGTAGATTTACTTTGGTATTTCTCCAGCAGATCATACTTGCGTTTTAGCTTATGTGCCAGTTCAAAGTTCATCTCTGTGGCAGCCTTATCCATTTCGGCTTTCATAGAGCGCACTACAGCCCCTATTTTACCATTCAGGATATTGGTGATCTCCTCAATGCTGTTATCATAATCATCCTCCGTTTGGTAGTTTTGGCAGGGGCCTTTGCAGTTACCCAATTGGTACTCCAAACAAACTTTGAACTTGCCTTTGTCAATATTTTCGCGGGTTAGCGCAAGGTTGCAGGTGCGCAGTGGGTAGGTTTCTTTAATGAGCCCCAGTATGGTGTGCATCATACTTACCGAAGCATACGGCCCCAGGTATTTTGAACCATCGCGCACAATGCGGCGTGTCCAGTATATGCGCGGGAAGTTTTCGTTCTTGATGATGATCCACGGGTAGGTCTTATCATCCTTCAGCATTACATTGTAGCGCGGCTGATGCTTTTTGATCATGCTGTTTTCCAGCAGCCAGGCATCTACCTCGGTATCAACAATGGTAAAAGTAATGTTGCGTATTTTGGATACCAATACCCGTGTTTTGGCATTTACGTTGGTATCCTTATTAAAATAGGATGTTACACGGTTGCGCAGGTCTTTAGCCTTGCCTATGTATATCAGTTCCTTCTCATCGTTCCAGAATTGATATACACCGGGCTTGTGCGGCACATTCTTTAAAGCTGCCCTGTAATCAAATCTCTCCATACCCCCTAACCCCCTGAAGGGGGAATAAGTTTAATAATATTTTTATAATTAATCAGCGTGTGTTCCGCAGCATATGAGCTTACGGAAGCGCTTAAAATTCCAGTTTTTCGTCTACCTCGTTGGTGCCTTGCTGCTGCTCGCTGTAGGCGCCGCAATTGATCTGAATATTCACACCCGACTTAGGCGGATCAAAATCAACATTTTGCTTAATACCAAGTGCCTTGTTGGCATATACCTTTTGCATATATAAGGCAAACACAGGCAGTGCCGAATTAGCTCCTCCCCCAACTTTAGTACTGTTAAAGTGGATGGCACGGTCTTCGCAGCCTGTCCACACGCCGGTAACCAGTTGCGGGGTAACGCCTATAAACCAGCCATCGGAGTTGTTTTGGGTAGTACCCGTTTTACCGCCTATAGGGTTATTTAATTTATATTTATAACGCACTCTCGAACCTGTACCATCTTCTACCACGCCTTTCAGCATATAGGTCATTACGTAAGCGGTTTGCTCGTTAAGCGCCTGCCTAATGTTGGTATGGTGCTCATATAGTACGTTTCCGTTCTTGTCTTCAATACGCAGCAGGTAAGTTGGCTCCGTCCATAAACCGTGATTGGCAAAGGCCGAGTAAGCGCCCGTCATATCATAAACCGATGCGTTGAACGTACCCAAACAGATAGCCGGGTAAGGGCCAATATCCGGACTGGTGATACCCATCTTTTTGATCAGTTCCATCACCGGCAGCGGTTTCACCTCATTCATTACATAAGCAGTAACGTAATTTTGCGAGTAGGCCATCGCTTTACGCAGGGTGATGGTGCCCGGCAAAGTACCTTCGGGTGATGAACCGGGAGTCCATGGCTCGCCGTAACCTGTAATGGTTACCGGCTCATTCGGGATCTCCATACATGGCGAGTAACCATTTTCAATAGCTACCGCATAAGTAAATGGTTTTGCCGTTGAGCCCACCTGCCTGGTACCCATTTTTACCTGGTCGTATTTAAAATGCTCAAAGTTGGTGCCACCCACCCAAGCCTTTACGTAGCCGGTGGTCGGGTCCATGCTCATCAGCGCGTTGCGCAGCAATAGCTTACAATACACAATCGAGTCGATAGGTTTCATTACGGTATCTATATCACCTTTCCAGGTGAACAGGTTCATCTTTACAGGCGTGTTAAAGTCCTGCTGAATTTCCTCGTCGGTTTTACCTTGCAGTTTTAATGATTTATATCTATCTGTACGGTACATACCCTGATCTAACAGTTGTTTAAAGCTCGGGATCTTTTTCCAAAGGCTTTTACCTTTCCATTGCGCATTAAACTGCGCTTGCAGGCCACGCATATATTCCTTTTGCGCCTCCTCGGCGTAGCGTTGCATGGTGGCATCCAGTGTGGTGTATATTTTCAATCCGTCGCGGTCAAGATCATACGGCGTGCCATCGGCCTTGGTAATGTTCTTGTCGACAAACAATTTTTGGATCTCTTTTTTAAGCACCGCCCTGAAATATGGTGCCGAACCTTCGTTATGGTTGATCTTTTTAAACTGCAAACCAAGCGGTTTCTGCTTAAACTCATCTACCTGCCCATCGCTTAAATAACCCATTTCCTGCATGCGGCGCAATACCAGGTTACGGCGGTTAAGGGCATTTTCGGGGTGATTAATGGGCGAATAAATACCCGGGCCATTCACCATACCTACCAATAAAGCCGCCTGATCGGGCGTTAATTGCTCGGGTGTGGTATTGAAATAAGTAATAGCGGCCGATTTAATACCGTATACGTTATAAGCGCCAAAATCAACCGTATTGAGGTACATGGTGATGATCTCTTCTTTAGTATAATGGCGTTCAATTTTCACAGCGGTTATCCACTCCTGCATTTTTTGAACAATACGTTTCAGCGGGTTATGCGCCCTTTCGGAGAACAGGTTCAGCGCTAACTGCTGGGTAATGGTACTTCCACCCTGTTTTTTACCAATAAGGTTATAAAATATAATGCTGAATGTACGGTTAAAATCAATACCCGAGTGCTCATAAAAGCGACTATCCTCTGTTGCTACCAACGCGTTAATTACGTTGGGAGAAATCTCTTTATAAGTTACGTTCGACCGGTTTTGAATAAAGTAGGTACCCAGCAATTGCTTGTCAGACGATATTACCTCCGATGCCAAATTGCTTTTAGGGTTTTCCAGATCGCGGAAAGATGGCAGTTCGCCAAAAATACCGAACGCGGTAAGCAGGAACATGATAACAACAAATGAAAAGCCGGCAATTACAAAACGCCATATATACCAGTTGTATCTTCTTGTATCCTGTGGTGAAAGTTTAACGATCATTTTTTAAAAATTGTCCTGATAATACTCAACGTAATTATCCAATGTTTTCTTGTCTGTTAGTTTATCCAGATTTTGCTGCGTGATGATAAAGAAACTGTATTTTTCCTTCGGCACCTTCATAATATCCGGCATCAAAGGTACAATAGAACGGGCATAAATTTTAACGGCCTCCAAACTATAAAAACGTCCCACAAAAATCAGCTGGTTATTGGCCCCAACATCCTTCAACTGGTGCTTAATATCTATTCCCTGGTAGCGCGAGCGGTTAAACTGCCCCACCCCAAAACGCGACGATGATAAACTTGTTCTGTTATCGGCCACATTGATCACAAAATAGTAATTGGTTTTATCGTTCTCGGTAAACGGATAAGCCTTTTTAGGCTTCGCCGGAGCATTTGCAGCGCTATCAACCACCGGCTTGTTACCGGCAATTACAGGTACATCAACAAGCTTATTATTTACCGAATCAGTTGCCGATCTTTCTATCACCGGCCTGTCCAATGCTTTCACCTCGCCTAATGTAAGCGGCTTAGCCTTGTTTACTGCGGCGGCATTGGGCTGTTTTTGTTTAGCGCCTTCTATCGGTTTTTCAATCCGCCGCTCGGCCACCTGTGCAAATTGGGGTTGCAAAGGTTCAATTGGCGTTTGCAAGAATGGAATATAATCATCATCGAGCAGGGCGAAACGGCGCGCAGCAATTTCGGCGGTATGGCTTTCAATAAAGGCAAGGTGCTGTTTTACCAGCGGGGTTACCAATTGATCGTCGGGATATTTATTAACCTCGGCTATCAGGTCGGCCTTAAATGGCGGCAGTTTTACCTGGTGCCCGTTGGCAATGATCTTCAGGTATTCTAACTGCGATGATAGTTTATTGAGCGGATATTGCTGCAACAACATGTCCGCCTGTTGTATCACATCGGTATATTTTCTTTGCGCGTAAAGGTCGTACACCTGGTTGTACAGGGCATTAAACTCGGCATCGGCATCGCTGATGTGTTTGGCATATTCCGGGTCGAGTATCACCTTGGCATATGGGGTATCGCCATACTCTTTCAGCAGGCGGTTCTTGTAATCTTCGGCCTTGGCTACATCAATATCACTGTATAAACGGTACAGGTTATAATATATAGATGATTTATTAGGATGATCCGGGAATCGCGCCAGCAACAGTTCGTAATTAGCGATAGCTTCCTTTTTATCCTCCAGTATATCCCGGTAAAAATTACCGATATCGAGATAGGCATTATATATCTTCAGGTTCGATTCCAGCATCTGATCTTCCGTGTATGGAATACTTTGCACCAGCTCCTGCCGGTAATTGCTGTTAGATACCGTTTGCACATCCTTTTGCGCGCTGGTATTCACCACCGCGTCGGGATCGTTAGTAGTATTGTTCACCGTGAGGTTACTGTTACTGCGCTGACTTCTTCTCCAGTTATCTTCCAACCGGCGGTTACCCCATTTACGCTTGAATACCGAAAAACCCTGACTAACCGCCTTGTTATTATAAAAGTAAAAGCTGTTGCCATCGGGCGTACTGGCTTGCGGATTTTGGGTATAGTCGGCAAGGTTACCCGGCGTTACGTTATTATTCAATGGTGCCGATACCCTTTGCTGCTGCTGCATGGTATTGCGGTTCACCATCTCATCAATTTTTGCCTTGCGGGCATCTTCGCTAAGCCCGGCCAGCATTTGCAGGGTATCTTCGTGGGCTATTATCTTCAGGTTATCGGTTAATAGTTGCAGGTTATCGCTCTTCTTTTTAATGGTGATATATACCGGGTAATTGGGCGACAGGTTAGCCAGCGTACTATCATAGTACATTTTGGCATTCACATAATCGGCCTTGTTCTTAAAATACACATCGGCCAGGCGCAGGTACGACAGGCCTTTTTGATTTTGGTTTTGTAAACTGTATTTGGTTGATAGCTTATAGTTATCTATCGCCTTATCTACATCGCCCTCGGTATAATAGATCTGCGCTATCTGGTAATAGATCTGGTCGGTAAATTCCTTATTGTTTTGATTTTTGAGCAGCGACCGCAACTTGTCAACCCGGCTGATCTTAACGCCGTCGCGTTTATCTTCAATACGTATACGGTTCAAATCAGCATTAAAGGCCATCCCAAACGACGCGTTACTGCGCACAATGCGGGTATAGTTGGCAATGGCATCGGCAGGTTTTTGGTTCAGTTCCTGTAATTGCGCCAGTATAAACGTCCACCGCAAGCGCTGCATGGTGCTGTTGCTGTACTTAATAGCGCTAACGGCCATTTGCTCGGCATCGGCATACTCCTGTGCCACAATATCGTATTGCAGTTTGGAGGCATACACATCGGCAGTAATATTTTTTTTAGGGTTGATGTTTTGTATGGCAGTATCCAATATCAGTTTGGCCTGTTCCTGCTGTTTAAGGTATAGCAACGCGCGGGCTTTCCAAACCAAAGCCTCCTGTACCAGTTCGGGCTTTTCGGTATATGATCGTATCACATAATCAAAATACTCCACCGCGTTAAAGTAGTTACTGCCTAAATAATTGGCTTTACCCAGCACGAGGTAGGCATCGCCGAGGTAGTTACTTTGCTCCTTAAAGTTGATTATGGTTTGCGCTTTTGAAATGGCCGCGGCTAAATCTTTATCTTCGCCGGTAACAGCCGCGGTATCCTGGTAAACGCTTAGCATTTCGGTGTAGTTGTCAACAAAGCTGGCCGCGTAGGCGTCCTGTTTTTGTTTGAGGATTTCGCGGGCGTTGAAGAGGATATTATAATGAGCGGTAAGATTTTGTAAGCGACGGTTTAACCCGCTTTTTTTTTCGAGAGAACAGGCCGCCAGCAGCAAAATGACGATCAAAAGGCTAAAACGGCGTAGGGTAGAATAGATGCTCACGTTCCTCAAAATAATTCCGGTTTTTTAAAAGCTTTGCTAAATTAACAAATACTATACAATAGGTTTAATAAATTTGCGCATGGCCCAAAATGAACAAAAAGGAGGCGACAACCTTAATAAAGCCGCCGGCGGCTACGCCAAATACACCGGTTTGGCAGTGCAAATGATGGTTATTATTGGCGGTTTTGCCTACGCAGGCTATAAAATTGACCAGGCAAATAACCATAAGGTGCAATGGGTAACCGTTGTGCTTGCCCTCGCCGGGGTTTTCATCTCGCTGTTTTTGGTTATAAAAGCTGTTAAAAATTAATATGTACCGCACCCTTATATCCTTCCTTTTTTTTAGCGTATTACTGGCCCTGCCGCCACTGGCACTTACTTATACGGGTAATGCAAAATGGGTGTTGCCGCAATTTTGGGGCATATTTATTTTATTGACAGCATTAACGCTCATCCTGATAGTTTCGGTAGGGGTAATACAAAAAAGACTCCCCGAAATGTATGCACAAACCTTTTTAATATTCACTATCATAAAAATGATAATGGGCATGGCGCTGGCCTTATTACTGGTATTAAAAACCAGTGTTGACCGCAGCGTATTTATGGTCAATTTCTTTTATGTATATTTTCTAAATACCGGCTTTGAAGTTTATGTTTTGTTACGTAACTTGCGCAACCAAAATTAAAAGTAAAAAACACTCATTTAATGGATTTTAGCCACATTTTGAACTCAAAAAAAATAGCTTTAAGCCTCGTTTTAGGCGTTTTTTTGTCTTTTTGCACTTGTAAAACTTTTGCGATACAGGAAGAACATACCGCCGAACATGCTACCGAGACCAGCCACGAAGAAAAATTTAACCCGAGCAAAACCATACTTGAGCACATAGCCGATTCGCATTCTTTCCACATTTGGGGACATCTATCTGTACCATTGCCGGTGATACTTTATACCGACAAAGGCGTTGAGTTCTTCATGTCGGATGTTTTTGGCCATGAGGGTGAAGAAAAGCATCAGGGTAAGTACTATACTTACGCTTTGGTACACGACAAAATTAAAGCGGTTGATGAAGCCGGTGCAATCAATGAATCAGCCAAGGTTTATGATTTTTCATTCACCAAGAACGTTGCTTCTATGTGGCTGTCAATCATCCTGCTGTTCATCATTTTCTTTAGCGTAGCATCTACCTACAAAAAACGCGTTGGTAAAGCGCCTAAAGGCCTTCAATCATTCATAGAGCCTATTATTGTGTTTGTACGCGATGATATTGCCCGCCCAAACATCGGTTACAAATACCAACGCTTTATGCCGTTACTGTTAACCATGTTCTTCTTTATCTGGATCAACAACCTTATCGGTTTAATTCCTTTCTTCCCGGGAGGTTCAAACTTAACAGGCAATATATCATTAACGCTGGTAATGTCGGCCATTACATTAATTGTGGTTAACGTTAACGGTAATAAATACTACTGGAAACACATCTTTTTACCTGATGTACCATTTTGGTTATATCCAATTATGTGGCCGGTAGAGTTGATCGGTATCATATCAAAGCCATTCGCATTGATGATTCGTTTGTTTGCTAATATTACAGCAGGCCACATCATCGTGTTGAGCTTAATATCGCTGATCTTCGTATTCAAAAGTGTTGCTATAGCACCGGTTTCAGTTGCATTCGTTGTATTTATGGATGTGCTGGAGTTACTGGTTGCCTTGTTGCAGGCCTTTATATTTACACTGCTTACCGCGCTGTTTATAGGTACTGCCGTTGAAGAGCATCACCACTAAAATTTGTAAATAACTATATATTATATATTAACTTTAAATTTAAAACAATGATTGGAAGTATCGCTGCAATTGGTGCAGGTTTAGCAGTTATCGGTGCCGGTATCGGTATTGGTCAGGTTGGTGGTAAAGCAATGGAAGGTATTGCACGTCAGCCGGAAGCTGCTTCAAAAATCCAAACTGCAATGATCATCGCTGCCGCTCTTATCGAGGGTGCTGCTTTGTTCGGTGTGGTTGTATCATTCCTGGGTTTAGGTAACTAATCCTTCCCGGAAAAACTTATAACCGTACCCGGAGCGATTGGCAACAGGTACGGTTATTTTAACATTTAACTTTAAAAAACTATATATACAAGGAATGAATCCATTAGTTACCCCTGAGCTTGGTTTAGTAGTTTGGACGACCATATCATTCGCGATATTGTTCTTCTTACTGGCAAAATTTGCCTGGAAACCAATCATGAGCGCTATTGATGACAGGGAGCGTTCAATTGAAGATGCTTTGTTAAAAGCAGAAGCCGCTAAAGATGAGATGGCCCGCCTAACCAGCGAAAACGACTCGTTAATTAAACAAGCACGTATTGAGCGTGACCATATATTACAGGATGCCCGCAAACTGAAAGATCAGATTGTGGCTGATGCCAAAGAGGCTGCACAAAAAGAAGGTGCACGCATGATTGAGCTTGCCCGCGTTGAAATTAACAACCAGAAAGCTATCGCGATGGCTGATGTTAAAAACCAGGTATCTGCTTTATCACTGCAAATTGCCGAAAAGGTATTACGCAAGCAGTTTGAAGATCAAAGCAAACAGGATGCCCTGGTTGCCGACCTGTTGAAAGAAATCAATTTAAAATAATACAATTTCGGAACTTCGAAAATCTGAAAACCGAATAAAAAGCAAAGCATGTCAGAATTAACAGTAGCATCCAGGTACGCCAAATCACTCATCGACCTTGCCACCGAGCAAAACGTTGTTGAGGAGACAAAAGCCGATATGGTTTTCTTTCTGAAAGTATTAAAGGAAAATACGCAGTTAAATGCTGTTTTAGGTAACCCTATTGTTTCGCAAAGCAAAAAAGTAAGCATTGTTGATGCCATATTTGGCGGCAAGGTGAGCAAGCTGTCTATCAGCTTTTTCAACATCATGATCAACAAAGGCCGCGGCGAAGTTTTATTAACCACCGCTAACGAGTACATCAACCTTTATAATCTTAAAAAGAACATTATAAAGGCTACTGTAACCTCGGCAAGCCCGCTTACCGAAGCTAACAAACAAAAGATGATAGCTGATGTACAGGCGGCTACAGGCAGCAACAGCGTAATTTTAGATGCTAAGGTTGACCCGGCTTTAATTGGTGGCTTTGTACTAACCGTTGGCGACAGGCAAATTGATACCAGCATAGCCAGCGACCTTAAGAAACTGAAAACCGAATTTGCACAAGCGGCAATTCAATAATTAAAATCTCAAAAAACTCTAAAATAAGTTAAAAAATGGTAGAGGTAAGACCAGACGAAGTATCAGCAATTTTGCGTCAGCAGTTGGCAGGCTTCAAGTCAGAATCCGAATTAGAAGAAGTAGGTACCGTACTGCAAGTAGGTGACGGTATCGCACGCGTTTACGGATTAACAAAAGTACAATCAGGTGAGCTGGTTGAGTTTAATAATGACCTGCAAGGCATTGTACTTAACCTTGAAGAAGACAACGTGGGTGTGGTATTGTTAGGTTCATCTGAAAACATTAAAGAAGGCGATACTGTTAAGCGTACCAACAAAATTGCTTCGGTAAACGTTGGTGAAGGCATGCTTGGCCGCGTAGTGAATACCCTGGGTATTCCTATCGATGGTAAAGGCCCTATCGCCGGTACTACTTACGAGATGCCTCTGGAGCGTAAAGCACCGGGTGTTATCTACCGTCAGCCGGTTACCGAGCCCCTGCAAACAGGTATCAAAGCTATCGACGCGATGATCCCTATTGGCCGTGGCCAACGTGAGCTGGTTATTGGTGACCGCCAAACAGGTAAAACCGCTGTTTGTATCGATACCATTATCAATCAAAAAGAATTTTATGATGCCGGCCAGCCGGTTATCTGTATATATGTTGCCTGCGGACAAAAAGCATCAACAGTAGCTAACATTGTACGTACGCTTGAAGAAAAAGGTGCTATGCCTTATTCTATCATTGTTGCGGCAAACGCTTCTGACTCTGCTACCATGCAGTTCTTTGCTCCTTTCGCGGGTGCTGCTATCGGCGAGTACTTCCGTGATACAGGTCGCCCTGCTTTGATCATCTATGATGATTTATCAAAACAAGCGGTAGCTTACCGTGAGGTATCGTTATTACTACGTCGTCCACCGGGCCGTGAGGCTTACCCTGGTGACGTATTTTACCTGCACAGCCGTTTATTAGAGCGTGCCGCTAAGATCAACGCCAATGATTCAATCGCGCAGGCGATGAATGATTTGCCAGAGTCTATCAGGAGCATCGTTAAAGGTGGTGGTTCATTAACCGCTCTTCCTATCATCGAAACTCAGGCAGGTGACGTATCAGCATACATCCCAACCAACGTAATTTCAATTACCGATGGTCAGATCTTCCTGGAATCGAACCTGTTTAACGCGGGTGTTCGTCCGGCTATTAACGTAGGTATTTCGGTATCACGTGTGGGTGGTAACGCGCAAATCAAATCAATGAAGAAAGTTGCCGGTACCTTAAAGCTTGACCAGGCTCAATACCGCGAGTTAGAGGCCTTCTCTAAATTCGGTTCAGACCTTGATGCTTCTACCAAAACCGTACTTGATAAAGGTGCACGTAACGTAGAAATGCTTAAACAAGGCCAGTACTCACCGGTATCAGTTGAAAAACAAGTTGCCATCATTTACTTAGGTACTAAAAACCTGATGCGTAACGTACCTGTGAACAAGGTAAGAGAATTTGAAACAGAGTTCACCAACCAGTTAGAAGCTCGTCACCCGGAAGTATTAGCCGGCCTTAAAGCAGGTAAATTTGACGACTCACTTACCAGCGTACTGGAAACAGTAGCTAAAGAACTGTCAGGGAAATATTAATGTTGTATGTTGTATGTTATGAGTTGCAGGTAACGCTTTCAACTTATAACTTACAACTTGTAACCCACAAAAATGGCTAATTTAAAAGAAGTAAGAAACAGGATAGTATCAGTAGGCTCAACGCAGCAGATCACCAAAGCTATGAAAATGGTTTCGGCTGCTAAGCTTAAACGTGCTACCAACGCTATTATACAATTACGTCC
This sequence comes from Mucilaginibacter sp. GW821-FHT07G05, assembly GCF_059418565.1. Lineage (NCBI taxonomy): Bacteria > Pseudomonadati > Bacteroidota > Sphingobacteriia > Sphingobacteriales > Sphingobacteriaceae > Mucilaginibacter > Mucilaginibacter sp. GW821-FHT07G05. The sequence continues at coordinate 475,667 of NZ_JBWKQC010000004.1, read as the reverse complement.
GTATGCTAATAAGCTGAAGGATCTGTTGGCTAACCTATCGGCCGGTTTAGAGGATGGTTCATCGCCATACCTTCAAGAGCGCGAGCCGGTACGTGTACTGGTGGTTGTAATATCGTCAAACCGTGGTTTGGCCGGTGCTTTCAATACCAATGCTATTAAAACCGCCAACAATCTTATTGCCGAAAAATACAGCGAGCAACTGAAAGCCGGTAATGTATCTATCATCGCTATCGGTAAAAAAAGCCAGGAGTATTATCAACGCCGTAAATACAACGTTATTGGTAACAATAATGACCTGTACCTTGATCTTAACTTTCAAAATGCTTCAAAAATAACCGAAAGCATTATGAAAGGCTTTTCTGACGGGCAGTACGACCGTGTTGAGCTGGTGTATAACCATTTCAGGAACGCGGCAGTACAATTTCAAATAGCCGAGCAGTTATTGCCTGTGCCAAAGGCTGAGGTTGCTAAAACCGAGATCAAAGAAAAAGGTATACAGCAACAAGTTGATTACATTCTTGAGCCATCGAAAGAGGAAATTGTAGAGCAATTGATCCCTAAGAATATCAAGATTCAGCTTTACCGCGCGATACTGGATTCGCACGCGTCTGAGCACGGCGCCCGTATGACGGCTATGGATAAGGCTACTGAAAACGCAGGCGACCTGTTGAAAGCCCTTAAGCTTTCGTACAACCAGGCACGCCAGGCAGCCATCACTACCGAGCTTACCGAGATTGTGAGCGGCGCGGCAGCACTTTCAAACGGCTAATAAAAAAAGACCACTTTTAAATTTAATATATAAGGCCCCCTGAATTCAGGAGGCCTTTTTTGTGCTTATTATTTTACGCTGTAAATGAGCCTGTTATTTGTAACATTTATGCTGACGTGGCGGTGCTAAGGTTACCTTTTTCAATACGCCGGTATTAATAACAAAATCAACTAACATTATGAAAACCAGTATTTTATTTATACTGCTCTCCGGAGCGGTGATGCTATTCTCATGCAAAAACTCTGCTGAATACAAGGCGCTGAACAGTAACAGCAGCGACACCACATTGGTAGCCGCCGACAGCGTGGCATCTACCCAAACCAAACTGATCAAAACGGCTGACATCTCTTTTAAAGTAAAGGATGTAGCGCAAACGGGCGAACGCATATCGGCCCTGGCGGCGCATTACAACGGTATGGTAACGCATCATCAAATGCAGTCGGAAGTGATCAGCAATCGGAATATTGAATTGGGTAACGACTCTATGCGGCATGTATCGGCCTTTAATACAACTGCCGACATGACGGTACGTATTCCATCGCCCAAGCTGGAGGAGTTTATGAATACCGTAAGCCACATGGGTATATATGTAACCTTTCGTAAAATGGATATTGAGGACAAGACCTTAGATTACTTATCCTCGCAAATGAAGCTCGACAGCCGGGCCGAGTTGGTAAAGCAGCAAAAGAATGGCCGGATGGTGGTAAAGCATCCCGAAGATATCTTGTACTTTAAAGACGAACTGGTTGACGAGCAGATCAACAACCGCCGTATTGACGACGCGGTAAAATACAGCGTGGTAACTATCGGTTTTTACCAAAGCAACACCATTATGCAGGAGGTTGTAGCTAATGACGATGTCGACAGTTACCATATCCCCTTCCTGAGCCAGATGAAACTTTCGCTGCTGAACGGGCTGGATATTTTTATGACCGTTGTAGTAGCGCTTACCAATTTGTGGGTGTTTATTTTGCTTGGAGTAGCTGTATGGCTGGCAATAAGGGCTTACCGTAAGAAAAATCCGCTATTGCTGCCTAATAAAACTTTAACAGATGTGTAGCTTTTTCGCTAAACATTTTTATTTTTGCAGCAACAAAATTTCAATATCATGAGTTCATTAGAAAACGCTAACGCGGAAGGACACTATAAATTATTAATTGTTGCTATCGTTATCGGTTTATTCGGAGTATTTTTCCGTTTCGTCGGCGAAACCTCAATCTACTCATGGGTAGCAAACATTGCCCTGGTTATCGGCAGTTTAATAGCATTCAAAGCAGTATTCGCTATACTTAAATAAGCATAGCTGCATTAAAATATCAAAAGCGCCTTTGTTGTACAGAGGCGCTTTTTTTGTGATTGCTGTTTTTGTGCCCACGGCCGGAGGCCGGGTAATATTTGCCACTCGCCAGGAGGCGAGCGGCTGTTGGGTCGCTGTCATCTCGACCGTAGGGGGAAATCTTATTCATAATGCATGTCTGCTACTTGCTAAATGAAGAAGATTTCTCCTCGTTCCTTGTTCGAAATGACAAAAATTTAGTCATCCCAAAACCTGAGCCCCAAAGCGAGCGGCGGCAGCGCCCTCCCTCTTTTTTGACTTTTGAATTTTCACTTTTGAATTAATAAAAAACACCTTTGCCCATCACTTGTTGCAGCTACATGAAAGTGTTGCTTGCAGGTGCTAACGGATACATAGGAACCCGCCTCATTCCGGTTTTACTGGAGAAAGGCCATGAAGTGGTATGCCTTGTGCGCGACAAACGGCGCTTTCATGAGCAAAGTGATTTTAGTGATAAGGTTACCCTCATTACCGGCGACCTGCTGCGCGAAAAGAACATAGAGGCTTTCCCCAATGATATTGATGCGGCCTATTACCTGGTGCATTCCATGTCGCAATCGCCGGATTTTGCAGAGCTCGAAGCATTATCGGCTCATAACTTTACCCAACAGCTGAATAAGACCCGCTGCCGACAGATCATCTTTTTGAGCGGCATTGTTAACGACAGTAACTTATCGAAGCACCTGCTATCGCGCAAGCATGTAGAAGAGGTACTTAAAGAAGGTAATGCTGCACTTACCGTATTACGTGCAGCCATCATCATCGGTTCGGGAAGTGCCTCGTTCGAGATCATCCGCGACCTTACCGAAAAGCTACCCATAATGACTGTACCAAAATGGGTAAACAACCGCTGTCAGCCTATAGGCATCCGTGATGTGCTGGGTTATCTGGAGGGTGTTTTGCTCAATGAAAAAGCCTTCGACGGCACATTCGATATTGGCGGCCCGGATGTGTTAACCTTTCGGCAGATGATGCTTACTTATGCCAAAGTACGCGGGTTAAAGCGCTATATTATTACTATCCCGTTCTTATCACCTAAAATATCATCCTACTGGTTATACTTTGTTACCTCTACCAGTTTTTCGCTGGCCAATAGTTTGGTAGAAAGTATGAAGAACGAAACCGTATGTAAGGATAAGGCCATTGATGAAGTGGTGTCGCGTAAATGCCTTACTTACGAGGAGTGTTTAACGCTGGCATTTGAAAAGATCGAACAAAACTCTATAGTTTCGAGTTGGAAGGATGCGCTGAACGGGGGCTATTTGCATTCCGGCTTTATGGACCAGATAAAGGTACCGCAAAACGGAACTATGGAATACAAGGTAAAACTGCCTTTCGAGAGTGATACCAGTAAGGTGATGGGCAATGTATGGTCGATAGGGGGTAACCGTGGCTGGTATTATTGGGACTGGATCTGGAACATCCGTGGATTTTTGGATAAGGTATTCGGCGGGGTTGGTTCACGCAGGGGGCGCACAAGTAATATCAATATTTCGCCCGGCGACGTGATAGATTTTTGGCGCGTTTTACTGGCCGACAAGGTAAATAAACGCCTGCTGCTATACGCAGAAATGAAACTGCCCGGCGAGGCCTGGCTGGAATTTAAAATAGTTGAACGCCATAATAAGAAATTTTTGAGCCAGGTAGCTACCTTTAGGCCCAACGGATTATGGGGACGTTTATATTGGTATTTGATGTGGCCCTTCCACCTGTTTATATTTAACGGGATGGCCAAGCAGCTGATCAATTACGAAGAGGTGAAGAAGGTTTAGTCTATAGACGATGGTCGATAGTCCATGGGCGGAGAAGAGAAAGTCCATAGACGATGGTCGATAGTCCATGGACGGATACTTGTTTAAAGTACGCAATAACTAAGCAACTCCATCGACCATCGACTATGTACCATGGACTATCGACAATGGACTAAAACAACTAAAAAACACTATGGACCATCGACTATGGACCATGGACCAAAAAAACCATGAGCAAAAAAATACTACTCACCGGCGGATCGGGATTATTGGGGACACACCTCACCAAATTATTACTGGCTAAGGGTTATACCGTTAGTCACCTCGGCCGCAAGCCGGGTAAAAATCCGCAGGTAAAAACCTATATATGGGATATTGACAAGGGCACTATCGAAGCGCAGTGCATTGATGGCGTTGATACCATTATTCACCTGGCGGGTGCCGGTATAGCCGACAAACGCTGGACAGCTGCCCGCAAACAGGAAGTAATAGACAGCAGGATCAAATCCGCCGGACTTATTTACGAACTGCTACGAAATAAAGAGAATGCGGCAAAAACATTCATATCGGCATCGGGGGTTGGCTATTACAGCGACCGTGGCGATGAGGTGATGAGCGAAGACGACACGCCAGCAAACGACTTTTTAGGCCACTGCTGCGTGGTATGGGAACAGGCGGCCGATGCAGGCAAAAGTTTAGGCTTACGGATAGTTAAATTTCGTATCGGGGTAGTGCTTGATATTGGCGGCGGCGCGTTGCCTCAATTGGCAGCACCAATAAAATTTGGCTTCGGCACACCATTAGGCAGCGGTAAACAATGGATATCGTGGATACACTGGCACGATGTTGCCGAAATGTACCTCTACGCGGTTGAAAATGAAATAGAAGGGGTATACAATATGGCAGCCCCCAACCCGGTTACCAATAAGCAGCTTACACAGGCGGTTGCCAAACAAATCAAGCGGCCGCTTTGGTTGCCCAATGTTCCGAGCTTCGCGCTTAAACTATTTTTGGGTGAGATGGCTACGCTGGTTTTGGGCAGCACAAAAACATCGGCACAAAAAATTGAGGATGCCGGCTTTAGTTTTAAATACAATTTTGTTGAAGAAGCATTGAAAGATATTTATGGCAAATAAAACACCCGTAACCGTTTTTTGGTTCAGGCGCGATCTGCGGTTAGATGATAATGCCGGTTTATACCATGCCCTTAAAAGCGGCAACCCGGTATTGCCGTTGTTTATTTTCGACAAAGAGATTTTAGGCAAGCTGAAGGATAAACACGACGCACGGGTTACTTTCATCTACCAAGCGATAGAAGAACTCAACAGCGAGCTTAAAAAGTACGACAGCGCCTTGCTGGTAGCCTACGACAAGCCCGAGCATGCCTGGAAAGCCGTGCTGAAAGAATACGAAGTTGCCGCGGTGTATACCAATCACGATTATGAGCCTTATGCCAAAACACGAGATGAAGCCATTACCGATCTGCTTAAAAAGCATGATGTAGAATTTAAATCCTATAAGGATCAGGTGATCTTTGAGAAAGCCGAGGTGGTGAAAGATGACGGCAAGCCCTACACCGTGTTTACACCCTACAAGCGTAAATGGCTGGCTGCAATAAAACCTTTCTACCTAAAATCATATCCTACAAAAAAGTATCTCAAAAACCTGTTCGGCTTTAAGCCGCAGGCTATACCAACGCTTAAAGAGATGGGCTTTGAAAAAAGCGACCTCGAACTACCCGGTAAAAAATACAGCGATGTAATTGACGACTATGCCGAAAAGCGCGATTACCCGGCTGTACGCGGCACATCGCACATTGGCATACACCTGCGCTTTGGCACGTTGAGCATCCGCAAAGTAGCCGCAGAAGCGTCTGAAGCCAAAGAGAAAACCTGGCTGAACGAACTGATATGGCGCGAGTTTTACAGCATGATCTTATATCATTTTCCGCATACGATGGATCATGCCTTCCGGCCTGAGTACGACCGTATTAAATGGGAGAACAACGAAGAACAATTTGAGGCCTGGTGCGAAGGCCGTACCGGCTATCCATTGGTAGATGCAGGCATGCGCGAACTAAATGCCACCGGCTTTATGCATAACCGTATACGCATGCTTACTGCCAGTTTTTTAAGTAAGGATTTATTGATAGACTGGCGTTGGGGCGAACATTACTTTGCCGAAAAACTATTGGATTACGAAATGGCCAGTAACGTAGGCGGCTGGCAATGGGCAGCTGGCTCAGGTACAGATGCCGCGCCATACTTTAGGATATTTAGCCCCGACGCGCAAACCAAGCGTTTTGATAAGGACCTGAAGTACATAAAAAAATGGGTTCCGGAATATGCCGACTTCAGCAAATATCCAAAACCCATTGTTGATCACGCCTTCGCCCGCGAACGCTGTTTAAAAGCGTTTAAGGCGGCGTTGAGTAAATAACTTAATAATACGTTACCGCCGAGATAGAAAATTCATTCCGTATACATGAAAACGCAGGTATAGAAATTGAACCTACAATTGCACTGCTACGGCCAAACGCTAAGCGCGATGGCATAAGCAGGGAAATACTTTGCCCGGTTTTTGCCAGCTTCAACCCTTGCTGAACACCCAAAAGCTCGCCATCAATACTAACAGAGGCAGATGCGGTTGCCTGGTCAAATATCGTACCGTTAAACATGGTGCGTGTATAAGTGGCGGTAGCAGATGATGTTTGTGTAATTACCTGACCGGTATCAAGCCCCGATATTTTATAGTACAAGCCCGATGTTGCTTTGGTATATCCGGCAAGGCCGTTATCTGCCATGTATTTTTGTATAGCACGGTCATCATAATCTTTTAAATTATCAACAACGTGTACATAGTAATCTAAACACTGGTTACCGGCTATCCGCCCGTTTAATACGCTGCTGCTGCCCGAGCCTACACCGTTAACGCCATAAGCCATACGCGAAGGAATAAGCAAACGCATGCTTCCGCCCTGACGTTTCAAGACATTATATATCCCCAGTTCCAATCCTTTTGGCAAACCGTTCTTGGTAATATATCCTACAAATGTAGTAACGTGATTGCCTACAACAGTATCGGTAGAAGTATACTTGCCATCGAAACTCTTTATAGTGAATACTAATGATACCGTGTCAGAATACTTAAGATCGGCATCACCGGTACCCGGCTGAATAATTTTGTAATACATGCCGCTGGTATCGCCGCCGGTAGTATCACGCTTAAAATCGGTAAGATTATTAGCCGCTATATAGTTTTTGATCTGCTCATTATCATACGCTTTAATATCGGGGTAATTGCTGTCCCGTTTGCATGATGCTGCCAGTATAACCGTGCTTAATAGTAAAAATGTAAATAGTTTTTGTTTCATTTAGTTATTCGTTACATCGTATAATGTGATATCAAAATCAAGTATGGCATCAGCGGGTAAATTAGCCTCGGGGTGCGCGTACGGCCCATAAGCATACCGCGATGCCGCGATGATCCTGATCTCCCCTCCCCGCTGAATAAATGGTATACCCAGCTGCCATGCTTTTATAATATTTCCGCCCAATATGTATGATGGGTGAAAATCTGTTGTTTGTGCTACTACTTCACCGGTGCTTAACAGGCGGGTGGTTTGCCCCACCGTAACCAGTGTTGAATTGGTAAAAATATCGCTGCCAACACCCGGCTTTCTGATAATGTACCAAACGCCTATGGTATCGCCTACCCTTTTAACGCTATCGGCAAGGTTATTATCCTCAATATATTTTTGGATAATGCCATCGTCAATAACCGCCTGCGCCCTTGCCCGTTCAACACCTATGAGTGTTTTTTTACAGGCCGTTAGCGAAACGGCAAATAATAACGTTATTATCAACAGTAATCTGTTCATGTTTACTTTCAACCCGCAAATTTATCTTTTTATAATTCAAAAACAGCAGCTTAACATTTTTTAACGTTTGTGCATGGTGTTTATGGTGTACACGCCTAAATAATTCGGCTACACTTTTTGGTTATCGGGGTTATAGTTAATGGTGAGTTGATTGATCTTTTTTAATAATTGCGTAAGGTAGTCCCTGTCTTTTTCGCCGATGTGCTCGTTAAGGTAGTTGTTAAACTGCTTAACCAGTGCACGCGCAAACTGCCGTTTTTCAAGCCCGAGTTTGGTAAGATAGATCTTAACCGACCGCTTATCGCCAGCATTTGATTCGCGGTATATCAGCCCATCGGCTTCAATATTATTGAGCATGCGCGATAAACTGGTTGATTTTAAACCCAGCAACTGTGCCGCCTGCGATACCGTTGTGCCCTCCACCTCGTCAATATTAATGAGCAGGTAACCTGTTGATTGGGTAATGCCATGTTCAATAACCAGCTGGTTATATTTATTAGCCATGGTTTGCCACGCTATTTTTAACAGGTAATCAATGGTTTCCTGGTGCTTTAAGGTATTACGCATACTTCACAAACATAAATATTTTATGGGCAACTACCATCCTTGTTTTGTATCGTCGCCCCGCGGATCGGCTCCACCTTCATAATAACCATCAGCGGTTACCACAATGGCATCAACGCGACCTATAGGGCCGCTGTCTTTTATCATATACCCTTTTTGTTGCAATTTATTGTGCACCTCGCTATTTATAGCATCTTTTTCTACCTCAACCACATCTGGCAGCCATTGGTGATGGAAGCGTTTGCTGCTTACAGCCTGCTGAGCATCCTGCCCAAACTCAATCACATCCAATATGGTTTGAAAAACAGAGGTGATGATGGTAGAGCCTCCGGGCGTACCTACTACCATGAAAAGCTTGCCGTTCTTTTCCAAAATAGTGGGCGTCATTGATGATAGCATACGTTTGCCGGGCTGTATGCTATTAGCCTTGCCACCTACTAAACCGTACATATTAGGCACGCCGGGTTTCGAACTAAAATCGTCCATTTCGTTATTCAGCAAAAAACCCGCGCCGCCAACAAATATTTTGGAGCCGAAAGAATCATTTAGTGTAGTGGTGATGGATACCGCGTTGCCCTGCTTATCAACAATTGAAAAATGGGTGGTTTGGTCGCTCTCATAACCCACAAATGCGCCGGGCTGAATGGCTGAACTCGGCGTAGCGGCATCCCAACTGAAGTTTTTTAACCTGCCGGTGATGTAGGCCGGTTTCAGCAGGCTATCAACAGGCACCTTGTAAAAATCGGGATCGCCGAGATATTTAGATCGATCGGCATACACTCGGCGCTCTGCCTCAACCATCAGTTGCACAGTTGAGTCGCGGTTGTAACCCCATCGGCTTAGCGGATAATCCTCCACCGAACGCAGTAATTGCAGCAGGGCCAGGCCTCCGCTTGATGGCGGCGGCATAGTGATCACCTTATACTGTTTGTATTTACCAACGAGTGGCGTGCGCCATACGGCATGATAGTTTTGCAGATCGGTCAATGTAATGAGTCCTTTGCCATCCTTCATTTCGGCTACTATTTGCCCGGCCACTTTACCGCCGTAAAATCCTTCACGGCCCTTATCACGGATTTGTTCGAGGGTTTTAGCCAGGTCTTCCTGTATCAAAACATCCCCTTCCTGCCATTCCGTATCTTTAACCAGATAGCTTTTACCGGGATTAAGTTTCCTGAACATAGCCTGCTGGCGATTAAGATCGTGCGCCAAACGGGCCGTTATTTTAAATCCTTTTCGGGCGAGATCAATAGCAGGCTGTACCAGCGAAGCCCATTTTAAGCTTCCGTATTTTTTGTGCGCCTGCTCCATGCCATCCACCGAACCGGGTACACCCGAAGCCTGGTGGGTATATAAGCTTTTATTGGGGATGATATTGCCTGCGCTATCCAGGTACATATTTACATTGGCTGCCGACGGAGCCTTCTCCCGAAAATCAAGCGTAGCCGTTTTACCACCTGCCGACCGGTATACCATGAAACCGCCGCCACCAACATTACCGGCCTCGGGCAATGTAACTGCCAGCGCGAACTGTACGGCCACCGCGGCATCAACAGCGTTGCCGCCCTTCTTTAATACATCGGCGCCAACACGGGCAGCATCGGGGTATGCGCATACGACCATGCCATTACGGTATTTGGCAGTATTGCCTGTGCTTTGCGCATCGGCAGGGGCAGTGTTAAAACATACCGGCAATGCCAGCAGCAAAGCCAGTTTTATATATTTATTCATCATTTAATTAAATGCAATTGGCCTAATTTAAGCTAAACTGCCCTTTTATAGTGGCTTCAGGCGTCAATATTTAGCATTGATTATCAGCATCATACAACACAACAAGCTTTGTTTTTTGTTATAGGTTGACATAAACGCCGGTTTCTGCCGTTTATTTGCAAAAACTTTACAATGAAAAAACTACTATTTACATTATTTATTGCCGCTGCTGCTCTCCTTGTTTCTACCCGTTCACAAGCGCAGGATTATCCTATTGCTGCCGGCTTAAAATTTGGCGGATATGAGAATGGCTTGTCGGTAAAATATTTCATGCAACCTAATACAGCTCTTGAAGGTATACTTGGTTTACGTAGCCATGGCGCTGTACTTACCGGCTTATACGAAATACACCAGGAGGCTTTTAATACAACCGGGTTAAAGTTTTACTATGGTTTTGGTGCCCACGCGGGTTCAATAGGCCGCGGTAAATACAAAAAACTTGGCGGCGACGAATACTACGAAGACAGCAAGATATTATTAGGTGCCGATGGTGTTTTAGGTTTAGAGTACAAATTACCCGAAGCCCCTATAGCCATCAGTCTTGATCTTAACCCGCGTGTTGAACTGGCTACCGGTCCGTTTTTTGACCTGGCCCCGGGTTTGGGTATAAAGTATACGTTTTAATAAAAAATATCAATAACATACCGAGCACAATCAGCATTTTGATTGTGCTTTTTTGTGCGCGATAGTCATATTCTTCCCGCTTTCGCCCGAAGCTGTTTGCTGACGAGAAAAGAAACATCATTTTTTAAGCCCTCTCCGTTGTAGAGGGTTGGGTGAAGCAACACTGTGGATGGCACGCATCATGGCATATACCTTGAAAGCCCTATCGTGCTACAATAAACTTTTTAGTGTAAACCTGCTGCCCCGTGGCAATTTTTAGAATGTATATCCCGGTTGACAGGTTGCCAACATTTAATGGCTTGCTGTACACGCCTGCCGCCACATTCGCCTTTTCGGTATGCATGCTTTGGCCCATCAAATCATACACATTTAGTGTCAACTGCCCTGCGGTTTTAACATTAAGCAGCACGTTAAGCGTGTTATTAGCCGGGATGGGGTAAGCAGATAAGCTTTCGGTTACCACAGCTGCATCAATACCGGTAAGATTACCGCCTGTAAGTATTACAGAATAGTTTTGTGAGCCGCCTTTCAGCGTACCTTTGTTGGTAATGGTGATGGTATAATCTTTACCCGCAACAGGATTAGCTATGTACACCTGTTCAACATTATCGCGAATGTTATTACCGGTTGTTGCCAAAGCGTCAGGGTTTGCCGGGTCGAGCATCCAGGGGTTAAACGTAGTGCTGCCATCGGTTACCCGTATATCTAAATCATTGATCAGTTTCGGCGTTCTATCGTTCAAAGTACCTGCCGCGGCTACCGTGCCTTCGGGGTCTGTCCATGAAATGGTTGCTATTAATGGTTCGTTACCCACTGCCTTCGTTACAAAGTTTTGTACCTGGCCCTGCTGTATCGTATTTTCATTTATAGCACTTTTAATGCCCATATCGGTAATGGCCTGCGCGGCTTTACGCATATCCAGCAGTCCCCAGCCAAATTTATAATCGGGCCCAGCATTGCCCGCGTCAAAAGCGGTATGGCAAACCAAACCTTTTAAGGTAGCAGCGCGCATCAAACTATCATGATGCAACTGTCCGTAATATTCCTGCAACAAAAATATAGATCCACTCACGTTTGGCGATGCCATTGATGTACCCGATGAGTAGCCGTAAGCTGTAGTGCCGGAGTTTAATGTTGAATATACGTTTACCCCCATGCCCACAATATCAGGCTTAACACGGCCGTCATCTGTTGGGCCCCAGCTGCTAAAGCTGGCTATTCTTACGTCGGCGCTGTTGGTTGGCCCATTAGGTAATTGGTTTACCGCGCCCACTGTTAAAATATTTTTAGCATTACCGGTGGTTGATATTACATCGAAACCGTTATTGCTGCTGATGTTTGCCGGGCGTGGGCCTTTATTAACAAATGTTTGATTGGTACGGCTTTCGTAACCCCAGTAAGTAGCGCCAACAGCAGGCCCCGTGTAAGCATGGCTGTTACCCGCCGATTCTACAATGAGGTAATATGGCGCATTGTAAGCAATACGATCAAAATCCTGCGCGCGGGTATCATAATAGCCAAATATATAATCCTCCGTATCACCGGGCAGGCCATACCAGTCCCACCGGTTTTCATCAATATTACGATCCCAACCGGCAACATCACCATAAGAATGATTGGAGATGAGCAGATTTGGCGATGCAGCCGTCATTTCCGATACATCATCATCAAAATCATAAGATAACAACGTACCGGCATTGAAGGCCATCCCTTTAGCCAACGGCACTACACCTTTGGCTATCATGGTACCGGCCACGTGTGTGCTATGTTCAACAGAACCGCTTTGCCCGGCACCAAAGGTGATGGTTTTACCGGCAAACTCCTGGTGGGTACGAAAAACGGTACCGCCATCCCATATAGCCAGTTTACCGTTTAAAAAGCTGCTCGATCCTGATAAATTAAGGTTTAATTCGCCGCCTGGCTGCACCGCGTTGGTGCGGGTAGCAGCGGCAGCTTCGGTATTATGAGTGGTAAGATATACCGGAAAACCCAATGTGTTAACCCCCTGCAAACTAATAACACGGCCATTTGTGGTTTGCCTGCGCACTGCCCAGCCCTTGCTTTTAGCCAATGCCAACGCTTTCTGAAAATTAATTTTATGGGCTGCGTTAAGCTGAACCGAAAGTGCGGTTATTTCCTTTTTTTTAGCATCAGTAACCAATGCCCGCTGGGCAAAAGCACCCGAACCAAACAATACCAAAAAGCAACCCGAAAGCGCTGATAAAATCCTTTTCATATTATGGTTGAAAGATAAGGGTTTATATTGCAAAACAGAAAATCAAGTTTGCAGTACAGCAGCGTTTTGTTCAACCTGTTCATTTACGCCCAAACCCACAGCAAACGGCAAAAAGCCCTGTTATAAGCTGTAAGTTTGTATACAAGCTCCATTTTTATGAAAACCGGTAAGATCAAAGCTTTACTGATATTATTTATGCTGGCAGCCCTTAACCTTAAGGCGGCCGATGATGTGCCCCTGCCCTGCGATAACAGCGACCCCGATCTGGAATGCCCTATTGATACCTGGGTATTGCTACTCGCCGTAATAGTATTGATGTTTACTTTTATACGTTTAGCGCGCAGGCATAATCAAGCCGCCGCGCAATAAAAAAAGCCCCACCGGCATTACACCAAAGGGGCCTTCTTTCAGGTCAATAGTTTATTTCTTTATTATGATTTGTTATCGGCGCTAAGCTTTAATTGTGCAATAATACCGCTTACTACCTTTGGCAAATCATTAATAGCTTTTTGTGGGTTACGCAGTTCGCCTACACCATAACCGCGCCATACCATTTTACCGGTTTTACGGTCAATAAGGTCGATGATGATGGTACCTTCACGGAAAGGAACACGATCGGCATAACCGCCACCGTAGCCACCCCAGCCCCAGCCGCCGCCATAGAACGGACGGTAGCCCCAGCCACCCCATCCGCCCCAACCCCAGCCACCGCCGTAAAAGCCGCCGTAAAAGCCGCCGTAGTAAGGTGAGTAGTATTGTGTTTTATAACCACGCCCTGTCATTGCAGTATAGTTTACGTACAAATCGGGCTGGTCATCTTGTAATGTTAATCCTTTCGCCTTCAAGGCATCGTTGGCCGCGTCCTTAATATTTTCAAAGGCAATATCGTTGGAGTATATTTTCTGCGGATTATTATCCGGCTGTTTCATTCGTACCCAACCGAAAGTACGGTAACTCCCAAAATTGGTTTTATTTTTTGCAGCGGTATAGTACCTGTAATTTGAACAGGCGGATAAAACTGATATGCACAATACCAGTAACCCTAAATAGATCGATCTTTTCATGGTCTTCTTATTCCCTCTTTTTTATTTAGACGAACGCAAACGCAAAAGGTTTAGTTTAATATTCAAATATTTACGATAAATATTTACCTACAATTGGCATACGCCGCCCCATACCGAACGCTTTTGGCGACACCCTCAAAATAGGCGGCGTTTGGTAGCGTTTATGTTCGGCAGTGTTTACCAGTTTTATTACCCGTTTTACAGTATTTTCTTCGTAGCCCATTTGTATAATTTCCGACGATGAGCAGCGGTTTTCCACGTACTCGCGCAGTATCTTATCCAGCACATCATACTCCGGTAATGAGTCGGTATCCTTTTGATCGGGCCTTAGCTCTGCCGATGGCGGTTTAACAATAGTATTTTCGGGGATGATCTCGCGCTCGCGGTTTATGTATCGCGCCAGCTCGAACACCTGCGTTTTGTATACATCGCCAATTACTGAAATGCCTCCGCACATATCGCCATACAAAGTACCGTAACCTACAGCCGCCTCGCTTTTGTTGGACGTATTGAGCAATATGTAGCCAAACTTATTACACATGGCCATTAAAATGATCGCCCTGCTGCGCGATTGAATGTTCTCCTCGGCAATATTGAACGGCAAATTATTGAACTGCGGTTGCAGCACCCCCTCAATGGCATCGGTAACGTTGCGTATGGCAATGGTTTCGCTTTTACAGCCCAGGTTATTCACCAGGTCTTCGGCATCTTTCAGCGAATGGTCTGTGGAGAATTTTGATGGCAATAACACCGCCATTACATTTTCGGCACCCAGGGCCTCCGCGGCCAACGCGCACACTACGGCTGAATCTATCCCTCCGGATAAACCCAAGGTAGCGCGGCTAAAGCCGGACTTGTAAAAATAATCCCTGATACCGAGCAACAGCCCCTGGTGGATCTGTTCGATATCCGAAGGTCGCTCCGTTTTTAAGGTAGATTGATGGTCGAAACTGATGGAAGCATCGTCATTAAGGGTATAATACGTAAGCGCTTCTGTAAAATAAGGTAGTTCATCGGCCAGTTTACCGGTGTTGTCTATCACCAGAGAGCCACCGTCAAATATGAGTTCGGTTTGCGCGCCTATTTGATTTACGTAGAACAGCGGCAGCTTATACCTGCTCGCGTTATCGGTAAGGATGGCGATACGCTCTTCATCATGATTGTACGCGAAAGGCGAAGCCGCGATATTGATCATCACATCGGGCTGCTGTTTTATCAGCGAATCCATTGGGCGGGTAATGTACAGCGGGTTTTCTATCGTGTTCCACAAATCTTCGCAAATGGTGAGCGCTATGCGCTTGCCCTTAAAATCGATACAGTTAAACTCGGTTGATGGCTCAAAGTAGCGATACTCGTCAAACACGTCGTAATTGGGCAGCAGCGCTTTATCAACCCGCGCCTCTATCTTACCGTCATTTATAAAATAGGCGGAGTTGTTAAGATCTTTACCCTCCGGTTTATGATTTACCGTTGGCAGGCCAATGATACAGGCAATACCGCTGCTGGCTGCCGCTATTTTATTGGCGGCATCATCGCAAAGCGATATAAATTCTTTAAATTCCAAAAAATCGCGGGCAGGGTAACCGCTCACACATAGTTCGGCAAATACCACCAAATCGGCACCGTTTTGCTTCGCTTTGCCAATGGTGTCAATTATTTTACCGGTATTGGCTTCAAAATTACCTATGTGATAGTTAAGCTGAGCTAAGGCGATTTTCATTATAATGAGTTATTTATACTTTTGTGTAGGATGAATATAGTTGCTATCGTTAACAAAACACGTCAAATTTATTTAATTTTTTTGATCGGCCTGCTCATTACCTCGTGCAGTAATGATAAGCGTGTTGATGTGAGTAACATTAAACTCGATGTTAAGATAGATCGTTTCGATCATGATTTTAACCTGATGCACGTAAAACCGATGCCAAAACAGGCCGCTTATCTGCAAAAAAACTACGGCGCATTCTACACTGATTTTATTGAACGTATTTTACAGGCCGGCAGTATACAGGATACCGCTTATTATACTACCCTGCGTACTGTATTTGCAGGCAAAGCGTATAACGATCTTAAACACGAGATTGATTCGATATACCCCAACCTTGACAAGCAGGAAGCCGAACTGACTGACGCGTTCAAACACATCAAATATTATTACCCCAACAGTCGCTTGCCGAAGGTGTACGCTTATTTCTCGGGCTTCCAGGCGCAAACTTCTATAGGCGATGATTATTTCGGCATAGGGCTTGACCTGTTTTTGGGTACCAACTCAAAATTTTACCCGGCATTGGTGCAAACCTTTCCACATTATATATCGCGCCGTTTTACGCCCGATAATATTACCCCGCGGGTAATTGAAGGGATAGCCCGCGAAAACATGTTCCCGGAGGATGATAAGGATAAATCACTGTTGGCCAAGATGGTTTACAACGGCAAGATCATGTATTTTATGGATAAGATACTGCCCGACCTACCCGACTCTACCAAAATTGGTTATACCACCCAGCAACTGCAATGGTGTAACGATTTCAAGCAAAACATTTGGGCTTTCTTCCTGGAAGAAAATCTGCTCTACAATTCCGACTACCTGCAAATACAGAAATACCTTACCGAAGCTCCCTTTACCCCCGGCCTCGGCGAAAAAAATGAATCGGCCCCAAAACTTGCCGTATGGACGGGCTGGCAAATTGTAAAGCAATACATGGATAAAAACCCAGGTGTTACGCTGCAGCAGCTAATGAAAGAAACCAACGCGCAAAAGGTACTGAATCAATCGAAGTATAGGGCTAAATAAGTTGTAGGTTGTGTGTTGTAAGTTGCAAGGAGCTCTTCGTTTATTGTCATTGCGAACGTAGTGTAGTAACCTCGCCGCGTTTTATGCGTCCTTGTTTGTGTCGGCTTGAGCCCAAAGAAATTTGCTGACAACAATGGATATGACATCCAAAAAAATAAAACTCCTAAAGCCCTCTCCCTTGGAGAGGGTTGGGTGAGGCCTAAAATATCTAAATTACAGCGGCGGGACGCCGCGTAATAGTCGTCACTCGGCTGGAGCCGTAGCGACTGCGTATAGTATTTGTGAGGTTTGACAACTTTTAAAAAGTTGTCAAACCTCACAAATACTTACTTCTTCGGTATCAATTTCACCAAAGTACCGGGCCCTTCGGTAACGGCATAAATATATCCATCCGGACTTTCGGCGGCGTATCTGAAACGGCCTTGTCCCTGGAACATCCTGTCTTCTGATTTAAATTCGGTTCCGTTAAGCGAGATACGGTTAAGGTGCATGGCTGCCAATGCGCCCAGCAGCAGATTGCCTTTCCAGCCCGGGTATTTATCAGAGGTAACTATGCTTAAACCGCAGGTGGCTATTGATGGTACCCAGTAATGTTTAGGGTTTTCAATGCCCGGCAGCTCCTTGTTAGGTGTTAGTATGGTACCATCGTAGTTAATACCGTACGATGTTTTTGGCCAGCCATAGTTTTTGCCCTTTTCAATCAGGTTCAGCTCATCGCCGCCCTTTGGGCCATGCTCGTCTTCCCAAATACGGTTGTTAACGGCATCATAAACCATCCCCTGCGGGTTACGGTGGCCATACGTCCAAATAGAGCCATGCGCGCCTGCCTGGCTAACAAAAGGGTTATCTTCAGGGATTTTGCCATCGTCAAATACACGGTGGATTTTACCATGATCGTTATCCAGTTCCTGTACCTTGGGTTGCGTGCCCCTTTCGCCTACGCTGATGAACAGGTATTTATCCTTATCAAAAACCACACGACTGCCAAAGTGAAAATCGGCCTTTAGTGCAGGTTTAGCTTCAAAAATATCTTCCTTGTCAACAATCTCATTGCCTTTCAGTTTAAAACGGATCACAGCGGTTGATGCTAATCCGTCGCCTACGGGTTTTGAAAAGGTGATGTAGATCCAGCCGTTCTTTTTATAGTCGGGGTGTAATTTAATATCCATTAAACCGCCTTGTCCGTGGTTAAAAACGGCAGGTACGCCGCTTAGTTTTTGGCCGGTAAATTTATCGTCCTTAAAAACCAGTATTTCACCGGCGCGCTCGGTAACAAGCAACCGGCCGTCGGGCAGCCATACCATTCCCCAGGGATTGTTCAGGTCGCCGTAAATTTTTTGAAGGGTTACTTTAGCGGTATCGGCACTGCCGCCGCCCACATTATTTACACCTGCATCGGGCGATTGGCACGACAGGAATATAAAACCGGATACGAGTACCGATAATAGGCAATATTTTTTCATGATGATTATAACAAGTTAGCTATCAGTTGGTACTATAAAACTACAATTTATACATTAAGTTTTGCTACCAACACGCTTTTTCAGCTAACTTGTTACACTTAAAGTGCCGTATAAAAAGCAATGTGGCAAACATTTTACCTTGTAAAGCTTTTATAACTCAGATATTTTTTCATATTTGTTTAATATTTCTACTTATAACTAACGCATGAGCGAACAACTGATCGACTTAACAAACTGTGACAGGGAACCCATTCATATACCGGGTCAAATACAATCACACGGATTTTTTATTGTTGTCGACGACGCTTGTTTCATCCGTTTTTACAGTGAAAATGTTTTTAATTTCCTGCCCAGCATCCCAACCGACTTGTTAGGCAGGCATATACAGGATATTGAGCCGCTTATAGGCAAAAACGAACCACCCGACTTTATTAACCAGCTGCTCAACTTTGGTCGCGGTAATAAAAGCTTTGATCAAACCAATCCTTTTCAAACTGATATACAGGGTAAGCCTTTTTACCTCATTATTTCAAAAGCAGACAATTATTTTGTGCTGGAGTTTGAAACGGCTACCTCGGACATGAACCTCGACCTGCAAAAAATGATAGGCCGTTCCATATCAGAGATGCTGGCCGACAAGAACCTGCAACACTTGCTCAATAATTCGGCAAGGCAGGTAAAACAGGTAATTGGGTATGATAGGGTGATGATATACCGCTTTGCCGAAGATGGGCATGGCGAAGTGGTTGCCGAAGCAAAGAATGACGACCTGGAACCATGGCTTGGCCTGCATTACCCGGCATCTGACATACCTAAGCAAGCCCGTGAGCTTTATAAGGTTAACCTCACAAGGCTGATTGCTAACGTGCATACCACGCCGTCGAAAGTTGTTACGTCGGCCAATTTCGGCACAACACCGCTCGATCTTACCCATTCGCAATTACGGGCTGTATCGCCTATCCATATCCAGTACCTTAAAAATATGGGAGTGGATTCAAGCTTTAGCATTTCGTTGCTTTATAAAGGCGAATTATGGGGTTTGATAGCCTGCCATAACTATACCCCGCGTTTTATTGATTTTAAAACAAGGGAATCGTCCAAACTGATCGGGCAGATCCTTTCGTCGGCATTGGAGTTCAGGCAGGACGAGGAAAACCAGCAGCTGCACGAGCGTTTCGTTGGCACGGTAGATAAGCTATCGAAATACATGTTTAAAACCAATAGCATTGAAGACGCGCTTACCGGGCAGGATAGCACCATATTGGAGGCAGTTAATGCCGAGGGCGTGGTTTTACTATACGAGAACAATATTATAAAACAGGGCAAGGTACCTGCTGATGAACAGATTCGCGAACTAACGGCATGGCTTACAACGCACGTGAACGAGCCAGTATATTATACCGATCACCTTCCGGCTGTTTACCCGGCCGCGGAGGCGTTTAAACACGTTGCAAGCGGTGTAATGGTAACAACCCTGTCGCGCGAGCTGGGCGAGTACGTAATATGGTTTAAACCCGAGCAGTTGCAAACCATTACCTGGGCGGGCAACCCCGATAAACCGGCCGAATTACAAAACGACGGCACTTTCAAAATATCGCCGAGGCATTCGTTCGAGGCATGGTCGCAAACGGTGGTAAACAAATCAACACCCTGGCTTAATGAAGAGGTAAAATCGGTTATCAGGCTGAAGGAAGAGATCATGTATGCCATTAACCAAAAGGCCGGCGCCATACGCTTGCTTAACGAGCGGTTAAAGCAGGCGTATGAAGAGTTGGATACCTTTAGCTTCACCATATCGCACGATCTTAAAAACCCGCTTTCGGCCATAAAAAGCTACTCGCAGTTATTAACCCGCGATACCACGCTGAAACCCGAGGCCCAAAAAGTACTCGACCGTATTGTGAACCGTGCCGACCGTATGAACTACATGATAAATGAGGTGCTCGATTATTCGCGTATCGGTCGGTCAGACATTGAGTTTACCAAAATTGAAGTTGGCCCCATCATAAACGATATTGCCAAGGAGCTGGGTATAGTTTACGATACCGAAAAGCTGCAGCTAAACATCGGCGCAACACCCGATATACAAGGCGACCCGCTGATGATATCGCAGGTGTTTGCCAACCTGTTGAGCAATGCGGTAAAGTATTCGGGCCAGTCCGATCCGCAAATTGTGAGCATTGAAGGCCGGGAAACTGAAGGCGGCATAATTTACAGCATCAGCGATAACGGCCTCGGTATAGATATTAAACAGCTACCGCAAATATTTGAACTGTTTAAACGCATGGATAACGTGCAGGACATTGAAGGCTCGGGTGTGGGCCTGGCCATTGTGAAGCGCATTATTGAAAAGCACAAAGGCAAAATTTGGGTAGATAGCGAACTGGGTAGAGGTACAACCTTCCACGTGGAGTTTAGTAATTAAACCTACAGTAATTTCAAGTACACAATCACCTGCAACACAATGTTGGCGTAAATACCGGCCAGCACATCGTCCATCATTACGCCGGTGCCGCCGGGCAGTTTTTCCAACTTGCGGATAAACAGTGGCTTCACCATATCAAAAAAGCGGAAAAGGATTAAACCGGCCAGCAGCAGTTTCCAGTTATTAATGGGAATGAACAACATGGTGATCCACATACCGGCAACCTCATCAATTACCACGCGGTAACTGTCTTTACCCCATTCGGGTTCAACCTTGTTGCCAACATATATGCCCACCAATAGTATTACCAGGGCAATTGCTACATTGGGCAAAGGCGCTAATACTGCCGGCACCTGCCATAAAAAATACAGGATGATACAGGTAACGATACTCGCGTAAGTACCGCCACCTTTAAAATAACCGATGCCGAACCACGAGGCTATTAATTTATTCATGCGGCAAATATCAGCTTTTATCCAATACTTTTTCGGCGCTTTCTGCTACTTCGGGTTCAATGGTATGCCTTTTTGGGAAATTGAACAGCAACGAGGTTACTACCGGGATAATGAATATAGCTACCGTGAAGATAGACACGAACAGATCGGTCTTTTCGCCTTCAATAGCATGCGATATTGGGCTTTCGGGATAGAAATGGGTAAACAGCGATGATGACAGCTTAACACCCAATACACCGATCACGATGAAAGCGATGGTTTCCAAAAATGTAAATTTCTCCATCAGCTTAACAAAAGCCTGCGCCACAAAACGCATTGCCAGTATACCGATGAATACCCCTGTATAGATCAAAAAAACGTGGTCGGTAAAGGCTACCGCCGCGAATACGTTATCTATAGAGAAGGCAAGGTCCATCACCTCAACCAGCGCTACCGTAGCCCAAAAACTACCGATAACACCAACGGTTGATTTATAAATCCAGCTTTCTTCTTTCTTAACAGCTTCTTCTTCGCCGCTTTCAGCTTCTTTTTTCTTGGCTGCTTTTTCTATAAAATAGTTGATGGCCAAATACAGCAAATAGAACCCGCCCAGTGGTTTTAACCACCATATTTTAACCAGCCACGCGGCCAAAAACAGGCATATACCACGAAACACGTACGCGCCGATGATACCGTAGCGCAAAGCTTTGTTACGTTGTTCTTTAGGCAGATCGAGCACCATGGTGGCCAGCACCGCGGCGTTATCTACCGATAAAAGACTTTCAATTACGATCAGGTTAAGAATGATGAGCAAGCCTGCTTTAATATCGTCGCCTAAAAGGGTGTGTAAAAGATCCATTTTTTTGTATTATTCTTTTTTGTTGTTTAGACAGGAGATTGTTTTGAGTGTTACAATTTGCTAAATATTATCGATATTAGGGTGGTATTATATTTATTTGGCTGATTATCAACCCGGCAATAATTACAGTACGGCATTCGTTTTAATATAACACGCACTATAACTATGGGATTACTGTACGCGCTGCTATCTATTGTGCTTATTGCACTGCCCCTGGTACATTGCTACCTAATAGCCCGGTTTATCGCGTTAAGCTATAAATATCATGATACCAAGCCGCTGTTAAGACATTTAGGGTGGTTGGCTTTGGTTACCTTTCTGCCGGTGATAGGTTATTTCCTGTATTATAATCAGCTGGACAAATCGGCAGTTGAAGAATATACAGAAGACGCAGCCTGTTAAAGCATATACTATGTATGTTTTACCCCTTTAGGGCAAGTTCATTAAGTTAAGGAAGTACATATTTAAACCAATCGCGCGTTTAGTCAACTCACCCCGACTACGCTACGCTGGTCGACCCTCTCTGCTACGCAAAGATGGTGAAAATTTGAGTCCCCTCTTTATGCGTAGCATAGAGAGGGTGGTCGAGCGAAGCTAAGACCGGGTGAGTTGAAATCGCCGAATGCTTAACTTAATGACATTGCCCGTTAGGGGTTACCCTTTGCGAATGTGTAGCCACCTAACGGGGCAAAAAGATATATAATATGGTGCTACAAATCGGTAGCTCCTACGGAGCATTATAAAAGCGCTGATTTGTGTACACGCAGCCTGTTAAAGCATATCCGTATTCAGCATCGTTTTCAGGATATTGGCCTGGGTATCAAAGCTGGCAATATTTTGCAGAAAGTTAATATCCGAGATCTTCTTGTAGTTATCGGCCAGTAAGGAACGCACCTCCTGCGGTATGTTTATTTTGGTGATGTTGGCACGGCTTTGCAGTTGGTCATTCTTGTCTTGCAGTTCCTGTATAATGCGTTCGTTACGGGTGAGGTCGGTAGTAAGATCAATACCTTTTAGCTTGCTCACATCTGCAAACAAAAACATATTGCGCGATGGATAGAACAGGAAGTGCTCGTCATCGTCAATAAACTTATATACCTCAATGATGAGGTTCCCGGTTTTTAAGCCGCAATAAAACTCGGTACGAAAATCAAACTTGCACAATCGCCCCATCAGCTTACGCTGTATGGTAGCGTTGGCGTTGCTGTACATGGTAGCAGGGTCGTAATCGGTTAGCTCGGCCAGTAACTCGGGCGATATGGTGTAAAAGAAATCTTCGGAATAACGCGCGCTAAAGGCGTTGATATTTTTGGCGAAGGGATAGTCCTGTTTATTATCCGACAGTAGCTGGTATAGCTTGCGCAAGGAGTTGTTGATGCGCAGTGCCTGCCGTTGTTTATCGATATTGAAATCGTTCTCGGTAAAGTCCGACTCCTTAATGCTTTTGATAAGCTCGCTGTTCAACTGAATTTCGTTGAACAGCAGGCTTACATTATTTTCATTGATCTTTTTGATCTTCCTTAACAGGTCGATAGCAGGCTGCGTGAACTGAACATGGAAAAGTTCCAGCTTATTTACATCAAGCTCGGGGTTGGTTTCGTAAAGTTTGTGGATAACCTGTGTACGTAAATATATCTTATAAACTATCTCATCCTCAAAAAAGGTAGAGAGTAATTGCAGTTTACTTAATATTTTGTTTGATTCACGTATTATTGGGTTATCATCCATTCTTTATCCATCAGCTAACGTTTGTTACGTTCTTCCTCAGTTCAGTTTCAAGGGTTTGCAGTTCGGTATTCAGCACTTTGCGGTTTTGCGTGCCTTGTTCGTGTATCTGCTTCACCTCGTTCAGTGTTTCAATGAGGGATTGCGTTGTGCGCTTAAGCGTATCCAAAGATACTACCGTTTTTTCATTTTCCCTCGCTACATCAATACTGTTTTGTTTCAGCATATCCGCGTTTTTCTGCAAAATGGTGTTGGTAGTGTCTGATATTTTCTTCTGCATTTCCACATTGGCCTTTTGCCTTTGCAGTGCTACAGCTATGGTAAGCTGGTTTTTCCAAACCGGTATAGTGGTTGATACTATCGACTGCGCTTTTTCGGCAATGGAAGTATTGTTGTTTTGCACCACACGTATTTGCGCCAGCGATTGCATCATAATAAAACGGACGATCTTCATATCGGCCAAACGCTTATCCAAACGACCGCAGAACTCGCGCAAATCGGCAATTTCATAATCGTTATAGGCTGATGGATTAGCTTCCATTTCTGCCAGCTTTTCCATCAGTTCCTTGTACTTGATCTGGCCCGATATAATAAGGTCTTCCATCTGTTTGATGTACTCCACATTGCTGTCAAACATGGTTTGCAGCGAGCTGTTATCCTTAATAGCGTTCAAACGGCCGGTCTTTACCTTATTGGTGATCTTATCCACATTGGTAATTACCAGGTCGTACTTTTGAAACAACTTTTTGGCATCGAACACCAGTTTTTTCAGGAACGGTATTTTAGACAGGAACGATGTTACACCGCTTTTTTCAAGCTCATCAACATCAATATAGTTGAGTTCGGTAAGCAGGTCGTTAATTAAAGTGCCTACTTCGCCCGAGTTATAGGTACGTACCGATGCCAGGAACTGGTTACTGTACTTCTCCATTGATGCCTGCACCTCGGTGCCGTAGTTCAATATAGAGTTGGCATCAGCCGGACTAAGATCTTTACTTAATTGCGAATATTTGCTGATATCGGCCGGGCTTGCCAGCGTTAAATCAACATTACCTTCTTTATCAATCAATTTAACAGGAGCCGATGATGGCGCGGGTACGCTTTGCTCAGGGCTGTTCAGGTTTGGTTCCATATTGTAGTGTTTAATATTTTAAGCCTTTATCATTTATGGTTTAGATTGATAAAGGCTTAAATAGTTACTATAAATACTTTTGGGTTACGGTTTGTACCGTTTCCTGTAGCTTTCTGTCTTTGGTTGGTTCGCCAATGGCATTAAATTTCCACTCGCCGTTGCGTTTGTAAAATACGCCCAGTACCATTGATACGTGGCCCGCGAAACCACCGCCGCTAATGTTGTATTTAGCAAACTCTTCGGTCACCCTTTTTGGTGTGCCTTCATACACACGAATAGAAGCAAACGGAATGCTGCCGAAATCTTGCCCGCGGAAACTGTTCAGTACAAATGCCACATAGGTAACGTTAGCGCCCAGGCCACCAAGGTCAACCGAGATAACTTCATTATCCAGTCCGTCATCTCCGCCCATATCACCTGTTAAATCATCGCCGCTATGTTTTACAGCGCCGTTCTTTGATTTAAGGTTGCCGAAGTATACTACCTCTATCAGTTGCTTTTGATCGTCGTAAATGGCGCAGCTGGCATCAAGGTCAACCGCTTCTTTACTGCTGCCAAAACCGAAGAGGCCTTTTTTTTCTATAGCGCCCCAGTTAATACCTACGCATATATTTTGCAGTTTGCTGCCGTTGCTTTTTTCGAGGCTGATGCGTTGCCCTTTTTCAAGATTGATTGCCATGTGTTAATTATATTTATTTAAATAATCTTGCAGGCCGCCTTTCATACCCGCGCCAACCGCCTCAAACTTCCACTCGTTATTACGTTTGTAAATACGGCCAAACTCAACCGCTGTTTCAATAGAAAAATCTTCCTCCAGCTCGTATTTCAAAATATCAACATTGGTTACACTATCAAAAATACGGATGAACGAGTTACGCACCTGGCCAAAGTTTTGGCGGCGGTTATCAGCATCGTGTATGGTTACCACAATACAGATCTCTGATGCCTGTGCCGCAATTTTCGACAGATCAACCTTGATTTGCTCGTCATCGCCATCGCCATCGCCGGTAAGGTTATCGCCCGTATGTTCCACCGCCTCATCCGGCGATTTAAGGTTGTTATAAAAAACGAAGTGCTCGTCGCTCAATAATTTTTTGTTTTCGCCTAAGATAAAGATGGATGCATCCAAATCAAAGCTGGTACCTGTTGATGAACTGTTGGTATCCCAACCTAAGCCTACTGTAAATTTGGGCGCGTTAATAGCTTCGCGCTGTCCTTTTTGCAAATTAATTGCCATTTTATACTAAGTTTTTGTTGTATGTAAATAATAGGTTGCGTATATGGTTTAGGTTTGGCTGGTAACACTCCATGGTATGGTAGCCGTTACCCAGGGCCATATCATATAAATTGTTAATAAACTCATCGGTTTGGCCTTGTAAAAATATGCAAAAGCTATCGTGCTTATAGTTAAGTATAAACTTTACTATACGCGTATTAATGCAAAACCTGCCGCTTTTAATTATGGTATCCAAATCAAAAATAGTTTCAACACTGTAATAGTTCAAAAAGTTTTCAATTTTGGGGTGAATGCTGCCACTCACCAGCTCGGCAAAGTAGAGCATATATATTTCATTTTGCAAATTATATTCGCCCACCATCTTCATGATCATGCGCTCGTGGCTGCCGGTTATTTTAATATCATCTAAAAAAACCAAGGTTTTGTTAGTCAAAAAGGCCTTGTCGATATGAAACGAATCGTTACCTATCAGGCGCAGGCGCTCTTCGGCATTCAGTTCGCCGTAATCTTCTTTATAGGTAATGGTGCGGTGTACCTTGGTTTCCTGTACTACGGGTTGGCCATGCGCGGCCAGCCAGCGGTTGAGCCGGGCTACAAAATGGTTCTTTAAGGTAAAGGTAGCCGTAGGGATGAATGAGTAAGGGCTTGATATCACCACTATTTGTTGGTTAATATCGCCACGAACTAAATGCTGCGCGATAAAGCCATCGGCCAACGCGGTACCATAGTTATAGGCCACGGCATCATCACCATATTTAAAACGGCTGTAATCTCCCGGACTAAAGCCGAAGTTATCGGCATTGCTTATTTTATGTAGTGAGTATGTTGTTGGCATGTTTGATAAGGTTTTTGATAGATACATTGTTTGAATTTACCAGCATACTTTTAATGCCGGCCGCGGTTGCCCCCTGTACGTCGGCCACCGGGTTATCGCCTATATGTATAATACTTTCGTAATTTACCGCGCCGTGCAATTGCTGCACGTGCTCCAGCATCAGCCCGAAGAATGCTGCCGAGGGCTTGGACATACGGGTTTCGTCAGAGTACAACTGAAAGTCGAAATATTGCGCAAGGCCGATCTCCGCAAGTACTTTACGCAGGCTCTTTCCGCTGATAAAACCGGTATTGCTTAGTATGTTGATGGTTGCCGGGGTATTGTTTTTAAGGTGTGCTAAAACTTCAATGGTTTCGGCGGAATACACTAATGGCAGATTAGCAAAAAGCATACGTTCCATTTCTGTCATGAGCGCGGGCATATCAATGTCGCCTATGGCAATGTCGCCGTCATTCATCAGGCTGATCACCATCAGGTACATTTCATCGGCATCGATGTTCTTTCCGGTTTTTTCGTTAATGGCGTTCACCATCAGGTCGACCTGCCTGAAAATGCGGGCGACTTCCTCCAGCGGCTTATTTTTATAATTAAAGTTATGCTGAAAGAAAGCCGTTCGTGCAGGCTTAAACGCCGGGTTAGAGCGAATGAGCGTGAGCCAAAGGTCGAAGGAATAGTGTTGATATTCAGGCATGGGTCAATTTTATTAAATGCGCTTTTTAGTAAAAACTATATGCTTATCACCTTCAAAAACCCGAAAATTAAAGCATTAAAGAACTATTTAATTTTGTTAATGTAAAGGATATTTTTCACTACCCGAAATTTAGACTTCAAAATATCAAATTGGTTACAATAATTTTAAACAGGGGTAATTTGACTCACCCTGTCTACGCTTCGCTGGACTTCCCTCTCTGCTGCGCAAAGAGGGCTAAAAGAAAAAACATCTCGTAAATCAAATCTTAACCCTCTTTCAACAAAGTGGAGAGAGGGTCGCCCAGCGAAGCGTCGGCGGGGTGAGTTATCCTGAACAGATCAATTTACCGTATACAATACGTTAACCACAGGTAAAAAATGCCTTACAGTTAAACTTCTTTGTTATAATTACCGTTGGAGTAAGGCAAGGCATGGGCAAATGCCGATATTTATTATTTAATTTGCAGCGTTAACCAATCTATGAGATCTATTCCTCTCCTGCTTCTGCTGTTATTATTCGGCACTGTTCGGGCTTCTTCAAAAAGCGACGAACTGCTGGACAAACTCAACACCGAATTAAGCCGAAAGAGTGAATACGACGCGCAAAAAGAGGCCCGCATAGCCAGTTTAAAAATGGCATTGCACCGTTCGCCGGGCAGCCTCACGCACCAGTTTGACCTTTGTAGTAAATTGTACGACGAATACAAAGCCTATCAATATGATTCGGCCTACGTATATGCCAATAAGCTCTCCAAATTAAGCCTGGGCTTAAAAGATATCAGCAAGGAGTATTACAGCAGGGTAAAGGTTGGTTTTATACTGCTGTCGTCGGGAATGTTCAAGGAAACTTTCGACAGTTTGAAAGGCATAAATACCGCCTTGCTTGATGATAGCATTAAGCTGGAATACTACGCCCTGATGATGCGCGCCAACTTCGACCTGGCCAATTATGATAACGACAACCAGTACTCACCTATTTACATAGCGCAGGCTAATAAATACATCGATTCGGCCATTGCCATTAGTGCCCCCGGCTCGTACAATAACCTGTACCTCAACGGTTACAAAAAAATAAAGAACAACAATCCCAAAGGGGCCACGGCCGATTTTCAGAAACTGCTGAATAATTACAAGCTCACCACCCACCAAAACGCTATAGTAAGTTCAACTTTAGGCAATATTTACCTGAAGGATAAGCAGCTGCGCGATAAGGGTATTGAGTTGCTGATACAAGCCGTTATCAGCGATATACAATCGTCAACCAAAGAAACCCTGGCTATATTTTGGCTGGCCGAGATCTATTACAAAAACGGCGATATCAAAAACGCCTACAACTACATACAGCAGGCTATGGCCGATGCCGACTTTTACGGTGCCCGCCAGCGCCGCGTACAGATCAGTTCGATACTGCCCATGGTGGCTGCCGAAAAGCTGAACTATATTGAAAAAGAGAAAACCCGTTTCCTTATTTTCCTGGTGTCGCTGATTGTATTGGTGTTGCTGGTTATTGTAATATCGGTAATGCTGTTTAAGCAATTGAAAAACCTGAAGGCTAAGGAGAAGATCATTGAGGAAACCAATGCCGAACTGGAGATTATCAATAACAAACTGGTTGAGGATACCCATATTAAGGAAGAGTACATAGGCTATTTCTTTAACGTGATATCGGGCTATATCCTTAAACTCGAAAAGCTAAAGCGATCGGTAGATACCAAGCTGGCTCAAAAGCGTTACGACCATATCCAGTTGATAGTTGATAACATTCAGATCAAAAAAGAACGCGACGCGCTGTTCCATACCTTCGATCATATCTTCATTAAGATATTCCCCAACTTTGTGGTATCCTTTAACAACCTGTTTAAAAAGGAAGACCAAATATGGCCTAAGAACGACGAGGTGCTCACTACCGATCTGCGTATCTTCGCGCTTATCCGTTTAGGTGTTACCGATACCGAAACCATCTCCAAGATCCTCGAATATTCTGAGAAAACCATTTACGTTTACAAGATGCGCCTCAAGGCAAAATCCCTCTTCCCTGCCGAAGAATTCGACCAGCGCATAATGGATATCAAAGCCGTTGATATTGTAAGCAAGCGCAAAGCCGCCGTTAACCAATAATTACCCTGCCCATTCACCTGCTTTTTAAGCCTTTAAAGCAGATAAAAATCAATATTAAGCTTAAAAAAAGCCTTAATTCTTTTAAATTTTTCCGCAGCACTCATTTTGTATTAATCTAAAAATCAAACACTTGATTTTTATAAACGCAATATTTCTTTAAATTTTAACTAAACAAATAGCAAATAGCTTGCAGCCTTGCGAGATTTGTGTTAGTCAATTAAATGAATGAAATGCATATAACTTTTACAGCCCGTGTTTCGTTAAAATTTTTGACGAATAGTTAAAACCAATTAGCCAAGTTTTTCAAAACCTTCTTTTTATAAACTATATGTATAAAAATATTTATACTAAAAAATTCGTATTCTTTGTACTTACGGCTTTGCTGAGCTTTGATGTTTTTTACGCCAAGGCCATCGCTGTAACAGAGGTTGCCCCCGCTTACTGGTGGGTAGGCATGAAGAACCACGAGCTTCAGTTAATGGTGCATGGTTACAACATTGGCAAATCAAAACCGACCATCGCTTATCCGGGAGTTACCGTAAAGGAGGTTGCCCGTACCGATAACCCCAACTATCTTTTCATTTACGTCAACATTGCCGCTAATACTAAGCCGGGCAAATTCAACATAAAATTCGCAGAGGGTGCCGATGTTAAAAATTTCAGCTATGAGCTAAAGGCCCGTACCGATAAAAGCGGCGCTTTAGGCTTTAACACTTCAGATGTATTGTACCTGTTAACCCCTGATCGTTTCGCTAATGGTAACGCGGCTAACGATAACTGGGATGGTGTGAACATTGACCGCAACAACCCCGATCTGCGCCATGGCGGCGATTTGGAAGGTGTGGCTAAACACCTCGATTACATCAAAGACCTCGGCGTTACTACCGTATGGTTTAATCCTGTACAGGAAAACAAGATGCCCAATGGCTCGTACCACGGCTACGCCATTACCGATTTTTATAAGATAGATCAACGCTACGGCAGCAACGAGGCCTTCCGCGACCTTACCAAAACGATGCACAACAAGGGCATGAAAGTGGTGATGGACATGATATTTAACCATTGCGGTTTGGCCCACCCATGGATGACCGACAAACCGGCTGCCGACTGGATCAATAACCCCACAAAATATGCGCAAACCAACCACGCCAAACTAACCGCGATGGATCCGCATGCGGCCAAGAAAGAGGCCGATGTATTGCTGAACGGCTGGTTTGTGCCTGATATGCCCGATTTGAACCAACGCAACAGGCATTTGGCTACTTACCTCATTCAAAACAGCATCTGGTGGATAGAATATGCCCGTATAGACGGCATCCGTCAGGATACTTATCCTTACCCTGATTACGCTTTTATGGCACGCTGGTGCAAAGAGGTACAAGCCGAGTATCCTAACTTCAATATAGTAGGCGAATCGTGGTATGGCAAAAGTAGCGAAACAGCCTGGTGGCAGCGCAATTCGGTATTGAACAAAACCAATACCCAGCTGAAAACTGTGATGGATTTCCCGCTGACATTTACTGCCGACAAAGGTTTTAACAAAGAGAATAACGAGAACGGCGGCGAGTCGTCAGGCCTGTACCAGATCTTCGAAGTACTGGCGCAGGATTACC
Source organism: Mucilaginibacter sp. GW821-FHT07G05 (assembly GCF_059418565.1). Lineage (NCBI taxonomy): Bacteria > Pseudomonadati > Bacteroidota > Sphingobacteriia > Sphingobacteriales > Sphingobacteriaceae > Mucilaginibacter > Mucilaginibacter sp. GW821-FHT07G05. Next base: position 444,348 of record NZ_JBWKQC010000004.1, on the reverse strand, counting down.
TGTATGCCGATCCTAAAAACATCTTGACATTTTTAGATAACCATGATCTCGGTCGCTTTAATCGTGTGGAGGACAAAGATCTTGATCGCTACAAACAAGCTTTCGCCTTTTTACTAACCACACGCGGTATCCCGCAAATTTATTACGGTACCGAAATTTTAATGACCGGCACCAAAAACGAAGGCGACGGGCAGATCCGCAAGGATTTTCCGGGCGGATGGGAAGGCGATAAGAAAGATGCCTTTACTGCCGCAGGCCGTACCGATATGCAGAACGAAGCATTCAATTACCTGCAAAAACTGCTGCAATGGCGTAAAACCAGCGCCCCGGTTATTGATGGCAAGCTGATACACTACGCGCCCGATAACTCGAACGTGTATGTATATGCCCGCATAAAAGATGGTAAAACCGTACTGGTAATGCTCAACGGATCAGGCAAAGACCAAACGCTGGATATGGACCGCTTTACTGATGTTACCGGCAAGCACACCGACGGCAAGGATGTAATTACCGGCAAGCAAATAAGCATTGCCAAAACGGTAACAGTACCGGCCCGCAACCAATACATATTAGAACTTAATTAACTCATTAATATGGATAAATATCTACTCATTATTCGCTACCCAAGCTAAATAAGAAGCAAGGCCACGTAACGTGTTACCCGGCCGAACACACACACCAAAGTTTATTAACCAATACCAATTAAAGAAAAGGCTTCTCCCCCCAGAAGCGACAAATTTTAAATTATATGAGAAAACATTATTTAAAAAATTATGTGCTCTTGTTTGCCATGCTGCTTGTATCAGGCTTCGCATTCGCGCAAACAGGCAGTATTAGCGGTACCGTGCTTGATACTAAAAGGGAAACCCTGCCGGGCGTAACCGTAAGTGTTGACGGCACTACCCTGGGCACCGCTACCGATGTGAACGGCGCGTTTAAAATAAACGGCGTTGCCGCCGGCGCGCATACGCTTACCGTTAAGTACATCGGTTATGTTACCCTGCAAAAAGCAGTAACAGTAGCATCGGGCCAAAACGCGGTAGTTGAAATTCAAATGTCGGCCCAAACCCAGTCACTTAACGAGGTGGTGGTTATAGGTTACGGTACCGCTACCCGTAAAGACGTTACCGGTTCGGTAGCTACGGTAAGCAGCAAAGATTTTCAAAAAGGATCGGTTACTACTCCCGAGCAATTAATTGCCGGTAAGGTAGCCGGTGTGGCCATTACCTCAAACGGCGGGCAGCCGGGCGCGGGCAGCCAGATCAGGATTCGCGGTGGTGCTTCACTTAGCGCTACTAACGATCCGCTGATCATTGTTGACGGGGTATCTTTAAGCAACAACGGTATTTCAGGTTCTCCAAACCCGTTGAGCTTGATCAACCCTAACGATATCGAAACCTTTACCGTACTTAAGGATGCATCGGCAACCGCCATTTACGGTTCAAGGGCATCAAACGGTGTAATTTTGATCACTACTAAAAAAGGACAAAGCGGCGCGCCGAAGATCAACTTCAGCAGCAACATATCTGCCGCTAAGGTTGCCAAAACCATCGATGTGTTTTCCGCAAGCGAATACCGCGATTATATTGCCGCTAACGGCACTGCCGAACAGGTAGCCAAACTTGGCGACGCAAGTACCGACTGGCAAAAACAAATTTATCAAACAGCCATTGCTACTGATAATAACTTAAGCGTATCGGGCACTTACAAAAATTTGCCGTACCGTGTTTCAGTTGGTTATTTAAACCAGGACGGTATCCTGAAAACGGATAACCTTGAGCGTACATCAGGATCGATCAACCTGAACCCTAAGTTTTTTGATAACCATTTAAAGGTTAACTTTAATATAAAGGGCGCTATCAGCAAAAGCCGTTTTGCAAACCAGGGCGCAATTGGCGCTGCGGTTAGCATGAACCCAACTTACCCTGTAATGTCGGGCAATGATGCTTTCGGCGGTTATTACGAAACCACTACAAGCGGCAAGCTTGAAAACCTGGCACCACGTAACCCTGTTGCCTTGCTAAATCAGAAATTTGATAACAGTACTGTAAAGAGAAGTATAGGTAACGCGCAGTTTGATTACTCGTTCCACTTTTTACCTGAATTACACGCTAACCTGAATTTAGGTTACGATTATTCATCAGGTGAAGGTACCATCGTAGTACCTGATTACGCCGCGCAAAGCTTTGAGCGTTTTAAAGATGCAGGCAATGTTTTACACAGCGGTGTTAACAATCAATACAGCCAAAAACAACAAAACCGTTTAGGTGAGTTTTACCTGAGCTATAACAAAGACGTAAAATCGATAGAAAGCCGCTTTGATGTGGTTGCGGGTTATGCTTACCAGATCTTCAGGAATGAAGACGCACCTAACGGCAGCCAAAGCTATGGTTTCCCCGATCAAACATCTGACGGTACAGTGGTGCAAACCAGGTTATACCCTGATAACGTATTTCAAAACGTGCTGATATCATACTACGGCCGTTTAAATTACACCTATAAAGGTCGCTACATACTTACAGGAACTTTACGTACCGATGGTTCATCAAGATTTAAGCCGGAGAACAGGTGGTCGGTATTCCCGTCAGCTGCATTGGCCTGGAACGTGAAAGAAGAATCATTTATTAAGGATGCCGATGTAGTATCGTCATTAAAATTCAGAGGTGGTTATGGTGTAACAGGTCAGCAGGAAGGTATCGGACTGTACGATTACAGATCGTTCTATAACCTGAGCACCAACACCGCGCAATACCAAATGGGCGATAACTATTATAACATGTACCGCCCGGGTGGTTACTATGATAACCGTAAATGGGAATCAACCGCTACCACCAACATCGCTATCGATTATGGTTTCCTGAATGAAAGATTAACAGGTACCATTGAGTTTTACTACAAGAAAACAAAAGACCTGCTAAGCCTGGTGAACCAGCCAGCCGGTACCAACTTCTCTAACCAGATTGTTGCCAACATTGGTAATATGGAAAACAAAGGGGTTGAGTTTTCGGTAAATGCCATCCCGGTAAAAACAAAAGACCTTACCTGGAATGTATCGGCCAACATCACTTACAATACCAATAAAATTACCAACCTGAGCATAGCGCCCGATCCTACTTTTCAGGGTAACCGCAGCTACACTATCTCAGGCGGTACAGGTAATACCATCCTGATCAATTCTGAAGGTTACCAAAGAAACTCGTTCTATGTATACCAACAGGTTTACGACGCGCAAGGCAAACCGCTTGATAACGTATTTGTAGACCGCAACAGCGATGGTATCATCAACGAAAAAGATCTGTACCGTTACAAAGGTATCGACCCTAAAGCATTCTTCGGTTTCAGTACCTCTGTTAGCTACAAAAACTGGAGCGCTGGTACTGTGTTAAGAGGCAGTTTGGGTAATTACGTATACAACAACGTATTTTCGAGCACCGGTACACAACGTAACATTTTTAACCCTATCGGTTACCTGAACAATGCTTCAACCAATGTGCTTGAAACAGGTTTCAGCGGTAGCGGCAACAACTATTTCCTGTCTGATTATTATGTTCAAAACGCTTCGTTCCTGCGTATGGATAACGTTAACCTGGGTTACAACTTTGGTAAACTGTTTAAATCAAGAGGCAACCTGCGTGTTAGCGCTAATGTGCAAAACGTATTTACTATTACTAAATACAAAGGCTTAGACCCGGAAGTGAGCAGCGGTGTTGATAATAACTTCTATCCTCGCCCAAGAACGTTTGTATTAGGTTTAAATCTTGATTTGTAAACCAATTAAAGAGATCAACAATGAAAAAGAATATAATAAAACTATTGATAATAGCTGGTTTAACAGGTACGCTGGCATCATGTACCAAAGACCTTAACCAGTCGCCAAAAAATGATATCACTGCCGACCAGGTGTACAGCACCCCACTGGGTTATACACAGGCCATGGCAAAAGTATATGGTAGTTTAGCACTATCAGGTAACGAAGGCCCGGCAGGTAATAATGATTTACAGGGTGTGCCCGATGAGGGAAACTACGCCGGTTACCTGCGTACTGCATGGTACCTGCAAGAGTTACCTACCGACGAAGCCATGATTGCCTGGGGCGACCCCGGTTTACAGGATTTCAAGAACATGAACTGGTCGAGCGATAACCCGGCCATTGTGGGTCAGTATTACAGGTTGATGTATGAGGTAACGTTGGTGAACGATTTCCTGAGACAATCAACCGATGATAAACTGAGTTCAAGAGGAATTACTGGTACCGATGCCGATAGGATCCGTCAGTATCGTTCTGAAGCCCGTTTTTTACGCGCCTTTGCTTACTGGGGTTTAATGGACCTTTACGGCAACCCACCGTTTGTTACCGAAGCTGATGCTTTGGGTTCGGTATTGCCGAAACAAATTAAACGCGCCGATCTGTTCAAATACATTGAAACAGAACTTACAGAAATTCAAGGCACACTGGTTGACGCGCGCCAAAACGAATATGGCCGTGCCGATAAAGCTGCTGCCTGGGCGCTGCTGGCACGTATGTACCTAAACGCGAAAGTTTACACCGGTACTGATAGAAGCGCCGATGCGATGACCAATGCGTCGAAAGTAATTGCGGCTGGCTATGCCTTGAACAGTAACTACAGGGAGCTGTTACTTGCCGATAACGATCAGAATAACAATGAAGCAATTTTCACCATTAATTACGATGGTTTATTAACCAAAGGCTTTGGTGGCATGACCTTCATGACCCATGCTTCATTAGGCGACCCTATGCCGGGAGCACAAACTTTGGGTGTTGATGGTAAATGGGGTGGTATCCGTACATCTAAAGATCTTACCGACCTTTTTCCTGATGATGGCAAAACTGATTATGCCAGCTATCCTAAAAACTTTACCAATAATACAAGTGCTGTTGACAAACGTGCTCAATTTTGGTTCAACGGATTTAACCCTACGGTGCCTTCATTAACCACCTTTACCGATGGTGTGGGCGTACTTAAATTCAGAAACCTTAAAAAGAACGATGCCGTTGGTAAAGATTTCGGTCATTCTGATGCCGATTTCCCGGTATTCCGTTTAGCCGAAATGTATTTGATTTATGCCGAAGCCGCGGTGAGGGCAGGCAGCAATACAGGTACAGCCGTAGAATATATTAACAAATTAAGAGAAAGGGCTTATGGCAATACATCAGGTAATATTGTAGCTGGTCAGCTTACCCTCAACTTCATTTTGCAGGAAAGGGCGAGAGAATTATACTGGGAATGCCAGCGCCGTACAGATTTGATCCGGTTCGAAAGCTTTACATCGGCCAATTATTTATGGACCTGGAAAGGCGGTTCAAAAGCAGGCCGTGCTGTTAACGCAACAAGGGCGCTTTACCCTATCCCGTCTGCCGATATTACGGTTAACCCTAACTTAGTTCAAAACCCTGGTTATTAATCAATCATAATATATTACTCATATATGAAAAGGATATTTAACAAAACATTGGCATTTACCTGTGTGGTATTGCTGATATTATCATCTTGCAAAAAGGATGGCACGCCGGTAGTGGCCAGCGCCGGTACTGCATCTAAATTAACTGTTAGCAAAACAGAATTTACCTTAACTGAAGCTACCGCCGATGAAAACGCGACCGCCTTCACCTGGACATCATCAAACTTTGGCTTTAGCGCCGTGGTAAGCTACGAACTGCAATTTGCAGCCAAGGGTACCAACTTTGCCGGTGCCGCAAGTGAAACCATAGCGCCCGACTCGTCAAAAACTTTTACAGTGGGTAACGTTAACGCGCTGGCCATACAGGCAGGTCTTGCACCAGGCAAAACTACCGAAGTTGAGGTAAGGGTTAAAGCATCGTTAAACTCAACATCAGCGCCTGCATACTCAAACGTGGTTGTATTGAAGTTTGCACCATACCGTGCTTTTGTTACCTACCCTTCGCTTTACGTACCGGGTGCTTACCAGGGCTGGAATCCGGGTGCCCCTGCGCCAACACTGGCATCGGTTAAAAACGATAACACTTACGAGGGTTATATTGATTTTGGCACAAGCGCCTCTGAATTTAAAATAAACATTGCCCCGGATTGGAACCATACCAACTATGGTGGTACATCAAACACCCTGAGCACAAGCGGCGGCAACTTATCAGTAGCAACCGGCGGTGTTTATATGTTAAAGGCCGATATTAACGGACTTACCTGGTCGGCAACAAAAATTGATGCTTTCAGCGTTAACGGAACCGCGTCGGGCAATGCCGATAAAGACCTTACTTACAATAGCGCTACCAAAACATGGCGCGCTGTTATGACGCTGGCCGCCGGGACATTCAAATTCCGCGCTAACCATGCCGCTACCGCCGCCACTACACTGGGCGATAAAACACCTGTTACTACTTTCTTAACCGCGGGCGGTACAGATATTGCCATTGACGCGGCCGGCAGCTACGAAATTGTGCTGAGCACAAGCATTGCCGGTAACTACTATTACGAAATTAACAAACAATAACTGACCTGTAAGCCCCGGCCTTGTGCCGGGGTTTTACTATTGTATTTGTTTAAATAAGCAATAACATGATGAGGATAAAATTTAGGGCATTTGGTGCCTTGTGGCTATGCTTTGCCCTTTCAGCAACGGCTTTTGGCCAGGGCAGCCCGGTAAAAAGCATGGGCAATGTTACCAACGCGGTGGTTGATGGCGGGCAGGTAAAGATCACTACGCAAAACGCGCGGGCCGAGGTTACGGTATACACGCCATCGGTAATACGGGTGCGGATTGATAAGCATGAGCTGCCAGCAGATTTTTCGTACGCGGTTATTGCTAAACCACAGCAAACAAAGGCAAACATCACCCAAAACGATAACGAGATCAGCATAGTTACCGATTCGCTGAAGCTTACCATTACTAAAAAGCCCTTCGCGGTTACTTTTTATACCCCTGCCGGCGAGGTGATTAACCAGGATGAAACAGGCCTGGCCACCTCTTGGGTTAACGATGCCGTTACCACTTATAAAAAGATGCAGCCCGATGAACACTTTGTGGGCCTGGGCGAAAAAACCGGTCCGCTGGATAGGAAAGGCGCGGGCTTTACCAACTGGAATAGCGATACCTTTGGCTACCGCGACGGACAGGACCCTATCTATTCAACCATACCATTCTACATAGGGATACACCACAATGTAAGCTATGGTATATTTATGGATAACACCTACCAAAGCGACTTTAACTTTGGCGCCAGCAATAACCGTTTCTCATCGTTCGGCGCGCATGGCGGCGAAATGAACTATTACTTTATTTACCACAAACACCTTGCGGATATCATTACCTCATACACTGCCCTTACCGGCCGTATGCATCTGCCGCCGCTTTGGAGTTTAGGCTATCAGCAAAACCGCTACAGCTATTATCCCGATACAGAAGTTTACCGCATAGCGCAAACCCTGCGCGAAAAAAAGATCCCCGCTGATGGTATTACACTCGACATCCATTACATGGACAAGTACAAGGTATTTACCTGGGATAAACAACGTTTTCCTGATCCGGCTAAAATGACCGGCCGGTTGAAGGAGATGGGTTTTAAAACCACGCTGATCGTGGATCCGGGCGTAAAGGCCGAGCCCGGATACGGCGTTTACGACCGTGGTTTAAAAGATGATATTTTTATAAAATACCAGGACAATACCAACTACACCGGCGAGGTATGGCCGGGCTGGTGCCATTTCCCCGATTTTACTGGCGCTAAAGGCCGTAACTGGTGGGAAACCGAATTGAAGCAGTACGCTGCCGAAGGTGTAAGCGGCATTTGGAACGACATGAACGAGATTGCCACATGGGGGCAGAAAATGCCGGATAACGTCATTTTCGACTTTGAAGGACGAAAAGCCTCACACCTGGAAGCGCGTAATGTGTATGGCCTCAACATGATCAGGGCAAGTTATGAGGGGTATCGCAAAGCGTTAAACAACAAACGCCCGTTTATCCTTACCCGTTCGGGCTATGCAGGTTTGCAACGCTACTCGGCGATATGGACAGGCGATAATCGCGCCGAAGATGACCACATGTTACTGGGCGTACGCCTGCTAAGCAGCCTTGGCTTAAGCGGTGTGGCTTTCAGTGGTATGGATATCGGCGGCTTTACCGGCAATGCCAGTGTAGGTTTGTATACCCGCTGGATCCAGATCGGCGCCTTTAACCCTTACTTCCGTAACCATACGGGCGTAAATACCAAATCGGCCGAGCCATGGGCTTTTGGTGAGGAAGCGCTGGAAATAGCGCGTAACTACATCAACCTGCGTTATAAACTGCTGCCTTATTTGTATTCTACCTTTTACGAGGCTACACAAAACGGGCAGCCGGTGGTACGCTCGTTGGCTATCAATTACACGCACGACCCTAAGATATTCACTTACCAGAACGAGTACCAGTTTGGCAATGCATTTTTAATAGCGCCATTCGCTTCAACTGATGTGTATGGTACGGTGTATCTGCCAAAAGGCAAATGGTACGATCTGTATTCGGATGAGTTGAGCACGGGCAATAAAGAAACCATTATTAAACTGGCGAAGCATAAATTACCGGTATATGTTAAAGAGAGCAGCATTATCCCGATGCAATCGCTCATACAAAACACTACCGAAAAACCAACCGATACGCTTGATGTACACATATACAAAGGCGATGTAAACAACAGCTTTGTGTATTATGAAGACGACGGCGAAAGCTACGATTACGAAAACGGCGCATTCTATAAACGCACTATCAGCTATAACGCAAGCAGCAAAACCGTCACTTTTGGTAAAGCCGAAGGTTCGGTAACTTCCAAATTCAAATATGTGCGGGTACTATTGCACGGTTTTGAAACCAATGCCGCGGTTAAGGCCGATGGTAAACAAGCAGCAGCAAAGGCAAGCTTTGTATCGTTCATCGCACCTATCTCCAGGTTCGACCCGGAAGGTACTGCCAACCCGGTTGAGGGCAGTAATGTAAAGGCATTGGTATTGCCTAATGGCAGCGGCCAGTTCACTATAACCTATTAAGCATCTTAAAACATGAAAAACGCATATAAATTATTGTTATTACTGGTGCTGGCAGGCAATGTTGTTGCCTGTAAAAAAGCAAGCAGCGATGTTAATAAAACACCCGATCCACCGGTAACTTCTGTAGACCTGCCCGCAGGCGCTAAAGACGGGGTTACTTTCATTAACGATGGTAAATCGGCTATATTTAACTTGTACGCGCCCGGCAAAGCCAAGGTATCGGTAATTGGTGATTTTAATAACTGGAGTACCACCGCTACACCGATGAAGAAAACCACCGATGGCAACCGCTGGTGGGTACAGGTTGATAACTTGGATGCCAACACCGAATATGCTTATCAGTACCTTGTTGATGGCGATCTTCGTGTTGCCGACCCATATACCGAAAAAATCCTCGATCCGGATAATGATAAATATATCCCCGGCACGGTATACCCTAACCTGAAGGCTTATCCAACCGGAAAAACCAACAGTATTGTAGGTGTGATGCAGGCCAATCAGCCTGCATATACCTGGAAGGTGAACAACTTCACCCGCCCGGCAAAAAACAACCTCGTGATATACGAACTATTGGTGCGCGATTTTGTGGCCACCCACAGCTACCAAACCGTTATCGACTCGTTAGATTACTTTACCCGTTTGGGTATTAACGCTATTGAACTGATGCCGGTTAATGAGTTTGAAGGCAATGAATCATGGGGATACAACCCATCGTTCTATTTCGCGCCCGATAAATATTATGGCACCAAGAATGATCTGAAAGCCTTTATCGATGCCTGCCACCAAAAAGGCATAGCCGTTATTTTAGATATGGTACTTAACCATTCCTTCGGCTCATCGCCAATGGTGAGGATGTATTTCGATCAATCTTCGAGTAAGCCAACGGCAAGCAGTCCGTGGTTTAACGTTAACCCCACGCACCCTTTTAATGTGGGCTACGATTTTAACCACGAAAGCGCGGCTACCAAATACTTCTCGAAAAATGTGATGGGCTTTTGGCTGAAGGAGTATAAGATAGACGGCTACCGTTTTGACCTTTCGAAAGGCTTCACGCAAAAGAACAATCCGGATAATGTGGATGCATGGTCGGCTTATGATGCCAGTCGTGTAGCGATCTGGAAGGACTACAATGCCTACATTAAGTCGGTAGACCCTAACGCGTATGTCATACTTGAACATTTGGGCAGCAATGAGGAAGAGAAAGAATTGGCCGCCGATGGCATGATGCTTTGGAACAATGTTAACTACGCCTTTAACGAAGCTGATATGGGCTGGATAGGTACATCTGACCTGTCACGACTGGCATTTGGCAACCATACCTTTACCCAGCCCGATGGCCTGGTGAGCTACATGGAAAGCCACGATGAAGAGCGCATCATATTTAAAAGCATTACCTACGGTAACACCGGCGGCTATAACGCAAGGCCATTAGCCACCGCGCTTAAACGTGCCGAAATGAGCACCGCCTTCTTGATGACAGCCCCCGGGCCAAAAATGCTTTTGCAGTTTGGCGAACTGGGTTACGACATCAGCATTGACCAAAACGGTCGCACCGGCAATAAACCTATTTTGTGGAATTACTACAGCGTCCCGGAGCGTAAAGCTTTATATAACGCTTATGCCAAATACATTAAAATGAAACTGAACAACCCCGTTTTTACTACTGCTAACATGAGCTACACCCTTACCGGCGCGGTAAAAGATGTAACGCTTAACGGCAGCGGCATTGATGTGGAGATAGTAGGAAATTATGATGTAACCGCGCAAAGCGCCAGCATAAAATTCGCGAAAGCAGGCACATGGTACGATTACGTAACGGGCGCAACCCTTACCGTACCCGCCACACCGTATACAGTAACCCTCAACCCCGGCGAATACCATATATGGAGTTCGGCGAAGTTGCAATAGGTGATTGTTGGTTTTGGTTAAAGCCTCCGGTAAATGCCGGGGGCTTTTTTGTGGGATTAAATGTTGGGAGATTTTACCGCAGAGGGCGCGGAGGTTTACGCGGAGTTACACAGAGATTTTGAGGGAGTTGTATATTGTCGTTCCCTCTACTGTCATGCTGAGGAACGAAGCATCTAATGAACGCTTGATAAGAAAGTCGCATAATAGATTCTTCACTACGTTCAGAATGACAGCCCGGCCCATTCAACACAAAAAACGCGACCACTATTGCTAATGGCCGCGTAGTTAACTAACTAAACTAAAAACTATTGTATTATCTCGCTTTGTTGAGCTGTTGCAGCTCGCTTCGCAGCTGATCTATCTGGGCTTGCTGCTCTTTGATGGCACTTACCAATAGGGGTACCAGTTTTTCAAGCTCTACCTGGTTTACGGTGAGCGCGCGCTGGTTGCCCTTGCCTGCGGTATACCATTTATTGCTGTTGCTTACCATGCCGGGCAATACCTTTTTAAAGGCATCGGCATTAAAGCCAAATTGCTTACCTGCGGGCAACCCGAGTTGTTTTGAACGGCTTTGGTCGAACTCAAAAGTAAGTGGTTCCAATTGGGTTATATAGCTCAACGAATTGCTGATGGGCTGCTGATTTTTCTTCAGTACATCATCGCTAAGCTGCTGGGCTTTGGCAGTGCCGGCGATAAAAACGGTTGTTAAAAGAACTAAAGCGGTATATTTTATTTTTTGGCTGATTTTCATGACTTGTAATTTTAGTTAAATAGATGGCATCCGGCATTTTAAATGACGGGCGCACAATTAAAAAGTAAACAGATTAACTAAATACAACGTCGGGAGGCGGGGTTGGTACCGCCGGGAAATAGGCTAAATGATCGTGGTTCTCTTCGCCTGCGTATTTAAGCAGTTCGCAATCAATTAAAACCGGGGTCTGGCCGGTGTAACTATAAACCGGTAGAAACTCCTTCGCAGGGCTTTCTTTGGCCTCGTTACGATTGGCTGCCTCGCTTTCTTCATCGTCGGCCGGGCAATCGGTAACACAGGTATCATGGGCGGCAAGCATCATGGCAACGCTTGTTATTGGCTTTTCCATTACCGAAAAAGCGAACAACATAACCAGCAGATATCTTAGCAAACCAAGCCTCATTACAAATGAAATTACTATGCAAACATAGTAATTTTTATATCAACAAATATGATTAGCGCAACAATATTTGACTTTTATTTTTAACAAATGACGATTTTGAATAACATAAAATAATTAAAAGTAATTATTAATGAGATAATTGCGGCTGTATAAAGCTATAGTTTAACAAAACAAAAATGCCATCTCGAAACGCAGTGAGAGATCTTCTTCGCTATACCAGTTTGTTACCTGCATCGTGAAGAAGACTTCTCCTCGTACCTCGTCGAAATGACAAATTTTTAAAATAATGTTAAACACTAATTCCCATTGCGCTCGTTTGCAACGAGCGCTTAACCTGGGCCGGCGATTGCATCGCCACAGGGCATTACAAATGCCCACCCATATTAAGCACTGATCGCAGATCAGCGCAATATTCAGCAATAGTTAAACAAGAATATATTACGCCGGTGTTGGTCCCGGGGTGGCAACTGCGTCATCGTCGGCATGCAGTACAACCGCTTTGTAGCCTCCCTTTGTTTTAAAGTACAGCATCAGCAGTAAATAACTAACCAGCATAATTATTGGGAATAGCGCTACCGTTTTAAGCGCGCCTTTTTTGGCGGTTTCCTGTACGGTGGTCACTGTTTCACGGTCGGTAGGGGCGGCTTGTGCCAGTTTGGTTACGTCAATTGCCTGGTATTTGCCGAACATACTGGTACGCTGGTCGGTAGCGTAAGTACTGTGCAGCGCGGTGTTGTTCTTTTGATCGTAAGTACGGAGGCTGGTATCAATGCTTTTATCCTGCACAAAACCTAAAATTACCGCGCCTATAACGCCTGCGCCAATCATGCCCACACCACCGGCAATGTTAAGCGTAAGCGCCCCGCCTTTAGGAAAACGTTCGGCAACCACACCAAGCATGGTAGGCCAAAAGAAGCTTTTGCCCAAACCAAACACCGTGGCGGCAACTAATATGGTAACGCCGCTTGCCGACGACAACAGGAACAAGCCCAATGCCGCAACAGCCGAACATACAGCCAGCAAACCTAAAGGAGAAATACGGTGGATGATGCTCCCGGCGCTAAAACGCAGTATCACCATAATAGTAGATGTGTAAATGAGCAGCCAGCCACCCTGCAAGCCAATTTTAGCCATCTCTGGACCCATCAGGTCGGAGATCCAACTATCGGTACCCAGTTCGGTAATAGCCAGCGGCAGCATGATCAGCAACATCAGCACAAATAATGGCTGCCCGAAACTGCGCACATACAAACCGAACAAGCCCACAATGGCTAAAGTAACGATGATGTTAACGGTGCTCGTCCAACCGAAAACAGAGCCTATCTGGAAAACGATCAACCCCACAATGATCAGCGCGCCGCCAACACCTACTTCTTTCAGCATATCCAGGTAAGAAACCCCCGCCTTAACGCGCTCGTTAAGCGGGAATTTACGCCCGAACATCAGTATGCCATACAGTATGGCTGGGGCAAGTACCAGCATTATCTTTAATTTCCAGTTGGTTTCGGGGCCCATCAGCAGGGCTATTACGCCACCTAAAATTAAACCGGTAGGCCAGCCCGCATGTAAAAAATTGAGCCATTTGGTTTTCTCTTTCGGGAACATACTGGCAACCGCAGGATTGGTAACGGCTTCAACCGTACCATTACCCAAAGCCATAATGAAAGTACCTACGTACAGCATGGTATAACCATCGGCAAACCAAGTGATCACCGCCGATGAGATGTGGCATACAAAGGCAAATATCATGGAGTTTTTATAGCCAACTTTATCAATTATCAGGCTGAACAGCACAATACTGATAGCGAACGGCCAAAGCCCAACGCCTGCAATTTCGCCTATTTGCGTTTTACTCAAATTAAAAGCCGCGCCCCATTGCGGCAGGGTAAGCGCGCGCAAAATAAAGCCGAACGAGGTGGTTACAATAGCTACAAAGCAGGCCAGAAACAGCATCTTGTTTTGCCCCTGCTCCGCGGGGATTGTTTGGGTAGTTGGTTTCATAGTTTTAGGTTCCTTTTGGATTTAGTTTTTGGTTTTTCAGGTTTATTCAGACAAACTTATAACGCCCGCCCTGGTATTCTTTATAGTAATGCACAAACACAGCTATCGCCTGTTTAACAACCTGTATAAGTGCCTGTATTATTGTATAATTGGTATAAACAACTGCCCGGCGAAACAAATACGCGCCAACAATGCAATCGATTGCATATTTACTACAATTAATTGTCAATTACAAATTGGCAGTGAAAAAAGAAGGGAATGGTAGCATATTACAAATCGGCCAAAACTTCGGTTATGGCCACAAAGCTTTTAAATTTATCGCTTTCAATAGTATGGTCAATCACCTCATGTGCCCAGGTAATGTGGTATGGTATGTGAATAGCATGTCCGCCAATTCGCAGTACAGGCAATACATCTGATTTTAGCGAGTTTCCTATCATCAGCAGTTCTTCGGGTTGTATATCGAGGTGTTTGATCAGCTTCAGGTAGTTGGCATCATCTTTTTCCGACATGATCTCGATATGGTGAAAGTAATGCCCCAGGCCCGATTTGCGGAGTTTCCGTTCCTGGTCTAACAAGTCGCCCTTGGTAGCAACCACCAGGCGGTATTTACCTTTCAGTGAGGTAAGCACTTCTTCCACGCCATCAAGTATCTCAATAGGTTCGTCAAGCAGTAGTTTTCCCAGCTCGATAATGCGCTCAATAACATCAATACTGATGGTTTTGTCAGATACGCGCATGGCCGTTTCAATCATGCTTAGTATAAAACCCTTTACACCGTAACCGTACAGCGGCAGGTTATCCAGCTCTATCTTCAACAATTCGCGCTCAAGCGAATGCTGCTGAAGGTAGTCGCTCATTATTTCATAAAAAGCTTCTTCGGTACGCCTGAAATAAGGTTCGTTCACCCAAAGGGTATCATCGGCATCAAAGGCTATTACTTTTATACTCATAACGTTGCTAAACGGCTTGTTTTAGGCTGCAATTATACTAAACATTTTATACACAAGCTATTTATAAAAGGCGCTTGACAAAGCCATGTTTAATACCCTTATATTTACCGCACTATTTATCGCGCACAAATGCCACTGCAAACTACCGTACTTATTGTTGATGACGAAAAGAAGCTTAACGGCCTGCTCAGCCGCATTATAGGGCTTGAGGGATACAACGTATTGCAGGCCTACACCGGCAAAGAGGCATTGAAAATACTATCACAAGAAGATGCCGATGTAGTGATCAGCGATGTAAAGCTGCCCGACATTAGCGGCGTTGAGCTGGTTAAGCTTATTAAAGAAAAGAAACCTTATGCCGAGGTGATCAACCTTACCGCTTTCGGCAATATACCCGATGGGGTTACGGCCATTAAAAATGGTGCCTTTGATTATATTATTAAGGGTGATGATAACGACAAGATCATCCCGCTGCTAAGCAAGGCTGCCGACAAGGCCAAGCTGCAACGCCGGGTGTATGAACTGGAGAATAAGATAAACCGCCAATACAATTTTGATTCGATACTGGGCACATCCAAAGCGATTAAGGAGGCCATTGACCTTGCCCGTAAGGTGGCCGTAACCGATACCACCGTTTTGCTGCTGGGCGAAACCGGTACCGGGAAAGAGGTTTTCGCGCAGGCTATACATTATGAAAGTCCGCGTAAGCTGAACCCTTTTGTGGCATTGAATTGCAGCGGTTTTAGTCCGGAATTGTTGGAGAGCGAACTGTTCGGTTATAAATCGGGCGCGTTCACCGGCGCGGTAAAGGATAAAAAGGGCTTACTGGAAGAAGCCAGCGGCGGTACGCTATTTTTAGATGAAATTGGCGAAATGAACCTCGACCTGCAAGCCAAGCTGTTACGTGTACTGGAAAACCAAACCTTTATAAAAGTGGGCGATACCCACACCAGCAAGGTAAACGTACGCATTATAGCCGCCACCAATCGCGACCTGCAAAAGGAGGCCGACGAGGGCAAGTTCCGGCTCGATCTGTTTTACCGCTTGTCGGTATTTTCTATCAGCCTGCCATCGCTATCGCAACGCAAAACGGATATTGAACTATTGGCCGGGCATTACCTTAACGAGTTTGCCAAAAAGGTGAACAAACCCCGCTTTAAAACCGACGATCACTTTATCGATCTGCTTAAAAAACATAACTGGAAGGGCAATATCCGTGAACTAAAGAACGTGATAGAGCGTGTAGTGATCATGGCCGATAATAACATCATCTCCGCATCGCTGCTCCCCTACGAGTTTCATACAGAACCAACAAACAGCAATGCCTTCGACCTGCAATCGGTAGAGAAACACCACATACAAAAAGTACTGCACCATACCCGAGGCAACAAAACCGAAACAGCACGACTGCTGGGTATAGGGTTAACTACCTTATACAGAAAGTTGGACGAGTATGGGATTGAAGGGTAATGTTGAAAGTGGAACAAGCCCCCTTTTTTATAATCGGCAATTGCGAACAATTGTCAATTACGAAGCACGAAGCAATCTCTAAACTATACAGCGTCACTCTGTAAGTAGGGATTACTTCGTCGTTTCTTTTCGCAAAAATGAGATGCGTGATTTTAGTTATTAATCACACTAACACTCCGCCCCGCTCTGCCAGCAACATTAAACAAACACAACGTTATAGTACCCCTTGCAGCTATTGGGCCGCTGTAAACAGCGCTGTTTGAAGTTGGCACACTGCCATCGGTAGTATATCTGATAGTAAAGCCAGGGTATTTGCTGTTGGCTACCACTTTGCCATCAACAATAATAGCACCGGGTTGCGGTATGCGGTAACCGAAACCGCCTGCATAGCTGTCTAAACGGGGCAGTTCACGTTTGCCCAATTGGTTAAGGAAAGTGTTGAACGCGATGTTATACAAGGCGGCGCTTCTGGCGCTATCGGCTTCAAGTGCCCATGCCGGGTCTTGTGCCCAGGCGCGTTCTGCCAGTCCCATCATTTTGGGCAGCAGCAGGTATTCCATCATTTTGGGGCCTTTAATGGTTTCGGCCCATAAAGCGCCTTGTATGCCCACAATATTGGCTTTGCCGGTTTCGGTGGGTTTTTCTTTGGTGCGCATGGCGGCCTGGTTAACGGGCAAGCCAAGGCGGTCGATGTACATGTTCTTCAGATAATCTAAGGGGATAAAGCTGTAAGGCTGATCCACATCGATATAACCACCCCAGTAATAGCCCGGCTCGTAAAAATCTTTATGATAGGCCATATCAAAATACATATTGGTAACACACGACAGGATCACTTTATAACCGCTGTTGGCCAGCTTGTAAGCCAGGTCTTCGGCACCCCAGCCGGTAACATTGTTCCATACCTCAAGGTGCACATCTTTGTTCAGCATGGCATCGTTAAGGCCGCTTACCATGGCGCCGTTTTGCAGTTTCTTTTGTGTGCCAACTTCTTCCCAGGCGGTTAAGTACAGGTTGCGCTGTTTTAAAATATCGTTCACTTTGGCATAGTAATAAGTCCAAAGGGCATCAACATTTGGTAACGTTGGGTCTTTTTTCAATAATGCCAATACCGAAGGTGATTTTTCCCATGCGCCCGCGGGCACTTCATCGCCACCCATGTGGATGGTTTTAAGCGGCGCGTTGGCTTCGCGGTACATGCTTACTATTTCATCAGTAACGGTACTAAGAAAAGTATAAGCTGATGGCATCGACGCGTCGATCACGTTATCGTTAAAGCCCTGTACAGAGTTATAGGTTGATTGGTCGTTACGGTCGTGCAGTAAATACTTTTCGGCTTCGGCTTTTTGCCCGGCTTTCATCAGCCTGTCGTATCTAAAGTCCATCGCCTTAACAGCGGCACGCGCATGACCGGGACTTTCTATCTCGGTAATTACTTCGATATTTCTATCGGTCGCGTATTTCAATATGGTAATATATTCAGCACGGGTATAATACCCGCTGCCCGAAGGATTGTTAGCATCAGCGCCCGAACCATAAGCAGGCGGCAAAAACTGATCAGTAGTAGTAAAGCCACGGCGGGCACCATAAGTAGTAAGCTCCGGCAGGGCAGGTATTTCCAGTCGCCAGCCTTCATCATCGGTTACGTGCATGCGCAGCTTATTCATTTTGTATAAAGCCATCAGGTCTATCAGTTTCAATACCTGCTGCTTGGTTTGAAAATTACGCGCCACATCAAGCATCACCGCGCGGTGTTCAAAACGGGGCTTATCTTTCACTTCCACGCCTTGTATACTTATCGGGCTTATATTTTGCGTAGGCGGAGTTACCGGTAACAGCATCTTGAACGATTGTAAGCCATAAAAAATCCCGGCCTCGGTAGACGCCGCTATCGTGATGTTGTGCGTGTTAACGGTAAGCTCGTATTCTTCAGCAGCTAAACCTTCTTTTTTTACCAGGTTGATGTTGTTTTTAACAATTGAGATGGTTCTGCTCAGGTTTTGCTTCAGTACTTTGTTAAGCGTAAGCTTTAAAAATGTTGCCTGTTTACCGAAAGCCGGGTCGGCATTTACAATAACATCTTTATTGAGTTTAAACTGTTCGGTAGTGGTTTTGTAGCTGTATGGGGCAGGGAATATTTTAACAAGACTATCCGCAGGGATGCTCCTTACAAACTGGTTCTGTTTGTAAATATCCGCCGGTGTGGTAAAAGCCACCTTATCGGCCGAGGTGCGCATGTATTGCTGCGGCTGGGTAGATGGTATGGAGGTAATGCTGAACGGATAGGTTTGTTGTGGGGCATTATCCCAGGCTAAAAATAAGCCGCCCGGCGCGTCGGTAATATTTACCACCCAATCCAAAGTAATGATCTGTATCCTTAACGAATCGTTTTTAGCCACTCCTTTAAAACCGGGCTGCGGCTCAATGCTATAAAAATGCCCTTTTACAGTTTTGATGGCCAGCCCCGGTGTTATGGTACCGCTCATACGGCGCGACATGTTGAAATAAAATTTCCAGCCTTTGGCGGGCAAGGCAAAATCAGGTCCTGTTTTCAGGGTCAGGTAAGAAATTGACTGCGACTTTTTTTCATACAGGTTTTGACCAATTTGCCAGGTGAAATTCATGGAATTGGCCGTTACGTCGGCCGGAACGGTTTGGGCTGACAATGGATTTTGGAAAAGGAGCAAAACAATTATCGCTTTGCTAAAACATTTTAAAAACATTGTGGTGGCTTTTTTCATAAGGGCATATATAATTTGGATAAATTAGTAATTATAAATGTATGCAATACTTCTTAAAAAAATTAAGGAAGTATTGGTTTTTTAATTTTTTATTGGTTAAGTTTGTTTTAACATGGGTACTAAGATAGCATGTAGATAAATTTATAACTACTTGAAAGTCTCGCTAAAAACCAACATTATCAAAAAGCTTTATTTCGATAAGGAGCAATCTTGTAACGAAATGAGCTTGTATTTTAAAAAAAGTGTTCCGGTTATTTCAAAGGCTGTAAATGAGTTAATAGCTGACGGCGTGGTGGTTGAGCAGGGGCTTGCACCATCGAGCGGTGGCCGCAGGCCGGTAATGTATAGCCTTAAGGCAAACGAAATGTACCTGCTTACCGTGGCTATGGATCAGCTCTCTACCCGTATTGGTATGGTTGATATGCAAAACAACCACGTTGCCGAAACCCGCATGGTTGAGCTTTACCTGCCCGATAATAGCGAAGCGCTGGATAAGCTGGCCGAGCTGATCAATTCTTATATTGCCGATAGCGGCATCCCCAAATCAAAAATATTGGCTGTAGGTATTGGTATGCCCGGTTTTATCAACGTTAACGAGGGTATTAACTACTCCTATCTGCAAACCGAAGGCGAAAGCCTGGTGCAATACCTCGAAAGAGCTACCGAGTTAACCGTACACCTTGATAACGATTCCAGTTTGGTTGCCTTGTCTGAACTTCGCTTTGGCATTGCCAGGTCAAAAAGGGATGCAATGGTGATTAACCTTGGCTGGGGAATTGGCCTGGGCATGATCATTGGCGGCGAGTTGTTTCGCGGCCATAACGGTTTCGCGGGTGAGCTAAGCCATATCCCATTATCGGAAGATGGCGCTTTGTGCAGCTGCGGAAAGCAGGGCTGTTTAGAGGCCGAAGCCTCCATGCTGGTAGTAGCGCAAAAGGCGGTAGAGGGGATCCGTAACGGCCGTGTATCTATATTGCAGCAAACCCTGAACAGCAAAGATAAATCAAAACTGATAGGCGACGCGCTGATGGCCGCCGCCAACAAAGGCGACCAGTATGCCATTGAGCTGCTTACCGAAGCGGGTTATAAAATTGGTAAAGCGCTATCTATACTGATCCATATCATGAACCCCGAATGTATAATATTGAGTGGCAGGGGTGCCCTGGTTGGCAAAATTTTGCTGGCTCCTATACAGCAGGCATTGATAAAATATTGTATACCCCGCTTAGCCGCTAATACCGAGGTGCTTATATCAGATTTAGGCTTTGATGGCGAACTGATAGGCGCCGCGGTACTGGCCATGGAAAACTTGAACGATGAATCGAAAATTATACAGGAAGCGGTAACGCATTGATGAAATACTGCTTTAAAATAATTGAAGCAGCGATACTGAAAATAAAGAGCGGTTCGGCCGGAGAGTAGGGTTAAAGTGTTGATTGATAATGGTTGGGCTATAGTATATAAGGAGTAAATAATTTGTTAACATTAAAAGGTCCGCCTGTTTCGGGGATTTTTTATACCTATGTATATATCTGTCAATTAATTTAATAATTATGCCACGTTTAAATCTTTTGGAAGAAACCCGGTACGAAAAACTGCCGGTTACCGTTTATCCCGATCAGCAAATTGCCTCAGTTGAGGTTGCACGGCGCATAGCGACACTTATCAAAAGCAAACAGCAACAAAACGAGAACGCTGTTTTAGGCCTCGCCACCGGCGTTACGCCCATTAAAGTTTATGCCGAACTGGTGCGCCTGCACCGCGATGAAGGCCTTAGCTTTAAAAATGTGATCACCTTTAACCTGGATGAGTACTATCCAATGAAGCCAGATGCGGTTCAAAGCTACGTTACCTTCATGAACGAAAATCTTTTTGACCATATCGATATTGATAAGGCCAATGTGCATATTCCGGATGGTACGCTTGATGTTGACGCGGTGGCCGCGTTTTGTTTGAATTATGAAAAGCAAATTGAAGAACTGGGCGGGCTCGACCTGCAAATTTTAGGGATAGGCCGTACCGGTCACATCGGGTTTAACGAGCCGGGTTCGGCGCCAAACTCGGGTACGCGTTTGGTTACCCTGGATGACCTTACCCGCAGCGATGCTTCGCGCGATTTTGGTGGTAAAGAGAATGTGCCTACCAAAGCCATCACCATGGGTATAGGTACCATTTTCAAGGCCCGCGAAATTATACTGATGGCCTGGAACCAAAAGAAGGCTCCTATTATTAAAAAGGCTGTTGAGGGCGAAATATCAGGCGAGGTGCCTGCTACTTACCTGCAACTATCTGACCATGTTGAGTTTATTTTAGATGAAGACGCGGCATCAGAACTTACCCGTTTTGATACCCCATGGCTGGTTAAAGATTGTGTGTGGGATAATCAGCTGAAAAAGAAAGCGGTTATATGGCTGGCTTTAGAACTGGGCAAACCAATTTTAAAACTTACCGAAGAGGATTACAATACGCATGGTATGGCGCAGCTTGCTGTTGAGCAAGGCCCGGCGTACAACATAAACATTGATATTTTTAACCAGATACAACATACCATTACCGGCTGGCCGGGTGGTAAGCCAAATGCCGATGATTCGCAGCGTCCCGAGCGCGCTAACCCGGCACGTAAGCGCTCTATCGTGTTCTCTCCGCATCCTGATGATGATGTGATCTCAATGGGTGGTACCTTTATACGCTTGGTTGACCAGGGGCATGATGTGCACGTGGCTTACCAAACATCGGGTAATACGGCCGTTTGGGATGATGATGTGCTGCGTTATGTTGAGTTCGCTATCGACTTCAATCATAGCATAGGTGAAGATACCGCCAAGCTGCAAGGCTTGTACGAGGAGATGCGCAAGTTTATCGACAGTAAATTACCTAACCAGATAGATACCCAGGAGATTCGTAATGTAAAAGGCTTTATCCGCAAAACCGAAGCAATATCGGGCGCGCGCTATGCCGGCTTGCAGGATGATCATATCCACTTTATGGCCTTGCCGTTCTACGAAACAGGCAAAACCAAAAAGAATACGGTGGGTGAGGCTGATATCCAGCTGACCATTGATTTGTTACAGAAAGTAAAACCGCAGCAAATATTCGCCGCAGGTGACTTTGCCGATCCGCATGGTACGCACATTGTTTGCTTTAACATTATTGTTGCCGCGTTAAACAGGCTTAAAGAAACCGAAGAATGGGTTAAAGATTGCTGGTTATGGATGTACCGCGGTGCATGGCACGAGTTTGCTACGCACGAAATTGAAATGGCCGTGCCGCTATCGCCGCAGGAGGTGATCCGCAAGCGTAACGCCATATTTAAACACCAGTCGCAAAAAGACACGCCGGTGTTTCCGGGGGATGACGCACGTGAGTTTTGGGTACGTGCCGAAGACCGCAACCGGGATACAGCCCGCCTGTACGATCTGCTTGGCTTAGCCGAGTACGAAGCGATGGAAGCATTTGTCCGATTTAAGTTTTAATTATATTGGAAAAGAGTTGATTTGATTACAAGAAAGCCCCGCGGTTATTAATCGCGGGGCTTCTTGTTTTATAAAGTCAGTTAGTTAAGTACTTGTGGAGTTTGTTAGAAGCTGCTGTTAGGAGCTTGTCTGAAAAACTTGTCATTGCGAGGTACGAAGCAATCGCGAACTATACAGAGCGGCTCTGATTACGACGGGATTGCTTCGTGCCTCGCAATGACAAATAACTACAATTCTTCGTCGTGTTGAGAGATATCCAAACCAACCAGTTCCTCTTCCGGGGTAACACGCAGTTTGCTGATCATATCAGTTACTTTTAACAAGATGAAAGAACCAACGAAAGCGAATACCGATACGCCTGCCAAAGCAGCCAGGTGGATCAGGAACAAATGTGTATCACCGTAGAACAAACCATTACCGGTAGTATTAGCGCCATTCACATTCTGATGGGCGAAAACACCGGTTAACAGCATACCTACCATACCGCCTACACCATGGCAAGGGAATACATCCAAAGTATCATCGATAGACGTTTTGCTTCTCCAGATCACTACCAGGTTACTTACCACAGCGGCAACTATACCAATGATGAGTGAGTGAGGGATAGTAACAAAACCCGCAGCCGGGGTAATAGCCACCAAACCAACCACCGCACCTATACAGGCACCAACCACTGAAGGTTTTTTACCGCGCAGCATATCAAAGAAGATCCAGGCGATGGCAGCAGCGGCAGAAGCGGTCGTAGTAGTACCCAAAGCAGTTGCAGCAAGCGCGTTGGCGCCCAAAGCAGAACCCGCGTTGAAACCGAACCAGCCGAACCATAGTAAGCCTGTACCCAGCAGTACATAGCTGATACGTGCAGGTGAATGCGCCTTATCAGTACGTTGTTTCAAGTAAATAGCAGAAGCCAAAGCAGCCCAGCCTGCAGACATGTGCACCACGGTACCACCTGCAAAGTCAAGCACGCCTAATTTAAAGAAGAAACCATCCGGGTGCCAGGTAGCGTGAGCTAAAGGCGCATAGATGAATATCATGAATAAGCAAAGGAAGATCACATAAGAGTTAAAGCGGATACGCTCGGCAAACGCGCCGGTGATCAAAGCCGGGGTAATTACCGCGAACTTTAACTGGAACATAGCGAACAGTACCAATGGGATAGTAGGGGCTAAAGACCAGGTAGCATTACCCAGCATGCCTTTCATCATGAAGAAAGTGCCGGGGTTACCGATAAAGCCGCCGCCGATATCATCACCGAAGGCAAGGCTGAAACCGAAGATCACCCACAGGATGGTGATCACGCCCATACATACAAAGCTTTGCATCATGGTAGAGAGTACGTTCTTTTTGCTCACCATACCGCCGTAGAAGAAGGCCAGGCCCGGGGTCATGATGAGTACAAGGGCGGTACTTACCAGCAGCCACGCGGTGTCGCCGCTGTCGATCTGGCTGTCTTTTACAGTAGTTACATCTACCGATGGATAAACCAGCGCCAGGATCACTACTACGACAAGTAATAAGAAGGGTAGGATTTTTTTCATTGTTTATAGTTTTTAGTTAGGGTTAATTGCGTTGCTTAATATTGATCGATCGGTTTAATACATTAAAAGTTAAAGAACATAACAAATTCGTGCGGTTTTTTACAACAATAGCGTTATGCTATTGCCAAAAGCCGGCAATTTTTACAATAAATGTTATGAGGTTTTATTTTCGTCGCTAAAAAGATGTTTTTGCAATTATTTAGCGGTTATTTTTAACTAATTTCAAAATTAAATTTTAATAATTCAAGCTTTTTGTAAAATAAATTATAAAAAATCCATTTTTAGCTTAAAAAATTTGAATAATTTATATTATTAGTGATATAAATTAATTATTTGAACAAGCTAAAGCTACTTGTTTGTTAAAAATAAGAAGTTTGAGGGCGAAGTTGGGTTCGCGTTTTTGGCAGATATGAAAGTGGGATGAAAATATCGGTGGATAATCATTTATATTTTTCCACAATTGCAAATTGATGCGTTTAAAAAAGTAAATTTGATCTGTTTGAAAGAATAAATATTGTGATTTTTATAACATAAAAAGGGCGGAACGAAAGTTCTGCCCTTTTTTTATGCTTTTTGGTGAAATAAATGCTGATTTATATTACCGGCAACCTGAAATAAAAGCGGCTGCC
Source organism: Mucilaginibacter sp. GW821-FHT07G05 (assembly GCF_059418565.1). NCBI lineage: Bacteria > Pseudomonadati > Bacteroidota > Sphingobacteriia > Sphingobacteriales > Sphingobacteriaceae > Mucilaginibacter > Mucilaginibacter sp. GW821-FHT07G05. The sequence goes on along the minus strand of NZ_JBWKQC010000004.1, from coordinate 419,464 downwards.
TTCGCCAATAGCGCTTTCCACACCAATATTTCCGCTTTGTGCTTCTATAAAATCTTTAGAGATGGCTAAACCCAGGCCCGAGCCCGATTTGTTCTTGCCATCGGTAGGTACACGAAAGTAGCGATCGAACAATCTTAATTTGTATTGCTCATCTATCCCCTTACCAAAATCTTTTACCGAAAATTCGATACTGCCGTTGCTCTGCACAGCCTGTATCACAATCCTCGTTTTCTCCGGGCTGTAGCGTAATGCGTTCGACAGGAAGTTGATCAGCACCCAGGCTGTTTTTTCAATATCGGCATTTACCTTGGGCAGCGAGTTGCCGCTGATCACGTCCAGCTGGATCTCTTTTTGTTCGGCCTGAAACTTTACCGCGTTAACGGCATAATTGATAATATCGTTCGGGTCGGCAGGTACAAAGTTGAGTTGTATGTTGCCTGTTTCAACCTGCGACAGGTCGAGCAGTTCGCCGGTGATCTTCAACAGGCGGCCGCTGTCGTCGCTGATGTGTTGTATCAACCCCTTTTGTTCGGCATTTAAAGCGCCCACACGTTCATCGGCCAAAAGCTTCAAACTCATTTTTATGGATGAAATAGGTGTTTTCAATTCATGCGATACGGTGGCGATGAAGTTGGTTTTGGCCTCGTCCAGCTCCTTAAACTGGGTAATGTTTTTAAGTATATACACCATCCCTGCCGATTTACCGGTAGTGAGGATGGCTTCTTCTTTTTGCTGATCGTAATTAGGGGTGATGATCTCCCTTTTCTCTAACTGAAAGTACGATTCCTTACCGTTGGCGTATATCTTCAGGGTTTTCTCTTTCGCTTCGTTCTTCAGGATGTGTTTAAAGAGGTCGTTCTTGCCAATCAGTTCACCGGCGTTTTTGCCCGTTACCTGGTCCGACCTTACGTTGAGGATATTTTCGGCCACCTCGTTAATAAACAGGATCTCTTCCTTTTCGTTCACCCCTATGATTGCATCCTGCATTTGGGCTATGATGGTTTCGATCCGCAGCTTTTCCGACATTACATTGGCCAGGTTGCTGTTTTCCCAATCGTTAAGGCGCGATGCCATTTGGTTAAAGGCGCGGGCAAGTTCGGCAAACTCGTCGTTGGTTTTAAACTCCAGTCGTTGTTTGTAATTGCGTTTACCAATCTCGCGGATGCCATCCAGCACTTACCGTAACGGATTAGCCACAAAACCCGGGAAGTTAATAATGAACGAAAACAGGATGAGAAAAGTAATAGAACCTACCAACCCCAGCAGCATGATAGCGTTTTTAACCGATGCCTGCGCGTTATTATGCTTGCGCACGATGGCCTGCATGTTGATATCCTCAATTTTGCGGAGGTGCTGGCGGATGGTGCGTTCGTATAAGGCGCCGTTAGCGGTTGTTTGTCCGCTTTGTATCAGTTGGGTATAGGCCTGTACAAGGTAATCCACCTCTTCTTTTTCGCCGCGTTCGGTAATGTTGCGCTGTTCTTTTTTAAGATCGGCATCAAAACGTTTTATGGCGGTTGCGGGCAGGGGCAAAGTGTTTTCATCGAGCACCTCGCGCATATCGCGGGCATAGCGTAACGATTCGTAATTATCTTTCAATATTACTTTGGCGCTTTTGGAGATCTCGTTGATATAAAAAAGCGACAAGCCCCCAAAAAAGAGTACCACCACGAACAGGAATCCGAAGCCGAGGCGTATTTTGGTTTTTATCTTCATGATAGTATTACTAAATCAGTTTCTGTTTCGGCTATTTTACGTAATAGCTGGCTGGTGCGTCCCTCTTCAAAACCAGTTTGCGAAGCTGCAAATTTTTATCGGACTGGAAGAAGTTTTGCAATGCCCGTATTCTGTGCCTGTCGCAAATTGCGCATTCCTGCAAACGGGGAATAAGCGTATTCAGGATAAAATCCGCTCAGTGATAGGAATGACAGTTATCTGTTCATTTCACTGTTAAATTTTTCGAAGTGCTGTATGTTTACTTAGAGAGAAATCTTTTTTGTCTGTTTAGCTTGTAAGCATTCAGGGGAAGACCTCTCTCTTTCTTTGATCGAAATGATAAGAGGACTATAGAACACATTAAGCTAATGCCTTTTCCTTAAGCAACTTGTGGTGCAAATAATATGACCCGAACAGAAAGGCGTAAACGATCACCAACATGGTGATCCAAAGCTGTAAAGGATCGCCAACGGAAATGCCGGAGTAAGCTGCGCCTGTCATATCAAAAAACAAACCCGCATAAGCCCATTCTTTTAAACGTGGCGGCATGGCAGGTATGAGTATGGTAATTGAGCCGAGCGTTTTGGCAATGCCTAAAAACGGCAGCAGGTAAACCGGATAACCAAGATGTTTGAATACTTCTATGGCTTCAGGTGCGCTTACAATATTAGAGTACGAGCTAAAAATGAAAAACCCGCACAGTATGGCAGTAACAACCCAGTAAATAATTTTAGTTTTTTTCATGATCGGGAGGGGGTTAAAGTATATAGCAATGCCCTTTTCAGGCATTGCTGTATTATTCGGTTTATTATTGAGTGTATTTCTCGTCGTAATTTACCATCCAGTTGATGCCAAATTTATCAATCAGCATACCGAAGTATGCGCCCCAAAACATGGTTTGCATTGGCAGGGTAACCTGGCCGCCCTCTGAAAGGCCGGCAAATATGCGGTCGCCTTCTTCTTTGCTATCAACACTTATGGAGATAGAGAAGTTAGTACCGGTAGTTGAAGCGGGCATAGACGGCGGCACGTCAGATGCCATTAATATGGTGGAGGGGCCAATTGGCAATGCCACGTGCATAATCAGGTTTTGCTCGGCTTCGGCCATGCCGCTGCAATCCTGCGTATCCTTAAAGCGCATCAGCATAGCAAATTCGCCGCCGAATACTGATTTGTAAAAATTGAAAACTTCTTCGGTATTACCGTTAAAGTTTAAATACGGATTAATAGTTGCCATTTTGGTTGGTGGTTTTATTGGGTGAAATTATTTTGTTTCGAGTACGGTTTTTAAATTATTGAGGCCGGTTTGCAGGTCGTCGCCAATCATCTTATCCATATCCATGCATAGCAGGAAAATATTCATAGGGTAAGGCATTTTACTTTTCAGCCCCCAGGTTACCTTGGTTTCGGTTGGTGTTACTACTTCCGTTGCCAAATAAGCATCGGCCTTGCCTTCAAAGGGTTTTATAAAATGGATCTTCAGGTCCAGCTTTTCACCTTCGTTTATTTTGGCTATGGTTTGCTCTCCCTGCCCTACGCTGTCTACCTTACTATCCCAGGCCGAGGTAAAGCCCACAGTGCCATCGGTACCGCTATAGGTTTTTTTCATAGCCGGGTCCATCTTTTCCCATTTGCTGTACTGCTCCTGGTTTTTAACATATTTAATATAGTCGAACACTTCGGTTTTGGGCTTATTGATCACAATATTGCGCTTAACTGAGTATTCGCTTTTGGTAAACGCAGCCACAATTAGTACTACCGCTATAATGATTACGATAACCAGCAATACCTTTTTTAAAATTTTCATGATTGGGTGAGGTTTTTAGTTTGAGTGGATATGGTTATTTTAGTTTGAGATCAGGCTTCGGCCAGATGTTTGAATTTCTCCAGCGCTTTATCCCACATTTGGGTCATCATCTCAAGATATTCATCCGGACTATTGGTGCTTACATCTAACCGGGTAACGCCGTCACTTACCGGAACAATGCGATACCTTTCGCCGCTGCCGTCGGTAAACTTTTTGGCATCGTCGCTGTCATAATCGGCCACGCCATCTTTTATTACGCCGGTAAATTCTACCGCGAAATAAGTATAAGGCTCAATAGCGGTAATTTTTGCTGCCATACCCATGCCGTTGCCGTCCTGGTAAATAACTTCGCTGCCTAATTTCCAGTCGCTGATGGCATACGTGCCCGGCGAAAACTCGGCAAACCATTGCCTTGTATACTCGTCGTTCAGCAAAACCTGCCATACCTTTTCGGGGGTGGCGTTAACGGTGATCGTTTTTTCAACTTTTGTGCTTTCCATAACTGTATTGTTTTTTGATAGGCAGCGCTTTACGCTACCCATTCCCGTTTATAACTTTTATTTGTTAGTGGTTTACATTACAAATGTAAGCGGAGTTTTATAATATTGTGGGGTGCAAATACGGCAATTACAGGGGTTGATTACGACAAGTATTTCACCGGCCTGCACAATCCCCTTAAAAGCAAAAAGCCCCGCGTACACAGGGCAATTTACTACTGAATTATAACAAAAGAAGAACCTTTAGCCTGTTTTTAACACCCCGTATTGGGTTGAAAGGCGATATTGTTCGGGCGATATGCCCATGTATTTTTTGAAGATGCGCGAGAAATAGAACGGATCATCATATCCTACATCAAGCGCGATAGTTTTAATTTTGGTTTCACCTTCGTACAGCAGCTGGCAGGCCTTCTGCATTTTAAGGTGGATAAAGTAATCAACCGGCGGCATACCTGTTGCCTTGCGGAATATGTTGGAAAAATAAGAGCGCGAAAAGTTGTGCTTTTTGGCCATATCCTCTACGGTAAACCTTTTATCGAGGTTGGCGCGCATGTGGTTGATGGTTTCGGTTACTATATCGGTACTTTCGGGCTTAGGCTGGGCAACATGCCTTGTTGGGAACAGGAACGTAGCGATAAAGCTGTACAGGCAAAAGTTGGCATCGCACAGGTTTTCTATCGTGTAACCTTCCTCCAAACTTTGAAACATGCTGTGCCATATATCAATCGCCTTGGCGTTGAACGATATTTGCACAGGGCCCTGTGTCTCGTCGATATTTAAAAAGATGTTGAAGCCGTTGATATTGCTGCCGGTAAAATGCACCCAGTAAATAGTCCATGGGTCGTCAATATCGGCCCAGTAACGCATAGGCTTATCGGTTGCAGGCAGTATAATAAACTGGTTGGCTACCACAGTATGGTATTGTCCATCCAAAACATAATGCCCCTTGCCCTGCACGCAGTAAATCAAAATGTTATCCTCGCAGCCTTTGCGGCGTTCGCGGTAATGGAAACGCGCCTTAGGGAAATAACCTATCTGGGTAATGTACAACTGAAAAAAAGAAGCATCTTTCTTAAACACATCATCCCATACCTTTTCCGGAACATTGATCAGTTTCTGTCCCTCAAAGCCATCTCTTCTTTTAAATAAAACGTTGGTCATTTAATGGTTACAATTGGTTTCCTGTCTGCACAACAGTTATAACAATGCGATTATAAGTATTAAAAACTGCAAAAAAAAGGGCGCCAACGTATTGGATAAAATCAGATAATAAAATGCAAATATTGTTTACAATCCTGCAATGTCACAGTATAATAGTCCATCAAGCGTATGCCCAACAAGCTGTTTAATAGCCTATTAACAACAAAGCCTGTTCGCTTTGCAACGAACAGGCTTTGAGGGTATTAGTGCATAGTTAACTCACCCGGTCTACGCTTCGCTTGACCACCCTCTCTGCTTCGCAAAGAGGGTTGGAAAAAGAAACAGTAAAAAAACAAATCCCTCTTTCCGTTTACGGAGAGAGGGGTTGATAAGCGGAGCAATGTCGGGGTGAGCCGATGTGCTTACTTTTCAAAATTGATCCAATCAATACTGATCAGGTCATTGTTTGGTTTATCGGGTTTAACAAATACGAAGAACAGGTTATGTATACCACCCGGATCTTTTACCGGCGCGCTCAATGTTTTGTAAGTATCCCAGTTACCGGTTGGTGTAAAGCCGATAGTGCTTACCACCTCACCTTTCGGCGAATCAAGGTGAACTTCTATTGTTCCGCTGCGGTTAGCAGAGGCGTACATATAGGTTAACTTGGTGATATCCTTCAGATCAACATTTTTCAATACCGCGAACGATTTGTTGTGGATACTGCCGATGATCTTCTCCTGTATCTTGATGTTGAAAAGCACATCCAAATCTTCGGCCTGTACTTTCGCAGGGCGCAGTATGATGTTTTCCTTTTTAGTAAGCGGAGTGATAGCGCCGCCTTTATCGGTATACGAAGCAGAGAAGATATACCTGGCCTGATCTTGCTGCGCGGTATGCTCTTTTAAAGCTACCGAACCTTGCTGTGGCAGGGCTACCACCGCTTTTTGCGAGTTAAGCGACAGGATGTATTTCACAATTTCAGATGCATCGTCATTTGATAGTTGCGGGTGCGCGCTCATGGCATGCTCGCCCCAAACACCGCCACCACCTACAATGATCTTCTTGGCCAAACGGGCTACCGCGCCTTTATCGCCTGCGTAGCGTTTAGCTACCAGCATAAATGCCGGGCCAACCGATTTATCGTTTATTTGGTGACAAGCCTTACAATCGCTTTTCGCTATCAGGTCTTTACCGTAGCTGTAAGTAGGCGTAATTTCCTGGTGACCTTTGAGGGCTTTGTTGCTTTCTACCTTAGCAATGAAATCAAGCGCAACCTTCACCTTTTTAGGGTCGATGGTTTTATCTTCATTATCCTTTACATCTACCTTATAAGTAAAGGTTGACGCGGCTGGGAAAAAGAAAGTACGGTTATTTGGCGTGTTGATGGCTACCTGCGGCAAGGTGTTACCCACTTTAATTTCCACGGTATCAATTGCAACCTTACCACCGGCATCGGTTACTTTAAGGGTGGTTTTATAAATACCGTTCTTTTCAAAAGTATAAGTAGGGTTTATCTCGTTTGATGTTTTGGTGCCGTCAAAGTTCCACTCGTAAGTTAGTTTATCGTCGTCGTCATTATCAAAGCTTTTTGAATTGAAGGCCACTTTATATGGCGCAAGGCCAATAGTATCCTGGGTTTCAATTTTAGCAATAGGTGCACGGTTACCGCCGTTGTAATCTATACGTACCAGGCGGGCATCAACGTTATCGATACCATAAACAGAACCGTACTCCAGCATGTAGAATGAACCTTCCGGACCAACCTCAATATCTATAGGTCTTCTGAAATCGCCATTGGTTTCCATAAATGGCTCCATACGTTTGTAGTTATGATTTTCATCAAAACGGATGGCGAATACCCAGTTACGCATCCAATCGTACATAAACAGGGCCTTGTCGTAATATTCAGGGAATTTGGTGTCTGATTTCAACGCCGCATCATAATGATATACCGGGCCACCCATAGCGCAACGACCACCCTGCCCTAATTGCGGGAACTCGGCAGAACGACCGTAAGGATACCACACCATAGGCTTTTGCGGCGGCGGCAGTTTTTTAGCGCCGGTGCTGTATGGCGATTTATTTTCGGGGCCATTTACATCAAAATACTTGCCTATGGCCTTGGTTGCAAAATCGTACTCTTTATATGGTTTGTTATCGCCCACAAAATACGGCCAGCCAAAGTTACCGGCTTGTTTTGCCTGGTTAAACTCATCGTAACCACGCGGGCCTTGCGCGCCATCGGTACCCGAATCCGGACCCACCTCACCCCAGTATACAAAAGAGGTTTCAGGATCAACCGACATACGGTAAGGGTTACGGCAACCCATCACATAAATCTCAGGGCGGGTATCAGGTGTTCCTTTCGGGAACAGGTTACCTTCGGGCACGGTGTATGAACCATCGGCTTCGGGGTGGATCCTTAAGATCTTACCACGCAAATCATTGGTGTTACCGGCAGAACGCTCGGCATCAAAAGTTAAGCGGTTAGGGCGCTGATCGATAGGTGCAAAACCATCAGACTCAAACGGAACTGTGTTATCACCGGTAGAGATGAACAGGTTCTTGTTTTTATCCCAGGCCAGTGAACCGCCTGTGTGGGCACTTACCTCCAGGTCGATAGGGATCTCGATGATCACCTTCTCTGATGCCAGGTTAAGCACATTATCTTTACCAATGGTAAAGCGCGAAATATGCTGCTTGGTTTTGCCACCGGCTTCGGCAGTATTAAAGAAGTAAATAAAGTTATTGGTTTCAAAATCAGGGTCAATAGTCATACCCAGCAAACCGTTCAGGTATTTATCAACCGCTTTAACCGGGAATGTGTAAACCAGTTTGGTTTTACCATCAGTTGGGGTATATACATAGAAATTACCGGCACGTTCAATAAAGAACACGCGGCCATCCGGCGTTACCGAAAGTTCCATGGGCTCATTCAAATCGTTCGACAGGATGTTTTTTGTGAAACGATTATCCTCCGGTTTTCTAACCGCATACGATTTTGAAAAATCAAGCTGAATGTTGTTGCCTATAGCGTATTTGATACCGCCCAGCAGGTGTTTTAAAAACAATGGTTCGGCATAGCTCTCGTCGGTATGGCCGCCACCGGTATAAAACGCGCGACCGCCATCAAACCCATGGTACCAGGCAATTGGGTGGTTATCGCCGTTCTCGCCGCCTTCGTAAGTGTTTTCGTCGAGCTTGGCCACTACCTTAATATCCTCCTGAATGCTTTTGTAGTTGTACCATTCGTCGGTACGCTCCCAGCGGGCGGGTAGCCCTTTGGTAGCTATAAAGGTAGTATCAATAACATCAACAGTAGCTTTGCGTACGTTAGGGTTACCGGGGTGGTTTTTAAAATAAGCGCCAACCAGTTTGTTATACCATGGCCAATCATACTCGGTATCGGCCGCGGCATGTACGCCCATGTAACCACCGCCTGCTTCAATGTAGCGCTCAAAGGCTACCTGTTCATCGGCGTTAAGCACATTCATGGTGGTGCTTAAAAATATTACAGCGCTGTAGTGTTTCAGGCTATCCTCAACAAAATAGGCTGAGTTTTTAGTAGTATCAACAATAAAGTTATTCTCTTTACCCAGCTTTTGTATGGCAGCCATACCCGCGGGTATTGAGCCATGGTAGTAGCCTTTGGTTTTAGAGAACACAAGTACACGTGCCGGTTTTGCCGGGGCGGCGGATGTGGCTTTGGTAGCTACCGTTTTACAGGCGTAAAACAGCGCCGACACACAAACGGCCGACAATACAGCAGCATAAATTTTAAAGTATTTAGCTTTAATCATAATCAGGGGGTTATGCAGCCGGGGCTGCTCAATAGAATAATATTTTGATGCAATAAATTATACGTCGCAAATTTGAACGCCTTGTTTAAGCGAGGCTATTTTATCGGGGCGGCGCGGAATAAACTCCTGTGCAACGTGGCCTTTATAACCTGTAGCAATAATGGCTTTCATAATGGCCGGGTAATATAGTTCCTGCGTTTCGTCAATTTCGGCACGGCCCGGTACTCCACCGGTGTGGTAATGCGATATGTATTTGTTGTATTTATTAATAGTAGCGATAACGTCGCCCTCCATAATTTGCATGTGGTATATGTCGTACAGCAGTTTAAACCTGTCAGACCCTACAGCATCGCATAAAGCGGCGCCCCATTTGGTGTGGTCGCACTGGTAATCGTGGTGGTCAACCTTGCTGTTCAGCAATTCCATCACCATGGTCACCTTATATTTTTCGGCAATAGGCATTAATCTTTTAAGGCCGATGGCGCAGTTTTTTATCCCCTGCTCATCATCCAATCCGTTACGGTTACCCGAGAAACAGATGATCTGGCTGAAACCGGCTTCGGCTACTTTAGGTATTACTTCGGTATAGCTTTTTACCAGTTCATCATGAAAAGCCGGGTTGTTAAAACCCTCGCCAATGCCTTTACCGGCACCCTGGGTTAAGGCCGACATGAGGCCGTATTTTTTAAGCGTTGGCCACTCATCCGGACCAACCAGATCGATCGAGGTCATGCCCATATCTTTAGCTGCCTTGCACAGGTCATCTAATGATACCGAGCCGTAGCACCAGCGGCATACGGAATGATTGATACGGCCTTTAAGGCTGCTATCCAGCAGGGCTTCGGCTGCTGATACGCGGTTAAATAAACTTTCGCCAATTACTGCTGCTGCGGTACCGGCGGCAACTTTTTTGATCATACTGCGACGTGACGTGTTTTTACTGTTCTCTGCCATAAAATATTTAAGTACAAAAAGGTGGTATTCTTGATTAATTGGTTCAATATCCCTGCAAAGTTTTGGGCACAACACGTCGCTAAATCTCTCACACTTACCCGCAACAGGCCGCAATAAACTATCGGTTATTTTTTAGTAAACATAGTAATTATAATGAAACAGCATCAACAAAATGCACAATTGGTAAAAAAATATGTACAATTTACATATTAATACCATTGCGCCATCGTGCTTGTCATCAGTTTGTTACACACGGGCTCTCCTTAAGTGTAAAAACAACAATAATTTAATTTTCAGGAATACCTGTTTACCCCCCTTTTATGGATTAACCACCACCGTATGCGTACCGTCGGGATTAACGATAATGGAGGTTGAGCCGGTTTTTATGGCGGTAGAATGTGTGCCGTCGGGATTGACGATGGTGGCCGTAGCGCCGTTATCAATAATGGTTGAGTGGGTGCCGTTGGCATTAACGAGGGTTGATACCGTGCCGTTGTTGATCAGTACCGAATGAGTACCGTCGGGGTTAACAATGGTGGAAGTCGCGCCGTTATCTATCACCGTGGAATGGCTTCCGTTTGAATTTACAACGGTAGATACATTGCCGTTCTTTACCGCGACCGCGTGTGTGCCATCGGGATTAACTATCGTGCTTACGTTGCCATTTTTTGCTACTACCGTATGCCTGCCTCGCGGCGATACGATAATGCTTGTTTTATTAGCAACACTATCCGTAAGGCCCAATGCCTGTATTACAGCGTTCTTGTTATGGCGCGATACAATGCCTTTATTTTGCGCCTGTGCGGCAATGGCAAACAAGGACAGCAATAGGGTGAATGCAGGTATTTTCATGGGTTGATGCGCTAATATTACCACATGCCACAAGCGGGCATATCTGTTTGTTTTGATTGTTTTTACAGCAAGTGGTTTAACCCGCAGATATATATTTCGCAAATAATGGCACGCTGCTATATTTGCCGCTGTAACCGTATACTTATGCAAAACCGGATTGAAACCATCGCCGCTAAAAAGCTGGTTGGCCATAAAGTGACCATGTCTTTCAATAACGATAAAACCCTGCAGCTTTGGCAAGGCTTTATGCCAAGGCGCAGACAGATCACTAATACGTTGAGTAATGATGTGCTCTGTATGCAGGTCTACGAAGATAACGTGATTTTTACCCCCGATACCACATTTGAAAAATGGGCCGTGACCGAGGTTTCCGATTTTGAAAACATTCCCGAAGGTATGGAAACCTATACCTTACCAGGCGGACTGTACGCGGTGTTTATTTACCGTGGTGCAGCAAGCGATTTTGCACCATCCTTCAGTTATATCTTCAATGAGTGGTTGCCTAATTCCGGCTACGACTTGGATAACCGTCCGCATTTTGAAATACTCGGCGAAAAGTATAAGAACAACCATCCCGACTCGGAAGAAGAAGTTTGGATCCCCATAAAAGCCAGGAATTAGAAGGCTATTTAACTCATCCGGTCTTAGCTTCGCCCGACCACCTTCTCTGCTTTGCAAAGAAGGGTTTCTTATTTTACCATCTTTGCGAAGCAGAGAGGGTCGACCAGCGTAGCGTAGTCGGGGTGAGTTGTTAATCTTTAGCCTTTCCCAATTTAAAGCCAAGCTTAAATTGCAGGGTGCCGTTCTTGCTTGTATAAGTACCCAGCGGAGAGCTTACCTGTTGCCCTCTTAAAAAATGAACGTAGTTAATATCAAAAGTAAAGCGCTTTACATTAAAGCTTACCCCGCCCGAAATACCGTAATCTATCCGCTTTTGAAAGGTGATGTTCTTTAAGGTGTCCGTCATCCGTACGTAGTAAAGCGAGTCTTTGCGATTACCGCTGGCTACGTAAGGGGTTTTACCTGCCGTAGTTTTAAGCGGAATACTAACTATGGGCCCCGCCTTCAGGCTCACGTAGTTGTTTAACTTGTATACTATATGCAAAGGAAGGTTTAGGTTGTATAATTTCCTTGAATCGCTGATGGTTAAAAACTGGCCCGAATCTATCAGGCTGACAACTTTTGCAGAATAGGTGCCGCTTATTTTTTGTGGATTGAGGCCGCTTGGCTCAAAATTAATACCCAACCTGTTATTTAAATGATAGGTTACAAAAGCGCCTGCAAAGGCATCAACCGGTGAACTGCCATAAAAATTACTGTTCTCACTCTTGGGGGTAAAACTACCCGGGGCATTTACGCCAATCAAAATACCGTAATCAATATTTAAGGGCGATGATGCCTTCTGCTTTTTATCTTTCTTCTTACTATCCTGCTTGCTCTTATCCTGCTTAGCTTTTCCTGCATTTGGTTGTTCCTTAGCAGACCCCGATTTAACAGATATGGAATTAACATTGTATCCGCTTGCAGCAAAATTTGGTGTAGCAGGGCTGTTACTGTAAAACACAAAGGTTTGCTGTGCAGGCGGCAATACCGAAAGATAGTTTTGTATCCTGTCGCCAGCGCCGGCTATCAGCTTGTCATTATTACTACTTCTATTATTATGGTTTATGGCAGGCGCATTCTGCGGAACAAACCGGGCCCCGTTTTTACCATGTTTAGTTGGCGCGCCCTGCGATGGTTTTTTATTAGGATTGATCGTAGTATTATCGTCTACCGCAGAACCTCCCCGTTTAGTTTTATCCGCATTTATATCTGTTCCATGTTGCGCATCTTTTGCATCTCCGGGAGATGATCCATTCTTCTTGTTTTCTGTATCGACATGAGCTTTACTTACCGAATCCCGGTTATTACCTATTCCCGTTTTGTTCAAACTGCTATCCGCTGATATTGAGCTATCCTTTGCTGCTTCGCTGCTATTATCGTCGGCATCAATTACAGCATCATGGTTAATAGTTGAGTCTGTATTCTTTTTCGCGACAATGGTTTTTAACGGATGCTTTTTATCGTCTTTATCCTCCGCCTGTTTTTTGTGGAGCGCGAAGTAAAGTACGGTAGTAACCGATACCGCCACTACGATATATGATAGCAGCTTATACCTAAACGCCTGCATATATTGCGTAATGCTGCCACCACCCGTGCTTCCGCCGGGCAGTTGCACGTCGAGCATGGCCTGCATATCCATCCAATCGGCATTAGCGTCGTCGTTTATTGGCAGCCCGGCTCTTTTTTGTTGCCAAAGCTCAAGATATTTTAACGCTTGTTTCATTTTCCTGCTGCCCTCCTTTCCTTTAGCTGTTCATTGCTTTCGGTATCCGGTTGCAGCAATGTTCTTAATTTCCGTTTGGCCTCGGCCAGGTGCCAGCGCGATGTACCCTCGCTTATGTTTAACTGCTCGCCAATCTCTTTATGGCTAAAGCCATCCAGTACCGATAGGTTAAAAACCGTTTGTGTGGCGTAAGGCAGTGTGCGTATGTTACGCAGGATATCCTCAAAATACAGTTTCTCCAATATTTCCGGCGAAATAAACCGGTCGTCGGCAATTTGCTCATCGCTGATGTCGGCAGTATTAAATTTCAGTTCTTTGCGGCAAAGGTCGATAGCGGTATAGATCATGATCTTCCTGATCCAGCCGCCAAGCTCGCCCTTATCGGCATCAAAGTTCTTTATCGACTGGAAAACCTTCAGGAACCCGGCGTTGAAAGCTTCCTTCGCTTTGTCTTTATCCTGTATATAACTATAGCAAACGCGCAGCATATCGGCATGAAATAACTTGTACAGGGCTTCCTGTGCCGTGCGCTCATTATTTATACACCCTTTTACCAGCTTACCTACCTGCTTTTTAGAAAGATCCATTCAAGAAATTAAATTTTCGAAGCTTCTCTTAAACACACTTCGAACAAACCCTACTAAACGTTGGGTGCAATCTGCATTTTTTAAAGTTTTTTTAATTTATTGCATTTTGTCTGCTTTATCCGTTCGGCAAACGGATGTTCCTAAGTTAAGGCATCCGTTATAATTTTACTCATCCGGTCTTCGCTTCGCCCGACCACCTTCTCTGCTGCGCAAAGAAGGATCATAATTTTCTAACCCTCTCTACTTTGTAGAGAGGGTCGACCAGCGCAGCGTAGTCGGGGTGAGTTAAATTAACATCTTTTCACCGAACAGATCATTCAAAACCACTACCTGTTTATATGCAAAGGCGTTATCGTTACCCCTTCGGTATACGGCCAGCTAAAATTAATACTTGTTGCGGTAACTGTAATGCTTCCTGTATAAGTAGTACCATTTAAAGTAACGGTAAGCGGATAGGTGCCATCGGTTAAATAAGGTGTAGCGGTGTGCTGCCTGAAATCGATAATATCTGACGAGATCGCGCCTCCGCCGGGTAAGCAGGCAGGATCGGCAGGTTTGGTTACGTCTATGAATGATAATCCGAAATGGTTTGCCGCATCAAGCGATTTGGTGTAATTGATTATGCTGTTGCCGCAGGTATAGTGCTTGGTAGTTACAGCGGTAAAGTACAGGTAGGCAGAATCGGTTTCGGCATGCTCATAAAAATTAGCGTGTAATACAATTTGGTCGCCGGTTAAGGGTATATGTGTTGGCTGTGGTTCAGCGGGATGATAAACAGAATCGGTAACGGTGATGGTTGTACTTACCGGGCTGCTACCATTTACAGTTGCCGTAACCGTATAATTACCGGCCTTGCTGAATATTGCCAAAGCCGCATTACCGCGTTTAATAATACTGCTGAAACCCGATGGCGCAACTACCCAGTTAATGGAATCGTTGGCAGAAGCACCCAGCACCAGCAGAGAATCTGGTTCCTGAATTTTGACTATGGTTTTACTGGCCACCAGCTCATACCCGACAGTACTTTGGTCTAACTTTTTGCAGCTTTGTGTAATGAGTAGGGCAATAATTGCCACAATGAGGTTGTAGGTTAACTTTTTCATTTTGTTGTAATTTAAATGACGTGTTTTTAATGCATCATCGTATAAAAAATGATAAACGTTGGGTTGCTGTTAATTTAAAAAATCGGATAAATACTTGCTGTACAACAAATACACGTTTAAAACAACAAAGCCTCCGGATAACGATCCGAAGGCTTTGCGCAAATTCTTTACCGGTACTGCTTACTTAGCGAAGGCGATCTTTAATGAAGTAACCTGTTTAACGCAACGGGCGGGTTTCTTTTCGTCCTGCACAATAATGCGGAAAGGGCCATCAGCGGCAGGCAATGGGTTTCCGTCAACCTTATCTGCCAGTATGATCAGCCGGTCGGTAAAGCTCTTATCCAGTTCGGCCAAAGCGAAGCTCACCTGGTAGCCGTCGCTGGCTTCTACCAATAAATACTTAGCAAGGTTTTCACCTTTTAGTTCGGCCCCCATGGTTACACCTGCTTTTTGCAAAATATCAGCCAGTACCACACCCGAATAGGCGTGATCTTTACCATCCCTGTCTTTACGGGTAACGGTAATTTGCGTAAATTTTTGGAGTTCTGCCGCGCTGATATTTAAAGGGGTGGTTACCTCGCCACTTACTTTAACAATGGCCTGTTTTTCGGCTTGCGCGATGCTTAGCAGCGGCGCCAGGTTTAAAAAAGCGAAGGCAATGAGTAATGCTATTTTTTTCATGAGGTTAATGTTTTTATTTCCTGTTAACTGTTAAATGTGGGTTTGAAAATAGAGGATCGGTTACAAAAGCGGTATCGGTAAGCATATTCAAAAACGCTATGAGCGCTTTCTTTTCCTGCGGCAGCAGTTTTAACGATGTGCCGCCGGTTATGTTTGATTCGCCTTGCAAAAAAGCACTCAGCGAGGCCGATTGTTTGATATGCTCACTATAATGATCTATCACCTCCTCCAGTGTTTTAAAGCGACCGTCGTGCATATAAGGTGCCGTTAACGCGATGTTACGTAGGGTTGGCACTTTAAACCGCCCCCTATCGGCAGCTAAGCCGGTAAGGTCTTCTATCCCGGCATCTTTATAAATACTATCGAGCCCATTGTTATGAAAAAGCTCCATATAATTTTTAACGCCCCCGTGGCAATGGGTACAATTAGCGCCACGGATGCCTTTTTCGGGTTGGGGTGCCTGGTTAAACAGCACCATGCCCTGTAATTCTAAGGGAGTGGGTTGATAAGCGTTCCGTAAATAATCATCATACCGCGAATTGGCCGAAATAAGCGTACGCTCAAACTGTGCTATAGCCTTTACAATACGATCGCCGGTTATAGCGGTATCGCCATAAACAATTTTAAAAATACCGGGGTAGTTTTTGGTTTTGCTTAGTTTTTGTGCCGATAATATTAGCGACTGCCCCATCTCGTGTGGGTTAGTCATGGGTACAATAGCCTGGTCTTCCAGACTTGCAGCCCGGCCATCCCAAAAGAATTTGCGTGCCCAAAGCAGGTTAACCAACGACATGGAATTACGGGTAGATAATACATTATCTACCCCCGCGCTCAAAGCTTTGCCATCGGTAAACGCCCGGGCTTGTTCGTGGCAGCTGCCGCACGATAATTTGTTATTGGCCGATAAACGGGTTTCGTAAAACAACATCCGCCCCAGATACACAGCCTGCCGGGTAACAGGCTCATTGGCCGGGGTATTAATGCGGTTACCAAAGTTAGCCGGGTAATTAAGCGAGTAAGGGCCAATAGGTATTTCTTCCCGGTAATAAGCCCCGGCCGAAAGGGCAACGCTTACCACAAAAAGGAACAGCACAATACCCGCCTTGCGCACATATGCCACGTGCAGTTTGATGGATGGTTTGCGCTGTTCCTTTTTCAATTTAAAATTCAAATACCGGTCAACTAAATTTAATAATTATAGATGATGTTGGCAAAGTAGTTTCTGCCCTGCTCAGGGTAGCCTTCGGTAAGGGTATAATTACGATCGAACAGGTTATTAACACCACCCTCCACCGCGAAGCCTTTAAGCAAGGTTACATGCGCCTTTACATTTGTTAGGTAAAACGCGCCCGACGGTGTGCCATAGCTGGTGCTGTATCTTTTTGAATTGTACTCTTCAGATGCCAGTAAATACAATTTGGCAACAGGCGAGTATTGTACCGAACCGAACACCTTATGTTTAGGCACATCGGTAAAGTATACCTGCGGCGCCGATAAATTATTGCGTACAATAAGGGTGTAATTAGCATTAACGCTTAAATTGTTCATTATTGGGTAGCCTGCTGCAAATTCAGCACCGTAATACTCGGCCTTGCCTACATTTTGCACCTGCGCCAGGTTATTGTTAGTTACCGGGTCAACCGCTACATTGTTTACGGTTTGTATGCTATTGTTGATCTTGCTGTAAAAACCGGAAGCCTGTAAGGTCAGTTTGCCACCAATTAAGGAACGATAGCTCAAATCATAATTAAGCGCGTCTTCCGCCTTAAGGTCAGGGTTTGGAATAGCTGTACCCATACGGTACGAATACCTGTCTTTAATGGTAGCGAAACGGGTTTTGCGCGCAACTGAAAAACTTAGCGCGTTGCTGCTGTTGAAATCGTACTGTATTAAACCCTGCACATTCCAGGCGCTGTTACTATTGGCAGGCAGTTCGGCAATGGCGTTGCTTACAAACTGCTGGGCTGCGGTGCTGCGCCTGTCGTTATAGTTTACACCTACGTTTACCTTTAAGGCCTGTGTTAGTTGATAGGTATCTTCGGCACCAATGTAAAAGTTGTTATCGGCATTGCGGCGGGTTGGTTCGCCTACGTTATGCTCGCGGTGTACATCCTGCTTGTACTGGCCCACAATACTGAAACTGTTGTTCCTGATATCCGTGTTTTCAAATATTACGCTGCTGCCTAAAGTATAGTCGTCATAAATGCTTTTAAAAGCATAGGGCTTACTAATGGTGGTGTAGGTAACATCATCATAACTATCAATTTCATTTTTAAACTGACTGTAATACCAGCGGGTTTTTATTGTATTGGTTGCGTTAAGCTTATTGTTGCTTAACAGGTATAAACCTTGTGTATCCCAGTTTGGCCATTTCCAGTAACGCGGATTTTTAAATAAAGAGTTTTGGGTATTATCGCCGGCATAAACCGGTGTACCTTTCTTGCCACGGTGGTAACTGTAGCCAATGGCATACTCTTGCGAGGCAGTTGGTGTAAAGCCTACCTTTCCGCTCAGGTCGATATCGTTGCTGTAAGAATTATCGCGATGGCCGCCGTCCTCATTTTTAACCGGTACAAACGATGATGATAGCGGGAAATAATTACGTTTTAATTGCGACGCCGAAACCTGGTAATAAAACTTACCCTGGCTACCGCCGATATTGGTATTTAACCTGTAGCCACCATTTAGGTAACCGGCAACAGCATTCAGTTCAAAAGGCTTCACGGGTTTACGGCTCACCAGGTTGATAGCACCGCCCTCGGCATTGGGGCCAAACAGTACCGATGAATAACCCTTGGCTACGCTGATCTCGGATAGATTAAAGGTATTGTACCTCGCCAAATCTACATAGCCATCGTAAGGCACATACAGCGGCACACCATCAAGGTATACCGGCACCTGGCGGATATCAAACCCGCGTACATTAATGGCCGATTCGTTTCGAGCGCCAACAGCCATCAGCGTAATACCGGACAGCAGGTTGAGCGCGTGCGATACATCATACCTGTTGTACTGATTAAGGGTACCCGCGCTTAGTTTGTTTGATTGCAGGCTATCCTTAGCACCAATAATGGTTACCTGCCCTAATTGAAATACGTGTTTGCCTGTATCTGCCAGCTGTGCATAAGTTTTTAAGCTGGTTAAAAACAATGCAAACAATAAAATAAGTGATTTTAAGAGTAGATTTTTATTCATGTAGATGATATTTTAGCGTTATACTTTTAAAAATATAACGCTAAAATATATAAAACCTGTAAACGCTATGCTTCACAGCGCCAAAAAACACATAAAAAAGACAATCGTGTTTAAAAATCAGCCGAAAAGAAAGCTAAAAAGTAAAGCTGCCGCTGTTTTCCTGGAGAAATAAATTGAATTTTTGTTGCAGATGATGAAATTGCCGGATCAGTTTTTGCCCTTCAGCAGTAATCACGGCACTGCCGCCACCCTTTCCACCTCGTTGCGATATAATAACAGGTGATTCGAAGTGCGAGTTGATATGGTTTACCAGGTCCCAGGCCTGTTTGTACGACATTTTCATTTGCAAGGCAGCCTGCCTTATCGAACCCGAAGCCTGTATACGCTCCATCAGCTCAACACGGCCATGGCCAAGCATCTTTTCGCCGCCTACATCTATCCATATCCGGCCGTTCAGTGTAAACACTGCCTGTTTCATACGGTTATTTTTGCTGCCAGTGATCTTTACGCCATGCGGTCTGTTCTTCGGGAGATAAAAATGTCCATGCTACCACACGGCTTACTTTTTGGCCTTGTGCCATGTTAATGGTTTTTACCTCCGCTACCTTTTGCCACTCCAGCGTTTTGTAAATATGCGGTAGGTTATCCTTTTTTGATACCAGCGTGGTAAACCAAAAACATCTTTTGGCAAACTGCGCGCTTTGCTCAATCATTTTGGTGATAAAGCCAGCTTCGCCACCGGTGTACCAAAGTTCGTTCTTTTTACCGCCAAAGTTAAGCGCCGTTTTTTGCTCGCGGTTAAGGTTTTCCCATTTTTTAATGGTACCGGCTTGCGCCTCTTTTAGCGAAGCGTGAAATGGCGGGTTACAAATAGTAAGGTCGAACGTTTCGCCGGGTAATATTATGCCGGGAAATATATTGTTCTTATTGGCTTGCACGCGCAGCTCTATCAGCGGTTTAATCCGCGGATTTTGCGAAACAATGTTCCTGGCCGAATTAACCGCCAGCTGATCAACATCAGATCCGGTGAACTGCCAGCCGTAAGCGCTGTTGCCAATAAGCGGGTAAATGCAGTTAGCGCCCGAGCCAATATCAAGCACCTTTACCTTGCTGCCTTTAGGTATCAGCCCTTCATTGCTATCGGCCAGCAAGTCGGCCGCGTAATGCAGGTAATCTGCCCGGCCCGGTATTGGCGGACAAAGATAACCGGCAGGCAACGTCCAAAAGTCGATAGCGTAATGTGCTTTAAGCAAGGCCTTGTTCAGCATCACCACCGCTTCCGCGTCGCCAAAATCTATTGATTCTATACCATCAGGATTCGGCTTTACAAACTCCCGCAGTTCGGGCAAGGCTTTAATAAGCTTTGCAAAGTTGTACTGCCCGCGGTGCAGGTTACGTGGGTGCAGGTTCTCTTTTTGCGGAGGTGGCGGCGTGGCGCTTTTAGACATTTAAATGAGCGTTAAATAAAAAGCGAAGTTACGGATAGTGGCATGATATAAAAAGCCCTATATTTTGCTTCCATCTGCATAAGCAGCAACACCGTGTGTTTTGCTAATCATTTATTGGTAAATTAAATGATTATGTATATTTATCCATTATAAATCACCTTTTATGAAAAACCTGCGCACCTTACTCTTATTGATATTATTCAGCGGCCTGTTCACTGCCGCTTACGCCCAAACACCGGCCAAAGGCTCATTTGCCGACATCGCCTTTATACAAGGCCACTGGAAAGCCACCACCGCCGAAGGGCAACAAATAGAGGGTTACTGGATGCCGCCCGAAACCGACAATATTGTAGGCTTTATGCGCATGATGCGCGGCGGCAAGCTGGATATTTATGAAATACTAGCCTACGAGCAAACCGAACAAGGCCTGGTATCGATGGTGAAACACTTTAAACCGGGGTTGAACGGACTAGAGGATAAAGACAAGCAAGACCGTTACATTTTTGTAGAAGCAAGTAAGGACAAGGCTATCTTTCAAAAAGAGGGCGGCGACCTGCGCATCCTTTACGAAAAACGCTCAGCCAACCAGTTCGTAATAGCCCGCGGCAACCTGCAGGATGGCAAGTATGTATTTGTTGATCTGTTTGTGTTTAACAGGGTGAAATAAAGCATTACGGCTTCCATAATCCGCCCGCCAAAAAACAGCACGTACTACATTTCTGTAAATCAACCGATTATTGTTTATATTTAAAAACATAAACCTTAAGCCATGCAGAAACCAACAGCAACCCTGAATTTTGAAATTATCCGTTTTTTGAGCGAACAAACCGAGGTGGTGGACCTGTTAAACGCGAGAGATAACGATCCGAACGTGATAAGCGTGGAGTTGAGGAGCGCGTTCTACAAAAAGCATCCTACCACTCCCGGCTTGTCTTCTTACCGCATCGATCTGATCTACACCACCAAGTATCCCGCCGAAAACAACAAAGGCGACCTATATATTATAGTGGAAGTTGCACAAGGTGAACCGGCGAAGTTTGAGGTGGTTAGCATTAATCCGTATTAGAGGCTATATATTAGCACACGCCACAGGCGTGCGCCAGCGTGAGGGGAAGCTATAAAACGTGCATTAACTATTTTAACAACTTAATTAAGTAAAATGAATAGAGAAATCTTTAATGAAAGAAAAGAAATCTTAACAAAGCTAATAAAAGATAATTTAACCAAAATAGACATTTCTGAACAGGATAGAACATCTCTTACTATACTTTGGGAGTTACTTAATCAGTATTCATTTGAAAATAAACTACAGCAAAAAGGATTGTTATCGCATTCAATTATTGACAGTTTGGAGTTAGATTATTCATTAGGAGAAAAATTTATAAAATTTGATAATGACATAAAATAAGGAAGTAACTAAGGGCGACGATAGTTTAGCCTGCGGTCTGGTTTTATTATGGCACCTTTCTAAAAGCCTGCCAATTTTAATCATACAGGGCATGTGTAAGTACGGCTTGTGAACTATGCATGTCAAATCGAAATACTACAATAATGATATATTGTGCTAATAAATGAAAAAGTGGCCACTCTGCATCTTATTTGCACTCACATCGTGCGTGATGGATGGAATCAGCTCAATAGAAATCAAAAACGATTCTGAAAAAAAGATTGTCGTTTACAGTCAGGTTAATCTGAAAAATGACACGGACTTAATCTGTAATGAAACTGACTTGTTTGATTCAGTCAGAATCCCTGCATTTATTCCACCACACACCTCCGAAAGATTTTACTTAGATGCCCTGGGCGATTTAAAATACTATTTGAAAGATCATCCACAAGAAAAATTAATGATTTACTTTTTTGACTATAACGATTTAAAAACGATACAAAAAAATGTATCAAACTGTAATAAGTTCATTTTGCACCGCATGGAATTTAACTATGAGCAGTATATTCATAATAAAGGCGGCATTGTGATCAAATAAATTTAGCGAGGGGGTGATCTCATTACATTTTTACTGGTTTGCCGTTTCTATTCTATCAAAGGTGATTAGGAATATTAAATTAATTTGCGCTTTCATTGGATGAATCGTCTCCAGTTTAAGTTCATTACCGTTATTGATGTTAAAAAGAGCAGTATCCTTTGAATTTGTTAAAATAACGGTGTCGCCCTTTACTAAATATCTTTCATTTAAATAACGATTTCCCTTTACGTAATAAATCGTTAATGCATGATTTGATTTAAACGTTAATTCAACTTCTGTCGTTTTAAAATCCCCCTTCCATCTCCCTACTAAAAGCTTTTCAGACGGCCTTTTTTTATTACTACAGCTAATAACTAAAAGGGTTAATATTGAACAGATGATTATCTTCATTTATTAAGATTTTACTTCCATCTAAATTGGGTTTCCAATATCGCACATGCCACAGGCGTGCGCCAGCCAGCAGAAAATGGCTATTTTACTACATCAAATATAGCATAACTGCTCGGCATGCCGTAAAGCTCCATCTTCAGTTCCGGAAAATAGTAGCCCAGGCCCTTGTTGGGATATACCTTGGTATAAATTTTAGTAAGGCCTTGTCCGTAATCAACTTTATCGTAAAGTTGATTTAGCCGCTTATACCTTGCCGACTTAAATGTTTTTTCAAAGCTTTGGCTATTATGAGTAGCCAAAATAGTGTTAAGGCACATAATGATACTAACATGATCGCTATCCGCAATTGCCGATAGTTTTTGGGTTTTAAGAAGCAGAATGGCCCTGTCTACCCTATGTTCAAATTCAGTTAGCGTAATGGTTTTTGATGAATCGCGATTGAATTTTTCTGCGGTATTTTGCCCGAAAGATTTACATGGCAAAAAACATACGATGAGTAAACCTATCCCTAAATATTTTTCGACAATTCGCTTTAAAAGCATTTTTTGGAGCAGCATGATTTTTTTAATGACAATATAAGTTTAGGATAACCTCTAACAATTCTTTTTTAATTAAAGTATAACGAAGAATAGGTTACTATTACTATATCACCTTTAAACTTTAATCCCCTACTGCAACAACATCGTTTGTTATTTTTATAAAATAATCTTTTATCATTAATAACCTTGTTGTTAAAACATGCCCAATACTCTTGTTCCCGGTTAAATAATCCTCAAGTAATTTGGTAATTAACTTTGCATGGTCATAATGTAACTTGGTTGTGCCATATTGATCAATAGTTAAACCTGTTTGCTTTTTAAACTCCTGCAATACATTTTCCGCTGCTTTAAAATCTTCGTCGGTTAGCTCAAACAAGATTTGCTTAAACTTTTTATCGGTAATATCATAAAACTGGGTTGCCATTTGCTGTTTTAATATCGGTAATAGCTTGAACAATAACACTAATTTACTAAAAATCAAACGCCTGCAAATTTTCATCTACAGGCGTTTTTATTATTTTTTGCACCGGATTAACATCATCTCTACCCTATCAAAACTTCTTCAGCACCTTTATGCCATAGGTTACCACCGATGGCCTGTCGTCCATCCTTACATCACCAATTAGGCGTTCGGGTTTTAAGCTGGTAGATGATGTACCCAGGCTAAACACCCTTACTTCCGGGGTTATACTGAATTTTGAGGTTTCGAAGCCTAAGGTACCTACGGCGAAATAGAGCGTGGCTATCTTTTCGTTCCAGCCTTTGCTGTAATTAAAATCGGGCACGAGCGGCTGCGATACCACGCCTTTGCCATTGTTACTGATATACAGGTATTGAGCGCCTACGGCTGTTGAGAGTACGGTCATCCGCAATTTTGGCGAAAGAAAAAACACCCATTGAGCCCTGATGTACGCGGAGGCACCAACCGTAATCCCTCCCGAAGAGATCTGATTGTTATCGTCGCTCAACCAATCGGCAGTTGTTTTGGCAGATGGATTGAAGAGTACATCGGCACCAAAATCAAAATCTACAAAATTATATATAGGTGAGTAGGTGCTGCCCAAATAATTGCCGTGGTAATCATAGTTACCCACAAAAATACCGTCGCGCAGCTGGGGTGTGCCGAAGATCGATTTCTTTTCGATACCGATGGCCAGCAGCGTACGGCCAACATCATGACTAAAGCCATCGGCCGAATTATAAAAGGGTACTCCTAAAGCGGGCGGGGTTTGGTCGTACTTCCAATGGGTGGTTTGGATAGACTGAAAAATACCTGCGCCTATGTACCAACCTTTACGTTCTTTTACGGCTTGCAGTGCCTGTTCTTTAGTTTGGGCTATACCCAGCAGCGGGAGTGCAACCAATAGCAGAATAGATTTGATGCGTTTCATGTTCGGATAGTTTTGAATGATTAATTACCCAAAGCTATCCCGCACCGGGGAGGTACAAAATAGAACAAAAGTTACATTTTACCGAAACTGGTTTACCAGCTTAACCCTGCTTGCCGAATACTTTATTAACGGCTTCGGTACGGTTTTGTACATGCAGTTTTTCGTAGATATGATGGATGTGCTGCCTTATAGTTCCTGTGCTGATGAACAGCTGTGCCGCTATTTCTTTATACAAAAAACCTTTGGCCAACAGGCCCAATACCTCTACCTCACGTGCCGAAAGTTTATTTTGCTCATCAGACGCCCTGAATGAGTTAACCACCTTACGGGCTATAGACGCGCTCATGGGCGAGCCGCCGTCATAAAGTTCTTTAAGCGCTTCAGTTATCTTTTCGGGTGCCGCGTTTTTTAGCAAATAGCCGCTTGCCCCGGCTGCAAGGGCTTCAAAAACCTGGTCGCTATCTTCATATATGGTAAATATCATAAACTGGATAGCGCTGCCTGCCGCCCGTAGTTTACGGATACAATCTAACCCGGTACCATCGGGCAGTGAAATATCCATAATGGCCAATTGCGGTGGTTCGGCAAGTAAGCCGCGGCAGGCATCGCCGGCATTATCATAAACGCTGAGGCAGCTGAAATTACGGGTTTGATTAATGATAAACCTTACACCCTCCCGTATTTCGGGAATGTCCTCCACAATACTTACCGTAATTTTTTCCATACTGTAAAGTTCATAAGTTTTGTACAAACTTATTATATAACAAAAGTTATACAGGCAAAGGCACCACAAAGCGGATACAGGTACCCTGCTCATGTAAAACCTCTATCCGGCCGCCCAATTGTTCCATTCGCCGGCGCATATTTTTCATGCCGTTCCCTACACGTGGTTTTGCTTCGGTACTGAAGCCCTTACCGTTATCGCGCACCATAATTTCGAGATCGCCATTGCTTGAAAGCGTTATTTGCACGTTTGACGCTTCCGCATGTTTGATCACATTATGCAAAGCCTCCTTTACGGCGAGGTAAATATTACGCCTGAACTCGCGGTTCAATGGCGTTGCCCCCTTTGTTTCATTTATGGTGATGTTATATTCTAACTCGGCGTTTTCCAGCATCTCGGCACTGGTAGATCTGATGTAGGCGATCAGGCTGTCGAGCGTGTCCTCTTCGTCGTTCATGGTCCATATTACCTCGTTCATTTTTTTGATGAGGTCTTCGGCGGTTGCACCTATTTTACCGGCCATATCATTCTGTGTGCCCATGGCCCTGCTCAAAAAAAGCATACGGGTAAGTCCTGCACCCATGTCATCGTGCATTTCGCGACTTATGCGGCGGCGCTCCTGTTGTTCGCCTTCTATCACCGCTTTTAAGCGCTCGCTTTCCTGCTCGGCTTTTAATACCTGTAATGCTTTCAGGCTCAGGTTTTGTTTTTGCCGGTAATACCGATAGCCCAGCACAACCAGCATCACCAATAATGCTATCCCTGCCGTTGCCGCAATTAGCCACTGACGCTGGCGCTGGGTTTCGCGCTCTTTTTTTGCCAGCAACAGGTTCTTTTCCAGTACCTCTTTTTGCTTCTTTGCCAGTCCGTATTTTGTTTCCAGTTCCTGGATGTTTTTAAGCAGCGGGGCATTCAGCAATATATTACTTACGGAATCGTACTGGTTACGATAAGCCTGCGAATGATCTGCCTTACCCAAGGCGATCTGCACGTCTGACATGAGCAGCAGCATTTGGCTCAATACCTCCTTTTGATCATGCTGCTTTGCAAAACGGATCCCGCTTATCAATCGTGTTTCAGCTTCGCGGTATTGCTTTTGCCAAAATAAGCCCATACAAATACCGCTGAGGGAGTAAGCCTGTCCCGATACATCGCCAATAGTCTCTGCCAGCGGCAGCGCCTGCCTGAAGAAACCTATATAACGCCCCGGCTGCTTCAGCTGAAGATAGGCATCGGCAATGCCAATGAGCGCTGTTTCCTGGTAGTTATTATCATTGATGCTAAGTGCTAACTGATGCGCCCGTTGCAGGTAATTTATTGATTCGGTGATTTTACCGCCATCCTTAAGCGCGTTGCCTATATTAATGCAGGCGGCAGTGGTGGCATAAGGGTCATTGTTCTTTTCGGCATATTTTAAGGCGAGGCGCGCGTAAAACAAGGCCTTATCAGTTTGCTTGATACTGCGGTACAAGCCGCAAAGGTTACCATACGCAAACGACAGGTTTTGCACGTTCCCTCCGGCTTCAATTAATGGCAGTGCCTCCAAGTAATAACTAATGGCCCGGGCATAATCCTCTTTATATTGATAAACGGCGCCAGTATTCATCAACGCCTTTACCAGTTCTTGTTTTAAACCCTCCTTACGGGATATTTCAACCGCGCGCAGGTTTAGCTGTAAAGATTCGTTGAACCGCCCCTGCACGTTTAATACCGCCGTGTAGTTACTGATATAGCGAAGGGTACCGAAGGCATAATGTAATTGCCTGCTCAACTGATCGCACAGTTTATAATAATAAACGGCCGAATCGGGCCGGTTGCTTTCATATTGTTGCCCAAGGGTAATCAGCATCCGGGCTTTCAGCGTGTCATTGGGCATTTTGCTGAGCACACGCTTCAGGCTGTCCTTATTTAAGCCAACCTGCATCTGCGCGTTCGCCATTAAACCCACTATAAGCAAAGCGGCCATGGAGATGGCTCTACGGAGGATCTTAATGATAGTGATAACGTTTCTTAATCCCATTAATTAGTTGGCAATCAATGCTAAAACAAAGCGCAGCTGAAATAATAACTAATATAAGATTGTTTGCGGATTGTTAGGTTATCAGGGTTGATTTTTTGCGTCAATCTAAGTCTTATTTTGGCACACGCCGCAGGCGTGCGCCAGCTTGGTTGGGGCGCTTACTGTTGTATCGATGTTTTTCGAACTATCATGCTTCTTAAATCGAACTTTCTATAACTATATTTAAAAACAAAAAACAGATGCAACAACGCTTTACAGACGAAAACAAACTCATGTCTGACTTTTATGGTGAAGTATGGGTGCATTGCAGCGCCTGTAACAAAAAAGCCATAGCTACAGTAAGTTTTGAAACCCAAACGGCAAGCTTGCATTGTACCCAATGCGGTCTGCATAAAAGAATATCCACAGAAATTACCATACTGGGCAGTAAAGGGCACTGGCAATTACCGGCCAACAGGTATTTTGATGCCGAACTTTGGTTGATGATGCCTTTTAAGGCCGAGGTGTTCTTCGCCTACAACGGGCAGCACCTGGCATACCTGGAAAAATACATTTCGGCCACATTGCGCGAGCATAAAGATCGTACACATTTTACCCTTTTAGAAAAATTGCCCAAGTTTTACCACGAGGCGAAGAACAGAAAGGGGCTTTTAAAAATAATAGAGAAGCTGAGCAAGAAATAATGATAAGCCACAGGCTTGTTTTTAGAAGATATGCAAGGTGGGCAAGACAGCCCGCTGCCGCAAGCATCCCGCTCGTCCGATAAGGGCTCTTCATATTCCCTCTATAATTCTGTGTCTTTCACTTATCTTTGCGCTCAATTCAATATTTCATACTGTGATTAATGTCAATAACATTTCCGTTTCATTTGGCGGAACCACCTTATTCAGTGACGTAACCTTCTCTATAAACGAGAACGACAAGATAGCTCTGATGGGCAAGAACGGCGCAGGCAAGTCGACTATCCTCAAGATTATTGCCGGTGCGGCCAAACCTACCACCGGTAACGTAACCGGCCCGAAGGATGCCGTAATAGCTTATTTGCCACAGCATTTGCTCACGCATGATAACGTTACCGTTTTTGAGGAAACGATGAAAGCTTTCGACGAGGCCAACCAGATGAAAAAAGATTTGGACGAGGTTAATGAACAATTAAATACCCGTACCGATTACGACAGCGATGATTACATGAAACTGATCGAAAGGGTATCGGAACTAAGCGAGAAGTTTTATTCGCAGGAAGAGGTTAATTATGATGCGGAGGTAGAAAAGGTACTGAAAGGTTTAGGTTTCGAGCGTAAAGACTTTACCCGTCAAACTTCCGAATTTTCGGGCGGCTGGCGCATGCGGATCGAACTGGCCAAGATCCTGTTAAAGAAACCGGATCTGATATTATTGGATGAGCCTACCAACCACATGGATATCGATAGTATACAATGGCTGGAAGACTTCCTGATCAACTCGGCAAAGGCGGTAATGGTGATCTCGCACGACCGTACTTTTGTAGACAACATTACCAACCGTACCATCGAGGTTACCATGGGCCGCATATATGATTATAAAGCCAAATACACCCATTATCTGCAATTACGCGCCGACCGCAGAGTACACCAGTTAAAGGCCTACGAGGAACAACAGCGTTTTATTGCCGACAACCAGGAATTTATAGACAGGTTCAGGGGTACGTACTCCAAAACCTTACAGGTGCAATCGCGCGTGAAGATGCTCGAAAAGCTTGAGGTGATTGAGATTGATGAGGTGGATACTTCGGCCTTACGGTTGAAATTCCCACCGTCGCCACGTTCCGGCCAATACCCCGTAATGGTTGAAGAGCTAACGAAAACCTATGGCGATCATGTAGTGTTCGAGAAAGCGGCCATGGTGATTGAGCGTGGTGAAAAAGTGGCTTTTGTTGGTAAAAATGGTGAAGGTAAATCAACCATGATCAAGGCCATTATGGGCGAGATAGATTTTGAAGGAAGCTTAAAAGTTGGTCACAACGCCAAGATTGGGTACTTTGCCCAAAACCAGGCGGCATTGCTGGATGAAAATTTAACGGTATTTGAAACCATTGACCAGATTCCCCTAAGTGATAACACCATAAAGATAAAAGACCTGTTGGGCGCATTCATGTTCAGCGGCGATGATACCACAAAAAAGGTTAAGGTGCTTTCCGGCGGTGAGAAAACGCGTTTGGCCATGATCAAGCTATTGTTGGAACCTGTAAACGTATTGATACTGGATGAGCCAACAAACCATTTGGATATGAAAACCAAAGATATCATCAAAGATGCCCTGAAAGATTTTGACGGCACGCTGATCCTGGTATCGCACGACCGGGATTTCCTGGACGGGCTGGTAAAAAAAGTATTCGAGTTTGGCAACAAACGCGTCCGCGAACATTTTGAGGACATCAAGGGATTTTTAGCCTACAAAAAAATGGACAGCTTAAAGCAGATTGAGCAGAGATAATGGAATAGCGGGGATAGTACTAAATTCAATCTACGGTTGGTGTTATCACCGCAACGTTTTTAAATAAAAAGCCTTTAAATTGACCATTTAAAGGTTTTTTTATTTAAATGGCAATCCTTGCAAAATCGAATTCCTTTAGGGCTGATTTGTGTTGTACAGTGGGCATGTAGTATAATTGGCACGGTGCTTTGATTATCCAACTATTTTATCGGTACATAATATAATGCAGTGCCTGTTGACATACTGTTGTCATACGGACTCATTTATATTTGTAATAACAATGTTTTTAACGACCAAAACGATAAAATAATGAATTTAACATCACTAAGAATCATCACTGATGATATCAAGCAATTAGTCCATTTTTTTGAAAAAGCCACAGATTTATCTGCTAATTGGTATACTGAGGACTTTGCGGAAATAGTTACACCGGGCGGAACTTTGGCGTTAGGGAGCACGCGAACGATGGGTTTATTTAGCCAAAATATTACACAAACAGCCAGTAATAAAAGCGTGATCATCGAATTCCGCGTTAAGAATGTTGACGATGATTATGAGAGGATAAAAGATCTGGCCGGCATCATCGTACAAAAGCCAACAACAATGCCCTGGGGCAATCGTTCGCTATTATTTCGCGATCCGGACGGTAATTTAATCAACTTCTTCACACCGGTCACTCCTGACGCCATTAGCAAATTCGACCGGTAATAGCCTGTTCAGAAGGGATAAAATTCATCAGCACAAAAAAGCCTTCAGATTTTCATCCAAAGGCTTTTTGACTTTTTAATTTTGAATTTCAAGAGTGGTCCTTAGACTACAAAACTTGAACTCTTTTATGGATGATTTGTACAACGCAGAGGGTTTAGAGGATAATTAATGTAACAAAAAGGCTGGCTCACTATCTGGTGTCAACCAGCCTTTTTGTTATTTAAAAATGATAGTTTTCCCTAATCGTTCCTGAATTTTATCCACCTTTTTATTAAAAGTTTCAATCACCCAATTTTGTGAATGTGCTATTGCATTATGAAAATCAGCAAACTCGCTTAGGGGAGATAATACCGTATAGGTTTGTGCTAATACAATCTCGTTATCCTTCTCAGTTGTTAGGATCAACGATACATCAATATCATTCAGACCATTGTGGGCTGCAAATGTATTTCGTATTGCCATAATCCTTTCATGTATCGCTTTCAGTGCTGTATCACCACTGAATACGGTATTTCCATCAAGTGAAATCCTCCCGCTACCTGAACTTGAAAAGCATTTTGCATAAGATAAAATAGCATTTCTGAACATGCCATGTGCAAGAATTGATTCATCCATTTCGGTAAACCTATCTTTTTTGTTGAAAGATTCTGACAGGCTTAACGACCTTTCCGCTTCATGCAGGAAGATACCAATATACGTCCAATTACTTAATACGCTTAAATCGGCTTGATCTAATTTAAAATGTTTTAGATTGGTACTCTGAATATTGCTTTCCGCGCCTGTGGTAACTTCGTTTTTTCCCGTCATGCTATTAATGAGTTTGTAATACACAAAGCTACTAATCTCGCCAATAACAAAATCTAAATTATTGCCTCGTCAGTGAATGAGCCTCATCTTGTCCATCGATGAAACATTCCTTTTTTGATGATAAGTAATCAAAGAACATTTTTCATCACCAATACTTTTTAGGTGTTCAGTTGTTCGGTGGAAAACAACAATAAAAGCGTATTTCAAGTTTGTTTTGAGCAAACTCAAGTGATTACGATAGATAAAAACTACTTTTTCAATAGAAACCCATGCAGGTTATTTTAAATACTTAACTTTAAGATTTAAGAACTTAAAATATTAAAGTTAATGCCACAGGGAAGAATTGCAATTTTGAACCATAATCGGGGAATGTATGCTGTACAGCTTTCAGATGGGAGTTTTACGGTTTTTGAGTTATTAGACTCCAATGAACTTAGTGCTGGAGACGTAATCTCAGGAGCATTAGATGAACATGGTGGCTGCACATTAAAAAATCTTACCGAAGGTGAGGAATTCGAGGTCTTTGTCGAACAGATCGGCACTGGTTTGGAGCAAGCTAAAAAGGGCACTTTCTTAGTATAATGAACTGTTCAAGCTTTTTTAAATATTGATTTGTCAAAAAAAGTTGATGCTTGGCATTCAATGAAAAATTTTACCCTTTTTGCGCATGGGTAAACCAGCATTAAGAAAAGTGCGGTTCCGGCTTTTCTTGAGCAAATTCAAGTGATTTGAACAAGCAATCTGCTGATGCCTTAAAATTCATTCCGGCTCAAATCAGCTCAAATTTTACCCTTTTGAGCTCAGTCAAACTTTACCTATTACGCGCCCCATTCAACAAAAAACGCTCTTCTCGTACACGAAAAGAGCGTTGGTAGTGGTCCCGACGAGAATAAAGTATAATGGCTTTTACAGCGTTTTGCTGTCATAGTTGGTCAAGACGATGCAGAATGGTAAATTTTGATATCGCTGTAATTTTACCCATTTGTTACTCTATACTATTTTGCCCCACGATATAAATAATCATTATCGGGGTTACAAGTACCGCAAAAACAAGAGTTATAATCGTGCGATTTCCTTGATTGAGTACTGCATATTATTCGCAAAATGAAGGCGATAGTTATCTAATAAATTATCCTCAGATTTTACAAAATAAGATTGCATTTTGTTTTTCTTTTTTTACCTTAGTAACAGTAAAATCAACCCAAAACCAAATCAAAATCATGAATTCAACCCACACCTTCAGAACAAAGTTTTATCACATGCTTAATACTTGTGCTTAATTATTCTTTTTGCACAATTAAATAATATCCTAAACCATTATTATAATTTAAATGAAAAAAACACTTTTATGCATCGCTGTTACGTTATTATCAGTACATGCATTTTCACAAAACAATTTTCCGGCTACAGGTAACGCCGGTGTAGCTACATCATCGCCAACACACTCTTTAACCCTTGGTTCTACTGCCACAGGTATTGCTTATTATAACACAGCAGATCAAACCACTAATTATGAGCGTGCGCGTACGTTTTGGAATAGTAACGTATTTACTTTAACACTCGAAACCGCAGGTACCGGTGTAAACCGAAATATGGCTATTGGTACATTTAACAAAACATTAACTTTTGTGCAAGCTACTCCAGGATTTGCCGGCGCCTTTAGGTTTTCAGGGTCAACATCATTGGCCAATACAAGTTATATTTCTGAAATAAGTACCGGAACAAATTCAACCGGTGTTCAAAACAGCCTCGCAGTTTTAACCACACTCAATCAATCAGGAACCGGCGGATACAGAGGCATTTGGATTTCTCCATATTTTCAGGGAAGCGGCTCAGGGAACAAGTATCTTATAGATGCCGGCACTAACACCGCCAGTAGCGGCGCAGGAACTCATACAAGCAAATTTGTAGTTACTAACGGCGGTTTCGTCGGTATCGGAACAGCAACACCGGCAGAAGCATTATCTGTTAACGGTAATATAAGGTCGAAACAGGTGAAAGTAGAAACGTTAAACTGGCCTGATTACGTATTTAAAAAAGAGTATAAATTACTTTCCTTAAAAGAGATAAAAAATTATATTGATGTTAATCACCATTTGCCCGAAATGCCATCTGCTGACGAAATTGCGAGCAATGGACTAAATCTTGGTGATATAAACAAGTTACTAACAAAAAAAGTGGAAGAACTAACACTCTATTTAATTGAAAAAGATAAAAAATTGGAAGAACAGGAAAGCAGACTTAAAGCCTTAGAAGAAAAGTTTGAAGCTTTAACATCCAAAAAATAATTATTAAGGGCAAATAACATTCTTAAAAGAGAGTATCTAATAATAAATTGGATACTCTTTTATAGTTTATGAAACATTCAAATAATTTTCTCAAACAAAAGGTAAAAGCCTACACTCTTACAGAGATACTGGTGGTTCTTGTAATTATAGGGATATTGGTTTTGCTGGCATTGCCCAATCTGCTCCCGTTAATTACCAAGGCAAAATCAATGGAAGCAAAAACCCAACTGGGCTTTGTACAAACCTTAGAAAAGAATTATTTTTATGAAAACTCAAAGTACTCTTCTGATTTATCGGCGATCAGTTTTATTCAGGAAAAACTAACTACAGACTCTAAAGACGGCAAGGCCAATTATCGAATAGAAATTATTAATGCCTCAAATACCGGCTTTACAGCCCGCGCTACCGCCGTTGTTGACTTTAATGGTAATGGCGTATACAATGTTTGGGAAATTGACCAAGACAAGCGATTGATAGAAATAACCCCCGATTAATTTGGCACTTGTTGAGATAATAATTCTTTCAGTTTTGATAGTTGTATTTATACAGGATATCAAATCAAGAGCGGTATACTGGATTCTGTTTCCAATACTCTCTGCTTTTTTTATTATTTTACATTTTTTACAAAAAGATAATCTTTACAATATTTTGAGCCAAGCCGCGATAAATATTGGGTTTATTACATTACAACTTATTTTCGTTACCATTTGGTTTTCTGCCAAACAAAAAAAGTGGGTAAATATCACTAACCATCTTTTAGGCTGGGGAGATATTTTATTACTTATATCAGTCGCCTTTTATCTATCTGTAGCGAGCTTTATTTTATTTTACCTGGTAAGCTTATTTGCTGTTTTGCTATTTGCATTACTTTGGCAGGTTGTTTCTGCAAGCCATAAACTACATATTCCACTTGCGGGGTTACAATCAATGTTACTTGCGCTGGCCTTAATTACAGACTGGTTTTATATAAAAGTAAATTTCGCGACCGATGAATGGCTTTTAAAATGGTTATATCAATGAATGTAAATAACGACATAACCCTACTAAGAGATAACCTGCATTTTATAACGAAAGATCAGGCATGGCATTACCGCATCTTACCTAAAACAACAATTTCAGACCCTGTCATTTTTTTTTGTGAGGCATCAGCAAATACAAATGAATTGTTAACAGAATTAGAGATATTGTTTGGTTGTTCTGTTGAACTGGAACCGATTCCTCAACAGCAAATTTCAAAACTTTTATCACAATATTATATAAAAGACAACTCCGTTGAAGGCGCCGTCCATTTGCAAGCATCACATAACGCCACTGATTTTTTATCAAACCTTATTGCAGAAGCAAAAAATTTAAAAAGCAGTGACATTCATATCGAGGTTTACGAACACAAATGCCGTGTTCGGATTAGAATTGACGGCATGATGGTAGAACGTTATCTGTTAAATACAGATGAATACCCGGCACTGATTAATAAAATAAAAATAATTGCTAATCTTGATATAGCGGAGAAACGTCTGCCTCAAGATGGGCGCATCAATTTTAAGCATCAGGATCAGCAGTTTGATATCCGAGTATCTGTTTTACCTACGTTATATGGCGAAAAGGTGGTATTGCGCCTTTTAAACAATGACGCTGCCAATATCGACCTTAATACCCTGGGCTTTTCAACTTACGATCTCGATAATTACCTGCAAGGTGTAAAGCGGCCCAATGGCATCATTTTGATGAGCGGGCCAACCGGTTCGGGTAAAACAACCACATTATACGCAACACTTAAACTGCTAAATAAGGAAACCAGGAATATTCTTACTATAGAAGACCCTGTGGAATACACACTTGAAGGTGTTAACCAGGTTCAATTAAAAGATAGTATAGGCCTAAATTTCGCAGCTGCATTAAGAACCTTTTTGCGTCAGGATCCTGATGTAATAATGGTTGGAGAAATTAGGGATCCTGAAACTGCTAATATGGCCATCAGAGCGGCATTAACCGGGCACCTTGTTCTATCTACTATACATACCAATTCGGCATGGGGCACAACGTCAAGATTAATTGACATGGGCATTCCTCCATTTTTAGTTGCAAGCACTTTAAACACAACGGCAGCGCAAAGGCTTATCAGGTTATTATGCCCACATTGCAAAACAATTAAAGTGTTTGAAAACAGCCTATACCCAAGACAATTCAAACCATATAGTGAAATTAGTCATCATTATGTAGCCACTGGCTGTGAAGAATGTTTTTACACCGGCTATAAGGGCCGTAAAGCTGTATATGAGGTTATTCCGATTGATCAGGATCTTGCATTAGAAATTAAGAACGGAAACATGTATGTCCAGAATCATCTAAAAGAAAGAGGAATTCAAACACTGGCTGAAAATGCATTCAACCTGTTTAGCCAAGGCGCAACATCTTTAGAAGAAATATACCCTCTTTTGTTTAATTATTGATTATTTTACCTGCATGCCTAAGTCCGTTATCAAAATCTTTATTGTTTGTATCCTTTTCATTTCCCCGGTGTTAGCAAACGCCCAGCAGCCTGATCGTTTTGAAGTTATACAAAATAATCTCAATGCACTTTCGGCAAAAGTTCCTGGTTTAAATCAAAAAGTACAATTAGTTATAACCGGCGTATCATTACATGATTACCTGAATGCTCTGGCACGGTCTAACAACATGAGCATTAGTACCGATGTAAGGTTAAACGCAGTTGTATCAGATACTTTTAATGATATTACAGCATCAAATATTATCCTGTTTCTGGCTAAAAAGTTCAACCTAAATGTATCTATTGTTGGCTCTATCATTCACATTACCCCCTACCAGGATCCTGATTTGCTTATTACTCATATTAAAGAAGTTAAAGCCAGCTACAGCCAGCTAAACAATACGCTTTCGCTCGAACTTGAAAATGACAGCTTACCCGCTGTAGCAAAAAAAATAACACAGGTTTCGGGCAAAAACGTAGTTATCCCATCTACACTGCAAGCCAAAAGAATAACCGCATTTATAAATAGCGCGCCTTTTGAAACGGCTATTGAAAAGATGGCATTTACCAATGATTTAAAAGCAACAAAAACCAACGATAATTTTTATCTTATACAACCACTTGCCGAAAATGAAGAGCTTTATGTAGGGAATGACAAAAAAACGGCAGTAAGAAAAGCATTCAAACCAATCAACCCAGGTGGCGGAGGTAACTCATCAGGCTTTTTTAGCAGAGTGGTGAACGGTCAAAAGCTTATTTCTGCTGACGCAACTAATATTCCGATCATTGACCTGGTAAAACAGGCCTCAAACGAACTCGAAAAAAATTATTCATTATATTCAGATATCAAAGGCACCATCAGCATGCATGTAACAGATGTTACTTATGATAACTTCTTAAATATTTTATTCAAGGGAACCGATTACACTTACCATCCCGAAAACGGCATATATTTAATTGGAGACAGGAAACTTGAAGGCCTGCGTACATTTAAGGTAATACAATTACAAAACAGATCTATCGATACCATAATGACCATGATACCCAATGAGTGGAAAAGGAGCCTGGAGATTAAAGAATTCCGGGAGCAAAACACTTTATTACTATCAGGATCAAACTCGCAAATTTCAGAAGTTGAATCAGTTATAAAACAACTGGATGTATTAGTACCGGTAGTGCTCATTGAGGTTACCCTGATAGATATTAGAAAAACCCGAACAGTTTCAACAGGTATTTCGGCCGGTATATCTGATAGTGTTAAAACAGGAGGCACTGTATTTCCGGGGTTAAATTACACTTTCGGCTCAAGGCCTATTAATGATTTTTTAAAGAATTTAGGCCGGATAACATCTACCAACCTTGGCAGGGTAACACCTAACTTTTATCTTACCCTGAGCGCTCTTGAGGCAAACAACAATATTGATGTACGGTCAATACCTAAACTATCGGCACTTAACGGGCATAATGCTACGCTAAGCATAGGCAGTACCAGATATTATAAAAACGTAACACAAAATGTGTACCCTTCAACCACTACTACACAATCAATTTTTGTAAACGAATACAAAGAAACCAAAGCTAACCTGGCTATAAAAATAAAGCCTATTGTATCTGGCGATGATCAGGTAACCCTGGGAATAAAAGTTAACATTGCCGATTTTCTATCTTTCCCTACAGACGGTTCTCCTCCGCCAATATCAAACAGCGAATTTGAAACCAGTTTAAGAGTTAACAACGAAGATATGATTGTTTTAGGAGGCATTGAGCGAAATGAGAATAGCGAGAGTGCATCGGGTGTGCCTTTATTATCGCGTATACCAATCCTGAAATGGTTGTTCAGCAGCCGGTCTAAAACCACGGCCCGTGTTGTAACATTAGTGTTTATCAAGTCGTCAATTATGCGTTAAACCCAGTGCTATTATGTTAAATCAGTATTACAGAGTGGGTGAGGCCATTGGCATTAACATACATATCAATAACGATAATATTATTGTTTATGACGCCTGTAGTATTGCTGTTAAAAACAGCCAGTTAACTATTACAAATAAAGTATTTGATAAACCCGAGGCTAAATACATAGCCATACAATTCGAAAAGAAATATTTTTTGGCAATTAATATAACAGGCAAGGGCGTACTAAATAAAAAGATCGAAAAAACGCTAAATATCGATCACCAAAACTTTTCGCGCATATTGCCCAACGCTAATTATGATGATTTTTATGTTCAAAACCTGGTTACTGATGATGCCTCTTTTGTATCAGTAATTAGAAAAACCGATGCGGATAAATATATTGATGAGATAACAAAATTAGGATTTACCTGCCTTGCATTAAGTATTGGTCCCTTTGCGGCTTACAGCATTGCCGATCAGCTGAATTTTTATGACAATAATATCATATTCAACGGGCACACCATTATTAGGGATGAACGAAAACAATGGATCACTTACAACTACAATAAATCAAGTACCGCCATATCGCCTGTAAAATTGGAGAGCGAAGTAATTAACGAGAAGTTGATATTACCTTACGCGGTTGCATTTCAGCTAATTTTTAACGAAAATATTGATGCGGTTAAAACAAGGATGATGTCTTTAAGTGAGCACTTCACCCAAGTGGTTACAAAAAAGAAGCTTCAGTTTTATGGCGCAATAATTCTATGTTTTTTCTTTTTACTGTTACTCATT
The DNA here is from genome assembly GCF_059418565.1 of Mucilaginibacter sp. GW821-FHT07G05. Classification (NCBI taxonomy): domain Bacteria; kingdom Pseudomonadati; phylum Bacteroidota; class Sphingobacteriia; order Sphingobacteriales; family Sphingobacteriaceae; genus Mucilaginibacter; species Mucilaginibacter sp. GW821-FHT07G05. The sequence goes on along the minus strand of NZ_JBWKQC010000004.1, from coordinate 380,855 downwards.
AACACCATAATATTTTCCTCTATAAATTCACAAAATGCCGGCTTAATTGAGCAGGTGAGCATATCAGCCCAAACCGCGTTAAATACACGGGATATTTATACCCAAATAAAAAACAGGGAAGAAACAATTGCAGATTTTGGTTGGGATTCGGCCTTAAACAAAAGCTACATGATAGATCAATTAGCAGCTTTGTTACCGGAAAGCATTGCCTGGGATATTGTTAGTATTAACCCTATAGCGCCGGAAGCTGAGGGAGGCAGAAAAACATTAAAATTTTCTGACAGAATTATCAGAATAAGTGGATCAACGGATAAGATAATAATGCTGAATGAGTGGATAGCCACTGTGAAAATGAAGAAATGGGTGAAGAATATTCAACTGGAGAACTACACTTACAACAATGAAAAAAATGAAGGACAGTTTACTGTTTTAATAAATTACTGATGAATAAGCTCTTGAATATTAACCTGCGATATTTATTGCTCACCTTTTTTGTGGCCATGGCTATTATTTGTTACCAACTGGCGTTTAAGAAAACCATACGCCTATGGCAACAAAATCAGGAATTAAATAAAAGGCTGCAAAACAGTAGTGACATAGCACTGCAGCCCGCCTATCTTAAACGCAAGAATATCAATCTCGAAAAAATAATTGACCGTTATACGTGTGATACGCTTGCGTTCCGGAATACCATTATCAACAAAATCTCACTTATAGCAAATAAAGAAAACGTTAAACTGAGCGAGGTGCCACGCAAAGATGCATTTTACAAAACCAACAGCTTCAGTATTCAAAAATTAAGCTTTGACGGTGATTATTTTTCGTTACTCAACTTACTAAACAGCTTGCAAAACACGCCTAATATTGGTGTGATCAGGTCGGTTAATTTAAAAGTGATTAAATACAGGCAAGAAGCCGGGGAATTAAAAAACACGCGATTAGAAACACTGATTCAAATGGCTAATAACTAAACCAATATTATTAATTTATTATCGCTATGAAAACTCATTTTATACAGCTATTTATTTCGTTGTTTATTTTAACTACAGCCGTGTCATGCAAAGAATTTATTGAGCCTTCCATCAGCAAAAAAAACGTTCAATTACAAGCCCCGGCCAATGAATACCAAAGCACGAAATACAATGTAGGTTTTTGGTGGGATGAGGTTGAAGATGCCCTAACTTACAGATTGCAAATTGTAGCCCCCCGCTTTGATTCGGTAGCCAATTTGGTAATTGACACTGTAATTAAAAGCAATAAATTTACAGTAACCCTTGAACCCGGAGTTTATCAATGGCACATTAGAGCCGAAAATGGGAGTTCGGCAACCCCCTACTCTTTGCCGAGAAAATTCACTGTGGTGGAAAGTTCGCTGCAACTGCAAACGGTTACGTTAATTAGTCCGGCAGATAATGCATTAACTAACAAAGCGTTAAACTTACAGTGGAATACCTTATTTAGTGCAACTAAGTATCGTATACAAATTGACACGAACAACTTTATCAACGAAAACAATGTTGTTTTTGATCAAATCATACCCGGGTCAGAAATATCCTACAACTTTCCTAAAAACCAAGCATATAAATGGCGTGTGATGGCTATGAATGAAACGGAAAATTCAAAATGGTCTGTGATAAAAAATATATTATTTGATAACCAGCCTCCGGCGCAGGTTACGTTGACCGCCCCCGATAATAATGCACAGCTGCCGCTAAATGTAACCTTAATATGGAATGCCGTGGCTACAGCAACCAAATACAAACTATACGCTTTTAAAACAAATACAAATACGCCCTACAGCGATAAATTTCCGATGACCTTAACAACAACCTCTTTCGTTTTTAATACCGGGGTTTCCGGCGATCGTATTTATTGGCGTGTTGCCGCCATTGACGCTGCCGGAAATGAAGGACCTTCAAGTGATGTTAGAAGTTTTGTGTTACAGTAACACACAAGTGCATGAACAATAAGAAAATCACTTATTTTTTAATATTGATTGTAGCCACTGTATGGGGGATAATTATTTACAGGATATTTCAATCGGTAAATAATGACACTTCCACTATTGCCTATATGAAAAAGCCTCAAAAGAAAGAGGCATACTATGATTATGAGGTTCCGGAAGATACCACAAAATTGCTATTAAACTATCGCGACCCGTTTGGCCTGGCCAAATCTCGTAAAATAATACTACCCGTTGAAAAAAAGGAATTACCGGGTAATTCTGCAGCTGTAATATCCCCTAAACCAGGCCAGCTTGTTGTTCCGGCTATTGACTGGGCGTTTATTAAATATTCCGGCTTTATACGTAACCCTGCCTCAAAAAAACTAATCGCCATTATACGCATAAATGATAAAAATGTGATGATGGCAGAAGGGGAAACCGTAGAAAAGGTAAAGTTGATAAAAAACATGCGCGATTCTGTTAAAGTAAGTTTTGACGGTAAAACCAAATACATTTTAATGAAACCCGAAACAATATGAAAGCAAAAATTATGATGGCTTTACTATGGATACCGGTAATAGTTCTATCACAAAAACTACCGCCAAGCGGTTTTAACAAAGTTCGTATTGCACAGGGAGATAAACTTATACAGGCAGAAATATTACCGGTTGCCTCACCTCCTAATGCTAAGCAGGGCATGCTTTATTATTGGTATTCAGCCAATAGTATACACACTACCCAGGGCGGTTTTAGTGGCAAACTGCTTAACGGGTTATATACCGAATACTATAATAATAAGAACCTGAAAGAGCAGGGAAATTTTAAGGTGGGGTTAAAAGATGGCAACTGGAAAACCTGGAATGAAAATGGCACGTTAGCCTCCTCCTATACCTGGAACAGTGGCTTAATATCAGGAGAGTTTAGTTTATATGACGAGCAGGGGAAATTAACCCAATCGGGCAGTTATTATAAAAACTTATATAATGGCAAAATTAAACAGTATAAAGGAGCCGATTCAATTATAGTTACGACCTATAAAAATGGCAAAATAGTGGTAAATGACACTACGCAGTCGCGTTTTTGGAAAAAGGTAAATATTTTTAGGAATATCCACCTTAACAAAAAGAATCGCAAAAAGAACAGAATAGGTACAGATAGTACACAAACAAACTGAAATAGCATCAAATGCTTAAAGCATCTGCTTTATACATAGTTATCATCATAGCGCTTGTAATTGGTGTGCTTTGTTCGGCTTTAATAGCCGGTGCATATTTTTACAGGCTTCAGTATCAAATGTCATTCAGGCACCAACAGCTCGAAAACAATTTAAACTCGGCCATCAATTTGCTTATCACCGGCAATGATACAGTGTATAACGAAGGCAGGAGTATTGGGTTATATGACAGCACTATTGATTCTGTCTCGTTAAAACAACAGCAGTGGGGCATTTTTACTATAGGCATAGCAAAGGCCTTCCTTCAAAAAGATACTCTGTCGGCAGTTTTTTCTATTGGCAATGAACTTGATTCATCTAAAATGTACGCTCTTTATCTCGTTGACCTCGACAGGCCTTTGGGCCTCAGTGGTAAAACACTAATAAGAGGGAATGCCTATATTCCGCCGTCGGGCATTAGATCTATTTCTATCAACAATAATGATTACGAAGGTGATAAAGAGCTGGTTCAGGGCATTAAACGCATTAGCAATAAAACTATACCTCCACTTAATCCGGAGAAATTAAGTTACATAGCCGGTGTATTTGAAATTAAGGAAAAGCCCAATAATGATATTTTGGATGCTGATTCTATAAATATTTCTTTTTTTAATAATACCCTTATAGCAAGCTTTGGCAGGACTATACAAATTGTACAAAACGTAAAACTTAGTAATAACATTATATTATATTCAGATACCACATTAACTATTGATAGTACTGTTACGCTAAACAACGTTTTGATATTCGCAAAATCTATAATAGTAAAAAGCGGCTTTAAAGGATCGTGCCAGTTATTTGCCACTGATGTGATCGATATAGAAAAGAATTGCATTTTCAATTATCCATCGGTTATTGCCAATACAAACTTTGATACATTGGCAGTAAGCAAGCCTGTTAAAATAAACATTGGCGACAATACGCAAATAAGCGGCATGGTGTTTAACTACAAGCTTAAAGAGGATAAACTTAAACCCGTAATTAGCCTGGGCAACAATGTTACAATATCCGGCCAGGTATATTCACAGGGATATGTTTCTATGGCCGATAAAAAAACAACTATACATGGCAGTATTTGCACACCCGCATTTATTTATGCCAACAACATTGCACGTTATGAAAATTATATTGTTAATGTAACCCTTGATAGTAAGGCTCTTTCGTCCTATTATTTAACCAGCACGTTGTTCCCGACAGCCGGCAAGCAAAAAAAAGTATTACAATGGCTGCAAAAAAAATAACCTTTAAAGTACGGGCATCAAGTATACTGGAGGTAGTGGTAGCCATGGTGCTTATTATGGTGGTATTTAGCCTTGCCATGATGATATATGCCAATGTATCGCGCCAATCGCTGTCTGCACAGAAATTGCGCGCACATGCTATGTTAACAAACATTGCTATACAGGTAGAAGAGCAACACCTGTTTAAAAATCAAACTTACACTGTTGATGATATAACTATAGAACAAAGCGTTAGCGATACAACCGGCAATACTACTACAATACTACATTTAACGGCTTACAACGATGAAAAAGAATTGGCCAGGCTAAACAAAATATTAATTGTAAAACAATGAGCAAACATAAAGTTAAAGCCTTTACCATTATGGAGGTTACTATAACCATGCTTATTGCCGCTATTGTAATTGGTATTACTTATACTACTTACACAATTGTAATACGGTCGCACGCTTCTTTTTACCAAAAGCATAATGATATGGCTGTTGTTTTACGTTTGAATGAGCTGTTAAACAAGGATTTTATGCGATCGGAAATTGTGTTAAAGGATGATAGCGGTTTATTGTTTAAAGATACCGCAAGCATTATTTACTATCGTTTTCATAATAGCTATATTGTGAGGGCTGCCGCTGTTGTTGATACCTTTAAGGTACAAACAGATGCAATCAATGTAGCATTTGAAGGAAAAGCGGCGAACAGTGATTATAATTATTCTGACACTTATATTATTGACGATCTGACTTTCGATATCGAGTTTCAAAACAAAATTATTCCGTATCATTATCATAAGCAATACAGTGCAGTAACACTTTTTCAGCAAAACAGCAATGCCCTCAATTGACATTAAAAGATTTGAAAATAAAAAGCCTGTAAAGCACCCTGCGAAAGCAGATGCCAACGCCGGGTTAATGGCTTTGCTGAACCGCGACATCACTTTTGGGGGCAAAGAACTTAACGATAAGAAAAAAGAATATCTGTATCTTGAACTAAGCTCGTTATTGCTTGCAGGTATTGATTTGAAGAGCAGTTTCGAACTCATTAATGCCGATCAAAAAAAAGAAAGCGATAAACTACTTTTCAAAAGCATACAAGAGGCGGTACTAAAAGGTTCTACCTTTTCAAAGGCCCTGGAGCTTACGGGCAAATTTTCGATCTATGAAATTTATAGCTTGCAAATAGGCGAAGAAACCGGTAAACTGGTGGAGGTGTTGCAGGATCTGGCTAAGTTTTATCAGCACAAAATAAAGCAGCGGCGCAAAATTATATCGGCCCTTACTTACCCTGTGATTGTATTGAGCACATCATTAGGCGCGGTATTTTTTATGCTGAAATTTGTAGTGCCCATGTTTGGCGATATTTTTAAGCGCTTTGGCGGCGAGTTGCCCTGGATAACCGGTAAAATCATCAGCTTTTCTGATGCTATTGAGAATAACTTTTTTTTCTTTTTTATATTGGTAGCTGCTATTGCTATAGCTCTTTTTACCGTACGCAAATCGGTGCAGTACCGTAAAATAGCAGCAACCCTTATATTGCGGGTACCTGTAGTTGGCAACCTGGTGCAAAAAATATACCTGGCCCGGTTTTGCAATTCTATGCGTTTATTAATTAACGCCAAACTGCCGCTGCTGCGTGCCATTGCCCTGTGCCGGCAAATGATATTGTATTACCCTATAGAAACATCGCTGCTTAAGGTTGAAGAAGATATTATGAACGGTAAAAGCCTGCATCAAAGCTTAAAACAGTTTAAGGTATACCCCGATAAGATGGTGCAACTGGTAAAAGTAGGTGAAGAAACCAACCAGCTCGATTACTTTTTTAGCAAAATTGCCGACCAATATATAGATGAGGTAGAATACCGCACCTCCACCCTAAGCAGCATGATGGAGCCGCTTATCATTATCTTTTTGGGCCTTATTGTGGGCATAATACTGATAGCTATGTACCTGCCGCTATTTCAAATGAGCAATAGCTTTCAGTAAAAAGCTATTGCTCATTAATATTCTAATGCCTTGTTAAGCCGTTACTCGCTTGTGAGGTATTATTTGTAGGACTATGTGGATGATGGCTATCTTAAACTTAATTAGCTTAATCCATATCCCTTACTCAACCTGCCGCCACCAAGTTTGACGCTTGCGGGAGTTGGGGCCGAGTTTTTTTTATTTACGAATAAAATTAAAGTTATCTTTAGCATTAAGTATTTTGATAATTTCCCGTAACAAACTATCGTTGCGATAATAGTTATAAGTTCCTGAAATTAGTATCCCACCTGAAAATGTAGATTTCACCAATTCTAACTTTATACTTTTATCATTTCCCAGCATAAGTTCAATTTCACATAAACCCTTATTCGCTTTGAGATTAATATTATTATCTGATATCTTCTTTGACGAAACTATCAGATCTGCAAGATACAGCACGACTTGTTTGTTTTCTATCAATCTCTGATTATTACCCTCAATTCCACGATCTAAAATTTTTACAGAATTTATTTGTTTACTGGATAACTTGTTCACGTCTATCGAGTGATCAAAAAACTTGCAACTATAAATAAAGATTAATAAACCAATGCCTAATAATCTGTTATCTGGAATGAACCTTAATTTTTTCATCATTATTATTTAAATGATATAGACAATTGTGGTATTAATATTGATTCTGAATAAGAATATTGCAAACCAAAATCAGCCCCTGTACCTAATCCACCCAATTTACCAGAATAAAGTTCAGGACTTTTATTAGGTTTTCCTGGCAAACTCCAATTTCCATCTGAAAAAGATGTAACGGTACCTCCAGATGCAGCCCCAAGACCACCCGACCAGCCTTGTGATTTACCTGCGAATGTTCTTCTATCTAAAAATTGTCCACTTTTTTCGTTAAAATCTATTTCACCTCCCATGAAGCCAACACCAGCATTAAATCCAATATTAGCATCTGGCTGTGACGGCCTATAAAAGTAAATTCCTCTATCGTTTCCTTTGTTAATGAAAACAGCTTGCAAGTTACCCCCTGTGCCACCACCAAACGCAAAATCGCCACCAGCACTCACCATATAAGCATCTATATCGGCCTTTAAGTCAACTTTTCTTAAATCGATAGTTAGAGGTTTAGCCGGTTTATTTATAATAACATCATTTGAAGGAACTGGCAAATTGGTGTTTTTTTCAATTTTATACTGATCGGTCTTTATTACAACCAAAGGGGCTATTTCTCCTGTACTTTGATTAACTCCATTAATAATAATATCCGAAGGCGCCATTCCGTCAGGGTCTGTAAACCTTATGGGATTGTTAAACCCATAATTATAAGGGGAATGTCTTCGCATTTTTTCTGCAAGGACATCCACCACATTCCATCTCGCAATCACCGGATCATAAAACCTTGCGCCATAATCGTACTGATTGGCCAACTCGGTTTGTTCCTCTTTACCATTATAAAGGTAGCGGTTATTGTTATTTTTATCTAATACCTTTTCACGCAAACCAAAAGCATAGTAAGCATCCTCCTGTATTACCCGGGCCACACCGCTCGAATCATCAATAGATGCCAGTACGTTACCTTGTTCATCGGCTAAATCATATACATATTTATAATTAGCCCCGTTAGGTACAGCCTTGCCTTTAGGCGTTTGTAAAAACTGCAATACGTTGTTTTCGTATACAACACCGTCAACATATTCTGTAGTAATATTACCGCCTGTTTTATACCATACATTTCTTAGTTTTTCGCCGGTTGCAGTGTAAGTATAGTCGGCTTTTAATGTTGTGCTTTGTTTAACGGTACTTGGCAAATCTAACAGGTTGTAGGCTATATCCCTCCCCGCTCCGTCGCTCAGGGCATTGCCGTTTTCATCATAAGTATAAGTCCGCGAAAAACCGGAGCCGAAAACTGTTTCCAGCTGGTTACTTAACCCGCCAAATTTATAAGTATAGTTAAGTGTACCGTAGCCAACGCCGTTACGAGCCATGGTTACAATATTGCCATTTTTATCGTAAGTTATTATTTCGTTTAATGCCGGTTTAGAGGGTTGCGGGTATTGCTCAATAGCGCTTGTTAAGCGGTTCAGTTTATCATAAGTAAAAGTTTTACCGGTTGTTCTTGTTGGGGTTGAGGTGCTTTTGCTCACCATATTACCGTTATATACAGGGTTTTCATATGTACCATAACCATAATATACATTGTGCTTACCCGAGTAAGTCATGTAAATCCAATCGCGTACGGTATAATAATTTGATATGCTCTCTAAAAAGCTGGTACCGTTATTGGTAGAGTGCAACTTCTCTTCCCATAAATGCCACATATCGGTATAGCGCAATTGCGATAAAAGGGTGCGGGTGCCCCCGTTAATGGTTTCCCATGTTTTTTCGAGCTTGCCTGTATGGTTATAATCGTATTCTAAAAGGGCATTTAGTGTTTGGGTTCCGTTTACCTTATGTACCCTATTGGTGCTTATCATGGCCCCGGTAAAATCATAGGCATTGGTAATTTCATCATAATTGCCGGCAACCACTGTTCCACCCTTATAGTGTTGCTTTATCGCTTTTACTACCCTGCCCTTTTTATCATAATAATTTACCCGCCATAGCATGTTAGCTGTACCCAGTACATTTACTTTACTGGCAGTTAACTGGCCGCGAGTTAGCCCGGTATCTGCAGCAAACGGGTATGGGTTACCGCCGGGCAGGTCGTAATCATCATAATAATTAAGCGTAAGGGTAGTTGCCAAGGTAGTTGGGTAGGTTGTTGCTGTATACCCGTTACCTGTAGCAGGCACAATCCTCTTTTCGTACAAACCGGCTACGGCATCAGCCGCGGTTTGTAAAGCAGCACGGTAATTAGTGCCCGCGGCGCTACCTGTATGTGTATATAAACCGGTAATAATTACACGGCCCTGCGCATCGTACTTAACTATCCCCCATTGTTGCGGGGCTACAGCACGCTGGCGGGCATCCTGCGTCATAATCACCTGGTCTAGCTTATTATAAATGGTGTATTCCCAGCCTTTTCCGGGTATTTTCTTTTCAATAAGCCGCTGCCTTCCATCGTATTTATACTGGTAGCACAAATTATCAAGCACCGCCTGGGTTACGGGCACATTGTTATCCGGCTCGGCCTTGGGTGGCAATACAAAACAAAGGTTGCCAAAATCGTCATATACATAATAGGTTGAAAAGGTTTGCAAACTCATGCCATTAGCTATAAACTGCCGCTTAAGTATTAACCTGTCGTTTATATCCCTATACTCTTTAACCACGCCATTATCCACATGCACGCCCGATTCCTGTTTCCAGTTTTCATCTTTAATAGTAGTAATCCATATTTTTGAATACGGCGAATAATACTCATTATTACCATTGCGGGAAAGTGTGCGCGCACCTGTAGTTTGATCTATCACTACCCTGTACAAGGCGATATCTCCATCGCCCGAGCGATACGAGGTTCTTACGGTATGGCCTCCGCTGGAGGTTTCGCCGGGTAGCTGCCACTCCTCCCCTATAAAACCCTGTTCCAGGTTTCGGTTCAGCGGCGAGCTTTCAAAACGTGTTTTAGCGAATGGGTAAAAGTCAGCTTGTATGCCATAAGAAAAACCACTCATGTTTTTGTAGAAGTATAACCCTTCGTTTATCGCCGAATCTCTGAAGGCCGCATTTTTTCCGCCGTTTAAAAGGCTTGTATATGGCTTATATTTAACCGCCTCTCGCCCCGCAAAATCATAAACATTTGATTGTATAATATCATTTTGGGTGGGTGATCCTTTTACGTTAATGGTTTGCAGCGGCCTGCCCATCACATCAATATACTGTATAGTTACAGTTGCATCACTGGCCGGTGTAAGGTCGGTAGGATCGGCAACACCCGGTTTTCTTACATCATAGGTTTTTATAAAGTGATGATTGAGGCTCGTTTCTGTTTGCGCGGCAGAAGCATCAATAGTGGCCATAAACGTGGCCCCCGGCACGGTAGAAAAACCATTATCCAGGATAATACTTTGTGGCGCCGTAAAACTACCTGTAGCTCCGGATGTTTGCAGAACAACCTGCCCCACAGCCGTATGGCTTATTATGATTACCGCAAGCAATAATATATAACTAATTTTTTTCATGATAAGGTTATGTTGTAATGTAAACAGGAATGAGTAAAACCAAAGGCAAAACCCAGGCAATTTTATTGCACAATGTTATACTCTATCTTTTTTACTATATTACCATTGAGGTCTTTTATATAAGATAACCGCTGAAAGGGATCATACTCATAATATACCGTTTCGCCTTTGGCATCAGTAGCGCTTGTAATACCAACAAGCATATCGTAGGTAAAAGTACTCATAGATGCTTCAAGCGGATGGAGCTTTACTTCATCGGCATAACCGGTACCTGAAATATTTAATGATGTTGTACCTGTTACTGTACGTTCATAATAAGTCCAATCATTACGAGTAATCTTACTTACCGCCGAACCTACAGTACCACCGGTAACAGTTATGGTGGCGCCGCTTTTTAACCAATAACCCAATATGTAGCGGGTTGCGGCAGTAAGCAACGTTTTGGTTAATGCCCCGCCCGAAAGATTATAGGCATATTTACCAATAGGAGTAGTTGTAGCTACACGATTAGCCAGGTTATATGTCCAATTACCGGTTTCCACATCTTCAAACCCACTATAGGCAACATCATCATACTTAGCATTAATAACATTTGCTACCGGATATTTACGGTTGTAACCCCACAGGGTAGTTGTTTTGGCACCGCCCTGAATATTACTTTGCTCGGTATTACCCGCGGCATCAAACTTTTCAGATTGTTGTACCTGCTCATAGCGCGAATCGGTAAGTCCGCTGTAACTGCCGCTTGGCACCGGCTTACCCTGGGTGTTTAATTCATAGCTGGCAATAGGGTGAACAAAAGAATTAGCATCTGTTGCGTAGTTATTATATGAACTGCCTAATATATATTCGGTGTTGCTTGCATTTATCAGATATGTTTTTTCCACCGGTTCAGCAAACATCAGGTTACTCCACAACACCGATATACCGGCTGTAGTAGTTGATGGCGAATAGTCGAGCGGGTAAGTAGTTCGTTGTATATTCTCCTGCCCGGCACTGTTAAATGAATAAATATGTGTTGGTAATAAATGGCTGGTGTTGCCATACTGATAGCGTGTAGCACTTATCCTCATCGGCTGGGCGCTGGTACCATATAACTGATGTTCTACATTAAGCAGCTTATAACAATTTGAAAAGGAAGACATAGCCGTAACATCGCCATAGTACTTACCTGTATAATAAGTAGAATTGGTTTCTGTTTCTAATTGGCTGAAAAATGATTCATCCAATTGCACCGGCGCTGTCGCCATTGGCCCGCAGGATACGGTAACCCATTGTTCATTGTTCGCGTCATAATATTCCTGGCAGTACTGAAAGCCTGCATTAGCATCATAATATTGGTGCTTAACAAGGTTTAATCCTCCCAAATAAGAAAAGGTATTTCCAAATGGAGCGCTGAATGATTTATAAGTATATTTAGTTTCCTCAACCTTATCATAAAATACGGTAGAATCAGTTGTGCTGAGCTGCGCCACAAATTTAAGAATGCGGAATGGCTTATCATAAGTAGTATCCTGGCTAACACCCGGATTAGGGTAAGCTGTTTGGATGTCCATATACTCTTTACTACCATTATTACTCTGCAAATCATTACGTGCAGGGTTTCTATAAAAATAAGCCGTTCTTAATACTTTATTAGAATATCTTGTAGGGATAGTGTCTTCTACCTGGTATTCAGTAACTGAGCCATAAGTAGCATAACTACCATTAGAATAACTCATGTCATTTACCGGGTGCGACACCAATGCCATATCTTCAACATTAAGTTCACTAAGCGACCCGCTAAAAGAATAATTCACTTTAGTTTTCAGAACGTTTGCAGGGTAGTTAACCATACCATAGCCACTTTCTATATCAGGCGATTGATAATCATCGCCCATGCCATATTTGTAAATTTTTTTCAACAACGTTTTTCCGGTTGCAGGATTTTTATGTGTGATTGTTTTTATCCGGATACCACCACCTGTAAGTATTGAAGAGGAGATCCCCCCTGCTCCATAATTCCTGAAATGTCTAAATTTATGTGGCTCGTATTCATATTCTATGCGGGTACCTGTTGGAGTGGTAATACTTTTTAATGTGCCCTTGATAGCTTCCGAAAAAACGAACTCCCGATCGGCATAAGTAATGCGGTTGGGTTGATTAGGCCGAAACACATCTATACCTTCACGGCTTGTACAAGGGATATACGAGCTTGGCATATTATCCGCATTAAGGTTCCATATAGGGTATATATCTTTCGTTTGCAAACAAAGCATATTATCAGGATTCTCAATTAAGGTTTTATTACTTGTTTTGCCATTATAAAACCCCCAGCGATCTTGTGCGAACGGCTCCCGGAAACTATATTCAGATACCAAATATGAATACATTGATGGAGTAGCGGGTAAAGATCCGTTATATGCGAAAGACCAGCTATTTATAATTGTACCCGGCCCGCCATCCGAAACTACAACACTAGTCAGATAATGTGAATCAAGCATATCATATGTAAATTCAATATTTTTGATTGTAGTATATACACCCTCTTTTAACTTCTGTATGGTAATATTTGTCAATATATCTTCGCATTTGGCGTTAGGTCCGGTCGGGCCGCTACCATTTAGCGGAAAATAGCTAAATAATGCTCGTCCGCCAGGAAATGCAATATTGTTTAATCGTGTTGCGGTAACTATACTTTTCTCCATCTGTGTTATCACAGGCTCTTTTACACGAAACCGTGGCAAACCTACAAATGGAGAGGTTGAAACATTCACATCCCTCGACAGCGGAACCGATACGGAGTTGGTAAGCGTAGGATATGGTGTTTTAATAGTACGCTGTTCGTAATTAAATGTAACTACATCATTATTCCTTGTAGAAGATATTGTTGATAAATTCTGATCTCTATAATTGGGTATATTTTGCAGCCATTCATCAGTATATTGAAAGTCTGTTTTATTTCTGAATGAGCGTTTTCTGGTACGATACTCATTCCCTGGTTCAAATGTATACTTAAGTCCGTCGCCGGTTGTAAAGCCTCCTGGTATGGTAGTGAACAAAGGATTATAGGGAAATGTTAGCACTGTTGCACCATAAAAGCTCATATACTTTCCGCCGCCATTTGGTATCGTATAGCTATACGCATCCCATGCACCGTCTGCCTGGCCATCTATTGCCTTGTAAACAAAAGCCCGATGAGAGGTATTAGTTTCTACGTTCAAGCTTCCGCCTGCATCTAAGCCCTCCATTGGGTTTGTAATATTTCGCAGCCCTTTTGTAGGATCAGTATCCGGAAGGCCGTTTACAATTGTTGTTATCTTTCCTCCGGCACTTAATTCCCAACCCATGCCTACTACACTCCCTCGCTGTCCAGCTTTAAGCCCAAGCGCGCTATAGCTAATAGATATTGGCACGGTTATATCTCTTAGTTTAATTTCATACAATGGAATCCCTATTTTCACAGTGCCTCCATTATCTACAACATCCAAACTCGCCCCGTTAGAAAAATTACCCGGTTGCGGAGCTACACCCACTGTACTTGGCCCTCTTTTATTATAAACAGATTGCCCGAGGATTTTGCCTGAAAACAGCATCAATGACAATACGAATAGCAGAAAAAGTTTCTTAATTTTCATATTTTTTAATATAAAGCATGAAAGAGGTAGCCTTTAAGGCTTTTTAGTATAATTTATTATAAAAAATTATTAATGAGAGGAGATTATTCACCCGATAATACATACATCAAGATTTTGATATATGTAAAAACACACATCACTATCGACGCTTAATTTATCAAAGCTATATTTTTGAATGGGCTGGCTGGTAAGCCTATAATTATTAGATATCATTGCAATACAGGTATAGGTTGTAACTTTTCTTGTGATTTGGTGTACGAATATAAAAAGCTTTCTCAATTAAAAAAATAAAAAGTTTTTTTAATTGTACAATTGGCTGATTGATATAAAATGGCGGTATTTAAGAAAAATTCTTCAGCTTGATGTGGTTTATAATTACTCTTAATTTAAAATCGTTCTGTTGAAGAAATGTTGATGAAATAATCAAATAGCTGTTTATTTTTAATAGGATAAAAGTAACATATTACTCAATAAATAAAACTGTACCAAATATTTTGATGGCAGTGACATAAATTCCTCTGGCGGCTTTTGCATATATAAAAAACATTAAAACTCCAACAAGCAAGTTCGATTCCTATCCGGACTTATTATTTATACATGACGCGTGTACACTCTTTTCCCAACGGTAAAACAATAGGTAAAAATTATGTGTCAAGGAAGGCACCAGTCTTGCATAACATCGATAACTTGATCGAGGTGAATTAATCAACCTATTATCGCCTTAAACGAGGCTCGCTAACCCCGGATAAACTATTTAACCCATTTTTAAATGCGCGAGCGCAACGAAGTTGATCGAAAGCTGACTGATTGTCTGAAAACAGTTTTACTCAACGAAATCTTGCTGAAAGTTAAACTAAACGAGACAACTGATCGTCCCTTTACTTGGCAACTATGGACAGTAAGTTCAAGGTTTCCAGATATCAAGCATAGTGTATTTATAAGTCCCAAGGGTCTAAAAGTTGCTTACTCTGGTCTTCCGAAAAATTAAATGAAAGAATTTTTGGCCCCTCTGGGAATTCATTGCTGCGAACAATAAGTTCAATTTTCACCTCTGCTGGTTTTGAAAAAACTAAAGCAATTTGATCATTAAAGATATTGGTTTCTGGACCTTTTTGTTTTACACGAAGGGCTGTATGTGTGCCTTTTTTGGGCGTAATTTCATATATAGTATAGCCGGCATACTTTTTTAATTCCACATTCATATCTATGAACAAATGTGGCGGTAATACCCTGTCTGAGTATTGTGTGTAAGCGAACATGCTGTTAGATCGTTTATCTTCAGCTATTTTACGTTCGATGTGTTGTGTACAGTTAGCGCTTAGTCCTTTGCTATCATAAACTTTGGTCTCAACATCAAGATCAATAGATGCATTTGATAAATTTATAACATCAACTTGTAGATGTCTATATATTGTGCTTCTCAAATCCAACGAGTTAAATCCGCCAAGTGTTACTTCAAATTCTATCTCTTCGCTACGGTCTTTAATGGCAAAACGTTCAGAATATATTTTTTCAAAATCATCCTTATTTAGCTCCCGTATTGAAGTGCCTGTCCTTATAAACCCTGCACCTATTTGATCGTTGCGCTCTCAACAAATTTACTGCCTTAAATCGCATTATTTTCTCCGGGGTTTCTTCGGATCGATCCTAAGTCCGACTTAAGTGAATTCAGCAAATATGCGCTGATGAATGCCTTCGATATGAATGTCAGTCAGCTTGTTTTGATATATTATCCATAAAATAACAGATGTTCTATGCTCAAGTGTGTTCTTCAGTTGAGCATACCTCTTTGAGCTTTGGGTTTGCTCAGTGCTCAGGTAAGCACTCATCAACCATCATCATCTGATTTATTCTTTCTTGGAATGGAATAAGACTTCACTTATCCCAAATGGGACAAGTGGAATGAACTTTGATTCGCCTTGCCCGGTATAAAATCGTTTTCAAAAGAATTTTGAAACTGTCATCAAAGCTCAAAATGCCATGCTCAAACAAAGAATTTTACCCTTTTTGATGATGGGTAAAACTTGTCTTTTTAATCTTTTTACCCTATGATCAAATTCTCCTTTTTAATTGTTCGGTTGTTCGGTCGGCAGTTTTTGATGAAAGGATTTTTGGGGTTGAACAACCGTTTTTTAGCTTCAAAACAAGCCATTTAGCGTCATTAAGCATTATCAAAATTTTACCTATAGTTTTACCCATTACGCAAAAAACGCCGTTTTCGTGTATGAAAACAGCGTTCTTAGTGGTCCCGACGAGAATCGAACTCATATCTAGAGTTTAGGAAACTCCTATTCTATCCGTTGAACTACGGGACCATTTTGCTTTACGCAAATTTTTGATGTGCAAATGTGCAAATTATAGGCTGAATTATAAAATTGAATTTACATCTGCACGTTCGCGCACTTGCATGCTACCATATTAGCGCACTACCGATCCGTTGTGCATGTGATCTACCGGGGCTACAAAGCTTAGTTTGCCTTCGCCGTTCTCGGCCATCAGTATCATTCCTTGCGACAGGATACCTTTTATTTCCCTTGGCTCCAGGTTTACCAGTATGCTCACCTGCTGACCAATTATGGCTTCAGGCTCGTAATATTCGGCAATGCCCGATACTACGGTACGCTGATCAATCCCGGTATCGATAGTCAGCTTAAGCAGTTTCTTTGTTTTGGCAACTTTTTCGGCGGCCAGTATGGTACCTGTGCGTATATCTAAGCCGGTAAATTGCTCAAAGGTAATGTTCTCCTTTGCCGGGGCAACGGTAGCTTCTTCAACAGCGGCAACGGCTTGCTTTTTGGCTTGCAGCTTTTGCAACTGTTTTTCAATCACATCGTCCTCAATTTTCTCGAACAGTAATGCCGCCGGGTTAAGTTGATGTCCGTTTACAAATGCAACCTCTTCATCAAACGCTACAACATCAGCAGGCCAGTTCAGCATAGCTAATATCTTTTTAGCTGTAGTTGGCAAATACGGTTGCAAGCAGGCGGCTAAATGCCCAATCAGCACCAGTGAATTATGCAGGGCTTCCTTAGCATCATCCGGATTGGTCTTGATGGTTTTCCACGGCTCCTTTTCGGTAAGGTAACGGTTACCCAATCGGGCAATATCCATTACAGCCGCCAGTCCCTGCCTAAACTTGTAGGTTTCGAGGCTGCGCTCTAATTCATCATAATACCCGCCAATTTCGTTATGTAACTTATCGTCGGTAAGGGTAAGATGTGGCTTATCCGTTTCAATAACACCGCCATAAAATTTATGCATCAGTATCATCACGCGGTTCACGTAGTTGCCTAAAATGGCCACCAGCTCGTTGTTAACGCGTGCCTGGTAATCTTTCCAGGTGAACTCACTGTCGCTGGTTTCGGGCAGTATAGAGGTAAGTACGTAGCGCAATTCATCCTGTTTCCCCGGAAACTCTTCAAGGTATTCGTGCAGCCAAACGGCATGGTTACGTGAGGTTGATAGTTTATCTCCCTCTAAATTTAAAAACTCGTTTGCCGGTACGTTCTGCGGCAGCACATATTCGCCATGGGCATGCAATACCGATGGAAAAATAATGCAATGGAAAACGATATTATCCTTACCGATGAAGTGCAGCAGACAGGTATCATCCTCGGCATTGGCCTGTTTCTTCCAGTACAATTGCCAGTCTTTACCCTTATCAATTGCCCATTGTTTGGTGGCAGATATATAACCTATCGGCGCATCGAGCCATACGTACAGCTTCTTGCCCTTAGCTTCGGCCAATGGCACATCTATGCCCCAATCAAGGTCGCGTGTCATAGAGCGCGGCTGAAGGCCCGATTTCAGCCACGATTTACACTGGCCGAATACATTCACCTTCCAGCTTCCCTCCTTTTCGTCGATCCACTGCTCCAGCCACGGCTGATACTTATCTAATGGCAGGTACCAGTGTTTGGTTGGCTTCAATATGGGCGTTTTGCCGCTCAGAGTTGATACCGGGTTGATCAGATCCGTAGGACTCAACGAAGTTCCACATTTTTCGCACTGATCGCCGTAAGCGTTTTCGTTATGGCAATTAGGGCAGGTACCAATAATGTAGCGGTCGGCCAAAAACTGCTGATAATCTTCGTCGAAATATTGTTCCGAGTATTTCTCTACAAATTCACCTTTTTCATACAGGTTCAAAAAGAATTCCTGCGAAAGATCGTGATGTATGGCCGATGAAGTACGGTGATATATATCGAACGATATGCCGAATTGCTCAAAACTGTCTTTTATTTGGTTGTGGTATTTATCAATGATGGCCTGCGGCGTAGTGCCTTCTTTTTTCGCCTTTATAGTGATAGCGGCGCCGTGCTCGTCAGATCCGCAGATGTACACCACGTCTTTTTTCTTGAGGCGCAGGTAACGCACAAATATATCGGCCGGGATATAAGCGCCCGCCAAATGGCCAATATGAAGCGGCCCGTTAGCATACGGCAAAGCCGATGTAATAGTATATCTTTTAAAATTGTTAAGTTGTGACATTAATTTGCGGCGTTATTAATAATTTGCAAAGATAATTCAATATGAGCATAACTCCTCCATATCTTAAAAAAGGTGACAAGATAGCGATCACCTGCCCTGCAAAAAAGTTACCCATCCCCATGACGGATGCCATCAACCTGCTGCAATCATGGGGCTTAGAGGTAGTTTTGGGCGATACCGTTGAGGCCTCATTTCACCAGTTTGCGGGCGACGATAAACTGCGCGCGCAAGATTTGCAGCGCTTTGTTAACGACGACAGCGTTAAGGCCATTATAGCGGCCCGCGGAGGGTACGGCACCATCCGTATTATCGACGATATTAATTTTGATAACCTTATTGATAACCCGAAATGGATAGTAGGCTTTAGCGATATTACCATTTTGCACGCGCACCTGTACAGCAATTACCGGCTTAAAAGCATCCACGGGCAAATGCCCATCAATATACCCGACGCTTCTTCTGCCTCCATTATAACGCTCCATAAGGCTTTATTTGGCGAAGAGTTAAGCTACGAGTTCACCTCGCATGGCATCAACCGTAGCGGCAATGCCTCCGGCGAACTGATCGGCGGCAATTTGAGTTTGCTGGTAGCTATATTAAATTCCCCTTCCGATTTTGATTATAGTGGCAAAATCCTCTTTATTGAAGATGTAGGCGAATATTTTTACTCTGTCGACCGCCTCATCCGCGCGCTTAAACGTGCCGGTAAACTTAAAAGCCTGGCCGGGCTTATCGTAGGCGGCTTTACTGATATTAAGGATAATGATATCCCCTTTGGTTTTACCATAGCCGAAATTGTAATGGAGGTTGTAGCGGAATACAATTACCCTGTTTGTTTTGATTTTCCGGCGGGACACATCGCCAACAATTACAGCATTATATTAGGTGCCGAAGTAAACCTTTCGGTAGATGGCCAACAAGTTAGCGCCAAATACGTTAATAGGTAATTAGTCAACCTCTCATATTCATCCATCTTAAATAAAACAATTATGGCTTTATTAAGCGGCTTAGGCAATTACAAAAATTTCGGCTTATTGGTGCTTCGTGCAGGCTTGGGCGCACTCATGATCTACCATGGCTACCCTAAACTAATTGGCGGCCCCGAAATGTGGGCGCAGATAGGCACATCAACCAAATACATGGGCTTTAGCTTTTTACCGGTGGTATGGGGCTTATTGGCCGCTTTAACCGAAACAGTTGGCGGCTTGCTTTTCCTGATCGGTTTCGCGTTCAGGCCCGTATCTATTTTGCTGCTCATCAACATGATATTCGCCTCTGCAACCCACCTGGGCAAAGGTGATGGCTTGCAAGGCGCGGCACACGCTATTGAGCTGGCATTTGTATTTGCCGGTATGATATTTATTGGCCCGGGTAAGTATAGCGTTGACAAGCGATAGTTATTTATCACCTTTTAGTGTAAGCCCCAATAGGGAAAAGTTATTTTACAAAAAAAGCCGCCTCAAAATTGAGGCGGCTTTTCTATTTATACGATTGCCAATTATCTTGGGCTATCGTAAACTAATGTTTGCTCTGTTAAACGAGTACTTGCACCACTACCCCAATCAAATGCTAAGTGGAAGGTTTTGGTAGCCGGGTCGTAAGAGTTATCTTTTCCTGGCGTATTCTTCAACAAAGGATTAGCTGTTGATGTAACAGTCACCTTGTTAGTTACAGGGTCAACTGTTAAGTTCAAACCATCGATACCGGCAACACCGCTACCATCTTTCCAATAAGTAAGGAAAGAGTTATTGGTTGGGCTATTAGTGATCAGTTTAGTAATGATACCATCTTTGTAGGTACCACCTAAGCTAAGATCCGGGCCGCTTGCGCTATTCCTGGTAATTGTACCTGATACTTTGTAGTTACCGTCATAAGAGTTTTTAACGCTTATTTTAGTTAATACTGTACCATAGTTTCCGCTTACTGTAGCACCATCAGCAGCAGTAATGCTGATAGGTAATACATAAGGAGCGGTAAAATCAGTAACCAGGCTTGAGTTAAATTTAACGTGGATACGTACTTTTCTTTGACCTGCAGGCAAAACTACATCCGTAGGCAATGTATAGAAATTGCTCGGCATAATTACCAGGTTAACCGTTTGGCGGTCTCTGTCCAGTCTTTCCTTGATATATTGGGCAATAGCATCTGCTTTTATACCTATGGTCAACTTAACATCTTTTGATGGAGTAGTACCACCGGTATAGTTAATATCATACGCTACATCAATAGCTGTACCTACTTCATAAGCACGTGTATATAAAGCATACGTACTGCCTGAAGGAGAAGTCGGAAGTTCTATTTCCGAAGATGAGAACTCAACAACAGCAGGCGAATTGTTCGGCTGTAAATTGGATTTATCATCTTTTAGGCACGCTGTAAGACTTGTTACAGTTGCCGTAAATAAAATAATGTTAAAAAACTTTTTCATCTTTCCTATCAATTAAAAATTAATCTAAATCGTAAAACACACGAGATGTAAATGCATTTATATTTTGAGGCACATTAGCTGTATTCAATGCATACTCTGATGCCGGATAAAGAACCCTTACAGGTAATTTATCAACACGGGTTGACACAGATGTAACAGAGGCGAAATTATGGTATTTATCACCGCCTGAGTTGGTAACAGGGTAACCTGTTCTTCTGTAGTCAGACCAACCTTCGTTGCTGTGAATATAATTCAAAGCTATCCATTTTTGAGTGATAATT
The DNA here is from genome assembly GCF_059418565.1 of Mucilaginibacter sp. GW821-FHT07G05. NCBI lineage: Bacteria > Pseudomonadati > Bacteroidota > Sphingobacteriia > Sphingobacteriales > Sphingobacteriaceae > Mucilaginibacter > Mucilaginibacter sp. GW821-FHT07G05. Next base: position 359,542 of record NZ_JBWKQC010000004.1, on the reverse strand, counting down.
GCTTCCAGTTTTTGAGCTGTAGTACCTGCAGCCGTAAAATCAACAAGTGGATTACCTTCATTTTGATCAATGTAGTATTGGAAATCCGAATCAGCGTCAGTACCCGGTACACGGAATGAGCTGATTTGCTCGTTTTGTTGTGTATACAAGTAACGTTGTGATGCCTGGATACCAAGATTGTAAAGATTCTCAACATTACCCGGGATTATACCGAACAATGCGGCTTCTGCCTCAAGGAAGTATGCTTCAGCACCTGTTTCTAATGGTTGCGCCATAGTTGGGCCTTTTAAAGTGCCTAAACCATCACCTGCTGTACCTGAACCGCTACCAGTAAACCACTGACCGCCAGTTGTGCTTGCTTTTGGCACGAATGCATCAGTAACACCCAGTTGGCTGGCTACAGTATAGCTTTTGTATACTACAAAAGGATCGTGGTTACCCTGGCCCCTTACGTCGTCGCCAATTTTGGCACCGTCGTAAAAACCTACTGCAAACCAGGTTGGGATAGTAGTAAGCTGTGAGTTACCACCGGTAGCATTAAATGCGTATGCATTCCATGATGGGTTTTGTTTACCATCTTGCGCCGCGTAACCCGGTTGTACTTTTACATCATAATTAGCAAATGTAGCTGCTTGTATTTTAGCTTTTTCTGCGTTAAAGGTAGCAGCGAAAGAAGATACTAACCTTGTGCGTACAAGCATTTTTAATTTTAAAGTATTGGCAAACTCAGTCCATCTGCTGTCCGGATAACCACCAGAGCTGAAGAATTTAGTTGTACCGGCTTCATCATAACCGGCTGCTTCTACGATATCAATCCTTGAACTGTTTGCACTGGTAGATGTTTTAATAGTTGAGTTAGCATCATTTGCAATAGCTAAAGAAGCGATAGCTTCGTTAAGCTCAGTAAATAAACCACGATAAACATCCTCAGCTTTATCATATTTAGGGCTTAAATTAGCTAAGCCTTTTAAAGCATCGGTATAAGGCACATCATTGTATACATCAATTAAACGCAGGTAGCAATAAGCTTTCATAATCTTAGCTATAGCGTTGTAGTTTTTGTACGGGCCTGTTGTTTCAGTTTTGTTAATAATAGTTTGGTAATCGTTAAGGTTGTTGAAACTTGATGACCATAAACCGGTATTATCACTGGTTGCATAGTTATAAGTTAAAACAGAACCGAAACCACCGTAACCACCGGCACTTGTTTGGTAACCACCGGTCCATGCGCCGTAACTGTTAAATGTTACGTTGTTGGCTGCTGTTTGAGCTAAAGCTGCCGGTAAAATAAGATCGGGTGTAACATCAGTAGGCGCGTTCGGGTTAGTGTTAACGTCCAGATACTTATTACATGAGGTTGCCGCTATTAAAAGGCCCCCCAAAAGTATAGTACTTAATATTTTTATCCTTTTCATCGTTTTTCTTTTAAATATTATAAGGTTACAGATAGGGTTGCACCGAAGTAACGTGTTGGAGGAGTTTGGCTTAATGATTGGATACCAATAGCGTTTCCATCAGTAAAGTTGTACTCTGGGTCGGTGTACAAGTTAGATTTCGGAACCCATAAGAACAGGTTACGACCTTGTAAACTGATAGAAGCACCTTTAATGTATTTCTGGCCTGATAATAAAGATTTAGGCAAGTCATAAGATAAAGATACCTCACGCAATTTCCATGATGCACCACTGTAAATATAATTTGAAGCAATATTCAGGTTGTTATTAGCATCGGCAAAGAAACCGGCGCCACCATCAGCAACTGTAATGTTTGTATTTGCTACGTAGCTGTTTGTAGCATCATCAAAGTATGATGAGTTAGGGTATACGAAACGCTCACGGTTGTAGAATACAGTTCTCAAAGCAGAACCTGAGAAATCATAAGTACCTGCACCACTGTTATACACTACGAACCCACCACGATACTCAGCTAAAGCAAATAATCTTAAGCTTTTGTATTTAACCTCAAAGTTAAGACCTAAACGATGTTTAGGGTTGGTATTACCTAAAAGGGTTGGGTTTGAGTTAGCAATTGGGTAACCTGTAGTTTTGTCAATTACAACACGGCCTTGTGGGTCACGCAGATAATCAGTACCGCGTAATACAGGGTAAGGCAAACCGGTAATAGCATAAGCCTGCGCGCTTGCACCTGAGCTTAACGCCAGTTGGGTAAGGTCACTGCTTATTGATACTACTTTGTTATCGTTATAAGTGTAGTTACCACCTACTGTTAACTCCCAGCTGTTTGCTTTGTATGCAGTAACGCTTAACTGAGTTTCTATACCTTCGTTCTTCATGTTACCGGTGTTGGTTAAGAATGAAGTATAACCAGTAGCGTTAGATACGCCTGTAGGTACAGTTTGGTCGGTAGTATTAGTTCTGTAATAAGTTACACTTGAACTTATACGATCATTTAATAAACTGATATCAAAACCACCTTCGAAGCCTTTAGTGATCTCCGGACGTAAGCTTGGCGATACTAACTGACCGCTGATTCTGTAACCAGGACCGGTGCTGAAAGGATATCCTGCAGCCTGGCCGTAAGTAGGAAGGGTTGCATATGCACCGATATTAGCCTGACCAACTTTAGAAACCGAAGCACGGATCTTTAAGCTGTTGATAACTGAATTATCTTTCAAAGCTTCAAACGCTGAAGTTGGGATGAAAGCAGCACTTAATGAAGGGTAGAAGAAAGAACGGTTATCTTTCGCTAAAACTGAGGTCCAGTCGTTACGGGCAGTACCTTCTAAAGTTAAATAATCTTTATAAGTTAACCTTAAATCTCCGTATACACCTACTTGCCTTCTAACACCTGAGCTTTGACCGCCACCAACGTTTGGTGTGTAACGTTGCGCAACGTTAAACAAATCCTGAACAACAAGACCGTTTGCGTTTACTGTTTGCGCGTTATCATTGTTACCGCGTATTTGAGAGCCCGCTGTAAATGAAACGTTTATATCACCATATTTTTTAGCGAAAGTACCTTGCAACTCTGTTAATAACTGAGTAGTGTATGAACTTCCGTCTTCAACGCTACCAGCTTTGTTACTGCTACCGTTAAATTTACCGCTACCTAAAGTATATGGGGTAAACACGAATTTATTCGAGGTATTTTTGTAAGAAGTGTTATACGTTGACACACCCACACGACCGGTGAATGTTAATACATCAATCGGTTTCCATTTCAACTCTACCTTACCGATAAAGTAATCGTTTCTTACGTTAGAACGGTTATTTGCTGCCGCGTAGTAAGGGTTATCATAATAATCATTATAAAAACCATTAGGGTTAGCAAATTTATTGTTCTGCCAGTCTTTGTAATCAGTAATCCTGATGTTATCCGGCTGGTTAAGCAGGTTATCATAGATAGTACCAGTTGCCGATGTAACATCAAAACGATTTTGAACGTAGTTGGCGGTGTAATCTAAACTAACAGTATTAAGTACTTCGCGTGTACCGTTCAAACGTAATGAAACCCTGTTATACTTATCGCCCGGTGTAGTACCATTTTGTGTTACGTACTGACCTGACAAATAAACTGTTGATTTTTCATTACCTGTTTGCAAGCTGAAATCTGACTGGTTCATAACACCGGTTTTCCAGAAATCATTTTTTGAATCAGTTGCAGCATAAGGCAACAATTGCTGAGAACCATCTTCAAGCACACGACCTACAGGCCTGATCACGCCGTCAAATGCAGGACCGTATTGTTGATTCTCATAAGGGATGTACTCCTGAATACCAGAAGTTGAACCCGAACCAAACAGGTTTTGCACTTTAGGGAAAAAGCTAACCTGCTCTAAGCTGGTTGTATTTGAGAAACGAACCGAAGTTACACCGTTTTTACCTTTTTTGGTAGTGATCAATAACGCACCGTTTGATGCATCAGAACCATAAAGAGCAGCACCGGCAGCACCGTTCAATACCTGAATGTCGTCAACATCTTCAGGGTTTAAGTTTGAAAGCACAGCATTCGGTACAATAATGTTATCCAAAACAACCAGTGCCTGGTTATTACCAAGTAACGAACGGTTACCGCGTAATACCAAACGAACCTGAGGGTTAACACCGCTACTTACAACGTTTACCTGCAAACCGGCAACTTTACCAGATAATGCAGCGGCAACACTCGGGGTTTTACCCTGGGTGATAGCCTGGTTTTTTAATTGAGTTGTGGCATAACCTTGTGTACTCTTTTTAACCTGCAAACCAGCTGCAGCTACCACCACCTCGTTCAATTGCTGGGTGTTGGTTGTTAAAACTACCGATACATCACTACTTGTAGAGATATCACTCTCCGCAGTGTTAAAACCGATAAAAGAAATTTGAAGGGTTTTTGCTGAAGCAGGCACGCTCAGCGTAAATTTTCCGTTTGCTCCGGTTTGGGTACCCACATTAGTACCTTTTACCTTTACTGACACTCCCGGGACAGGTAAACCATCCTCTTTGGCCGTAACCGTACCCGTTACAGTACGATTTTGTGCGAATGTCTGAGTTACGCATAACATCAGAAAACACAAACTTACTAGTAGAAGTTTTTTCATTTCGTTAATAAATAAGATCAGTTAATAGTTAATTAAACATAAAAGTAATGTTACGCTGGCAAAAAGTCAAATAAAATCTGCAAAAACGTGCATTTTTTTTAAAAAAAAGCCCAAATAAAAAAAATATGATAATTCTTAGTACTATGTATTGCATAATACATTCTTAAACATATATCTTTGTATTATGATTGTAGAAAACACCCAAACCCAAATGCGGAAAGGTATACTGGAGTACTGTATACTTTCCATCATAGCTAAGGGCGAAACTTATGCATCTGATATTATTGCTGAGTTGAAAAAAGCCCAACTGCTTGTAGTTGAGGGTACTTTATACCCTTTACTTACCCGGTTAAAGAACAACGGACTGCTTACCTACAACTGGGTAGAGTCAACCTCGGGCCCGCCGCGAAAGTATTATGTGCTGGCTCCCGAAGGCAAAGCAGTGCTTGAACAACTGGATAAAACCTGGAAAGAATTGGAATATGCGGTACATACTGCCGTGGGCGACAGAAACAAATAACCACATCCTCAAAATTATTATCATGAATAAAACAATTATCATCAACATAAACGGCACCGTCTTTCATATCGAAGAGGATGCCTACGAAATACTTAAAGCATACATGACGGATGTAAAGCGTCATTTTATGCACTCGGCAGATAGCCTGGAGATAACTACCGACATTGAAAACCGCATTGCCGAAATGTTCAGCGAGATACTGGCCCGCGAAAGCAAGCCCGTTATTGTTGAGCAGGATGTAAAACTGGTGGTTGAACAAATGGGCACCGTGCAGGATTTTGAAACTGCCGAGGAGGATGAGCAGGCAGCAACCGGCCAAAACTATGCCTATAATAACTACACCGCACGCAAGCTCTTCCGCGACCCGGATGACCACTTAATTGCGGGTGTTTGCGCCGGAATCGCTAATTATTTCGATATACAATCGGTTTGGGTGCGCTTATTGTTCGCCATAGCCACACTTTTTGGCGGCGCGGGCTTTATTATATATGTGATTTTATGGATTGTGGTGCCAAAGGCGATTTCACGTGCCGACAGGATGGCCATGAAAGGCGAAAAACTCAATTTGCAAGGCTTTAAAAAGAATTTCGAGGAAGAAATGGGCTCTGTAAAAGAAAATTTAAAGAATTTCCAGCACGAGGCTCGTCCGTTCGTATATAAAACACGGGATTTTTTCAGCGATTTTTTTCAACACTTACGTGCCTTTTTTAGTGGCAGCGGCATGCTTTTGGCCAAAATTTTCGGTATGATCATTATCCTGAGCGCCCTTGCCGGCCTGGTTGGTTTGATTGTTTCGGTGATCGCGTTCCTGGTTTATGGCAACAGCGGCATATACAATCTGTTTCCGTTTAATATCGTAAATCACGAAGCCAATACAGCTTTCCTGGTATGCGGTTTCCTGATACTGGCAATGCCTTTATTAACCGTTACACTCCTTACCATATCAGCAGTATTTAAAAGCGACTCGTTTAACCGCACTACAGGCTACAGCTTTTTAATTATATGGATAGTATCGCTTTGTACTGTAATATACTATACGGCTAAAGCAACTGCCGATTTCCGCTCATCTGCAAGCTTCCGCAAAAACATTAATATAGTACCGTCAAAATCGGGCACTTATTATTTAAAGCTGAACGACATTAAATACCTGAGCGGCGAAGACAGCATCCGCTACAAGGTAAAAGAGCGCTTTAATGGCATGATCATTATCGACAGCGACGATAACGGCGACGATTTTGATTCACCGGGCAGCAATATCAGGATAGAAATAGAAAAAAGCGATGTTGACAGGCCTATACTGGTAGAATCATTCAGCGCCCGTGGCCGCGATTATGAAGAAGCTTTACTAAATGCACGTAATGTAACCTATCAGTTCACCCAGCAAGATTCGGTGTTGAAGTTTTCATCACGCCTGGAAAAACCGACAGACAGGTTATGGCGCAACCAACGTGTGCGTTTAACGCTAAGGGTGCCGATGAATACTAAACTGGTTATAGATACCGATCTCAGCCGCTACCTTGACGATGTAGGAATTTATGATTGCAACACAGTGAACAAACAAGACGATGCTCCTGCCGCAACCTTTATCATGACGGCCGATGGTATACAATGCAAAGTTGATACACTGGTACTGCCTAAAAGGGAAGCCGTAGCCGACACTATTATAAAAAGGGATACCATTGTTATTAAACACGACACTGTTATAACCAAAAGACCATGAACGCATTAATAAAATATATAAGCCTGCTGCTATTCAGCGGGCTTATTATACCTTTTTACTATTATCACACACCTGGCAAAAACGCGCCTGTATCAAAAAAGATAAAAGCCGCTGTGCAACGAACTAAAAACGCTGAAATAACGCCCGAAAAAAGCTTCTCGATAATAGAATTAGCAGCATCTACCCTTATCCCCTCATTAAAAATTTCAAAATAGATGTAACCAAAGGCAGTGTTTGTGCATCTTATATATAGATAACAAAACGTTTGCCCTTGCCTATCATTCTACCTTGAATACGGTTTGTAGCCGGCAAGCTTAAATTTCATACACTGATTTAAAAAACATGAAAATGCTTTTACAGGATACCTATTGCCCTAAAAACACCTTGCCCATACGCCTTACTATCAGTAAAGTTTGCTTTGCACTGCTTGTGTTTTTTGCCGGCATCACCAATATATACGCCCAACCTAACGCGGCAACACAAGGTAAAATATCAGGAAAGGTGCTTAACGAAACCGGAAAAGTTGTTGATTACGCTACCGTGAGCTTGCTAAAAGCCCAGGATTCGGCCGTGGTTAAGGGTACGCTAAGTAACGAGGCCGGTTTATACACGTTTGATAATGTAAAACCCGGCGACTATATTATTGTAGCAACCGTGGTGGGCTACAGCAAAACAGCCAGCAAGGCGTTTAGCATAAGCGCAGCGTCGCCAAACGTTACGGTACCGGCACTAAACATGCAATCAACCAGTCGCACGCTAAAGGCAGTAAACGTAACGGCCAGCAAGCCGCTTGTTGAACGCAAGCTCGACCGTACGGTAATGAATGTGGAGAACAGCGTACTGGCAGCAGGCAATAACGCGCTCGAAATTTTGGAACGTGCACCGGGTGTTTCTATAGATAAGGATGATAATATCAGCTTGCGTGGAAAACAGGGCGTAACCGTAATGATCAACGATAAACTTACCTACCTCTCGGCAAACCAGCTGGCAGCCTTGCTTAAATCAACTGATGGCTCTACCATACAATCCATCGAGATCATTACCAATCCATCATCAAAATATGATGCCGCCGGAAATTCGGGCATTATCAACATAAAACTTAAAAAGAATAAGCTATCAGGTTCAAACGGTAGCCTTACAGCCGGCGCAGGCATGGGTAAACATTTCAGGGATAATACCAGCCTCTCGCTTAATTATAAAAGCGGCGACTGGAACTTTTTTACCAACCTGAGCCGCGGCGATCAAACCCGCGAAAAACTGATGAATATAAAACGCGTGGTTACCAACTCGCAGGAACAAACCTTTTTCGACCAGGAAACTACCTTTTTAGAAAGCGTACACTATAATAACTACCGTTTTGGGGTCGACTATAATACATCGGCCAAAAACGTGTTGAGCTTTTTGGTAAACGGCGACTATACCAACGAGTACGGCGACAATATAAGCGCGGTAAAAATTGGCCACACTTTCGGCGGCAGCGATTCTACCCAAACTACCTCATCTAAGGTTGATCCTACTTACCGCAACATCGCCCTTAACCTGAACGATAAGTTTCAGATAGACACTTTAGGGCAGGAATTAACCTTTGATGTGGTATACTCAAAATTCAAGAACAATTCTTATGCTTTATACGACACCCGCTTTTTTGTACCCGGCAAACCCGATGGCTCGTTAGTTATCCGCAACCTATCGCCATCAACCATTACCATTAATACCCAAAAGGTTGATTATGTAAAGCCACTCACCAAAACCCTGAAACTGGAAACCGGCGCTAAATTCAGCGCGGTAAAAACCACCAACGATCTACAGGCAGAGATAAAACAAGGCGATACCTTTATAAATGATACCACACGGTCAAACCTGTTTGTTTACGACGAAAAGATTAAAGCCGGTTATATTAACCTGAGCCAGGAGTTTAAAAAGCTATCGATACAAGCCGGCTTACGTGCTGAGCACACGTCATCAACCGGCGATTTGGTTACCACCCACAATGTGGTAAAGCGTAGCTATCTTAACTTCTTCCCTACCTTATTTATCAATCAAAAATTATCTGAGAAAAATGAACTGGGCTTTAGCTATAGTCGCCGTATTGACAGGCCAAGCTATGACAACCTTAACCCGTTTGTTTATTATCTTGATCCGTACACCTATTCACAAGGTAACCCCTTCCTGAAACCGCAATACACCAACTCATTTGAATTAAACTATACTTATAACAAAACCATCAACGTAGGCATTGGCTATAGCCACACTACCGACGCTATTACTGAAATTATACTTACCGACACCATTAAAAAGGCAACGTTTCAAACCACATTGAACTTTAAAACGCAAGACTCATACTCATTGAATATAAGTTCGCCGTTCACTATTAATAAGTGGTGGAGCGGTGATGTTAACTTCAATGGCTTTTACAACACATTTAAAACCGACTCGGTTTTAGGCGGCAATGTAGATAAAGGACAAGCGGCCTTCCAGTTAAGGTTAACGCAAACATTCCTGTTCCTGAAAGGATTTAAGGGCGAGATCTTCGCGTTTTACCGTTCTAAACAGGTATTTGGCATTTATGATATAAAACCGCAGTATGCTATTGATGCCGGGATAAGCCGTTCATTCCTGGATAAAAAGCTGAATGTAAAAGCTGCCTTAACCGACATTTTCAACATCCGCCGTAACAATATTAACAGCAACTACCGCGCGGTAGATCTTGCCATAAGGCAGAATAATGATACCCGAGTAGGCCGAATAACAGTAACCTACAACTTTGGCAACAGCAAAATAAAACAAAGAAACCGCAGCACCGGCGCCGACGAAGAAAGCAGCAGGGTGAAATCGGGGAACTAATAATGAGGTTCGAGGTTTCGGGGTCGGGGTTCCGGAATCGGGCGTAGAATCAGTTTATTGATTATGGTGCATTTTCACCTATAATCCGAGCTCAAAGCCCCGAACCTCGACCCAGAAACCTCGAACCCGGCCATCTTAAAACATACAACCCTATTGTAGTAGAGTTTTGAAACAAAAAACGGCGAAGTATTAAATACCTCACCGTTTTAATTATTTAAATGGATGGCCTTATATCACAGTGCCATTAGGTATAATAGCATTCTTTTTAACTACTACAATACCATCTTGCACAGTGTAGGTGCCAAAGTCGCCGTCGGGTAGTATGCCGGCGCAGTTAATGGTTACATTGTTGCCTATGTAGGCATTTTTATCGATGATGGAGTTTTTGATGCAGCATCCGTCGCCGATACCCATAATAGGTGAATCGGCAATGCGCGAAGCCTCGATTTGCTCCAGGGTTTGGTAGTTATCGCTACCCATAACATAGCAATTCTCAACTTCGGTATCGAAACCTATGCGGGTACGGATACCGATGATAGAGCGCTTGATATGCTTGGCGTTAATAATACAACCATCGGCCACAATGGCTTTCTCCATCAGCGTACCTGATATTTTCGACGGCGGCAACATGCGCGCGCGGGTAAATATGCTGTTCTTATCAAACAGGTTAAACTGCGGAATATCGTCGGTTAAGCCCAGGTTGGCATCAAAGAACGATGGGATGGTACCGATATCTGTCCAATAGCCTTCGTACTGGTAGCTTACTACTTTATGGTCGGTAATTGATTGCGGGATGATCTCTTTACCAAAATCGGGGTGATCAGTATTTTGCAGGATATCAAACAACAGCTTGCGGCTGAAGATGTAGATACCCATCGATGCCAGATAATAACGGCCTTGCGCGGCCATCTCATCGCTTACCTCTGATGCCCAGCTTTCAAAATCCTTCTTAGGTTTTTCGATAAAGGAAGTGATGAGGTTGTCCTCATTGGTTTTCAGGATACCGAAGCCCGGTACATCATTGGCATGTACGGGGATGGTAGCGATAGAAATATCAGCCTCTTTTTCAATGTGCTGATCTATCATCGCCTGAAAATCCATCTGGTACAGCTGATCGCCGGAGAGGATGAGCACATAATCAAACTCATGCACGGCCAAATGGTGCAGGCTCTGCCTCACCGCATCAGCAGTTCCCTGGAACCACGATACGCTGGACGGCGTTTGCTCGGCCGCTAAAATGTCAACAAAGGCCTCATCAAAGCTACTGAAGTGGTAGGTGTTTTTGATGTGTTTGTTGAGCGATGCCGAGTTAAACTGCGTAAGCACGTAGATACGGTTGATACCCGAGTGCAGGCAGTTTGAAATAGGGATGTCAACCAACCGGTATTTACCAGCAATAGGTACAGCCGGTTTTGAACGCGTAGCGGTTAGTGGTGATAATCGGCTGCCCTGGCCGCCGCCAAGTACAATGGAAATTACTCTTGATGTCATACAGAAGCTGTTAATTGGTCATACAGGTTTTTATATTCTTTAGCTGATCGGTCCCACGAAAAATCGAGTGACATCATTCTTTTACGCAATTGTAATAAGTGAGGTGTATTTTGGTACAGTTCGAGCGCACGGCCTATCGAATAGCAAATATCATCAACACTGGCATTATTAAAGCGAATGCCATAACCGCCTTCGTCGCCAAAATCTATCACGGTATCTTTTAAACCGCCGGTGCTGCGTACCATTGGCAATGTGCCGTATCGTAACGAGTACATTTGGTTAAGGCCGCAAGGCTCCACGCGCGATGGCATCAGCAGGAAATTGGCCCCGGCATATATTAAATGCGCCAATGCTTCATCGTAACCAATAAACACCGCGTAATTATCCGGGAATTTATCTTTAAGCGCGGCCAGTGCAAGTTCCATATCCTTATCGCCCGCGCCCAGCATTAAAAAGTTAACCTTGCCGGGGTGTTCGTACAGGCTGCGCTCAAAAGCGGCAGCCAGCAGATCGGCACCTTTTTCTCCTACCAGCCTACCAATAAAGGTGATCAGCGGCAACTCGGGCGACAGGCCGAAGCGTGTGCAAAGCGCTTCTTTGTTTTTCTTTTTACCGGCGGCAACACGTGTTGCGTTATACTTTCCGGCTATCATGGCGTCGGCAGCGGGGTTCCATACTTCGGTATCAATACCGTTGAGTATGCCCTGGCCTTTGTGCCCTTCTATATAAAACAGGTATTCGAGCCCGTTCGATTGTATGGTAAGCTCGTTCAAATAACTCGGCGATACCGTGGTGTAGCGTGCGCAGCATTTAACAGCTGCGGCTAAAGGGTTAAGTCCGCCCGCCCAATCAAGCAAGCCTGTTTTGGTTAGGTCGAGTTCGGGCAGGTAATTCAATTTTTCCCAGCTGAACGAACCATGGTATTGCCCGTTATGAATGGTGAATACGGTAGGGATATTGGCCAATCGTTTATACGAATTGGAGTTTTGCATTAAAAACGGCACCAAACCCGAGTGGTGATCATGGCAATGGATGATGTCGGGCGTTTGGCCGCTCCAGTTTATCCAATCGAGAAAGGCAATTTGGTAGGCGATGAACTGATCTGTTTCATCAGGGTAGCAGTACACCTCCTGCCTGTCGAGCAAGCCGGGTATACGTACCAAAAACAGTTCGAAACCCAGTACATTGGTTTTCTCTTTCAGTATCTCAAAATACAGGCGACGATCGCCCAATAAGGTAAGCCCCTGAAAAACAATATCAAATTCGTGTTGCTGTGTAAACTTACGATCGTAGTACGGTAAAACAACAGCAGCCTGTAAGCCGGCCAGTACCTGGTATTTAGGTAAGGCGCCTACAACATCGGCAAGGCCGCCAACCTTGGCGACAGGATAACACTCGGCACTTAAATGGAATATTCTCATTTCAGGTTATAATTCGGCATAAGTTAGTAACATTTAGCCTTAATTAACAACCACCCGAATAATAAAATGTGTTGATTTTTGTAAAATAATTTAGGGTGCGATTTGGTAACCGGGGTTTAAAATAAAGTAAATATTGGAATGGTAAAAGAAGGGCTGCATCGTAAATAAAAGCTCAAGATAACGAGCGTATAATTGCGAAATCTTTATCTACAAGGGTTGATGTAATAATGATAAGATTGTTCAAAAACAGGCGCTCAAAAACTCGCGTCATTGCGAGGAACGAAGCAATCACCGATTTGCAGAGCCGCTCTTTATAGCTTAGAGATTGCTTCGTGCCTCGCAATGACGATAGTTTGATAAGAAAGCCTTACGAAGTTTTGAAAACTTCGTAAGGCTGGAGAGGAAAGAGAGGAGAATCTCTTTCCTCTGAAAGTTATTTTATCAATGCGCTTCCAGCCAGTTATTGCCCGAGCCTATCTCTACCATAATAGGGACTTCGGTTTTAATGGCGGTTTTCATGTTGTGCATGATGATCGGTTTTACAATTTCAATTTCGTGGTGCGGTACATCAAACACTAACTCATCATGTACCTGCATGGTCATGCGGGCATCCAGCTTTTGCGCTTTCAGCTCGCGGTGAATGTTGATCATGGCTATCTTGATCATATCTGCCGCCGAACCTTGTATGGGGGCGTTAATGGCATTTCGTTCGGCAAAGCCACGTACGGTAGCATTGGCCGAATTAATATCGCGCAGGTAACGCCTGCGGCCCATCAGCGTGGTTACAAAGCCGTTTTCGCGGGCAAAGTTCATGGTATCGCTCATGTAGGTTTTTATACCCGGAAACTGCGCGAAGTATTGCTCGATAATATCGGCAGCCTCTTTACGCGGAATACCCAGGTTTTGTGATAAACCAAATGCCGACTGGCCATAAATAATACCGAAGTTAACCGCCTTAGCATTGCGCCTTTGCGTGCTTGTAACTTCTTCAACCGCTACGCCATAAACATTGGCCGCGGTAGCGGTGTGGATATCGATGTTCTTGATGAAAGCGTCCATCATATTGGCATCCTTGCTGATCTCGGCTATAATGCGCAGTTCTATCTGCGAATAATCGGCAGAGATAATGGTATGCCCGCTATCCCTCGGAATAAAGGCCTTACGCACCTCGCGGCCACGTTCGGTACGGATAGGGATATTTTGCAGGTTGGGGTTATTGGAGCTTAAGCGCCCGGTAGCCGCAATGGCCTGGTTGTACGATGTATGTACACGACCCGTTTTAGGATTCACCATTTGCGGCAACGCATCCACATAAGTTGATTTCAGCTTTTGCAGCTGGCGAAAATCCAGTATATCCCTTACAATATCGCTTTTGGCGGCAAGTGCAAGCAGTACATCCTCACCGGTTTGGTATTGGCCCGTTTTTGTTTTTTTAGCTTTAGGGTCCAGCAATAGTTTCTCAAACAGCACCTCGCCCAATTGCTTTGGCGACGCGATGTTGAACTTTACACCGGCTTTTTCAAATACGGTTTTTTCCAATTGGGCAATATCGGTTTCCAGTAGTTTGGAGAAATCGCGCAGGGTATCATGATCTATGCGTACACCTTCGTATTCCATATCAGCCAGTACATACACCAGCGGGTGCTCAATTTCGTTGATCAGCTTTTCGCTTTCTACCTGCTTTATCTGCGGTTCAAAAACACCGCGCAGTTGTAGTGTAACGTCGGCATCTTCGGCGGCGTAGTCTTTTATCTTTTCTATCTCCACATCGCGCATATTGCCCTGGTTTTTGCCTTTAGGACCAATAAGTGTGGTGATAGAAACAGGAGAATAGTTCAAATAATTTTCCGACAGGATATCCATATTATGGCGGGTATCCGGGTCGATCACGTAATGCGCCAGCATGGTATCAAACAGGTTGCCCTTTACTTCAATATCGTACCATTTCAGCATCAAAATATCGAACTTCAGGTTTTGACCCGTTTTGCCAATGTTTTCATCTTCCAAAACCTCTTTAAATTCGGCTGCTATGGCTTTTGCTTCCTGCTCAGTGGCTGGAACGGGTACATACCAAGCCTCGCCCGGTTTTACCGCGAATGATAAGCCTACCAATTCGCAAAAGTTGGCATCGGTACCGGTGGTTTCGGTATCAAAGCAAATATCCTTTTGTTGTTTAAGCATGGCTATCAGTTCGGCACGCTTTTCGGGTGTGTCGGCTAAATGGTAGGTATGCTCAACCGTATTAATGTTTTTTATGTTGACAGGAACTTCCGGCTCTGAAATTTCGGTAGTATTTACCGTTAGGCTGGTATAGCCGCCGTTAACAGGGTTGCCAAACAGGTCGGTTTGTACCGATGCCGCCTTCATTTCGGTGATGCTGAACTCATCGCCAAATACACGGCGACCAAGCGTACGGAATTCCAGTTCGGCAAATAATGGTTCCAGCAGGTCTTTACTCGGCGCGCAAATTTCCAGGCCTTCCTCATCCAGTTCCACCGGAACATCCAGTATAATAGTAGCCAGTTTTTTCGATAACAGACCCTGCTGCGCGAAGTTCTCTACGTTCTCTTTCAATTTACCCTTCAACTCGTGGCTGTTGGCTATAATATTTTCAACCGAGCCGTATTGTTTGATAAGTGTTTTGGCAGTTTTTTCGCCCACACCCGGTATGCCCGGTATGTTATCCACGGCATCGCCCCAAAGACCTAAAATATCTATCACCTGTTCAACACGTTCTACTTCCCATTTGGCCAATACCTCTTTAACACCCAGTATTTCCATTTCATTACCCATGCGGGCCGGTTTGTAAATACGGATATTGTCAGACACCAGTTGCGCGAAATCCTTATCGGGGGTCATGCAGTATACCTGGTAGCCTTTTAGTTCGGCTTTTTTGGCAAGGGTGCCTATAATATCATCGGCCTCGTAACCATCGCTGGTAATAACCGGGATGTTGAAACCCAGTATCACCTTAATTACATAAGGTAAAGCTTTCGAAAGATCCTCGGGCATAGCCTCGCGGTGTGCCTTGTATGCTTCAAAATCGGTATGGCGTTCGGTTGGCGCATCGGTATCAAATACCACGGCCATGTGGGTAGGCTTTTCTTTTTTAAGCACATCGAGCAGAGTGTTGGTAAAGCCCATCACAGCCGAAGTGTTTAATCCGCCCGAAGTAAAACGCGGGTTTTTGCTTAACGCGAAATGAGCCCGGTAAATAAGGGCCATGCCATCCAATAGAAAGAGTTTCTTCATAGTGTTTTTTATGGATTACACCGATTGGGGGATTGATTTCACCGCAGCAAAAAGATTTTATCGGTCTTTTAGCGCAATGAACCCCTCTAGCATAATATTTCAAAAGTACAATTTTTGGGTTGTAAGTTATGAGTCTTCAGGGAATGAGTTGCCGGGTTTCACGTAATGGGTTGCCAGGTTTCAGGTTCGGGGTTTCTGTGTGTGAAAAGTGTGATTCCTACGCATGAAAGAGAAATGACTTATAGATCCTTCGACAAACTCAGGATGACCCCTAATACGTTTCTTTATAAAACAAGTGAAGCCAATCAAGGTAATCCCCTTAATCCTATAAATCAAGGTTTACTTGAAATCACAACTCGCCAAATGATCATTCACCATGCCGGTGGCCTGCATGTAGGCATAGCAAATAGTGGTGCCGAAAAACTTGAAGCCCCGTTTTTTCATATCCTTACTGATGACATCACTTTCTGGCGTACTTGCAGGTACCGAACTTACCGGATGGTTAATGATCGGTTTGCCATCAGGCATAAAGCTGTACAGGTATTTATCGAACGAGCCAAATTCTTTTTGTATGCCGATGAACAGTTTGGCATTATTAATAGCGGCCATTATTTTTAAGCGGTTGCGGATAATGCCGGTATCCTGCATCAATCGTTCCACGTCATCATCGTTAAAAGCAGCCACCCTATGTACATCAAAATTAGAGAACGCTTTACGATAACCTTCGCGGCGGCGTAAAATGGTGATCCAGCTTAAACCGGCCTGGGCCGATTCCAGCACCAGGAACTCGAACAGCACCTTATCATCATGCGTTTCCTTGCCCCATTCCTCATCATGGTATTTAATGTAAAGCGGATCGGTGCCTGCCCAACGGCAGCGTGTAGGTTCTTTTTGGCTCGTGGTCATGGTGTTATCGTACTATGCGCCCTTTCCAGGCATACTTGCGGGCATTGCCCATTAAACCAATATATATCAAATATAAGGTGTGCAATGGCGAGAGCGGGATAAGCAAAGCAATAAGACTAACCCGTTTAAGAAACGAAAGCACAGGCAGCAGGAATGTCGCCTCAAATACCGTTTTCAAGGCAAACTGCACCAAAAACAGGTAAAAAAAATAAATATCATAAAAGCCCAGCAAGGCATTCACCAATAACGAGAGGTTGAACAACCACATCCCAACTGCTAAAGCCACCACTTTTTTATCTTTATACCGGGTTGATTTTGATGCCCAGCGGCGGCGTTGCTGCATAAAAGCAGCCAGATCAGGCTTGGCATGGGTGTATACAATGGCTTCGCGTTCTTTTAAAAAGCCAATATGGTCGGGGTAAATGGCGGCTACCTTTTGCAGCAGCAGCTCGTCGTCGCCCGAGGCAAGATCATCGATGCCCTTAAAGCCGCCAACCTCGTAAAAAAGATCTTTTCGGTAGGCGAAATTAGCGCCGTTGCAGGTTGATGCCCGGTTATTGCCGATAAACGAAGCCCCGATACCTATCAGGTAACTAAACTCCAATGTTTGCATCCGCTCAAAAACAGACCGCTCCTGGAAATAGGTTACCGGCGACGAGATCATGGACACACCACTGGTTTGGTAATAACTCACGATGGATGATAGCCATCGCTTACCCATGCGGCAATCGGCATCGGTAGCCACCATCAGTTCCCCCTGCGAGAGGCGGATGGCATCGGCAATGGCTTTCTTTTTATAGGAGTTGAGCACTTCGCCCTCGTTCATCTGGTGCAGGCGTACCCCTTGCGGCGCGTAACTGCGAATAATGTCGGCAGTGCGGTCGGTTGAGTGGTCGTCAACAATAATGATCTCTATTAAATGTTTGGGGTAATCCTGCGCTAAAATATCTTCAATAGTAAGGTGTATGCCTTCCTCTTCGTTACGGGCGGCAATCAGCACGGTTACTTTGGTGGTAAAATCAGTAGTAGTGGTTTTAGGGCGCCTTAAATTGCTCCAGCCCCGTATCAGGTAAAGTACAACAATTAAATATAAGGAAGTAAGCAGCAACGAGGCCGCGCTATGAATTGCGATCAAAGAATTTGAGTTTTAAAACGAATACCGAGCCTAAAATAGCGGGAATTATTAAATTAATGAACCATATTGACGAAACAGCGGCAATAACGGCAACGGGCTGCTGCGTTACATAGCTAAATAAAGTGGTGGCGGTGAGGCTGCGTACGCCAATATCTATCACATCGAGCGATGGTATGGCCGACTGGATGAAAAGGAACACAAAGATGACCAGCATCATGGTAGCCAATGAAATTTGAGGGATCAGCAAATGGATCACCAAATAATACTGGAACGAGAACACGAAGAAACGCGCCAGCGAAAAGAACATGATATTCAGCAGATCGGCCTTTTTATAGCGACCCATTATATCAAAAAAGCGGTGATACTTTTTAAGGAAACGGATGCTGTTCAGAAACCTTACCAGCCAGTTGATATTAAAGTAAAAAACGAGGAAGCCCGCTATTAAAAAGAACGCGCCAACACACAGCCCCGCAAAAAGCAAAGAATTTACCGGTACATATAAATAAAGGAAAAGAATGCCCGAGCTTGCACCCAGCACATTGGTAATCACATTTTGAGCGAACGCCCCCACGGCCATAGCGAAAACACCATGAATACGTTTGCGCGGAGGTAAAAACATAATGCGGCCACCGTATTCGCCGAGACGGTTGGGCGTAATAATGGCCCAGGTTAAACCATGGAAAACCCCTTCTATTGCCTGCCATATAGTAAGGTTGGCCAGTTCGAGAGTAAGGTAGCGCCATTTAAAAGATTCGAGCACCCAGTTAACCAGCATCAGCAGCACCACAAAGCCAAGAGTAATGATCACCTGGTTTTGGCCTACCGTTTTAAGGTGGTTGGTAAAATCGCTAAGGGCATCGTGCTTTTTAACAAACTGGTGGTAAATAAAATAGAAGGTTAAAACCAGTATAGCGGCTTTAATTAACCATGATAATATCTTTTTCGCGTAGATGGTCAAGAGCTGAATTTTGGCAATATTACTAAAAAAGAAAGGGCAAGTTATAAAACATGCGGTAACAAGCGTGTATTATAGTTAATTACAAAATGCTTTGAATAGACTGAACAAAGGCACTATAGCTGAATAAAACCGGAACGCAGGGTAAAGTATTTTCATGAATGGTAAATAAAACAAGAGGTATACAGCCGCTAACGATTTTTTGTTTTGATTTATTTACCGCGTTTTTAAATATTACTTTTACTATATAAACCTATAAACCCAATGAAAAAGTTCAGCTACCTTATTATGCTATTGCTATTGGTGTGTGCCGGTGCCAGCGCGCAGGAGGCAGATACCCTCGCTTTGCCCAATACCAAACTCATCCGCAATATCCCCTATGTAGCGAACGGACATCCGCAGCAAAATTTCGACCTGTATATCCCTAACAATGCCAAAAAGCCAATGCCCGTTATTTTGTGGATCCATGGCGGGGCCTGGGAAGGTGGCTTTAAAAAATGGATAGATGTAGCTTACCTGGTGGGGCAGGGTTACGCCATTGCCAGTATCGATTACCGCTTTTCGCAGCATGCCATATTCCCGGCTCAGGCTATTGACTGCAACGAGGCCATCTATTATATATGGAAGAACGCGGCCAAATATAACCTCGATGTAAACCGCTTCGTAATCGGCGGCGGATCGGCGGGCGGGCACCTGGCATCATTAATTGGGTTGAGCTATAATAATACGGTAAAGGGGTTTTATAACGATATTAATAAGAGCAGTAAGATCCGCATTAGGGGCGTGCTCGATTTTTACGGTCCGGCAGATTTTAACGTGGTGCACGGCACCGCCACCCTGTCTTTTGATTACGATGACGAAAAGTCGGCAGTAACCCGCCTGTTAGGCGCCATGACGCTGGACAGGCCCGATATTGCGGCCTACGCCAGTCCGGTTACTTATATTGATAAGGATGACCCTCCGTTCATTATCTTCCATGGCGATAAAGACCAGCTGGTGCCGTTTTGGGAAAGCCGCCAGTTTTACGCCCGCCTTAAACTGGCCGGTGTAAAAGCCGAACTGGTAAAGCTCCCCGGCGTAGGCCATGCCGGCGGAGAGTTCTCTGCACCCGCCATGCAAAAAAAGGTGATCGACTTTTTGAATGAGGTGTTGAAGTAGGGAGGAGAATCAAACATTAAATTTGAATGTCACATGCTGAGGGAAGCTTGATAGGGAGACTTACGAAGCTTTGAAAACTTCGTAAGTCTGAAAGTCCCATTATTGTCTGTCGAAATCCCCCTTTAAAACCCATCCTCCAATATTATTTTCAAAAAAACTTCACTCCTCAATTTCCTGCTGACATAGGGCTGTCACCGGCGCTTGGTTACTTTGAATCATAAACAATAACAAAAACCAAACGTCATGAAAATTATCCCGATCCTGTTAAAAGAAATGAGTGAAGAAGCGGTAACTACCCGCAAAATGTTGGCACAAATTCCGGCTGATAAATATGATTGGAAACCGCATCCAAAAAGCATGAGCATTCGTGCCCTGGCTTCGCACATTGTTGATCTGCCTAACTGGGTAGGCCTGGCACTTAATACTGCCGAACTTGATTTTGCCGCAGGCGACTTTAAAGAAGAACAGATAGACAATAACGCGCTCCTGCTCGAAAAATTGGAGCAATCATTAGCCGGCGCTAAGAACAGCCTGGAAAAAGCCACCGAAGATGACCTGCTACCCGACTGGACATTGCGTAACGGTGAGCAGATCTACCTGGTGTGTACCAAGTTAGAAATGATCCGTACCGCCTTTTGCCAGATAGTGCACCACCGCGCACAATTGGGGGTATTCCTTCGCCTGCTTGATATCCCTATCCCGGGGAGCTATGGTCCGAGTGCCGATGAAATGGCATTGTATGATTTGCCGCAGGAAAATGTTGCTTAATACAATCACCAACGCCGAACCACCGGTATTAAATAACCAAAGAAGGTGTTAAAAAACAAAAAAGCCGTCATTGCGAGGAGGAACGACGCGTTAAAAAAGCTGTCATTCTGAACATAGTGAAGAATCTTCTTCGCTATGTTTATCTGCGATAGATGCTTCGTTCCTCAGCATGACAGTGGAGAGTGGTTGTGAGTCATTTTACCTTCAAAGTCCAAAAAGAAGTAAATTCTCGCAAAGACGCGTTTTTTATTAGTTATAATGGCTGATCACTCTTAACGAGGGGCGATAGATAAATCATCTATCGCCCCTTGTTATTTATACACCTTACTTATTCCACACTGCCGCGCAAATACTTGCTATTTAATTAGGTAATTATTTTTTAGCTTAGCCTTTATCATATGGCTAAAAAATTTTACGTTCTGCTGGTTTGCCTTGGCTGTGTTGTTTCGGCCTTTGCACAAAGCATACAATCCCCTTCCGCGTTTTTAGGATACAAACTTGGTTCGCAGTTTACCTATCATGCCCGCATTGCCGAATACTTTAATTATGTGGCCAAAACGGCTAAAAATGTAAAGCTGGTACCTTATGGCACCACCAATGAAAGCAGGCCGCTGATGGCCATGTTCATCGCATCCGACGAGAACATTGGCCGGCTGGAAGAAATTCGCAACAATAACCTGCACCTTGCCGGTATCGGCGGCAGCGGTACAGTTAGCGCAAATACACCTATAATAGTATGGCTAAGCTATAACGTGCACGGCAACGAGCCAAGCTCAAGCGAAGCGGCTATGCAAACGCTGTACGATATGGTTGACCGCAGCAATACCCGTACACAGGCCTGGTTAAAAAACACTGTGGTGGTTATCGACCCTTGTTTAAATCCTGACGGCCGCGACCGCTACGTAAACTTCTACAATGCGGTTAAGGGCGAAACCCCGAATGCCGAGCCCGCGGCTCGCGAACACAGCGAACCATGGCCTGGCGGCAGGACCAACCATTACTTTTTCGATCTTAACCGCGACTGGGCCTGGCAACTGCAAAAAGAAACCCAGGGGCGTGTCGCCTTGTTCAATAAATGGCTACCCGAGGTACACGTCGATTTTCATGAGCAAGGCTATAACTCACCCTATTATTTCGCCCCGGCGGCAGAGCCTTTTCATAAAGACATTACGCCGTGGCAGCGCGAGTTTCAAACCCTAATCGGTAAAAACAATGCCAAGTACTTTGACCAAAACGGCTGGACATATTTTACTAAAGAGATCTTCGATCTGCTATACCCATCGTATGGTGATACTTATCCGTTATATAATGGATCTATCGGCATGACGTATGAGCAGGGGGGAATAGGAGCTGGTCTGGCGGTACAAACCCGCGTTGGAGATACGCTTACCCTTGCAGATCGCATCGCGCATCACCATTCCAATGGTTTAAGTACCGTGGAAGCCGCTTCGGCAAATGCGCAAAAAGGACTTGCCGAGTTTAAAAAGTATTATGATAACAGCCGCACCAATCCGCCGGGCGAATACAAAACCTTTGTTATTAAAAACGACAACAATGATAAGATAACCGCCCTTGCCCAATTGCTAAGCAGAAACGGCATTGAATATGGCTATGGTGTTGGTAAGCCGGTTAGCGGCTATAGCTACACATCGGGTAAAACCGAGCAATATAAACCCGGCGATGGCGATCTGGTAATCAACGCGTATCAGCCAAAATCGGTATTGTTAAATGTACTGCTGGAGCCTAAAACCTTCATTGCTGATTCTAACACGTACGATATCACGGGCTGGTCGTTGCCTTACGCGTATGGCCTAAAAGCTTATGCTTTAAAAGAAAGTGTAAAACCGGTAAGTGCTGCCTATAAACCGGCACCTGTAGTTAACGCCACCAATGCGGAGCATGCTTATGCGTACGTTTCGCAATGGCAATCGGTAAACGATGTTAAGTTTTTGGCAGAGCTGCTAAAAAACAAGATAAAAGTACGTTACTCTGAAAAACCGTTTGAGGCGGGCGGCAAAAAGTTTACGGCAGGTTCGCTCATTATTACCCGTGCCGGGAATGACCGTGCCGACTTTGACAAAGTGATCCACACTATTGCCGATAAAAACCAACGCTCATTGGTCGCGCTAAATTCGGGCTTTGTAGATAAAGGGGCCGATATCGGGTCAGATTATATCCGCTACATCCGGGCGCCTAAAATTGTATTGGTAAGCGGAAGCGATGTATCATCAGAAGCGATGGGTGAAATATGGCACTTTTTTGAGCAGCAAATAGGCTATCCCGTAACATTAGTGAACTATGATAACCTTAACCGTGTGCGCTGGGCCGATGTGGATGTAGCCATTTTTCCCGATGGTGATTATGATGACTTCCCAACGGAAAGGTTGCAAAGCTGGGTGCAGGGCGGCGGCAAGCTGATCGCTTTACAGAACGCGGTATCGCAACTGGCCGATAAAAAAACATTCGCCATTAAAAAGAAGGAAGAAAAGAAAGACGATAAAGGCAGCGCCCGCATTTATGCAGATCGAGATCGCGAAGCCATAAAAACAAATGTACCGGGTGCCATATACAAAATGGCACTGGACAATACCCACCCGCTGGGCTTCGGCTTACCAAGCGATTATTACACCATCAAACTAAACGATGAGGTGTACGATTACCTTGGCGATAATGAGGGCTGGAATGTAGGCACTATTAAAAAGAACGCCTACGTATCGGGCTTTGTAGGCCAAAAAAGTAAAGCCAAACTGGTCGACGGTATGCTGATCGGCACGCAATCATCAGGTCGCGGCACTATCGTTTACTTAGCCGACGATCCCCTGTTCCGCAGTTTTTGGGAAAACGGAAAACTGTTGTTCGGTAACGCGGTGTTTATGGTGCAGTAGGGTTGTAATTTGTAGGTACAACGTAACCGATTTAAATAGTTCACACTGCTATCGCACGCAGTAATACTCATTTTTTGAAAATTAAAAAACTATCGGATGGGTTAATCTGTAGATATAATAACTAAACTACTAAAAACCAACCACCATGAAAAAGACACTTTGTATGTTAGCTCTCGGGGCTTTCTCTTTCGGCAGCATTTACGCGGCGGGCGTACCAACAACAACTATGCAACAGGATACCACCAAGAAAGTGAAGAAAGACAAGAAAAAGATGAAAAAGCATCACATGAAAGATAGTACCGACATGAAAATGAAGGATACTACTTCAAAAATGTAATGCCGCCAAACAACAGAAAAGCCCGGACAAATGTCCGGGCTTTTCTGTTTTAAAGAGTCTTTATAATCGCTTATTGGCCAAACAAACCGCCCATACCGCCAAGCATTTCTTTGGTCATGGCCGCCATTTCGCTTTGGCTTACGTTTTCGGCTTGCTCAAGGGCCTTGTTAACGGCTAATTGCAGCAACTCTTCCAGTTCTTCTTTATCGGCTTCCTTGTAAAAGCCATCCGCAATGGTGATAGATTGTATCACCTTATTACCGTTAGCGGTAACGGTGATCTTGCCGCCTTCGGCTGTGCCGGTTACGGTGATGCCGTCTAATCTTTTCTTTACTTCGCCGGCCTTTTGCTGGGCTTCAAATAATTTATCAAACATGGTGCTTGTGTTTTTAATTAATCCTCTGTGTTATCGCCGTTACCGTTGTAAGCGCTTTTACGCACTATCGGCATGCCCGCCGCTTTAAACAGGTCGTCCAGTTTAAGCAAGCTGCCATTGGCTAAGTTTGATAACAACACAATGGTTACATCGTTTTTAAGATCGCGCAAATATATGTGCCTGAAACCATGCCACCAACCGGTATGGTATACTACCTTTTGCCCCGGGGCATCAAATGTACGCCAGCCGTAGCCATAGCTAAAGTGGCCGTGCAGCATCGGGTTGCGGGGTACGTAGGCCGAGTCGAGCGTTTTTTGTTGCAACAGTTTGCCCGCGCGTAAAGCCCGATCAAACAGGAACAGATCGGCAACAGTGCTGTAAATACCTTTATCGCCAACAGGGCCATCTAAAAAGTTTTGCGCTACCGAGTAACGCCACTGGCCCCTATCATGCCCAACCACATCCACCGGAATTTTTTCGTAAACCGCCTTAGAATACACTGCCGTGTGAGACATGCCTGCCGGTTTAAAAACGTTCTCTTTCATAAACTCGGCATAAGGCTTACCGCTTACCTTTTCAATAATAGCGCCCAATACCATATAGTTGGAATTGTTATACAAAAAGCGGGCGTTAGGTTTATTGAAAGGATTGGGCTTGTATTCTGCTATCAGATCCATTGCCTGGGCATTGGTAAGGCCCTTACGCTGATCGAGGTGTTGCTTGCGGTACAAATCATCAACAAAATAAACATAGTTCATCATACCCGAGCGGTGCGTAAGCAGCAAGCGAATAGTAACACCGGTATAAGGAAAGTTCGGAAAAAACTCCTTTACATCCTGATCAAGCTTTAGTTTGCCTTCTTCCAGCAACATTAAAATGGCGGTACCCGTCATGGTTTTAGTTACCGAGGCCAGCTCAAACTTCGAGCTTAACTCCAGGCTATCGCGGATGAGATAATTAGCCCACCCGAAAGATTTTTCGTAAACTATCTTTCCTTTTTTAGCTACCAGTACGTTGCCGTTAAACCCACGGTGCTTATGCAGGTCGTTCATAACGGCATCAATATTTTTATCCTCGTTTTTAGGGTCGTATTTTAAAAGCGCGGTGGTATCAAAGGCTATTTCGGCCTTTTTTTGCTGGTCGGTTTTGTTTTTGTTTGATGAACAGGATGCTAATAAAAGCAAAGCGGCGGTAAATGCGGAAACGTTTTTAAACACTAATCTCATATAAAATATATCCCTCGATAAAACGAGGGCGAAAAATAGAAATTATACATCAGGTAAATAACATTTGTTTTTAAATATTATTAACATTGAGTTGATGTTGAATATTGCTGATAATCACCACAAAAATAACAGCACACTATTTCACAAATATTTTCTCAAATACACGTTGCACCATTGTTTATTTAAAAACCTGTATTTACATTTAAGGCATGAGAAACCTGTATCGCATTATTCAAGCTACAATCCTTATCGTGCTTTTCGGCACTACATTCGCAACAGCGCAAACCACCACCAAAACAGCTAAAGAACTGGTGCAAGAAGGCATAAAACTGCACGATGAACAGAAATACGACGAAGCGATAGCCAAATACAAAGAAGCCCTAAAAGTAGAGCCCGGCAACTTGCAGGCAGATTATGAACTGGCCTATACACTATACTCATCTGATAAAATGGCCGAGGCTATCCCTTATCTGGAAACAATTATTAAATCGCCCGGTGCATCCAAATATGAATCGTACGAGATGCTGGGTAATATTTACGATATACAGGGCAAACAGGATGAAGCCATTAAGGCCTATAACCTGGGCATAGCCGAAAAACCCGATTACGCGCGCCTGCGTTATAACCTGGGTATTGTATACATGGGCTTAAAAAAATATACCGAAGCCGAAGATTGCGCCATTAAGGGCATCACACTGGATGCTAAACACCCCGGCTGCCAATGGTTATATGCCACAATTAATGCCGAACAAAATAAAAAAATGAAAGCCATATTGGGCTTTAGCAGCTACCTGCTGCTTGAACCCTCGGGCAATCGTGCAGAGAAAGCATTTGTACGTTTACAAGACCTGCTGACCTTCGGCGTTACCAAAAAGGACGAAAAAAACATCAATATCAGCTTACCTGCATCAACCTTAGATGCCAAAGATGAAAGCTCTCTCTCCAACATGTCGTTGCAACTTTCGGCAGCGAATGTTATTGGTAAAAACCTGGCGCCGGTTGAGCAGTTACAGGAACTTTTAAAATCGGCCTTTGAGCTTGCGAGCGAAAAGCAAGCCGACCCGAGGGATAAGGGATTCTTTAAAAACGGCTATATCAACTATTTCGCGGCCCTGGCCAAAACCACCAATATGCCTGCGTTTACACGCTACGTTAGTTTTTCGGCCTATAAAGATGAAAACCTGAAATGGTTTGATGACCATAAGGATGCCTTGCCTGCTTTTCAAACCTGGTTTAATACCAATCCGCGTCAGTTTTAAGCGCTGAGGCTTTCGGCCTGATAAATTGTTATAAAAAGTTTACCTGCACAAGGGTTACTCGCATAGGATAAAACCCTAACTTTGGGGCTGCAAAAACACATCCTTATGAGTTTCAGAATTGAACATGATACCATGGGCGAGGTACAGGTACCTGCCGACAAATACTGGGGAGCACAAACAGAGCGCTCACGCAACAACTTTAAAATTGGGCCCGAATCATCAATGCCGAAGGAAATAATTGATGCCTTTGCATACTTAAAAAAGGCTGCCGCCTATACCAATACCGATCTGGGCGTGTTAACCGCCGAAAAGCGTGACCTGATAGCACAGGTTTGCGACGAAATATTAACCGGCGCGCTGGTAAGTGAGTTTCCGCTGGTAATATGGCAAACAGGTTCGGGCACACAATCAAACATGAACGTGAACGAGGTGGTTGCCAACCGCTCGCACGTGTTACAGGGTAACAAACTGGGCGAAGGCAAAACCTTTATACACCCGAATGATGACGTGAACAAATCACAATCATCAAACGATACCTACCCTACCGCTATGCACATCGCGGCATACAAAATATTGATCGACGTAACTATTCCGGGGATTGAAAAACTACGCGATACACTGCAAGCTAAAGCCGAGGCATTTAAAAGCGTGGTTAAAATTGGCCGTACTCACCTGATGGATGCCACACCGCTTACATTAGGTCAGGAATTTTCGGGTTATGTATCGCAGTTAAATCACGGCTTAAAGGCCCTTCGCAACACATTCGATCACCTGAGCGAACTGGCTTTGGGTGGTACCGCTGTTGGTACTGGCATCAACACCCCTAAAGGTTATGATGTTAAGGTAGCCGAATACATAGCGCAGTTTACCGGCTTGCCGTTTATTACTGCCGAAAATAAATTTGAGGCCCTTGCCGCGCACGATGCAATTGTAGAAAGCCACGGCGCGCTTAAGCAAATCGCGGTATCATTAATGAAGATAGCTAACGATATCCGTATGCTGGCTTCCGGTCCGCGTTCGGGTATTGGAGAGATCCACATTCCTGATAATGAGCCGGGTTCATCAATTATGCCGGGCAAGGTAAACCCTACCCAAAACGAGGCTGTTACCATGGTGGCCGCACAGGTAATGGGTAACGATGTGGCTATTTCCATCGGTGGTTCAAACGGGCACTACGAGCTGAACGTGTTTAAGCCGGTAATGGCGGCTAACTTCCTGCAATCGGCACGCTTAATTGGTGATGCCTGCGTATCGTTTAACGATCATTGCGCAGTTGGTATTGAGCCAAACTACGAGGGGATTAAAAAGCACCTCGAAAACTCGCTGATGCTGGTTACCGCGCTTAACCCGCACATCGGTTATGAAAACGCGGCTAAAATAGCTAAGAAAGCGTTGAAAGAAAACCTGTCGCTGCGCGAAGCGGCGCTTGCCCTTGAATTGCTGACCAACGAGCAGTTCGACCAATGGGTACGCCCGGAAGATATGATCGGCAGCCTGAAATAAGAAAACACCTTCGCCCCTTTCCGGTATACGGAAAGGGGCTTTTTACTTTATATGTTTAAACCCCGCAATACTTTTCGTTTTCTGTTAACCGGCTTTCCGCTTTTGTTTTTGGCATTAGGGTTAGTACTGAGCGGCTGTCATATAAATCCTGCTGTACAGGGAAGCGGCGAAGCCTATTTGCAGGGCCAATGGCAGCAGGACAGCTTAGCCGGACGGGAAAAACTACTCACCTACGCTTCGGCAGATTTTACCTTTACCTGCGACTCCTTTTACGTACGCATAAATACCACCACCAAAGTAAAATACGTTGCCGACAGCTGCATGGGCAAAGGCCAATGGACCGAATACGCTAAAGGTCATTATGAGCAAAAGAATGATACCCTGCACCTCAAAGGCCTGTTTTGCAATGCCGATTACAGCATCAAATCGCCGGGCACTTGCTTACGTGTAGGTGTGTATGAGGATTTTTTGAGGGTAACCACAAAGACAGATTCTGTTATACAACTATCCGGCTCGGCCGATATGATCCCGGTTGACCTTCACCTGGTTAAACGCATCACCTGCAATCCTAAACCGCTGTAGTTAAAGGCTTCGTAACAAAATATTAACAATTAATTGCGTAACCTAAGCTTTATCTTTACCGCATATTAATTCCCTTTCGTATGAAAATCAATTTCTTAAAAAAGATGGTACTGGCTATTGCCGTACTTTATATTCCCGCGCAAAGCATGGCATGGGGTACATTGGGTCACCGCATCAGCGGGCAAATAGCCGATAGCTACCTTAACCCTAAAGCCCGCAAAGCCATACAGGCCATATTAGGTACCGAAACCCTTGCTATTACCAGCAACTGGGCCGATTTTATAAAATCAAACCCGGCTTACGATTATCTTTACAACTGGCACTTTGTTGATTTTGATAAGGATTATACCCCTGTTGAAATGCAGGCATTTTTAAAAACAGACACCACAACAAACGCCTACACCAAACTGCAATTTTTAACCGCCGAGCTTAAAAAGAAAAATCTCGCCGCGCCTAAAAAACTGCTTTACCTGCGCATGCTCATCCACATTACCGAGGATATTCACCAACCCTTCCATGCAGGGCATGCTACCGATAAAGGTGGTAACGATGTTAAACTTACCTGGTTTAAGGCGCCAACCAACCTGCATTCGGTTTGGGATACAAAACTGATAGATTTTCAGCAGTTAAGCTATACCGAATATACTTCCATGATTAACCACACCACCGCCGCGCAACGCGCAGCATGGCAAAAATCACCGTTAAGCCAATGGATCTATGAGTCGCATCACCTGGCAGAAAAGCTGTATAGCGAAGTTAAAGCCGATGATGACCTTGGTTATAAATACAACTATAATAATATAGATATTGTAAACCAGCAACTGCTTAAAGGCGGCGTACGCCTGGCAGGCTTGCTTAATGAGATATTTGGGTAATACCTTGGTTTTAAGGGTTGGAATGTTTTAAGGTTGTAAGGTTACCAAGCAAAAAACTTTACAACATTAAAACATTCCAACCTTACAACATTAAAACTCTCCAACATTAAACATCCCACATGAAGATACTAATGGTTTGCCTGGGTAATATTTGCCGGTCGCCGCTGGCGGAGGGGATTATGCAGCACCTGGTAAAAGAAGAAGGTTTAGACTGGACCATTGATTCGGCCGGGACAGGCAGCTGGCACGTGGGCGAAGGACCCGACAGGCGTTCTACCCGCGCAGCGCTTAACCGTGGGGTGGATATCAGCAAACAGGTTTGCCGCCAGTTTAAAACCGGAGATTTCGATAATTTCGACCTGATACTGGTGATGGACCGCAACAACCTGAGCGATGTGATAGCCAAAGCCCGCAACGCCAATGATATTGAAAAGGTACGGTTACTATTAACCGACAAAGAAGTACCCGATCCTTATTACGACGATAATCAGTTCGCCCCGGTTTACGATTTAATAGAGAATGGCTGTAGGAATGTGATCAGGGAATTAAAGCGTTAATACTATATAAAACTTGTCATTTCGAACGAGGTACGAGGAGAAATCTTCTGCTTCAAACAAGTAGCAGATCAGAAGGGCGAAGAAGATCTCTCACTGCGTTTCGAGATGACAGATATTCAATAAATAAAAAAGCCACTTGTGAAATTCTCACAAGCGGCTTTTCTTATATTATCACAATTAAATCTGATCCTTACGATCCTAAATATGGCTTAATGGCTTTCTCCGCCTCTTCCTTGTTTTTTGCTGACGACCATTTTTCTTTTACTGATTGATCGCCAAGTTCAAACAACTGTTCGAATAGCAGCTTTTTATTCACCTTTGAGGTAAGTTTTATCGAGGCATTCTTAGCGAAGGTATCGGCCCATACTTTACGAACATCGGCCCAATAGCCTTTTTGTTCGGCCCACCAGCCTTTGGCGAAAGCAAATTTAGCTTCGTCGGCCTTAGTAAATTCTTCATAGCCTTTTTCCTGTGCCAGCAGTTTATCGCCGCTTTCCGAGCGGATGATCTTCTTATTATCCTGCTCAAACATCCAGCCTTCCGGCGTTAGGTAAACACGGTTACCACGACGCAGTACATTATAATCGCTGCGTTTGGTAAACTCGCGACGCGGCAGCGGCGAGTCGGTTTCGCTTTGCCATTGGTGGCGGCCATCCACATGCACCCAGGTGCCTATGCTCTCGTAACGCGGACTATCATCTACCTGGAATACCTTTTGTACCCAGCGGCCTTTTACTTCGGCAGGCTTTAAGGTTACTTTGGTCCAGCGGTTTTCTTTATCAAAGGCCAGCATGGTTGGTTGTTCGTACTCCCAATCCTCGCGCCAGTGCTTAATAACCATACTATCGGCAACTACCAAAAGGTGCTGTATCACTATTCTTTTCGGCGAGTCTTCTTCAATTACCGCCCACTCGTAACCCCAGGAGTTGTAACGTGGGTGGAATTTATAAGCAGTATCTGGCGCAAAAGTTTCGGCATAATTAAAGGTCACCTTGTAAAAGCCCGCAAAGGCCTTTATAGCCTGCCTGTCCTGTTCCAATTTTGATTGTGCTGAAGCGCCAACCGCGGCAACACAAACCAGCAGCAGTACGATGTATAGTTTTTTCATTTGTTATTTAGAATAATTCCACACAAAGAAAGCAAGAAAAAACAACTATTCAAACCCCGGCAAATAACAGGCAGATCAACAAGCAGTTAATACATCAACTAAGCCCACCTTACAGGCTGCTTTTTTTAAGCTTTCCGCTTTCTCCTTTTACCTTTCCGCTTTCACCTCAACAAAATACCTATCCGCCCATTTCTTTATCAGCGCTACGCGGCCTTTAATGAAGCCGGTGGTGAAAAATATGCTCGACCAGTCGTCGAAATTTTCATAATGAAAACCGAAATAGAACACCCAAAACGCGAAGCCGAGATAAGGCACCGCAGCCAATTCTTCATTTGATAATGGCCTTACCATACGGTAGGCGGCCACAAATACGGCGAACTGTTCATCGGCTTTTTCTTGTGTTAGCTTGCCATTCATTACCTCTAAAAATAAATGGATATAGAACGAGGCGATATCATTAGCCAACAATCCGTATCCGGCAAAGTCGAAATCGAAAAAGGTGACATTTGCGGCATCGGTAAAGTGAAAGTTTTTGGGCAGAAAATCGTAATGGCAATAGCCTGTGCTGAATTGGCTAAGATCAAACGCTTCAATATGCGCCGCTACTTTTGCCGAAGCCGACGATAAGTACGCGTACTCATCCTGAAGCTCCTTAAACGCGGGCACTATGGTCGCTATCGGTTCACGAAGCATGGTTTCAACAGTGTAGGGCTTTCGGGGATATTTCAGCTTTATTGATGAGGAGATATTATGTACAGCGGCCATTTCACGGCCTATAGTTTCGAGATGTTCATCGGTAAGGTCAGCCACCACTTTACCCTCGGCATAGGCAAACATTACGCCGTAGCGGGTACCTTCAATGGCGTTAAATTCCTGTATTTGCTGCCCCGAAAGATCTGTTAGCGGATACGCAACCTTTGCGCCGCCTTCTTTTAAAGCATTAAGTAACTCTACTTCCGCCTTTATTTCATCGTGCTTACGGTGGGCATCACGATATATCTTGAAAATATACCTGCCGTTCGCATCTTCCAGTAAATAGGTATCACTCACATTACGCATCAACAAGCGGCAGGTGCTACCTGTTAAGCCATACCTCTCCTGCAAACGCACATTTAAAGCAGATGATGATAAAGTAGAGTATTGAGCAGGGAAGATCATGATGTTTTTGTTGGAAGGTTGGAATGTTTGAAAGTTGTAAGGTTGCCCTAATGTTGAAAGGTTTAAAGGTTTGAATGTTGTAACGTTGCCCCAAAGATAAAAAAGTTGGAACACTGCGAAGCGAAACACAACATTTCAACTTTGCAACATTCCAACCTTTAAACGGTTATCAGAACATTTCAACCTTACAACATTCCAACTTTAAAACAGGTTAACCCCGCTTATTTCACTTTCACCATCACTACACCGTGCGGTGGCAGGGTGTTGCTGAAGGTGCTTGTTACGGCAGTTAAGTCTTTTTGGCGCCAAAGATCGCGCACCTTTTTAGGAAGGCTTAACTTAATGTCGCTCCATTTAACCGAGGCTTTAGTGTAGGTAGTTTTCATGTTGAAGATACCTATCGCTTTGCTGCCATCGGCCAGTTCTTTTACGTATACCTGGAAATCGTCATTAGCTAATACCCTGTGCGCTTGTTTGCCCAGCACATCCTGGTTAACAGCGATCACTTCATCATTGGTAAGCAGGCTCAACGTAAATTCATCCAACTGGCTAATGTCGCAACCGATCAGCAAGGGCGAAGCTTGCAGGCTCCACAAGCTGATGTGGGTATATTGCTCGTTAGGTGTAAGGCGGGTATTACGCAGGTTTCCGCTCCAGCCTACTTTACCTACTATCAGCATATCCGGGTCGTTCCAGCGGCCGGGTTTAGGGTAGTCGGCAATTTTGTATTGGCTAAAGCCGATATCGTGCAGGCTCTCCCAAGTATCGGTAATATCACCGGT
Source organism: Mucilaginibacter sp. GW821-FHT07G05 (assembly GCF_059418565.1). NCBI lineage: Bacteria > Pseudomonadati > Bacteroidota > Sphingobacteriia > Sphingobacteriales > Sphingobacteriaceae > Mucilaginibacter > Mucilaginibacter sp. GW821-FHT07G05. The sequence goes on along the minus strand of NZ_JBWKQC010000004.1, from coordinate 326,184 downwards.
AGTACGCCAGCTATTGGCATCAACCTTGTCGCCCCATTTCCAAACATCTTTCATACCGTACTGGCACAAGCTATAGTAAATATCACGTGGTTGGGCACGCAGGGCCTGCTCCATTACACGGTAAGGTTTCACAAAGGTTTCCAGCGAAGTATCGCTGCCCGCTACTGATGAATAAGAACACCAGTCGTGCTTTAAATAATCCACACCCCATTTGGCATAGCTTTCGGCATCCTGTAACTCGTGTTTGTACGAGCCTAAATAACCGCCGCAGGTAAGGTCGCCCGGCGATGAATAGATCCCGAACTTTAAACCGTGACTGTGAAGCCAGTCGCCAAGCGCTTTCAGATCAGGAAATTTTTCGTTAGTGCCGATGGTTCCGTCGTCATTACGTTTTGCTGATTCCCATCCGTCATCAATGTTGATGTACGTCCAGCCGTGATCGATAAGGCCTTTATCAATTAAGGCTTGCGCCGATGCCTTCACTTTATCGGTAGTGACAGAAAGGCCCCAGCAGTTCCAGCTGTTCCAGCCCATAGCCGGGGTTAGCGCTAATAAACTGCCCACTTTAATGGTAAGCGTGCGTTGTGCTTTGCCTAACTTATTGGTAACGGTAAGTTTTACCGGGTAATCGCCCGCTTTGCTTACCGCGCCTGTGATAATACCGGTTGCTTTATCAATAGTTAAGCCTTCGGGTAATTGAGCGGCTGAGTATTGAATTGGTTTTTGGCCTGTTGCCGCAACTTTGTACAGGAACGGCGAATTTGGCCTTACCCCGGTTACTTCTGCACCGTTTATGCGTGGTGTAAGCGGTGCTTTAGGAGTAAGTATGTATGGAATTTCTTCGCGCTGTTCTATTTTTTTACCCGTTGTTTTTTCGGTGAAAACATAGTTAAGGTACGCGCCTTCTTTGTTGGCTTCTTTTACCTTGAATACCTTTTTTTCGTGCGCGGCAAGGGTAAAGGTATAAGGCGTTTGCTTTAACACTTTATCAGGACCGTCTTTTAGCTGAACGCTCAACGAACCGCTTAAGGCTACGCTATTGTTGTTCTCTAAAATAATGTCTTTGGTGGCGAAAGCGCCGGCAAAACTGAAGCCTTTGCTTGTATTTACAACTACGCCGTCAATATAATCGCGCATGGCAAGGTATGGCTTTTCGCTGTACATACCGCCATCGCCGCCGCCATCATACACCTTTACGGCAATAACGTTCTCTTTATCCCAGTTTACGGGTACTTTATTGAGGGCGAAGGTGTATTTTCTTTCGGCGCCAAACATGCCGTTATAGCCTTGCGGATCTTCAATTGTAGTGCCGGTTTTACCTATTTTAACGCCGTTAAAGTAGGCCTCGTCAGAGTCGTCGATACGGGCAAGGTATACGGTAAGTGAATCTTTTAAAGCTGATTTTTCTTTTAACGACGAAGGGATAACCACATGGAAACGGTACCAGGCAAAGCCGGTATAATCGTAGCCTTGTTTTTCCCAAAGGATGGTTGGGTCGATGGTTTTCCACGAAGCGTCGTTAAATTTCGGATCGCTCCATTCATCCTGGTTTCCGGTACTGAATTTGGGCTTGCTTAAATAAAGCTTTTGCTGGGCTTGGGCGGTAAAACCGCACGCAGCAATACAGAGGATTGATAAAAGTTTACGCATTGGTTGGCAATTGATTGCCGCAAACTACATAAAAAAAATCAAGCTTTGCAAGCCTTCTAAATAAAAACTGTTAACCAAACAGTTCTACCAATCTTTCGAGTGCCATACCGCGCGATCCTTTAATTAAAATGGTCGAATCTTTTATCGGTTTTGCCTGCAATGCCATTATCACATCTTCTACCGTTTTATAAAAACCCTCGTACCCTTGTGGTGCCTGACCGTAAAAATCGGGGCCGATAAAAATGCGTTCATCTACCGGGGTATCCATCGCTTTATCAATAACGGCTTTGTGCTCGGCAGCGGCTTCATCACCCATTTCAAACATGTCGCCGAGTATTAATACTTTGCGGTCGGCAGTAATTTTGCCAATATTATCAATAGCCACAAACATGCTGCTTGGGTTGGCATTGTAATAATCGCAGATAAGAGTATTGGTGCCGGTTTGTACTATTTGCGAGCGGTTGTTTTTAGGCTGATATTCGGCAATGCCCTTATTAATTTCATCTGCCGAAAGGCCCAAGTAAGTACCGATGCTGATGGCCGCCAAAATATTATCAAGGTTATACACACCTGTTAACTGCGACTTTACCGTGTAGTTTTCAGCAGCATCATCCTTAGTCCACTCCAAAGTAAGGTGCGGTGAGTTTTCGATCAGCTTACCGGTGATGATATTGCCTTCTCCCTGTGTGCCGTAGTACACCACATTTTCAAAGGAACGTGCGCCTGCCATTGTTAGCAGCGTGCTATCATCATGATTAATAAACACCGTACGCAGTTCTCGCTCTACTCCCGGATGGATGGCCAGGTAATCGTATAATTCGCCTTTTGCTTTTTTAACACCCTCTATACCGCCAAAGCCTTCGAGATGCGCCTTACCTACATTGGTAATAAGGCCAAGTGTTGGTTGCGCTATACTGCTCAGCAACTCTATTTCGAGCTGATGGTTGGCCCCCATTTCTATTACTGCAGCTTCGTGAGTACTGTTAATAGTAAGTATGGTAAGCGGTACGCCAATATGGTTGTTTAAATTGCCTTGCGTAGCCTGTGTGTTAAAATGCTGGGATAATACAGCATTAATGAGTTCTTTAGTGGTGGTTTTACCATTGGTACCCGTAAGGCCAACCACGGGAATATTTAATTGCTTACGATGGTATCGTGCCAGATCCTGCAAGGCTTCCAGTACATCATCTACTAAAATATATTGTTCACTTATTTTATAGGCCGCGTTATCAATTACCGCGTAAGCCGCTCCGGATGCAATGGCCTGTTCCGCGAATTTATTGGCATCAAACTTATCTCCCTTCAGGGCAAAAAACATACTGTCGGGTGCTATTCTGCGGGTATCGGTACTAATTACAGGGTGTTGCAAAAATAGCTGGTATAGTTGTTCGATGATCATAAGCAATGGTATTTTGTAAGCTTGTTTACCCGGCTAAAGGGTTCGCGCTTTTGTATTATAAACAAAGTTAAAATTTATTGTTCCCGGTTCAGCCAGCTTATTACAGCTTTTATTTCGCCGTAGCTGTAATCGTCGCCTAAAACTTCCTTTAGCGGGGCCAGACGTTCTTGTCCGTAACTTTCAATGGCATCTTTTATAGCCGGGATCTTGCTCTCAACCACTATTTCGGATACGTTCATCTCGCCCGACTGCACAAAAAAGGCCAGGTGCCCTTCTACCGTTACAGGTGACAAGCCCCTGTCTTTGGCTATCTCGGGTATAGTTTTACCGGCACGATACAAGTTCAGGCTTTCCTTTTTGGTATCGTTCACCTTTTCGCTGCGTGGTTTTGCCTTGCGCTCGCGCTTAGCTGATTTTTGGCTGATGCGTGACGATAGCTGTATTTCGTCGCAATAGCTTTTTACAGGCTTTAAAAACTCGCGCCCGTACCTTGCCAGCTTAATATCGCCAAAGCCGGAGATCAATCTTAGTTCATCCAGGCTTTGTGGCAGGTAAGTGGCTATCTCCAATAAGGTAGCATCTGATAACACCACGTAAGGCGGCACGTTTTCCAGTTCGGCAATGCCGCGGCGTACGTCTTTTAACTTATTGAGCAGATCGGCCTCAAAATATGGTGTTTCGGTAATTTGCTCTTCAATGATTTGCGCTTCGGTGAGTTCTACCTTTTGCAGGCCCTTAAGCACAGCCTCGCTTTTGGCGGTCAGCTTTATCACCGGGTAGGCATCATCCGTTACCTGCAAATAGCCAAAGGCAATGAGTTCGCGCAGGTAACGCTGCCATTGTACCTTGCTTACATCGACACCAATGCCGTAGGTTTTTAATTGTTTATGTTCCTCGCGGATCTTTTCGCTTTTTGAGCCGCGCAGAAAATCGACCACGTAAGTACTGCCAAAACGCTGCCCCAAACGGGTTACGGCCGAAAGTGCTTTTTGAGCGATGAGCGTACCATCGAACTTTTTAAACTCGCTCAAACATATATCGCACGATCCGCAATGATCGCCGGCCGGCTCATCAAAGTAATTAAGCAAGAACTTACGGCGACAGGTGTGCAGCTCGCTGTAGCTCACCATGTCGTTCAGCTTTTCGAGCATGATGCGACTTTGCTCTTCATTGTTCTCCAGCGCCACAAAGCTTTTCAGCTTAACGGCATCGCCCGGCGAATAATACAGCATCGCATCCGACGGCAAACCATCCCTGCCCGCCCTGCCGGTTTCCTGATAGTAGCCCTCTATATTTTTAGGCAGATCGATATGGACCACATACCTCACGTTCGATTTGTTGATGCCCATACCAAAAGCGATGGTAGCCACCATAATCTTCACTTCGTCGCGCAAAAACGCTTCCTGGTTTTTGGCCTTAAGGGCGGTATCTAACCCGGCATGGTACGCGCTTGCGGAGAAACCCTCATCCCGAAGATCGGCGGCTAATGCCTCCGTTGATTTACGCGAGAGGCAATAGATAATACCCGAATCTTCTTTTCTATCCTGCAAGAAAGCCAGCAGCTGGTTAAAGCTTTTGTTTTTGGGCATTACCCGGTACGTGATATTGGCCCGGTTAAACGAGGCCACGTACACCGCAGGCTGGTGCAGGTTCAGTTTTTCGAGGATATCCTTTTGGGTGAGCTTGTCGGCCGTGGCGGTAAGTGCGATCACCGGTATTTGGGGGAAGTGCACTTTCAACCCGGCGAGCATCAGGTATTCTGGGCGAAAATCGTGCCCCCAGTGTGAAATACAGTGCGCCTCATCAATGGCGATCTGTACCACGGGCAGCGATTTCAGAAAGTCGACCAGTTTGTTTTCCGAGCCGAACAAACGTTCCGGGGCAAGATATAAAAGCCTGATCTGGTTATCTCTCAATTTTTGTACTATCACCCGCTGCTCATCGGGGCTTTGTGCCGAATTGATAAAGGCCGCCGGAATGCCCGCCACGTTCAGGCTATCTACCTGGTCTTTCATCAGCGCTATAAGCGGCGAAATAACAATGGTTAAGCCATTAAGCAACACCGCGGGCAATTGGTAACATAATGATTTACCGCCGCCCGTTGGCATCAGCGCCATTACATCGCGACCGTTTAGTACCTGCTGTATAATAGCCTCCTGCTCGTGCCTGAACTCACTGTATCCAAAATATTTTTGCAGGGCCTGTAATGGGGTCATAGTAGCGGTTAAGTATTGTTTTATTCGTTGATAAGACCTTGCGCCAGCGCGGTTTCAACCTGCTTTTTCAAAGCCCGGTTCTTCCACGCGGTAATCAGCAGCAATTGCAGATCGGCCGGGTTTACGGTGGCTAAGTTAACCAGCATATAGTTGTAATTAACATAATGGTCGGTTATAAAAAATGTTTCGGGGTCGGCCTGCATCCATTTGTCGCGCTCTTCGGTATACATTACCCACGAAAGCCCGTCCTCTTTAAGCCTGCTAAATATTTTTTTATTGGCGTAAAACGCGGGGGTATCAAAACATATTTTTTCGGTTACACCGGGCAGGGGCATAACTATGCTACGCACAAACTGAAGGCTTAAAAAGGCATTATCATTAGGCGCGTTCATGTGGCTAAGTTACAAAACGGTGCAGCTATAAAAAAGAAAAACCCGGCAAACTAATACCGGGTTTTTCAGAAAACTATTCAATACACTCAATGCATTATTGCACCTGGAACATATTGTTAAACGCGGTACCATCAGGATAGTAACCTTTTATTACCAGGTGACCATTGCGCAGGTTAGTGATCGCTTTATCAATATCGGCAATGCTGTTTATGGGCTGCCTGTTGATATTGGTGATGATAGAACCTTCAGGAATTTCGGTATCGTCAAATAAACGACCCGGACGAACCTGTGTTACAATTACGCCGCTGCTTACACGGTATTTAGCTTTTTGCGCGTTAGTAAGCGGCTGAAAGCTTGCACCTAAACGGTTAAACAACTCCTCGGCCGATTTTGATACGGCTGCTGTTTTCGGCGCAGGAATATCACCTTTTAAAGTAACGTTAAAATCTTTCTCCGCATCATCTCGCAGTACGGTGATCTTCAATTTATCGCCCGGAGTCAGGCGGCCTACACGTTCCTGCAAGTCTGACGACTCATAAACCGGTACACCTTCTACCTTGGTAATAATATCGCCTTTTTTAATACCTGCCGCGGCAGCGCCACCGCCGTCAACAATGTCGCTAACGTATAAGCCGGTAGTCCTGCTGATGTTCAGTTCTTTCGCCTTATCCGGATCAAGATCTGTAAAGCTGATACCCACATAGGCACGTTTTACCGACCCATATTTTTGAATATCGTTCAATACTTTTTTAGCAAGGTTGATAGGGATGGCAAAGCCATAACCTTCGTACGAACCGGTGTGCGAAGCGATAGCCGAGTTAACACCGATCAGTTCGCCTTTGGTATTTACCAACGCGCCGCCGCTATTGCCCGGGTTAATGGCCGCGTCTGTTTGGATGAACGACTCGATAGCCTTATTCAGCCTTGGCTTTTGCGACATTTGCGTACGGCCAAACGGATTTTCATCCTCGTCGTTATTCTCGCTGCCGATGATACCGATGTTACGGCCTTTAGCGCTTACTATACCCGCTGTTACGGTTGAAGTAAGGTTAAAGGGGTTACCTACTGCAAGTACCCACTCGCCTACTTTCACCTCATCAGAGTTACCCAACTTTACGATAGGCAGGTCTGTTGCCGAAATTTTGATCAGGGCGAGGTCGGTATTAGGGTCAGTACCTACTACCTTAGCTTCAAACCGGCGGTGATCATTCGTGTTAACGGTGATCTTGTCGGCCTTTTCAACTACGTGGTTGTTGGTAACGATGTAACCATCCGGAGAGATGATAACACCCGAGCCCGAAGCCTGCTGCACTCCCTGCGGGCGCTGACGCTGACCCAGCATATCGCCAAACATTTCTTCGAGCGGATTACGGCCACCACCCTGATTTGATGAATAACTTGTGCGTATATAAACCACCACGGGCGTTACCGCGCCCGCCGCTTGTGTAAAATCAACCGCGCCGGCAGATGATACCGTTGCAGGGTTGTTTGTAAAATAAACTTTCTGGCGATCCTCAAAGGACATATTATCAGCGCTCTTTTTCTCGAACACTTTGTATGTGCCTAACGCCATTGCACCGCCTACAAACGCGGTTAATAATGTTAAACCAACTTTTTTCATATCAATTATTCTTTCTTTTTTTAGGGTTAAAACCTTTAGTTCAAATATAATACCATATAGACGATATGATACCCCGTATGTTATTGCCTATTTTGTTAAAAAATGTTAAACTTAATTAACAGGTAAATGACAGATATATTTATACTTATTGGTAATATTAAACGCTGAATATTATTTTAAAATATAGTGAAAGTACATTTCTATAAATACCAGGGTGCCGGTAACGATTTTATACTGATCGATAACCGCGAAAACATTGTAAATCATAACGATCCGCAGCTGTTGGAGCGCCTTTGCGACCGCCGTTTCGGTGTTGGGGGCGATGGTATCATGTTCCTGCAAAAAAAGGAAGGTTTTGATTTTGAAATGGTATACTATAATGCCGACGGGCAGCCAAGCAGCATGTGCGGCAACGGCGGCAGGTGCATTGTAGCCTTCGCTAAGTTTTTAGGGGTGATAGACAGCGAAACGGAATTTTTGGCGGTCGATGGCCCGCATTATGCCAAAATTACAGCAAGCGGCGATTGGGTGAGCCTGCAAATGATAGATGTGAACACCATCACCAGCGATGCCGATGCCTATGTATTAAATACCGGCTCGCCGCACTACGTGCAATTAACCGACGGGTTGAAAGATAAAGACGTATACCACGAAGGATCAGCCATACGCAATAACGATACTTACCGTGCCGAGGGCATCAACATTAACTTTGTGGAACCCAAGGATGAGGGCTACTTTGTACGCACCTTTGAACGCGGCGTTGAGGATGAAACCTTTGCCTGCGGAACAGGTGTTACCGCAGTCGCGCTGGCCATGGCCAAACACAAAAACCAAACCGGGCACATCACCACCCCCATCAAGGTTTTAGGCGGCGACCTCAACATCCGCTTTAATTACGACGGCGAACTGTTTACCGATATATTTTTAGAAGGCCCCGCCGTACAGGTATTTGAGGGCGATATCGAGATAGCGTAAAATAAGTGGGTGGCAATGCGGGATTTCCTCCCCTGGGACATAGTCTTCAACTTAAGGGTTTAAGCAAACCGCATAGTTAACTCACCCGGTCTACGCTTCGCTGGACCTGCCCTCTCTGCGCAAGCGCAAAGAGGGCTAAAAAAAACAAAATCCCCTCTTTCCGCTTGCGGAGAGAGGGGTGACGAGCGAAGCAAAGTTGGGGTGAGTCGATATTCTGCTATAATATTTACGCTCTCAAGTAAATATTTCATTGATCAATATTTAAGTTGACGGCTATGCTCCCCAAGGAGGGAATTAAAAATACTGTTTAAAACCGGTCACCTCGTCCTGTACTCTTCAGAATCTTCTCGCCGTAACAATGGGGTATACTACCTCCCGAATTTTAACTGTTACTTCTTCTAACAATATTTTTAGCTTTATCTTGTTAAACCAATATGAGAACCAAATTAATAACCCTTATTACATTTCTAAGCATATCGGCGCAAACCATAGCGCAGGACGCAGCGAGTATTTGCAAGCAGATAGACCAGCTGAATACCGACGTGTTGAACAATACTATCAGTAAGAAAGCAGCAGCAGCACAATTCGCCCCGCTTATATTAAAGCTTAAGGCAACGCCAACAATTGCCGTAAAACATAGCTCATGGGTTTTCCCGCTGCAAGGCTATGGACCCAGCGCGATTGGCGGCTATAAGGGCAGTGGGTATTCGGCCAAAGGGTATAGTTATTTTGATGGCAACAAACATTCGGCACACCCGGCACACGATATTTTTATAAAGGATAAGAACCAGGACGGCATCGACGACAATACCCGCCAACCCGTTAATGTACTCGCGGTTGATGACGGCATCGTGATCGCGTGCAGCAATGTGTGGTTGCCAGAGGGTACTTTGCGTGGCGGAAAGTATATTTGGGTGTATCATCCGCAGCAAAACATCATCAGCTATTATGCCCACAATAACGCCATATTTGTTAAACCTGGCGATGTGGTTAAACAAGGGCAAAAGATAGCCGAAGTTGGTCGAACCGGGTTAAACGCTTATAAAAAACGTTCGCCTACACATCTGCATTTCTCCGCGTTCGGGCTTACCAATAAGTTCCCTGAGCCTATTAACCCATATCAGCAACTCATCAGCAGTAAACGATCATGAAAACCATCCTTGCCTTAATCACACTACTTTATTTACCGCTTGCTAACAACACCATTGCCGATAGGTTTAAAGCACCGCAAGGCTATGCGATAGCGAAAACAGAAAGCGGCTCTTTTGCGCACTGGCTGCAAACTTTAACACTGAAACCGGCAGGCACACCGGCCAAAACTTACAAGGGCGACATTGCCCGTACCGATGCGTACACCGCTGCCATAGTCGATATGAGCATTGGCAGCCGGGACCTGCAACAATGCGCTGACGCGGTGATTCGCCTGCGGGCCGAATACCTGTACAGTAAACAAAACCATAAAGGCATTAGCTTTAACTTTACCAGCGGTTTTAAGTGCGATTGGGTACACTATGCCGATGGCTACCGTTACGCGAACGAACGCTGGATACTAAAAGGCAAAAAAGATTACGGACACGATAACTTTTTACGCTACCTCACACTGGTATTCTCCTATGCCGGAACGTTATCGTTAGATAAAGAATTAAAAACGGTCGGCAATGCCGATCAGCTGCAAGTTGGAGATGTATTTATAAAGGGCGGCTCGCCGGGGCATTGTTTCATCGTGCTTAATGTAACAACCAACAGCCAGAACAAAAAGGTATTCCTGCTTGCACAGAGTTTTATGCCCGCGCAAAACATACAGGTGTTACAAGATCAGCATGGACCATGGTTCAGTCTTGATAAACAGGCTAATATCCCTTATGGGGAATTGGTGGATAAAAAGTACCTGAAGCGGTTTTGATCTCTTCATAAAATTGGGGCACAACTTATATTTTGAACATCTTGGGTTATTTAAAATTATATAAACATGACTAACAGCAGAATAAAACTAATACAGGGCGACATTACCAAACAAACGGTTGATGCTATAGTTAACGCGGCAAATAAGTCTTTACTTGGTGGGGGCGGCGTGGATGGCGCCATCCATCGCGCAGGTGGTAAAGCCATTTTAGATGACTGTATAAAAATACGCGACCGCCAAGGCGGCTGCAAAACCGGCGAAGCGGTAATTACCACAGGCGGTAATCTCCCTGCTAAATATGTGATACACACCGTTGGTCCGGTTTGGAATAGCAGCAGTGCCGCAAAAGCAGAACAGCAGCTGGCCAACGCCTATCGAAACAGCCTGCGGCTTGCGGTGGAAAACAATGTTAAAACGATAGCCTTCCCTAATATCAGTACCGGGATATACCACTTCCCGAAGGATAAAGCCGCCGAAATTGCTATTACCACCGTAAAGGATTTTTTAGCGGAGAACGATAGTATTGAGCAAGTGATATTTATTTGCTTTGACGATGAGAATTATGGATTGTATAAAGGACTGATTTAAGCTGAATTGGCTTTTGTCAATTGCGAGGTATGAAGCAAGCCCTACTTAGGTTAGGCTTGTGCAGTAATTAACGCCAGTCTGCTCTTGGCCGCTTAGTCTATTACTTTTGAGCCCAAAAGTAATAGACTAAGCAAAGCGATCTCATGAGCACCTATAACAAACAAACAGCGAATAACGGCTTGTCAAGCCAAAGGCTTCTTTGCCGCACAAGGCCATCCCCTGCAAAACGTGTAGAACTTGGGGCTGGAACTTTTGCCCTAAAGCTCATTTCTACCCCCATGCAACAAGTTTCTATGCCCGCCTTGCGGCTCATGGCTTCCGCAGTTCTGCCTGCTTTCGCCCAAAGCTGTTTGCTAACGGATAGCGCGCCCCTTCTCCACCCGAAACTGAAACCTCGAACCCCAAACCTCACAACTTACAACACACAACTTACAACTCCCTCTCCAGCGCCTTTAAAAATTTCTCCGGCGCTTCAATATGCGGAATATGTTTTACACCTTCAAAGGCGATCAGTTTTGCGTTCGGGATCTTCTTTGCGGTTTCGGGGGCCAATATTTTGTATTGGCCATGTTTGGCCTGTTCTGCCGGTGAAAGCAGACCCTTGCCTACAATGGTATTATCCTCTAAACCGATAAAAAGCACCGTCGGCACCTTTATCATTCCGAACTCGTAGCAAACGGGTTGCTCGTAAATCATTTCATAGGTTAATGCTGCCACTTTCGCGTACCGCGGAAAATCGGCACTTTTGCTTACGTTGGCGCCTATCTTAACAAGGTAATCGTACTCAGGTTTCCACTGGGTAAAGTAGGAGTTTTGGTAGTACTTCTTTACGCTTTCGGGCGTGGTTTTCAATTCTGTTTTGTACTGCTCTTCGGCACTCAGGTAAGGTACAAAGGCGTGGTAATCTTCCAGGCCGATAGGGTTTTCCAGTAATAGTTTTTCTACCGTTTCGGGATACATCAGCGTAAAGCGTGTGGCCAGCATGCCGCCCATTGAATGTCCCATAATATAGGTCTTTTTTATACCGAGCGTATCCAGCAGTTGTTTGTTTAACCGCGCCAGCTTATGAAAGCTGTAGTGGATGAACGCTTTTGACGATTTACCGAAACCCAGCTGATCGGGCACTATCACACGGTAGCCTTTGGCGGTAAACGCCTTGATCTCGTTAGTCCAGTAATAGCCGCCGAAGTTTTTGCCATGAAACAGCATTACCGTTTTACCGTTGGCATTGGCCGGTGCAATATCCATATAGGCCATCCGCAGATCCTGCCCATGGGTGTTTACCGGCATAAACTTTACCGGGTACGGGTATTGAACATTATCCAGCGTAATGGAGATGGTATCGGGCTGCGCGAACGCGGCAAATCTGATCAGCAGGAACAGGATCAGCAGGGCGGGTTTTCTGTACATAATAATTATACACAATAGCTTTAAAAATGTTTACAAACAAAAAAGCATCATTCCTTTTTACAGGAAATGATGCTGCTAACAGGGGTATTTTATATTAGCTTTATTTTATAGAGAACGGCAAGTAAACACCGAACGTAATATTACGCCCCGGGTTGTAAATACCAAAGGTTGGATCCTCTGTGCTGATGCGACCGGCTTTCAGTCGGCTCAAAGCATCGTAGTATTTTTTATCGAGCAGGTTATTACCTGATACATATAGTTTCAGTGGCTGTTTGCCCAGGTTAACTGTAGTACCCACGCCCGCGTTTAACAGGGTATAGCCCGATGTAGCGGTTTCAAAGGTGCTATCGAAACGGCCTTGTTTAAAGAAGTTATCGATACCCACATAAATGAACGATTGTTTTAAGCCCCTGATTGTAGGCTCAAAACGCAGGGTATTCCTCAGCGAACCTGCCGGGATAAATGCCAGCGGCCTGTTAAGCGTAGTATTTTGCGCGTGTACATAGCCAAATACGTTCTCGAAATGGATAAAGCTCACCGGGTGTAGGGTAAGGCTACCTTCAAAGCCATATAAGTTGGCGTTTACCTGTCCGTAATGGTAAACATCATAGCTGCTGGTGCTACCGTCGGCTGCGGTTTCTTCCCTTATATCGCCGGGCGTGTGGCTTGAGTAAATAAAATTATGGATGTAGTTATTGTAGATGCTCGCGCTCGCGCTTAAAAATTTATCATCATACTCCAGGGTAGCGTCGGCCTGGTAGCTTCTCTCCGGCGACAGGTTGCTATTACCTATTTCATAACGGAAGGTGCCTTCATGTACACCATTTGAAGCCAGTTCGGCAGGGTTTGGCGCACGGAAGGCCGAACCTGCATTGGCTTTAAAGTTCAGTTTATCGTTAAACTCGTGGGTATAACCCAGCGCGCCGCTCACGTTCGAAAACTTGTTGGTAAACGCACCGAATTTCTGTTCGCCATCTTCCAACAGTTCTTTACCAGTGTTTTTGCGGTAATCATAACGTACACCAATGTTAAAGGTGTTTTTACCCCATGCCTTTTTAGCGTAGGCAAAAGCGCCAATGCCATAGGTATCATAATCGGGTATTAAAAACTCGGCTCCTTTATTTACACTATGGCCAATTTCGGTGCTTGCACCAAATACGGGCTGCCAGCCATTGCTTTCGGGCAGGTAATATTTCGCATCGCCCGAGTAAGTATTCAGGTCGAAGAACAATGATGGATCAAGACTGTCCTCCAGTTCGCGGCGCTGATTTTTCTGGTAGCCAAAATTCAATTTCAGGTGACCGCTGCCTACTATAATATTGTTATCCCAGTTGATCTTGTAATGGCGGATGTCCTGCCTCGGGAATAATAGTTTACGGTTTTTGTAATCGGCATCGGTAAATGCATCGCCATCTTCCTTTAAAAAGTTATAGCCACTTCCCGGTTCCGGATCAAAAAAGCCGATGTTGTTTTTATAGTACGAGAAGTTGATATGCGAGTAACCCCAGTTTTTGTTAAGGCCCAGCATACCGCTCAGGTTAGTTTCGTTAAAGCCCGAGTTAGGGAAATATCCCGCTGGGGTTTTAAATGAATACGCGTTTTTATATGATCCGCGGCCGCGCCATACAAAACCATTTTCATTACCGGTTAGCATTAATGATGAACCTGTTAAACCGTTATTGGTAGAATAGTTGGTTAAAAACTCACCACGAATTTGTCCGTCGGCCGGGGTTAAAGGCTCCAGCAAGTTAATTACACCGCCCAAAGCGTCTGATCCGTATAGTAACGAAGCCGCGCCGCGTAGTACCTCTACCCGGTCGGCGCCATATTGGTCAACCTCCACGCCGTGCTCGTCGCCCCATTGCTGGCCTTGTTGCTTAATACCATCGTTAAGGGTAACTACACGGTTATAGCTTAAACCGCGTATTACGGGTTTAGAAATGCCTTGGCCTGTAGTAATTTGCGATACGCCCGGTACCTGTTTGGCCAAAGCGTCAATCAGGTTTGTTGCGGGTCTTAGTAATTCCTCGCGGTTAAGCGCGCTTACCGATGTGCTGTTCTGACGGTTATTGCCGCTGATAGGCGTGCCGGTAATTACTACTTCACGGGCTTCAATAACTGATGCCTGAAGTTTAAAAATCAAATCGGTTCCGCCAGCCAGATCGATCACCTGCGTAAGCGTTTTAAAGCCTACATACTGTATCTGTATTAAAAACTTGCCTCTGTTGGGTATGGCTTTGAAAGAAAACTCACCATCAACATTGGTTTGGGTTGATATTTTAAGATCGGGAATGGTAATGGTTGCGCCCGGTAATGGTTGATTATTGCCATCAACTACGCGGCCTTTTAAATTGATATTATCAGCGAACGCGATGCTTTGTACCAATAGTAAAAGCATGCCTATAAATAGCTTAAGTTTCATTAAAGTGTTTTAAGGGGATTTCAAGAAAATAATTGCCGCCGCGTAAAAAGCAGCAGCGTTAGTTGCATAATGGGTTATGCAACCGGGGGAGAAAGCCCGTCGGACTGGATAAGCGCGAAACTTAAAAAATCAAAATCGCCGGTATGGTATACATAAGGGGCAGCGGTTAAGTGTACAGCATAATTGTGATGTACCACATCCATACTGGTATGGTGCATGGCATCACATATCTGACACTTTTCTGTAAAGATCTGCTGGTGCTGATTTTTTGCCGTATTGATCTTATCGGCCTGTTTAATGAGGTGGTGCTGGTGCGTATACACTATTAGCTGGCCCGCTATAAAGCAGATCAGTAATATTGCTGAGGTGATAATCTTTTTAGAATTACGTTTCAAGACCAGTAATGTAACTAAGTTGCAAAGATAATTAATAAAATATTCAAAGTATCATTTAACGGTAACAATGTTGTTAAGCGTATCTTTGCCCACAAATGAAACCAGCAGAAGTAAATAAGAGATGGGAGGAGTTACAGCAACGCATTGCCGATGATTTTGACAATGAGAAGCCTGATTTAAAGGTGATGCTGTTTTTAATAGGCGTGCAGGAACTCGGGCAAGGCCCTCGTAAATTCAGCAAGCGTCAAAAGGAGGAGTTGATGCATATTGCCAATTGTAAATTGTTCAGCAAAATGGGCTTTTATGAGCTGGAGGGGCTTGATCAGGATGGCTGGCCGCATTGGAAAGCGGTTAAACCCATCCCTAATTATACCCTGCTTGAGCAGGAAATGCTCATTAAATCGTTAATGGTTGATTATTTTGATGAGATTGATAATCCGCAGGAATAGTATTTTAGGGCATGAAAAAACTGACTACCATCGCGCTGCTGCTCATATCGGTTTGCGCTTTTGCCAAACCTCCTAAAAACCAGTATGTGCGCATTAAAACCAGTTATGGCCAGTGCATCATCAGGCTATATAACGAAACCCCGCTGCACCGCGATAACTTTATAAAGCTGGCTAAGCAAGGCACGCTTAACGGTACGCTTTTTCACAGGGTGATAAAAGACTTTATGATACAGGGAGGCGATCCGGACTCGAAAAATGCCAAACCCGGTGCCGAGCTTGGCGAAGGATCGGTAGGTTATACAGTCCCGGCAGAGTTCAGAGATAGCATCTTTCATAAAAAGGGCGTACTTGCAGCCGCGAGGGACGATAACCCCGACAAGGCTTCCAGCGGATCGCAGTTTTACATTGCAGAGGGCAAACGATTTACTGATGAAACGCTCGATAAAGTACAGGAAACCCGCCTGAAAGGCCGCAAGATTCCGCTAAGTCAGCGCGAATATTACAAAGCTGTGGGCGGTATCCCTCACCTTGATATGGGTTATACTGTATTTGGCGAAGTGGTTACAGGTATAGAAATGGTTGACCTCATCGCTGTGGTAAAAACCGATGGCAACGATCGCCCGCTGGCTGATGTGCCGATGACGGTTGAATTGCTTAGTAAAGGTGAATGTAAACAGTTGGATAAATTGCTGGGTTTAGAGAGGAAGTAAGTTTAAACTATTATAAGCATCCGTTAAACATATAGCGAAAAAACAAATGAAAAATTATATTCCAAAAGCTAAGGATGATACAAAATACGCCAAGTATCTAAAGGTACTTCCGCTTGAAATGATATTAACGGACGTTCCTGAACTTTTAATCTGGTTGCAAGATTTGCATTGGGATGCCTCTCAAGAAATTGTCGCGTATTTCAGGCCTTATGTAAATGAAATAAAACATGAACTTATCAAAATCTTAAACGATAATGATACAGAGTGGAAGCAAGGCGTTATGACTGTAATTGCCCTGTCAACGAATAAGCTTGATGCTGAACTAATAGCTGTGTTAAAACGTATTGGAGACTATCCTACAAAAGGAGATCTGGAACAAGAACTTGATGAGCAGGCAAAAGAGATAATTGCTAAGGATCTTCTCTAACTCCCTTTAGCTTGTCGAAGGCTGCGTGCATAGGCCTTTGCCCGACGTGCTCACCATGACAACCCAACAAGTTTTTTAAGACTTACGAAGTTTTTAAAAACTTCGTAAGTCTACTATCAAGCGGAATTATATAACTGGCAAGTAGCAGGCAGGCATTGTGAAGAAGATCTCTCAGTGCGTTTCGAGATGACAGTGAAATAAACAGCTCCATTCTTATTTTTGATTTAATACTTCGATATTCGGCGTTCAAAATCAGTGTTCGATACTCATATACATGAAGATAATTACCTATAACGTTAACGGCATACGCTCGGCCATGAGCAAAAACTGGCTCGAATGGCTACAGGCTACCAATGCCGATGTGGTTTGCTTGCAGGAAATAAAGGCTACGCCGGATGTGCTTACCGACCTCTTATTGGTTGAGGAGCTTGGCTACCAGCATTACTGGTTCCCGGCAGAAAAGAAAGGCTATAGCGGCACCGCGATATTTACCAAACGAATCCCTAACCACATTGAATACGGCTGCGGCATTGCCGATTTCGACCGTGAAGGCCGCAATATCCGTGTTGATTTTGATGAGGTATCGGTAATGAGCGTTTACTTCCCATCAGGCTCAAGCGGTGAGGAACGCCAGGATTTTAAGTTCCGTTTCCTGGATGAGTTTGGCGCTTACCTGGCCGAACTGAAAACCCGCTTCCCCAAACTGGTAGTATGCGGCGATTATAATATTTGCCACCGCGCTATCGACATCCACAACCCTAAATCAAATGCCAATTCATCCGGTTTTTTACCCGCCGAGCGCGATTGGATGGAGAACTTTATTAATTCGGGCTTTATAGATACTTTTCGCCATGTAAACCCCGAGCCGCATAACTATACATGGTGGAGTTTCCGCGCAAACGCGAGGGCTAAAAACTTAGGCTGGCGTATTGATTATACCATGGCCACATCGCCCTTAGAACCACACATTAAACGTGCGGCTATATTACCCGAAGCAAGGCATTCGGATCATTGCCCGGTTTTGTTGGAGTTGGAATTTTAAGGCGTTCCTGTGTCATTTCGAAACGGAGTGAGAAATCTTCTTCGCCATACCTGTCTGCGATTTGCTTGATGAAGAAGATTTCTCCTCGTACCTCGTTCGAAATGACAATCTCTTTAGATTAATTTATCGGCTTCAATATCCTGTTCCAGCGAATTTTTTTCAATGGTGTTTGGGTGCTGTCGATGCTCAACCAAGTGATCATCGCTTTACCAACCACGTGATCTTCGGGTACGAAACCCCAATAGCGAGAGTCGGATGAATTGTGGCGGTTGTCGCCCATCATCCAGTAGTAATCCATTTTAAAGGTATAGCTGCCGGTCTTTTTATTGTTAATATAGTAGTCCTTGCCTTCCTGCCTTACGGTGTTGTGTTCGTAGCGCTCAATGGCCTGTTTGTATAGCGCCATTGTCGAATCGTTCAGTTTTACTGTCCAATCTTTTTTAGGTATGGTAAGCGGACCGTAATTATCCTGATTCCAGTTAAATAATGAGCTTTGTGGGTACACACTTAAATCCTGCGCGCCTTTAGGTTCAATTACCGGACTTATAGAAGCCACGCCTGTACAAGCCTTAAATTCTTTATAGCTATCCGCCGGGATGATCATTATATAATCGGCATCTCCGGCCTGCCCTGTTACTTCAATATGCATATCGGTTAACAGTTTAGGGTTAATACCGTTGCTGTTCACTATAACATGGTAAGATGTTTGTGCCTGCGGCGCGTTAGGCATTATTTTGCCGTTGATATATACCTGCGCGTCTTTTATCTCCACCACATCGCCGGCTATGCCCTGGCAGCGTTTTATGTAGTGGGTGTGCATATCTACAGGGTCGTTATCGTGTGTTGGCGGGTAGTTGAATACCACAATATCGCCTGCTTTAACTTTAGATAAGCCCGGCAAACGGAAGTAAGGCAGCTTTACGCCATCCCAAAAAGTTTTAAAACCACCCACATGCGATTCCAGGAAAGGAATGGATACAGGTGTCATCGGCATACGCGGACCGTAAGATAATTTGCTCACAAAAAGATAATCGCCGGTTAGCTCCGTACCTTCCATTGATGCGGAAGGAATGGCATAAGCCGAGAAAAGCAGCCCCCTTATAACAGTGGATACCACCACTGCAAACACAATGGCATCAAGCCATTCGCGGGCTTTTGTTTTCTTTTTTTTAGGGGTTTCCGTCTTTTTGCGGGATAGGATATTGGTCCATTTCATAGCCATAACTTACAGGATTTAGTATAACTATCTGGTTGGATTGCAATTGAGCGTATTTGTTACAACCTTGTTAATAAAATTAACAAAAAATGTTAACCCATAAAAAAAGCGCCCTTGTGCAGGGCGCTCTTGTATATGTTTCTTTAAAAAACTTATGCTTTCACACGCTCAACATAAGCGCCGGTAGCAGTATCTACCTTTACTTTATCGCCAATGTTGATGAACAACGGAACGCGGATTTCGGCACCGGTTTCAACCGTGGCAGATTTTAGCGCGTTGGTTGAGGTATCGCCTTTTACAGCAGGTTCGGTGTAAGTAACTTCCAACTCGGCCGATGCAGGCAGTTGCCCCATAATAGGCTCTTCGCTTTCAAAAGCTATAATTACGTTGATACCCTCCTTTAAAAACTTTACCGACGGACCAAACAATGCCTTCGGAATATTATGCTGATCGTAAGTTTCGTTATCCATTACCACTAACGAATCGCCATCTTCATATAAATACTGGTAGTTATTAGTTTCAACACGCGCAATGGTTACTTCTTCATCCGTACGGAAACGGTATTCAACCAATTTGCCCGATTTAACGTTACGCATACGGGCCTGGTAAAAGGCACGCAGGTTGCCGGGGGTACGGTGCAAAAACTCTTCTACCTGCAACAACTCCCCGTTGAAGCGTAGTATATTACCATTCTTTACTTCAGATGCTTTAGCCATAAAAACTTAATATTGAGGCGCAAAATTAGCCACTTACACGGAAAGATGCAAATTAGTTGTAGGTTGTGTGTTGTAAGTTGTGTGGCTTGCGTGGAGCATAAATTGGTAAATTAAAAACTCTTTTCTCACAACTTACAACACACAAC
Source organism: Mucilaginibacter sp. GW821-FHT07G05 (assembly GCF_059418565.1). Taxonomy (NCBI): domain Bacteria; kingdom Pseudomonadati; phylum Bacteroidota; class Sphingobacteriia; order Sphingobacteriales; family Sphingobacteriaceae; genus Mucilaginibacter; species Mucilaginibacter sp. GW821-FHT07G05. The sequence goes on along the minus strand of NZ_JBWKQC010000004.1, from coordinate 306,507 downwards.
CCACAACTCTACTTATAATCAACAATATTCAAAGTGTGTTTACAAAAATCGTACTCGTGCTGCTGGTTCGAGCAGATGATGGTGAGGCGGCCGGCGGCGAATTGTTGCACAAGGCCGAGGTACCAATCTACGCCCTGGGTATCCAGGTTGGAAGTTGGCTCATCAAGCATCAGCATTGGGGTATCAGAGCAAAAAGCGAGCGCCAGTTTCAAGCGCTGTTTCATGCCCGATGAAAAATAGCGTACAGGTTTGTTTTTACTGGCAGCCATGTTCAGCAGATCTACCACCGCGTTTTTATCTATCCCAGTTTTGTAGGCCTTAAACTGAAAGTGAAAATCGATCACTTCGGTCAGCGTAAAATCTTCAATAAGTTCTAAATACGGGGCGGCAAGGCTCAGGTGGTTAAATACCTTTTCTACCTCCAGCGGTTTATCGCCATAAAAATAGTTCAGCTTACCTGAAGATGGTGCAAGGCTGCCGTTAAGTACCTGTAAAAGCGTGGATTTGCCCGAGCCGTTAGGTCCCAATATCGCATAGCTTTCACCCGCAGTAAAGGTATGATCAACCCCTTTAAATATCCAGTCGCGGTTAAAGCGGCGGCCAATGTTTTCGAGGGTGATCTTCATTTCGTCGGAACCGGAATTTTTACAATTAAAGAATTTACTTAAAAAACTTCGTCATTGCGAGGTACGAAGCAATCTCTTGGCTACGCAGACCGGCTCTTTATGTTCGCGATTGCTTCGTACCTCGCAATGACAGTTGCTTTTAGCTTGCTGGAATTTATAAAATTCAGATAATTCCTAAATTCTATAAATTCCGGTCGAAGACAAATTATATCCCGAAGCCCTTCATGATACCGCGTTGCGAGTTTTGCACGAAATTTACGATCTCGTCGCGCTCAACCGTTGGGTTAAATTCGGCTTCGATGATATCGAGGGCTTTGGTAACGTTGTATTTTTTAAGGAAAATGATGCGATAAATCTCCTGGATCTCGTTAATGGTTTCGGCAGCAAAACCGCGGCGGCGCAAGCCTACCGAGTTGATACCGATGTATGACAGCGGTTCGCGACCGGCCTTGGTATAAGGCGGTACATCTTTACGCACCAGTGAACCACCAGAGATCATGCTGTGCGCGCCAATTTCAACAAACTGGTGCACGGCAGATGTGCCGCCGATGAAGGCGTAATCATATACGTTGATGTGCCCGGCCAATTGTACAGCGTTGGCAATGATCACGTTATCGCCGATAATACAATCGTGCGCTACGTGTACATAGGCCATCAGCAAACAGTTTTTACCTATGGTGGTAGTATTTTTATCGAGCGCGGTACCTCGGTTAAGGGTAACGCATTCGCGGATTACCGTATTGTCGCCAATGGTAACCGTACTTTGCTCTCCTTTGTATTTAAGATCCTGCGGCGGTGCAGATACTACAGCACCCGGAAATATACGGCAGTTTTTACCGATACGGGCACCATCCATTATCACACTGTTTGAGCCCACCCAGGTGCCCTCCCCTATTTCAACATCCTTATGAATGGTAACAAATGGTTCAATAACCACGTTGTCGGCTATTTTGGCTTGCGGGTGTATATATGCTAAAGGTTGTATCATGCTTGTTATTATGCTTTTTTACGTACAATTTGAGCCATCAGCTCTGCTTCAACTACAATTTTTGAGCCAACCATGCCTACTCCCCTCATTTGAGCTATACCGCGGCGGATAGGCGCGATCAGGTCGCACCTGAATATAACGGTGTCGCCCGGGGTAACCTTATCTTTAAACCTGGCGTTTTCTATTTTCAGGAAAAGCGTAATGTAGTTTTCCGGATCGGGAACGGTATTCAGCACCAGTATACCACCGGTTTGCGCCATCGCTTCAATTTGTAAAACCCCCGGAAATAAAGGCTGACCAGGGAAGTGCCCCATAAACAGATCTTCGTTCATGGTAACGTTCTTTAAACCTACTACGTGCGTTTTGGTCAGTTCCAGAATTTTATCGATCATCAGGAACGGCTGCCTGTGCGGCAATATGTTCATGATCTGTACGGTATCGTAAACCGGGGTCATGTTGGGGTCGTACACCTTTTGGTATTTGCGGCTTCTTTCTTTTTTAATAAGCGCCTTTATTTTTTTACCAAAGGCGATGTTAGCCGCGTGACCCGGACGAGCCGCCATAATATGACCTTTTAACGGAACACCAACCAGGGCTAAGTCGCCTATCATATCCAGCAGTTTATGCCTTGCCGGTTCGTTTTGGTGGCGTAATTCTATGTTGTTCAATATGCCTTGCGGGGCTACCTTAATATCCTTACGGTTAAACAGCTTGGCTAAGTGCGCCAGTTCTTCGTTATCAACCTCTTTATCAACAACAACAATGGCATTGTTCAGGTCGCCGCCTTTTATCAGGTCGTGCTTTAACAGCATTTCCAGTTCGTGCAAAAAGCAGAAGGTACGGCACGAGGCTATCTCTTTAGTAAATTCGGTAATGGTAGAGATGCTGGCGTGCTGGCTGCCCAACACATCCGAGTTATAATCAACCATACAGGTAAAGCGGTAATCGTCAAGCGGCATGGCCACCATCTCTACTTTCCTGTCTTCTTCGGTATAATGAATGTTGTGGGTAATGTGGTAATACTCGCGATCAGCATCCTGATCTAAAAAACCATTATTGATCAATGCCTCAACAAACTGGATAGAACTACCATCCATAATAGGAATTTCCGGACCATCTAAATCAATCAGCACATTATCAACCTCTAAACCTACCAATGCCGCAAGCACGTGTTCAACAGTACTTACGCTGGCGCCATTTTGCGAAATAGTGGTACCGCGTGATGTATCGGTAACGTTATCCACATCGGCATCAATAACAGGCTGCCCGGCAATATCTACCCTTCTGAATTTGTACCCGTGGTTTTCTGCCGCGGGGTTAAAGGTCATGGTAACACGTTCACCGGTATGCAAACCGGTGCCTGATACTGAAACAGGCCCTTTAATAGTTCTTTGTTTTATGTTCATATACTTAACATTAACCGCATTAGCCGTTTGCTTTTTGCAGTTCAGCAATTATTTTTTCAAGTTCTGATATTCTTTTTTCCATATCGGGCAAGCGGCGTATGTTAACGTGCGCCCTCAAATAATCCTTATAAGGCAAATAAGGCGATCCGCCCCATTGCTTTGCTTCTTCTTTGATAGAGCTGTTAACACCTGTTTGCGCCGAAATTTGCGTACCGTTAGCAAGAGTTAAATGGCCTGCAATACCAACCTGCCCGCCTATAACGGCATTACTACCTATTTTGGTACTGCCCGATATACCGGCCTGACCGGCAATTACAGTATTGGTACCTACTTCCACATTATGCGCTACCTGTACCAGGTTATCAATTTTAGCTCCTTTGCTTATAATGGTTGAGCCCATTGTGGCCCTGTCAATAGCGGTATTAGCGCCTATTTCCACATCATCGGCTATAATAACGTTGCCAATCTGGCTCACTTTTTTATAGCTGCCATCAGCCGCGGGTGCAAAGCCGAAGCCATCGCTGCCAATTACCGCGCCCGAGTGAATGATGACATTGTTACCTATAACACAATCAAAGTACACATTTACGCCTGCAAATAACGTAACATTATCACCAATTTCAACATTGTCGGCAATATATGTATTGGGGTATATTTTGCTTTTGTCGCCTATTTTAACGTTAGGGCCTATGTATGCAAACGCGCCTATATATACATCCTTACCAATGGTTGCCGAGGGGTGTATAAAGCTTGGCGTTTCTATGCCTGCCTTATTAAGCTTTATGGTATTGTACTGCTCCAGCAGTATCGAAAAGGCGCTGTAAGCGTTCTCCACCCGTATCAGCGTGGGCTTTACAGGCTCGGTGAGCACATAGTCGTTATTAATAATTACTATGGATGCATTTGTGGTATACAAATGCGGTTCGTACTTGGGGTTGGCCAAAAACGACAAGGCTCCGGTAGTGGCTTCTTCTATCTTAGCCAGCTTATCAACCGCTGCAAGAGCATCACCCTCAACCGTTCCGTTTAACAATAAGCTTATTTGCTGTGCGGTAAATTGCATCGTACAAATTTAAATGTTAATATTAAAGCAACAAATTATACATACACTCATATTTATAATAAGTGCTTGGCATAACAAATAATATATTTTTTTACTGTTTTCGTCAAGGCTTCCAGGCTCGAATTATCGCTGGCAGAGGTAATATCCTTTACGCTGCCGTCTTTCATCAGTATGCGTATGTTAGCATCATCTACCTTGTAAGCATTGTTCAGTATGGTATCGGTAAATACAAAGTACGCTGCCTCATGTGCGCTGATGTTGTACACTTCCATCGCCTTTTGGCGCAATTCGGCAACAACCTTTTCATCGGGCTGTGTTTTGGTAATTTCTACATGAAACAAGCGCCTGTAAACCAAATTACGGCATAGCATAGCCAAAACTATATCCTCGCTATCAACCCAAACCTTCACGGCCGACATAATATCGGTATCATCTAAACAGGCAAACGTTTTAAGGTGTACCGGCTCGTTGATGAATTGCTCTTTAGTAATCGTATTATATAAAAAATGGCGGAGCGCAGGCGTACAAAACAGTTCGGTGCCGCTCAATGCCAGCTCACGGGCTCGTACCAAGATCTTGGCAAGGGCTTCTTCGGCCGCTATTACTGTTTTATGCAGGTACACCTGCCAGTACATTAGCCTGCGGGCCACCAAAAATTTCTCTACCGAATAAATGCCTTTCTCTTCTACCACCATCTGATCATCCTTAACAGTGAGCATTTTAATGATCCGCTCTGAACCTACCACACCTTCGGTAACACCGGTAAAGAAACTGTCGCGGTTAAGATAATCCAGCCTGTCCATATCCAGCTGGCCTGAAACCAGTTGATGCAGAAAGCGGCGAGGATACGTATCATTGAATATACTGATTGCCATTTCAAGGCGGCTATCAAACTCGTCATTAATACGAGCCATCAGCATGGCCGATATATCTTCGTGACTGATCTCCTTAACTATGGTATGCTCCAGCGCGTGAGAGAACGGGCCGTGGCCAATATCGTGCAGCAAGATGGCGATCTTAACCGATTCTTCTTCTTTGGCAGAGATCTCGTGGCCTTTGTCGCGCAGGGTTTCAATAGCCAGGTCCATCAGGTGCATGGCGCCCAACGCGTGGTGGTAGCGGGTATGCAACGAACCGGGATATACGAGGTGCGTCATCCCCAGTTGTTTAATATGCCTTAACCGCTGAAAGTATGGGTGCTCAATAAGATCGAATATCAGCTCTGATGGGATACTGATAAAACCATACACAGGGTCGTTTATAATTTTCTTTTTATTCAATGCTAATTTTAAAACTTTGCAAATGTGTCAAATATGCTTTATTAAAGTATCTTATATTTGTTATTTTTTGTTAAACCATATAATATTCAACAACAAAACCTTTGCTTTGCGGTTATAGGCTTGATCAAATTTTTTTAGAATTACAAACTGCCCCATACCTATAAACTGATCAGTTTAAATATAAATAAAGGTTAAGGGCATCTTAAATATTTAACAACATGCAGGATACAACAATATTATGGGCCGATGACGAAATTGATCTGTTAAAACCACATATACTTTTTTTAAACGAAAAAGGATACAAGGTAAGTACCGTAACCAGCGGAAACGATGCCATTGAGGCTTTTAAAAATGGCTATTTCGACCTGGTTTTCCTGGATGAGAACATGCCCGGCCTTACCGGTTTGGAAACCCTTACGCAGATCAAGAACATCAATAACGATGTGCCTATTGTAATGATCACCAAAAGCGAAGAAGAATACCTGATGGAAGATGCCATCGGATCGAAGATAGACGACTACCTGATTAAGCCGGTGCACCCTAAGCAAATACTGCTTACCATTAAAAAACTTACCGAAAACAAGCGCCTGGTGACCGAAAAAACCACTATGGCCTATCAGCAGGATTTCCGTAACCTGGGGATGACGCTTAATGATAACCTAAGCTACCAGGAATGGGTGGATGTATACAAAAAACTGATCTATTGGGAGCTGGAGTTGGAAAGCCTGGAAGATGCCGGCATGCACGAGATACTTACCCTGCAAAAAGCCGAGGCTAACGTACAGTTTTGCAAGTTTGTTGAAAAGAACTACCTCAACTGGGTTAAAAACCCGGATACCGCGCCAACCAGTTCGCCGCAATTGTTCAAGAAAAAAGTATTCCCTAAGCTTGATGGCAACGGGCCGGTTTTCTTTATATTGATAGATAACTTAAGGTATGATCAGTTTAAGATCATCAACCCTATTATATCAGAATATTTCCGTTTGGAAGAAGAGGATACTTATTTTAGTATTTTGCCTACCGCTACACAATACGCGCGTAATGCCATCTTCTCGGGACTGATGCCTTTGGATATGGAGAAACGCTTCCCCGAAAAATGGCAGAACGACGAGGATGAAGGCGGCAAGAACTTATATGAGGCCGATTTCCTGGAAGACCAGATCAAACGCTCGTTACGTAAGGAATGCAAGTTCTCGTACCATAAAATACTGAACATTGACGAGGGCAGATCGCTTAACGAATCGATAAGCAACTACATGACTAACGACCTGAACGTGGTGGTTTATAACTTTGTGGATATGCTGTCGCACGCCCGTACCGATATGCAGATGATCCGCGAGCTGGCCAGCGACGATGCCGCTTACCGCTCTTTAACATTATCATGGTTTGAGCATTCGCCATTGTTTGATCTGCTGAAATTTTTGGCCTCAAAACAAGTGCGCGTAGTGATCACTACCGACCACGGTACCATCAAGGTTAAAAACCCAAGCAAGATCATCGGCGACCGTAACACCAATACCAACCTGCGTTATAAACAAGGCCGCAACCTTAATTTTAACCCGAAAGAGGTATTCCATGTTCGTAACCCGCACGATGCCATGCTGCCCAAGCTGCATGTAAGCTCAAGCTTTGTGTTTGCAAAAAGCGATGGTTACTTTGTATACCCTAACAACTACAACCACTTTGTGAATTTTTATAACGAAACCTTCCAGCACGGCGGTATCTCGTTAGAAGAAATGATTATTCCGGTGGTTACTTACGGACCGAAATAATTATTATTTTGCTTATTTTTGAATATGGTACTTATACTGAAAACGAATAAGGATATTCATAAACTAAAGGATGAACTGGCTAAAAGACAATTAAAAAAATCTTTTGATGCAAAAAAGTTCAGTGGTATCCTGAAGGTTGAAGAAGATGCGGTAGCAATTCAACAAAGGTTAAGGGATGAATGGAACTGATATCTTTTTAGATACCAATGTTTGCATCTACTTGCTAAATGGCGATTCGGTATTGACTGAACTATTGCAAGATCAGAGCATTTACATTTCTATTATTACTGAAATGGAACTTTACTCTTATCATGGCAATAGTTTATCTGCAATAAAAGCGCTGGATGAATTTATTCAATCGGTGCACGTTGTTAATATTGATGATGCCATTAAATCTAAAACAATAACCATAAGAAGAGATTCCAAAGCTAAATTACCTGATAGTATAATTGCAGCTTCTGCATTAAAATACAATCTTCCCTTACTTACCGCAGACAAGGGATTTCAGAAATTTAAAGAACTTGATTTAGTTTTGTACGAAAAATCATAATCGTGCTAATTACCGCCAACTCATTATCAAACCTGCCCGAAGCGGCAACGCAATTGCTGGCCGAGGCCGGTACCAATAAAATATTTTTGTTTTATGGCGACATGGGCGCGGGTAAAACAACGCTTATTAAACAATTATGTGCCGCGTTAGGTGTAGAAGAACCGGTTACCAGTCCTACTTTTTCTATTGTTAATGAATATCGTGGCGGGGGCAATAATATTTTCCATTTCGATTTTTACCGGCTCAAGCAACAGTCGGAAGCGCTGGATATGGGTTATGAAGAATACTTTTATTCGGGCAACTACTGCTTTATTGAGTGGCCCGAAAAAATACCCGATCTGCTGCCCGACCATTATACCCGTGTAAGCATCACCGCGCAAAACGATGGACCGAGGCTGATAAACGTTGAAAACATTTGAGCGCGATTTGCGTTTTTTCCTTATCTTCATCATCCAGAAATTGATACGTAATGAGTTCAGGGAAATACAGTGGGTTTTCTGATGTAGCCAGGCAGGCGCTAAGACAAACCCAGGAGTCAATGCTGGAAGTAAAAACCAGGAAAAACAAACTTTACATCGGTATTCCTAAAGAGGTTTCGTTCCAGGAGAACCGCATTCCGCTAACCCCTCTTTCGGTAGCCCTACTGGTAAATAACGGGCACGATGTAATACTGGAAAGCAATGCCGGTAAAGCCGCTAATTTTTTAGATAAGGATTACAGCGAGCAAGGCGCGCAAATTGTATACGACACCAAAACGGTATACGAGGCCGACGTGATCATCAAAATAGCGCCGCCAACCCCGGCCGAAATTGAGTTGATGAAACCCGGTCAGCTGCTTATTTCAACCCTGCAAATAGCTACCATGAAGGCCGAGAGCCTGCAAGCCCTCCTCAACAAAAAAATTACCGCTCTTTGTTTTGAACATCTGCTTGATGAAGGCGGTTCGCTTACCGTAGTACGCGCCATGAGCGAAATTGTGGGCGCTACCTCCATACTGATAGCAGCCGAATACCTGAGCAACGTTTTTGAAGGTAAAGGCCTGATGCTGGGTGGTATCACCGGTGTTCCGCCTACTGAAATTGTAATATTAGGCGCGGGTACCGTTGGCGAATATGCCGCACGTACCGCCTTATCATTAGGAGCCGAGGTAAAGGTGTTCGACCCATCGATATATAAACTTCGCCGATTGCAAAACAACATTGGCAACCGGGTATTTACATCCGTAGTGCAGCCTATTGTTTTGGAAAAGGCCATTACCACCTGTGATGTTGCCATTGGCGCTTTACGTGCCGAAGATGGCCGCAGTCCGTGTATCATCTCCGAATCAACCGTGAGCCGCATGAAGCGCGATTCGGTAATTATCGACGTAAGTATTGATCAGGGTGGCTGTTTTGAAACCTCGGAGGTAACCAATCATACCCATCCTGTTTTCCGCAAGTATGATGTGATCCATTATTGCGTGCCTAACATCGCCTCACGTGTGGCCCGTACGGCTACTTACGCGCTTACCAATATCTTCGCGCCAATCCTGCTTGATATTGGAGAACATGGCAGCATTAAGAATGTGATATGGCAAAAGGCCGGGGTGCGTAACGCGGTTTATATTTACCAGGGCCACTTAACCAATAAACATATTGGCGAACGTTTCAACATCCCGTGTAAAGATCTCGACCTGCTGATCGTTTCCAGCTTATAATTTATGAAGAAACAATTGCTGTACTTTTTGCTGCTGACCATCGGGCTGCCGGTGTATGCGCAACAGTACAAGTTTATTGATGCCTCAAAAATTACATCACCCGCAAAATACGCTGCCGAAGTAAAAGCAAATCCGGATAACCAGCTGGTTGAAATAAAGAAGTACATACCGGGCATCGTGCTCGACATCCGCTATGCTACAAAAAACAATTTTACCGGGCAGCCGGTGTATAAACAGGCACGGGCGTTCGCGCGCTTGCCGGTGGTCAAATCGCTCCAAAAAATACAGACCGATTTAAAGCCCCTTGGCCTTGGCTTAAAAATATTTGATGGCTACCGGCCGTACACTATTACCGTAAAGTTCTACGAAATTGCAAAGGACACCACCTTCGTGGCCGATCCGCGTAAGGGTTCGCGCCATAACCGGGGCTGCGCTATTGATCTTACCCTTATCAACCTTAAAACCGGCAAAGAACTGGATATGCCTACCGGTTACGATAGTTTTAAAAAGGAAGCCGCTGCCAATTACGGTCCGCTTTCGCCCCAAAAACTGCATAACCGCGAGTTGTTAAAAAAGGTAATGGAAGCTAACGGTTTCAGCGTATACCCATCCGAATGGTGGCATTACGATTTTAAAGGGTGGGATAAATTCGGCTTGCTTGATATTCCGTTTGAGGACCTGTAAGCGTAACGGTGCTGTTGCAATATGCATGAATATTGGGCTTTTGGCCATAAAGGCATCAAAATTGCTAAACAATTTTCGCGCGTAATTGCTTAACGAGTAAGTTCTATTATTCAACATCAACACAATGCCTGTATATGAAAATATTTAGTAAAGAATATCTTAAACAGTTTTGGAAGGTTATCCTGGCCACATTTAGCGGTTTTGGTAACGATAACGGTTTAAAGCTTAGCGCCTCATTGGCTTACTACACCATATTTTCGTTAGCGCCATTGCTGATATTGATATTGTCTGTTACCGGTATCTTTTTAAAGGATAAAAAAAACAGGGATACATTTTATGTACAAATAGAGCAATATGTAGGCACCAAGGCTACCGACCAGATAAAAGCAACCGTTAAAAGTCAGGATATTGAAGGTAAAAGCGGTATTGGTCTTGCTGTTGGTATTGTTACCTTGCTATTGGGTGCCAGCAGTATTTTTTTAGAGATACAAGATTCGTTGAACATAATATGGCGGGTAAAGGCAAAGCCAAAAAAGGGCTGGGTCAAGATGCTCCAAAACCGCTTTCTCTCCTTCTCGCTCATAGTCAGCTTAGGGTTTTTGTTACTTACATCGCTGTTGGTCAGCGTTGTTATCAGTGCTTTCAGCGACCAGATCACTAAATTCCTGCCACATGTACTGGGGTCTTCCATATCGGCAGTCGTTGGCCGGACTATCATCTTCGCTATTAATTTCGGTATTACTCTCCTGGTGATTTCGGTGTTGTTCGGTATCATTTTTAAAGTACTTCCCGATGTTAAGATCAAGTGGAAAGACGTACGTGCAGGTGCTATCTTCACCGCATTGTTATTTATTTTAGGCCAGTACATTATCAGTAACTATATTCAGTATACCGCACAGGGTTCGGCTTATGGTACGGCGGGTTCTATCATTATTATTTTGGTGTGGATCTATTACACGGCCGCAATACTTTACATCGGAGCCGAGTTTACGCAGGTTTATGCTGAAGCCAATGGCAGCCACATTGAGCCGGCTGATTATGCTGTACATGTACAGCAAACCGAGGTAGAAAGAAATGTTAAAGAAATTCCACCACAAAACCCCGAATTGGAAGGCGCTTTAAAATGTGATGATGATGCTAATAAGGATAAGGATGAGTGTAAGGATGATAAGAAGGCGTAATCCTGTCTAACACGTTATTTACTATTGTCATTGCTGCAAGGCACGAAGTAATCTGGTTGCGTTCTGCTTTTATATAAATCGCGTTATTGCGAGGAACGAAGCAATCTCTACGTAGGTTTCGGTGGTGCTATGATTAACATTAGTCTGCTCTTGGCCGCAGGGCCCATTACTTTTGAGGGCAAAAGTAACAAAACCCTTGTCCAGCAAAAGGCTTCTTTGCCGCACAAGGCCATTCCCTGCAAACCGTACAGAACTTAGGGCTGGAACTTTTGCCCCACTGCGCTTATTCCTGCACACATGCAACAAGTTCGCTATGCCCGCCTTTGCGCTCATTGGCCATCACAGTTCTGCCCGTTTTCACCCGAAGCTGTTTGCTGACGGGAAGCGAGCCTCTGCTAATTGCTATCATGAACTTTCAGCTTTGACAACTTTTAAAAAGTTGTCAAAGCTACCCCCCGCCCGCTTTTTTCGGCAATAATATAAATTGCTTTATAATTAGTATTTATCGTAAATTTAAATACTAATTATAAAGCCTTGCTAACCCGTTCATTTACCGGTAAGCACATACTACATTTTATTTTTCTTATTTGTTGTTTATGTGCTTGTTTTACTACAGCCAACGCCCAGTATTTTGATCTGGAAGAAGGCCGCAGGAAGGTAACCATGCCCTTTAAGCATGTGCGCAACATGCTGGTTATACAACTGCATATTAATAACGCGGGCCCGTACAACTTCATTTTAGATACCGGCGTAGGTCTTATGCTCATCACCGAGCCCAATTTGGTTGATTCTATCCACCTTACCAATAAAAGAACCGTTAAAATTCCGGGACTTGGCGAGGGTGGTGATGCCGAGGCTTTTGTAACCCCGCCTTTGAATGTAGATATCCCCGGCTTAAAAAGCTACGCGGTATCGGCTGCTATATTAAAAAGGGACCATTTCAACTTGAGTAGCTATGTAGGTATGCCTATTCATGGTTTATTGGGGTATGAGTTTTTTAATAACCTGGCAGTTAAAATAAATTTTAATGATAGCACCGTTACCGTTTGCAGGCCGGCGGATATTAAAATGCTTAAGAAGGGCTCCCGTATACCCATCACCGTTGAAGAGAAAAAGCCTTATTTGGATGCTATAGTGAAGCTTACCGACGGTACATTGTCTATCAACAAACTCATCATTGATCTTGGTGCTGGGCACCCCATTTCGCTGGATAATTTTATTAAGAATAAAGGGTTGCCGCAAAAGTTTATAGCGGCCAACCTGGGTATAGGCTTAAACGGCCCGATCAGTGGTTTTATCAGCCGGGTGGCCGAGGTTGACCTCGGCAATTATAAGATTAAAGATGTGCTCACTTCCATGCCCGGCGATAAGAACACCAATACACGGCCTTCTATTGCACGCGATGGCAATTTGGGGATGGATATTTTAAAGCGGTTTACGATAGTATTTGATTATACCGGCAACGCCATGTATTTAAAAAAAGGCCGCGGTTTTAAAGAGCCCTTTGAGCACGACATGAGCGGACTTGAATATTTTGGCAGCGGCAAAGATCACAAAGTGGTGATCATTAGCCGGGTGGAGCCCGGTTCGCCGGCCTATGATATAGGGCTTGAAAAAGATGATGAAATTGTAGCCATCAACTTTAAACCCGTTACAGAGATGACACTGGAACAAATAGACAATTTGTTCCGGTCACGCGACCAGCGAACCTTGCTGCTTGACATATACCATGATAAGGTTCTTGAAAGGGTGATCATAACATTAAAACGAAGAATTTAAATCCCTTGCTTATTTAAGCTGACTGATGTTATCGAAAAACGCCGATTGCAGATCAAGCAATGACTTTACGTTCATCTTTTCGCCATACATATCAAAACAAAGAAACTTTGATTTTGAATGATCGTTGTTCTTTTCGCTTTCAATAAAATTAAAAGTTTCAAAAAAATAATGGTTCGTGGTAACGTTATCCTTACCCGTTTGCGAGGCATTTAGCCTGAATCCGATCGTGTTGATCCACTTGTGCACCCGTGAGTGCAACGATGCTCTGTTTTTAGCCATAGGTTAATATTGTGACGATGTAATTTAACTTTAACGCACACAACCAATGGTTTGTTACAACCCATTGTTTATTATTTTACCAACAGGTGTGGATTCCTCTTGTTAGCGACAATTGTAACAACCTCTGTTACAACACACATTTGCTATAATACAGCTATTAACCACACTTTCGTATTACTTAACCAACCGCTTACGGCATTTTCGCCGATGCTACCCTTTCCCTACTATCGTACATAATTTAATACGGATGTTACAACGTTGAACTAAAATGCAGGCGGTATAAAACACTATGGCAATTAGTGCAGCCATGGTAACAACATTGTTAAATTGTGATAAACACACATATTTAATACTGTTTTAATATTAAATGTGGCCAATTAAGCCTTGTAGAGGTCAAATAATGACATATCCGGTTAGTTTTCGCCATATCCGGTAGCAAAAATGGCCTACAGGCCTATGTAACAATGCTATGTATACATATTGTTTTAACATTTAATAGTTAAACATTTGTATAATAATTGTTGTCTCTACTGCAAAATATACAGTAGACTTTGCTAAACCATATATGAAATATCTATTACTTATCATGGCAGTTATCTGCCTCGCTACACCCCGCACCTTTGCTCAATCGGGCAGGGAAGTTAGCGGAACGGTACTCGATTCTACCAAGTTATCGGTACCCGGCGCCAGCGTTAAACTAACATCAGACAAAGGCGACAGTACTGTTGTTGCAGCCAATGTTGATGGCAAGTTCAGCTTTCCATCAGTAAAAGGCACCAAACTGAATATCACCATATCATCAATAGGCTACCAAACCCTTTTAAAACACTTTACGCTTGATGCCGATACAAAACCCGCCAACGTGGGCACTATTGTGCTGCAAATGCAAAGCAACCAGTTAGCCGGGGTTAGCGTAGTGGGCGTAACGCCCGTTACCGTAAAAGAAGATACGGTTGAATACAAGGTGAGCGCCTTCCCGGTACGCGCCAATGCGCCTATTGAGGATGTGCTCAAAAAGCTACCAGGTGTGGATGTGGATAAAGACGGCAACGTAAGCGCCGAAGGTAAATCCGTTACCAAAGTGCGCGTTAACGGAAAGGATTACTTTGGCGGCGACGTATTATCGGCCACTAAAAACCTGCCTGCCGATATTATCGATAACATACAAATTGTTGACGATTATGGCGATCAGGCCAACCTTACCGGTATTAAAACCGGGGAGCCTAACAAGATATTGAACATCAACATCCGTAAGGATAAAAACTACGGCTACACCCTACAGGCTACAGCCGGTGATGGCAGTGATGCACTACCAAGTAATCCGGGCGTTAGTAATGATAACAGGCACATCGGCTTGTTAAACTATTATCGTTTCAATGGCGATCAACAGGTATCTGTTATGGGTAACCTGAACAACACCAACGTTAATACGTTCAACTTTACTTCTGCCTCGGGCGGCAGCGGTGTTGGCGGCGGAGGCGGTAATCGTGGTGGTGGCGGCGGTGGTCGTGGTAACGCATTGCAAGGCAGCGGCCAAACAACAGGCGCCAATGGTATCACCAATTCAAAATCTATCGGCTTAAACTTTAGGGACGAGTGGGGTAAAAAGGTATCTGTTTACGGTAGCTACAGCTTTAACGATAACAGCACATTTACTAATTCAACATCATTACAGATCAATAAATTTGTAAACCCAAGTACCAGTAACTCTACCAGTAACCAGGATCGTGGGGTGATTAACCACCGCTTCAACTTCAATATTGAGTACAGGCTCGATTCTATGAACTACTTTAAGTTCGTACCGTCATTCTCGTATTCAAAAAATGATGTTAACAGCATTGAAGATGTACTGTCAACCCGTGGCGACAGCACCAATCTGGCTTATAATGTAAACTCGGTGACCAATTCAACATCGCCAAATTTTGGCCTGAACGCGTTATATAACCACAAGTTTAACTCGCATGGCCGTAACTTCAGCGTAAACATGTCGTTCAACTCTACAAAGAATACACAGTTTGATAACCCGATATATAACTATACCGCAGGTGTGCCAACATCGCCGTTAAACCAACGCATTAACACCAACAGCCGCACCACTACTTACGGGACTAACCTATCGTACATGGAGCCGTTAAGCAAGGTATCTTTCCTGGAGTTAAACTATGCTTTTAACCACTCGTACACCACCAGCGATAAAAGAACCGATACGCTTGATATTACCAGTGGCTTACAGGATAACTTTAACCAATACGCGCTGTTAAGCAATAACTATAATTATACATTTACTACCAACCTGTTTGGTGCCAACTACCGCTTAATAGAAAGCAAATACAATTTAACCTTAGGTGTTGGCGGCCAGCCTACGGTGCTCGACGGCCAATCTATCACTAACAATACCAACACCCGTGTAACTGGTTTTAACTTTGTGCCTACGGCCCGTTTTACGTATAACTTCTCCCGTGCAAAATCATTAAGCTTTAACTACAATGGTTCTGCCGATCAGCCGCAGTTTAATGAGTTACAGCCGGTGGTCGATCTTTCAAACGCGCTTTACCCGGTTCAGGGTAATCCAAATCTGGATGCATCGTTCAGCAACCGTTTAAATTTAAGGTACCGTAATGCCAGCTTTGAAACAGGTAACGTATTTTTCAGTAATTTGTCGTTCACGCAAACTAATGATAAGGTAGTAACCTCTACCATCACTTACCCGGTTAGGTTCAGCCAAAGTGTACTTAGCGCTAACCCAAATCTTAAAAACTTTCAGAACACCAACTTAACTACCTATACCAATGCCGACGGCTACTACCAGGCCAGCGCGTTCGGTTTGTTCTCGAAACCATGGGCTCAGCGTAAGTATACCCTTATTATCAACGGTAACGTATCGTACACCAACAACATCGGTTTCTCGGGCTCTATCGATAGCAATAACGTATCGTCGGCCATCGCGAAGAATATATCGAAAAGTTTGATCGTTAGTCCGGGCATACGTTTCCGTACCAACTTTACCGATATTGTTGATGCCGAAGTAAACACCAGCTATTCTATCAACAAAACAACCAACTCGTTAAACAGCAACCCTTTGTTTAACCAAAACACCAATGTGCGTACGCTTAATTTAGGTGTTAACGGTAAAAACTATTTTTGGAAAGACTGGACTTTAAGCTACGACTTTACCCGCTCATTAAACTACGGTTACAGCGTGCCAATTAAAAATCCTAACATATTGAACGTGTATGTTGAACGCCGTTTCCTGAAAAACAATATGGCGACAGTTCGTGTACAAGGGTTCGACTTATTTAATCAAAACACCGGCTTTTCAAGTACCGACGTAGGTAACATTACCACGCAAACCAATGTTAACAAACTTGGCCGTTACTTTTTGCTTACCTTCAGCTTACGCCTGCAAAAATTTGCCGGTAAAGCCCCAAGTGAGCAACCCCGCGATTTCAGAGGCGGCGGTGGCGACAGAGGCCCGGGTGGTGGCGGTCCGGGCGGACCAGGTGCTATGTAAAATATACAAGAAAGGCGTTCCTGAATACAGGAGCGCCTTTCTTGTATATGATAAATGAATTACTGTTTAATCACGCTGGTAATAATGCGTTCCAAATCACCCAGATCAAAGGGCTTGGCCAGCCAGGTTTCGGCTCCGGCAGTTTCGGCCAGTTTTTGGATGTCGCTGTTTGCCGAAAAATAAACCACGGGAATATTTTTCAGTTCTTCAGTAGCTTTTAAAGTTTGCGTGGCTTTTATTCCCCCGGCATCGGGTATCCAGTTGTCCATCAGTATAACATCGGGCATGGTGGCAGATACCTTTTCTACAATGTTATTGCAGTTGTTATAGGTGGTAATATCCCAGCCGTTTTCTTCCAATACGTAATTACATATAGCCAGTATATCTTCATCATCATCAAAAATGATGATCTTTTTAGAGGGGGTAGTCATTGTGGGTTTTGTGGTATTGTTGCTTGTAAAACTAACTATAAGTTTCAAAATGGTATAATTGTTTTAGCAACACCTATTTATTTTTAAAATAGTATTTTGCATCAGGCATTTTTTTGCAAAATAACAACTCAAACATGCGGAACCTGAAAGCCATTATCATATCTTTTTGTTTGCTGATATTAAGCTTGAGTACAAAGGCACAAACTAATCCGCTTACCGATTTCACTAATTTTGTAGGCAAAAATTACAACCTGCCCGAAGAGTTAAAAAACAATTGCGAGTGGATGTACGCTATTGTAAAAGTTACCACAAATAAGCAGAACCGGGTTGTAAAATATATAGTAGTCAATAAGGCCCTTGAAGCATTTAAAAACTTTAATTTCCTGATCGGGTACCAGTTCCCCAAGAGGATGAAGATCAATCAGCACCCGATAGTCTTTATTTTTTCGGTCGACAATACGGAGATCTGCAAACCTCAACCCGGCGATTTTATGATTTCCCCATACCAGGTAGCCGATGCAATAGCCACCCCTATTATTAAAATTCAAAAGGAAGATCCGAAAAGTATAATTATTCCGGGCATTGTACTTATAAAGTATCCGGGATTAATTCAGAAATAAGCATGTTGATCCTTACATTTTATACCGAAGTATTTTTTCACTGTTAACAGATGCTATATTTTGCAACACTGTAGTTTGATATATGAAATAACAAGTGAGCATATCTACCGATTTTTTATGCGGAATATTCAGGTTAAATGTATTATAAGAATTATTAGGAATTATATTTTTTATCGCCTTACACTCCATATAGTAAAAGGCAAACAAAGTATCGTCATCGCCCTTCTTTTTAACATAAAAATAATTAGGGTTTACTCCATAAACAGGGGGCTTGTTGTTTGCTAAAACCAGATGCTCTTTACCTTTGCAATAGGTTCTTATATACTGATCTGTTACTTTAGATTGCAGAAAAACAACCTGATTTGGCTCAAACACATTTAAAGAATCCATTACAGCATCTAAACCACTTTCGCCAAACGGAACAAAGAATGTTGTTTCGTGATGGTCAATAGGGACAGACCTCTTATCTGATTTGGTTTTTAATTCCTGAATCTTAAATTGCCTTACAAGATATCCTCGCAATACAACAACAGAAGATGGGTTATCTTGCCCGTTAACCTCGCATACTTTGCAAGCAAAAAGAATGATAGAAAATAAAACTATTCTTATATTTTTCATTATACCATTGTTGTTCTAAGCAGCAGGCAACGATCTCTTACCCCGCCCAACCTTCTCTATCCAAGCTTCTGAAATGAATGGCTTCAGCTAAATGTTCTAATAATATATCTTCGCTTCCTGCCAAATCGGCTATGGTGCGGGCTACTTTGAGTATGCGGTCATAAGCACGGGCGGACAGGCCCAGCTTTTCCATCGCTTTTTTGAGTAGTGTTTGCCCGGCATTGTCTATTTTACAAATATCGCGCACCATTTGCGGGCTCATTTGTGCATTGGCATGAAGATCGGGCCTTTCGCCAAACCTTTCTATTTGTATATCGCGGGCTTTAATTACCCGCTCGCGGATCAGTTCACTCTTTTCGGCCAAACGGTCTGATGATAGTTCGCTGAAGTTTACCGGGGTAACCTCTACGTGCAAGTCTATCCTGTCCAGCAGCGGGCCCGAAATTTTGGCCATATATTTTTGTACTACGCCCGGCGGGCATACGCATTCTTTTTCGGGGTGATTATAATAGCCGCAAGGGCATGGGTTCATGGAAGCCACCAGCATAAAGCTCGATGGGTAATCAACCGTAAAACGGGCGCGTGATATAGTTACGCGGCGTTCTTCCAACGGCTGACGCATTACTTCGAGCACGGTACGTTTAAACTCGGGCAATTCATCCAAAAACAATACGCCATTATGTGCCAGCGAAATTTCACCGGGCTGCGGATTTCCGCCACCGCCAACAAGGGCAACATCTGAAATGGTATGGTGCGGCGACCGGAATGGCCTGCGAGTCACCAAAGCATCGGCTGCTGATAGTTTACCGGCAACAGAATGGATCTTGGTTGTTTCTAAAGATTCGTGCAGGCTTAACGGCGGAAGTATGGATGGCAGCCTTTTAGCCAGCATAGTTTTCCCTGCTCCCGGCGGACCGATCAGGATCACATTGTGACCACCGGCCGCGGCAATTTCTAAAGCGCGCTTTATATTTTCCTGGCCTTTAACCTCGCTAAAGTCGCTGTCGTATTTGCTCAGGCTGTTGTAAAATTCGTCGCGGGTATCAACTACTTCGGGGGTAAGTTTGATATCGCCATTAAAGAAACCTATTACCTCTTTAATGCTTTCTACACCGTAAACCTCCAAGTCGTTCACTATGGCTGCCTCACGCGCGTTTTGTTTGGGTAATATGAAGCCCTTAAAGCCTTCTTTACGTGCCTGTATGGATATGGGCAAAGCGCCTTTTATGGGTTGCAATCCTCCGTCGAGCGAAAGTTCGCCCATAATGAGGTATTTATCCAGATTTTCTGATTCTATTTGCCCCGACGCGGCTAATACGCCTGTAGCGATGGTAAGATCGTACGCCGAGCCTTCCTTGCGGATATCTGCCGGGGCCATGTTTACCACCACCTGCTGGCGGGGCATTTTATAACCGCAGTTTTTGAGTGCCGATTCTATCCGGAAATAGCTTTCCTTAATCGCATTATCGGGCAGGCCTACAATAAAATATTTAGTACCGGCTGCAATGTTTACCTCAACAGTTATCGTAATAGCCTCAATACCGTAAACCGCGCTGCCAAAAGTTTTAACTAACACTGTAATAAAGTTTATTTACAGCGAAAGATATAGATTTTTGCCAACAAGCCCGTTATTTTTTTGCGGGCGATACCATTTCCTGCACACCAAATTCGGCCAGTAAGTTTACATTAGGGTCGGCAATTATGCTTTTAGGTTTTGCGGGATAAGGTATCACGTAGTCCTTAAAATCGGTATTCAGTTTAAACTTGTGCAACGTGTTATCAATTTTAAGTTCCACGGTCAAATCATACGTATGGGCATTGCTCTGATCTATATTTAAACTGATCTTTTTCCTTTTTACATCATACGACCACATCACCCCTACACGCGGGTGACCGGGTGTGTTCAGCCATTGTTTAAAAAACGGTTTAAGATCGGCGCCGCTTGCCTGCTCCATTTCGGTACGGAAATCATCGGTATCGGCATTCTTGTTCATGTATTTGGCGTAGTAGGCTCTCAAACCTTTCCAAAATGCCTCTTCCCCTATCTTCCGGCGAAGCATGTGTAATACCCAGCCTCCTTTTTGGTAAGCATTGGGGTTAAGTATCGTTAGTGGGTCTTTCTCCTGCGTGGTATCCACCACCGGTGTTTGCCTGTTTTTCTCGAAATTGAAGATGGTTTTTCTGTCGACCATCAAGCGTTTATTCAGACTGTCAACGCCGTACTTATACTCATGGTAATAATTACACATAAAGGTGGCGAAGCCTTCGCTTAACCAAACATCCTTGCTGCTTTTTTCGGTAACGGCATCGCCAAACCATTGGTGACCAATTTCGTGTGCTACCAATGCTTCAATGGCTTTATCCAATACCGAATTTTCATAATAGAAGATAGCGCCCGCGTTTTCCATTCCGCCGAAAATGGTTTTCGATTGTACATTGGCCAGCTTTTTATAAGCGTACGGACCAACCTTTTTTATAAATACCGGCAGTATCTCATTAGCGCAGGCATAGCTTTTAAACCCGGCCTCTTTATCCTGCTGAAATACGTAAGAATAAACCGGGATAGCATCATTCACCGTGCCCGATTGCGTTACGGCAAAATCGGCCACGCCAATCACCATTATTTTGGTTGATATGGGTGCGGTTTCGTTCCATTGTGTTAGCTTGGTTTGCCCGGTGGTTGTTTCCTGCGTTTTTACGCCATTAGCTACAACGCTGTAATGGGCAGGCGCGGTAACAGTAAATTCAACAGTCGCCTTATCGGCCACATCATCTACACATGGCAGCCAGTTGCGGGCACGCTTAAGCCAGTTATCGCCAAAGAACGTGCGCTTGCCATACTTATTGGTAGAAATGATCAGTCCATCGGCCGGGATACCTTCATAAGTGATCGTATAGCTGTGTTTGCTTTGCGAAACAATGGGCGACAAGATCTTTACCGCATCCGGTCCTTGCTCAAACTTAACATCCTTCCCGTTTTCGGTTACGGCGCTTATTACCATTCCCTTGCCTGTTTGCTTTTTAGCAATGAGATCGAACGATACCTCCGGGGTGTTTTTTAAAGCGGTTACATCAATTACCGTTTTCCCTTTTATGCTGTTGTTATCATCATTTAATACCAGGTTAAAACTATAATGCTGCACATCTATAGCCGCGCCGGGTACCTGGGCTTTTAAATTAACGGCAAATATGGTGATGACGAAACCGAGCCAATACTTTTTCATGAGGAGAGGATATTTTAGTAATAATAAACAGAATTGATGAATTTTAATAGTGTGTTTACGCTTTTACCCACTATCGGTCATATTAACTTAAAAGCTGGTCAATATTTGACTCACCCCGACATCGCTTCGCTCGTCACCCCTCTCTACGCAAGCGTAAAGAGGGGTTTTCATTTTTTTTCCTGCCTTCTTTACGCTTCGCGTAGAGAGGGCAGGTCCAGCGAAGCGTAGACCGGGTGAGTTGATTATACGATTTGCTTCTGCTGCTGAGTCTGATTAATTGCAGAAGCTGTTTTTAATCATTTATGCTTTTCGGTTAGGGATGACAAAAATATTTCGCACAAAAAAAGCCCCTGATAAATCAGAGGCTTCCTATTTTATTGCGACAGTGATTATCCTTTCGGCATCCTGCGCATCATGTTGGCCATGGCTGCGGGGTTGCTCATTTGTTTCATCACTTTACGCATATCTTCAAATTGCTTTATCAGGCGGTTCACCTCGGCAATATCGGTACCCGAGCCATTGGCTATACGTGTACGGCGGCTTTGGTTAATGCTATCCGGATTTTCTTTTTCAGATGGTGTCATTGATTGAATAATAGCCTCAATCGCTTTAAAGGCATTATCATCAACTTCTACATCCTTCATCATTTTACCTACGCCCGGTATCATGCCCATCAGATCTTTCATGTTACCCATTTTTTTGATCTGCTGTATCTGGCTGTAAAAGTCGTTAAAGTCGAATTTATTTTTGCGGATCTTTTTCTGAAGTTCTGCGGCCTGTTTCTCGTCGAACTGTTGTTGCGCACGCTCAACTAACGAAACCACATCACCCATGCCCAAAATACGCGATGCCATACGATCAGGGTGGAAAACATCCAATGCTTCCATCTTTTCGCCGGTACCAATAAATTTAATCGGCTTGTTTACTACCGATTTAATTGACAGCGCGGCACCACCACGGGTATCACCATCTAATTTGGTTAACACCACACCGGTAAAATCAAGCCTGTCGTTGAACACCTTAGCGGTGTTCACGGCATCCTGCCCCGTCATGGAGTCAACCACAAACAGTATCTCGTGCGGGTTGGTAGCGGCTTTTACCTGCTCTATCTCCACCATCATGGCCTCATCAATAGCTAAACGGCCGGCGGTATCTACAATTACTACATTGTTACCATTCTGTTTAGCTAAGGCTATACCTTCTTTGGCAATAGCTATAGGGTCTTTTGATTCGAGGTTGGCATAAACCGGTACGCCTATCTGCTGGCCCAATACCTGCAATTGGTCTATCGCCGCGGGTCGGTAAACGTCGCCTGCAATTAGTAAAGGCTTTTTGTTTTTTTGAGTTTTTAAGTAGTTGGCCAGTTTACCGGTAAAAGTTGTTTTACCCGCACCGTTCAAACCTGCAATCAGGATGATAGTTGGCGTAGCCGGAAAGCTGATATCAGAGGTAGTACCGCCCATCAGTTCGGTAAGCTCATCATTCATTACCTTGGTGAGCAACTGCCCCGGCGAAATAGAAGTAAGTACGTTTTGGCCTAACGCTTTTTGCTTAACGTCGTCAGTGAACGCTTTAGCGGTTTTATAGTTTACGTCGGCATCCAGAAGGGCTTTGCGTATTTCCTTCATGGTTTCAGCCACGTTAATTTCTGTAATAGAGCCCTGACCCTTTAGGACCTTGAACGCCCTGTCGAGTTTATCCGAAAGATTTTCAAACATTATATTACCTCAATTTTAGAGGATGCAAAGTTAACAATTTAGTTGTGAGTTTATTGGTTATGCCGGTGAGTTAAACGCGATAATTACGGATAACGGTACATTACGCCCAATGCAAGGCCCTCGGTACCCTGTATTTTTTTAGAGGTATCTTTATTATACAGCGCTGTACCGTTTATGGTAACGTTTATCAGCTTGTTTACACGGGCTATCAGCGTAACATCCAAACGGTGGTTGGTAAAATCGAGCGGACGACCGTACGGAATGAACAAGGCGTAGCGCCAGTTAAGGTGCAGGTTTTGCATAATATCCTTATCAAATGTGGCTATACCCTGAAATGCCAGCTCGTTACGTACCCTTTTACCTACCGTAACACCATAGTTGCCCGGTTGCGTACGGTATAGCGCGGTATCCAATACCAGGGTTTGGCGGGCTGTACCCGTGCCTAAACGTACATCAAGATAACGGTTTGGCTTATACTCAAAACCCACCGATTCGGTGATATAACCGGGGCCTAAAAATTTTGATATTACTACCGGGGGATTTGGATCGGGATACTGAAAACCTTTATCAACCTGGGTTTCTATACTTAACGACCCGAAGAAGAACCAGCTTTTCGACATCTGCGTGGCCAGTTTATTATCTATAAAAAGCCTGTCGTTGGTTTTACGCGCGCCCTGGCCTTTGTTTTTTGAGCGGCCGTATAAAAAGTTAACCTCCGAGGTATATGAAAATGGCGCTTTATTGTATTCCGTTTTCATGATAACATTGGTACCCACTGCCACTGCACTTACACCACCCGCGCTCCAGTTGGTACTAAAGGCCGATTGGTTAAAGTTTAATGCCACGGTAAACCACCTCTTCCAGTGGCTTATGTTGTACTCGGGCATATTGAGCGGAATGTACTCGGGCACCAGTTCAACCGGGCGAATACGGGTAGGGAGCGCGTTCCTGCGCGATTCGATACGGTACCTGTTTAATAAACCGGTATCTATTTTAACACTATCCGTTTTAAGGGTGTCTTTTACCTGCGCTAAAGCCGGTACGGCGCCTGCAAGTAGTATTGTAAATAAAAGCTTAGTAACGGTTTTTATCATATTACCCAATTAAAACTCAACCGTATCAATGTGATACGGAGCAAATTTAGCCATATTGTTCAGAAACAGAAACGCCAAAACCACAAACCCCTCTGCTTGAGGTAAACGTAATTTTTCTCGTTTCTATATGCTTCGCGCTCAAAAACTATATTAAGATAGGCTTTATTATGATTACGGTAGATAAATAAATTGGCAATGTAATTTAAAAGATACAATATGTAGAATGGGATCACCAGCAACTCGGCCTCCTGTTTCAGGTGGATCAATTCGTGATTGATCAGCGTTTTATCGGCGGCCATTTCTTTATTTTTTACCAATATGAACGGGAACAAAGCCATTGCCTCCACATTTAAAAACGGCACCACAATTACCCTGAAGCTCATTTTGATTGCAATAACGGCGCGATAGCGAACGCCCTTGGGTTGCGCAAATACCGTTTAAGATTGTTACGGATAGATCTGATAAACTCGTACTCGCTGGCTGTTTTTACCTGGTAATAGCCGGGGCGATATTTAAACATAAAATCGTTAAGCTGCATGCCGGTAAGGCCGGTGATATTGCTTACATACGTTTTGTTGAAGCGATAATCTATCTCCTTCTGCTTAAAATCGGCATCTATGATTTCCTGCAAATGCGCGGCGTTGCGGCCGCTGCGGCTAAGGGCATTGTACAAGGCATCAATACTTAAACCCGCCCCACTGCCCGGCGATGTGCTCAGCAGATCTTTATAAGCCAGCGAGCCGTATATTTTAGTATAGTCGCTCTTGGTGGCAGCCAGCCATTTTTGCGGACTTAACAGGGTATCGCGTATGTTTACTTCCTTAAGCTGTATGGCATTCCGTTTTAGGTAAACCGCCATTGAGCCAAAGTTTTGTACTTTAACCGTATCAGGGTAATACTCCAAACGGGTAAATATCAAAACATCGCCTATACTGGCCGCTATTGAAAATTCGCCTTTAAGGTTATTATAAACGGCTTTGCCGGTATTAGTATTTAAAACGTTGATTTTGGCAATGCGATCTGTTGTGCCTTTATCAAACACAATCCCTTCAATCGTTTTTTGCTGGGCAAACACGGTAGATGAGGTACAAAGCAGTAGCAGCAGCCATAATTTCATTATGCGGCCAAAGCTAACCGATTGCAAAAGCTTCCTCATATAATTTAACAGTAATTAACAGCTTTTATGGAGCTATAACAAGCTTCTGGCCAATTTTTATATTATTGTCGGCCATGTTGTTCAGCGCTTTAAGTTCATCAACAGTAAGTGAGAAACGTTTTGATATGTTGAATAGTGTATCGCCCTGCTGTACGGTGTATATTTTGATAACCGGGGTAACTTCAATTATAGAGTCTTTTGCGGCCTGGCCAATGTTATCGTTTATCTCGGTGAGCACGCGGTCTTCGCGTTTTATTTTTTGCAGTTCGTTCTCCGGCCTGTCGTACTGATCTAAGCTGTATCGTTTAATAACCGTAAGCAGCAATTGCGGATATTTAGGATTGGTGGCATAACCGGCGGCTTTTAAGCCATAAGCCCAGCCTTCGTAATCGTTTTTATCCAGTTCGAACAACTTGGCGTAACGCTTGCGCTTTAAAAACTCGGAATGGTCGCGGAAAGAATCCTCGGGGTTATTATACACCCTGAAGCAGTCATTCACATTATCATCGTCTTTATAATAGCTTTTGCCTGTCCAGTCGGAGGTACACTTTATCCCGAAATGGTTGTTGGCCACTTTAGCAAGTTCTCCATTACCATTGCCCGATTCAAACAGGCCCTGCGCCAGTGTGATACTGGCCGGGATGCCATACAGGTTCATTTCTTTAATGGCGATGGTCTTAAACCTATCGATATATTGCTGGGCGGTGTATGGCGCGTAGCTGTCAATAGCATCGCGGTTTGCCTTTTGGATACTTTTATTATTGCGTGATGCCTGCTTGCCGCTAATACCCTTTTTACGCGACGAGCACGCGGTAAACGCAACACAAACAATTAATAAATAAAGTATTTTACGCATAGAAAGGCTTTAATTATAGCAACGGTAAAGATGCCAAAATTAAAGTTTTTTATTTATCGGTATTTTGTGCTATTTCTTTAGTGGCAGGAGCTGCCGCTTGTGGCTCGGGAGTTTTATCCAGTTCATCCAAATCGTAACGGTTAATAATGGCCATTACCTGTGATGCCCATCTTTTGCTGCTGCAATAACCGCTGCGTTGTATGCCTTTGGCCCAGCCTTTATAATCGTACTGCGTAAATTTATCGGCCAGGTGGCTAAATTGTTTACGCTCGGTCATTACACGGGCAAAATCGGCAAACGATGCCCAAACCGATTCGTACTTTTTGTAGGATGTGCGAACTTTCTTTTTGTTTTTATAATACACTACAGTATTGTAGCCTTTTATACCAAACTGGTTGTTCAGTTTTTTAGCGATAGCGCTGTTACCATTACCTGATTCGTGCATGGCTACGGCTAAAATGATACTTGCGGGCACACCTGTTTCATGCATAATGTTTATGGCATTATCTTTGAACTGATCGATGTATGATTGTGAAGTATTATTTTGAGCAGAAACAGCCAGGGCTGATATTGAGAATAGGGCAATAAATAAGAGTTTCTTCATAATTTACTTTTTTCTGATGAGCAGTAAGCCATCGCGAACGGGCAGAATTAATTTTTCAACCCTTTCATCAACGCTTATTTGTTCATTTAGTTTGCGGACCCTCTCGGTATCGGTGTCTTTTGCGTCACCAAATACCTTTCCTTTCCACAAAACATTATCAATTATTATTAATCCTCCGGATCTTACTTTGTCTATTATTAACTGAAAGTACGTAAAATTATTTTGTTTATCGGCATCAATAAATACAATGTCGATGTTTTTATAGTCAGAATCGGCTATTATTTGCTCTGCGGGGCCATAATGCACCTTGATTTTATTTTCCACATTTGTGGATTTAAGGTGTGAACTTATCATTTCCTCCATTTCGCGGTTCACCTCAATGGTATGCAGTATACCACCTTCGGCAAGCCCTTCTGCCAGGCAAATGGCCGAATATCCAGTGAATGTGCCAATCTCTAAAATAAGCTTCGGCTGCATCATTTTGCTGAGCATACTGAGCACCCTACCCTGGTAATGCCCCGATAACATGTGCGGTTTTAACACCTTCACATAAGTATCGCGGTTAATTTTTTGCAAACCTTCCGGCTCCGGATCGCAATGTACATCAAGGTAGCTCTGAAGTTTATCATCCAGGATTTCCATCCGACAAATATATAACCTTGATTTACTTGATTATAGGATTTTGGGGATTTTATTGTCCGCTGGGTAAGTATAACCTTGATTTACTTGATTATAGGATTTTGGGGATTTGCTGTCAGAGATGAAATTATTCCTTTGATTTTATTGTAGGATTAGAGGATTCACCAAATAAAGAATCCTGAAATCCTAAAATCAAGTGAATCCTAAAATCCTTTAATCAAGGTTATGTTTTAATTTTATTATTATGTACTCTTTTAAATTGTAAACTCTTTGCCCCGAAATTTATGAGTAGCCCTATTTCCATTTTCGAGGCTTCCAAATAATTCATTGCTTGTGCAAGGTGAGCATCGTCAAGCTGAATTTGAGCCTTCAGTTCAACCATTATCAAGTCTTCCACAAAGAAATCAACCCTTCTTTTTCCAATCAATTCACCATCATAGTAAATTGGAATCTCCATTTCTTTCATAAAACTCAAGCCTAACTTATTCATTTCAATAGCTAATGCCCGTTGATAAATCACCTCCAAAAAACCATTACCCAAAGTAGCATGTACTTTCATCGAACAGCCAATAATTTTCTCGGTAATCTCTCCGTATTTCATACTAAACTCAAATTCTCAAATAAAGCCGACCTAAAAATCCAAAAATCTATATCTATCCCCAAAAATCATAGTCAAATAAATCCTAATTCAATCAAAATAATAATCAAAGCAATCAACCCAACTCCAAAAATCATGGTCAATAAATCCTAAACTAATCAAAACAATAATCAAGGCAATCATCCTAATCCCATAAATCATGGTCAAATCACAGTCGTTCCATCCACGACTGCAACAGTATCACCGCCGAAATAGTATCTACCAGTTCCTTGTTTTGGCGGTGTTTTTTGTTCATGCCGCTTTGGGCAATGGTGGCCGAGGCCATTTTGGAGGTAAAACGCTCGTCGAGCATTTCGATAGGAATTTCGGGGAAGGTTTTTTTGAGCAGGTTCACAAAGCCCTTTACATGAATGGCCGATTGCGATGGTGTATTGTCCATTTGCTTGGGTTCGCCTACTATAAAACGCTCTACCTGTTCGGTAAGGAGGTATTTTTTCAGGTAATCAATAATATGCATGGGGTGTATAGTATCCAGCCCGGTAGCGATGATCTGCAAAGGATCGGTAACGGCAATGCCTATACGTTTGGTCCCATAATCAAAAGCCATTACACGCATTTTATCAAATTTTAAGGTGATTGATGAAATTAAAATATTGCGGGCAAAGGTAAGCTAATGTATACTATGTGTAAAATATAGCTTACATAGTAACTCATAATCAGTGGGCTTTCTCAAATCTCACATCTAATAGCACACATCTACATCAAAATTCTTTATCTTGCACCAATGCAGTTTAAACAAATAGTAGGACAGCATGCTGTAAAGCAGCGCTTGCTTAACTCGGTAAAAGAGAACCGGGTAAGCCATGCGCAGCTTTTTCTGGGGCCCGAAGGTTCGGGAAGTTTAGCCCTTGCGGTAGCCTATGCCCAATATTTATCGTGCGAAGATAAGCAGCCCGATGATTCGTGCGGGGTATGTTCGTCGTGCCGTAAGTATCAAAAACTGATGCACCCCGATCTGCATTTTTCATACCCTTTTTTCGCAAAGCATAAGGATGATACCGCCCTTAGTTTTATTGAGCAATGGCGCGATGCGTTTATAAACCATCCGTACATCAGCCTCGATATATGGCGCAATTATCTCGATGCCGAAAATAAACAGGCCAATATTAATATTGCCGAATGCCATCAGATCATCAAAAAGTTGAGCCTGAAACCATTCGAGTCGCAATACAAAATACTTATACTTTGGCTGCCCGAATATTTAGATAAAGAGGGTAATTCCCTGCTTAAAATAATAGAAGAACCGCAGCCTAACACGCTGTTTCTGCTGGTTGCTCAAAATCAAGATCAGATACTGAATACCATCCTGTCGCGTACGCAATTGATAAAAGTACCGGTTTTAGGGTACGATGATATTAAACAATACATGCTGGCCGAACATCATCAAACCGAAAATGCCGCTGCCGAAATTGCATACCTGAGCAACGGTAACATGACTGAAGCCCTCTCCATGCTGCAACAGGATACCAAAAGCTATCACCAGTTGTTTGTGCAATGGCTGCGGATGTGTATTACCAATAAGGGTATTGAAATTGTAGGCTTTGTTGATGGCCTCTCGAAAATGGGCCGCGAAAATCAAAAGAACTTTTTGCGTTACGGCGTAAGCTTTATACGCGAGTGCTGCCTGCTGCTGGCCGGTGCCAATAGCCTGGTACATTTACCGGCGCAGGAGTTGGAAACAGCGCAAAAAATGATAAAGGTAATGCCGTTGTCGGCCACGCAGGCCATAAGCGCCGAGCTGGAGAAAGCGCATTACCATGTGGAGCGAAATGCAAATCCTAAAATTTTATTTTTAGATGTATCTTTGCAAATTACTAAAATACTATTTTTTAAAACGATCCCCCAGGGGACTCATTATATACCAAATTAAATTATGGGATGCGGAAGTTGCTCAACGGGTGGAGGATGTTCGCCCGCAGGCTGCAAAAGTAACGGCTCGTGCCTTACTAATGGTTGCAGTAAATTAGATGTTTACGACTGGCTGTCGCACATGGATATGCCGGCAAATTATAAACCGTTTTCGGTTGTCGAAGTTAAATTTAAAGGTTCGAGGAAAGAGTTTTATCAAAACGTTGATAACATTTACCTTGAAGCAGGTGAGCTGGTGGCTGTTGAAACCACTACCGGCGGGTTTGATACCGGCCACGTATCGCTAACCGGCGAACTGGTGCGCATGCAAATGGTTAAGCGCCATGTTAAAGAGGCCGATGTAGTCAAAAAGATCTACCGCCGTGCCACCCCTACCGATGTAGATAAATGGAAAGCCGCTAAAGATTTGGAATGGGAAACTATGCACAAATCGCGCAAGCTGGCACTCGACCTTAACTTATCTATGAAGATAAGCGACGTTGATTATCAGGGCGATAAAACCAAGGCTACCTTTTATTATACAGCCGAAGGCCGCGTTGATTTCAGGGAACTGATCAAAAAAATGGCCGAAAGCTTCAGGATCCGTATAGAGATGCGGCAGATAGGGATGCGCCAGGAAGCAAGCCGTTTAGGCGGTATAGGTTCATGCGGACGCGAACTTTGCTGCTCTACCTGGTTAACCGATTTTAAAACGGTATCCACTTCGGCGGCACGCTACCAAAATCTATCCTTAAATACACTCAAGCTTGCAGGCCAGTGCGGCAAACTAAAATGCTGCCTCAACTACGAGTTGGATACTTACATGGATGCGCTGAAATACATCCCCGATAATGTGAACGTATTGCGTACCGAGAAAGGCGATGCCCGTTTACAAAAAACTGATATATTTAAAAAGCTGATGTGGTTCAGCTACCCAAGAGAAGAATCATGGATTCCGCTGGATATATCGCGTGTTAAAGAAATTCAGCAAATGAACCGCGATGGGGTAACACCTCCTGATCTGGGCGAAAAAGTTGAAATTGAAACCAAACCGGTAAAGGTATTAGATTACGAAAATGTTGTTGGGCAGGATAGTTTAACCCGACTTGACGAAAGCAACCGTAATAAAAACAAGAACAAAAACCGCAACAAAAATAAAAAGCCTAACGCTCAAAACGCGGGTGGGCAGCAGCAACCGGGTCAACAACGTCCGCAGCAAGGCGGTGGTGGGCAACAGCCTAATCAGCCAAGGCCGCAACAGCAAGGCGGGCAGCCCCGTCCACCACAAAACAATGGCGGACAAAAACCTGATCAGGCTAAACCACAGCAGAATAACCCTGGTCAGCAACAGCCGCGTGCGCCAAGGCCGCCGCAACAACAGCAGGCGGGTGGAGCAGATGGCGCGCAAGCGCCAAAAAATGAAGGCGGAAACCGTAATAACAGGCGTCATCGCCCTAACAGGCCTAACCCTAATAATAACCAAAACAAGAACGATCAGCCGGGTAAACAGCCATGACAAGAGTTTTAAGTTTTTCTTTATTACTGATCTGTTTTTTATGGGTAAGCTGCGCCGATCCGAATACGGTAATTGATGATAATAAGGAGATACCTAACCATAACTGGTCGTACGTAAGCCGTATCAAATACGATGTAAAAATTGATGATCCGGCCAATACGTACAACGTTTTCCTTAATTTGAGGGTAACGGCCGATTACAAGTATTCTAACATATTCGTTATCGTCTACTGGTCGGAACACGGGCAGAAACCGATACCCATCCGTTACGAATTTAAGCTGGCTAACCCCGACGGTGAATGGCTGGGCGCTGGTTCGGGCAACCTGTATACCTATCGTTTTACGTTAGAAAAAGGCCATAAATTCCCTAACAAGGGCAGCTATCATTTTGAGATAGAACAAAATATGCGCGATAACCCGCTGCACGAAGTTAACGATGTAGGTATACGGATAGAGAAAGCTAAATAGCTTTTGTCAGGGCTCCTATTCTTCTTAAAAAACATACCGATTGCGCTTAGGCGCAATTTTTATTTTTAGCAATACTAAAAAATGCTAACTTCGTTTTGCTAATATTTTTATCAAAATGACATCTGCCGTTTTACTCATTGCTGCCATAATTGTACTGCTCATCGCTGTATTTTTATTTATTAAAAAGCCCGCGGCTATTGATGCTATTAGTGCCGATGAGCTGCTCCGCCTAAAAAATGAGAATGATACGCTTAAGATAACTTTGGCAAGGGCCGAAGAGCGTTCAGTTGGGCTTACAGCCGAAAGGGATAAGGCCGACCGTAATTTATATAATGAGCGTATCCGGCTGGAGGACATGATCAACTCCCTTAACCAGGAACTCCTCACCGAAAAAAACCGCATAGCCAAAGCCGAAGAAACTTTTAAAGCGCAGCGCGAAAGGTTAACCGATCAGGAAAAAAGCATCCAGGAAATACAGCAGAAATTTCAGCTCGAATTTCAAAATGTGGCCAATAAGATCCTCGACGAAAAATCGCAAAAGTTTGTTGAAACCAACCGGACTAACCTGGATATTCTTTTAAATCCACTTAAGGAAAATATCAAAGCTTTTGAAGATAAGGTGGAGAAGGTTTACAAAGCAGAATCTGATGAGCGCAATGTACTGCGGGGCGAAATCACCAAGTTGATGGATTTGAATAAGCTGATCAGTACCGAAGCGCAAAACCTTACAAAAGCGCTTAAAGGTGATAATAAACGCCAGGGCAACTGGGGCGAAGTTATATTAGAACGTGTACTGGAACGCTCGGGTTTAGTTAAAGACCAGGAATACCGCATACAGGCCAGCATGAATGGCTTGGATAATACCCGTTATCAGCCCGATGTGGTTATTGATCTGCCGGATGATAAGCATTTGATCATCGACTCTAAGGTATCTTTAATTGCTTATGAGCGTTTGGTGAATTGCGAAACGGAGGAAGAACGGAGGTTATATTCAAAAGCGCATGTCGAATCTATCCGCGGCCATGTAAACAACCTGTCGTCAAAAAACTATCACGACCTGTACCAGGTAAACTCGCCCGATTTTGTGCTTCTTTTCATCCCTATTGAATCATCTTTTAGTTTAGCGGTACAGATAGATGCCGAACTGTTTAGCGACGCCTGGGACAAGCGCGTGGTGATTGTGAGCCCTTCTACCCTGCTGGCTACCCTGCGTACCATTGCCAGCATGTGGAAACAGGAACGTCAAAACCGCAACGTGCTCGAAATAGCCCGCCTAAGCGGCGAAATGTATGATAAGTTTGTAGGCTTTGTAACCGATATGGAAAGCATCGGCAAAAACATAAAACAAAGCCATGATGCCTACGATAAAGCCCTCAATAAACTTACCGACGGCCGCGGCAACCTTACCATCACCGCCGAAAAAATTAAAAAATTAGGCGCAAAGGCTAATAAGCAAATAGATCAGAAATATATTGATACTACATTGCCTTTAGATGGTGAAGTTTAGTTAAAAATATTTTTTACCCTACTTTCATTCTGAGGTACGAAGAATCTGTTATACAGTATTACTGTCAATAGTTTATTAGATTCTTTGTACCTCAGAATGACAGGGTTTATTATAGTATAAGATATACTTTTAACTACTGAGCAGGCGGCGTAAACGCGTTCCATCCTTGTGCTTTTAACGCATGCACTGTGCCTGATTTGGTGATCAGGTTACAGCCTGCTGAAGCCTCGGTGATGTGGCCTATAATGGTAAAATCCATCTTGAATTTTATCTTTTCGTAATCTGATTGCTTTACGGTAAACAGCAATTCATAATCTTCACCACCGCTTAGCGCGCATACTGTTGGGTCGAGGTTAAATTCGCGGGCGGTTTCATAAGTCATTGGGTCCAGCGGAATTTTTTCTTCGTAAAGGTTACAGCCTTTGTTGCTTTGCTTACAGATGTGCAGTATTTCAGATGCCAGTCCGTCAGATACATCTATCATGGCGGTTGGTTTTACATCAATACTTTTTAATAGCTCAATAATATCACGGCGCGCTTCCGGTTTTAACTGGCGTTCAATAATATAATCCTTCCCTTCCAGGTCGGGCTGAATATTAGGGTTCTCTAAATACACAAGCTTTTCACGTTCAAGCAATTGTAAACCGGTGTAAGCGCCACCCAAATCGCCCGATACACAAAGCAAGTCGCCTTCTTCGGCAGTATTGCGGTACACAACATCGTTTTCATCGGCATAGCCCAAAGCGGTTACACTAATTACCAGGCCTTGTTTTGATGCCGTAGTATCGCCGCCTACAATATCCACATCAAATTTTTCGCAAGCGAGGTAAATACCTTCGTATAATTCTTCTACAGCTTCCAGCGGAAATTTACTTGATAAACCTAACGATATGGTTACCTGTGTAGCCGTACCGTTCATGGCATAAATATCACTCAAATTTACCTGTACCGCTTTATAGCCAAGGTGCTTTAAAGGAGTGTAAGCCAAATCAAAATGGATACCTTCTAACAACATATCAGTTGATACCAGTATTTTTTTACCGGCATAATCAAGCACCGCGGCATCGTCGCCCACACCTTTTATAGTTGTTGGCTGCTTAATTTTTATGTTTTTGGTTAAATGGTCTATCAGGCCAAATTCACCCAGTTGCTGTATGTTGGTTGTTTCTTTATTATCAAACATGCTTATCAATAAAATATCTGCAAAAATACAAAAGCTTACACCAATAATTAAGGTTCATTATGAGTACTGCGTAATAACTATAACTCAATGCATTACGTAATAATAAGTTAATATATAATAAACAGAAGTTAAATTTTTAATATACAACTTTAACTATTATTTATAACAAACCAATTTACTCTATGCAACAATTAAAAAACCTCCGAAAACCATTTTTTACACTTATTGCGGGCGCTTTATTATTTACATCGTGCCAAAAAAATAATATTGCCGCAACAGCTGATGAGCCCGCTGCTATTCAAACCAAATTAAGAACACAGGCGGTTAGTCTTAACCAGGGTTTTGAAGTAGGCTCAACCAGCCCTAAATCAGCTTATGATGTGGCACCGGCAGGCTCGGCCAGCGGTGATAATGTTACCATCACCGGTACATCATGGAACTTGTTCGACGCCCTTATCGGTAACACAGCAGCCGATAAAAAAGCAGGTACATGGTCGGCCCGTGTGCGTAATACCGGTAAAGTAACCATGCTTTTCGATGTAACATCGGGCGCGAGTACAGTTACTATAAAACATGCCATTTACAGCACCGATGGCGCCAGCACCTGGGGACTTTGGTACTCGCAAAACGGAGGTGGCAGCTGGGCACAAGCCGGCAGCAATATTACCTCAACCACTACCTTACAATCGCAATCGTTCACACTTTCGGTTACGGGTAATGTACGTTTAGAAATACGCAAATTAAGCGGTGGCAGCAATCGCCTAAACTTTGATGATATTGTTATCAATGATAATGGCGGCACAGGCGGCGGTACTATCATTACCGGTAAAAAATTCTTGTTTGATGCTACCAAATATGAAAATGCCGGCAGCGCCGACTGGCTGATTGATGCCGACGGTACCGAAAACGTACCTACTTATACAGGCGGTACCACGGTTGAAATAAAAGCACAACGTATACCTACCCCATCATATACCGGTATTACCGCTTCAACATCAGAAACTTATTGGAAAGGCGCTATGTCGGCCTGGGCAGTTGACCTGGTTAAAAAAGGCGAACTGGTAGAGAGCTTACCTGTGGGTACAGCTATTACTTATGGTAATTCATCAAACCCCCAAGATTTGAGCAATTATGATGTGTATGTGGTAATTGAGCCAAACCGTTTATTTACCGCGGCCGAAAAAACTGCCATTATGAACTACGTGTCAGCAGGCGGTGGCTTATTTATGGTGGCCGATCACACCGCGGCTACTACAGCTGGTACCGATGCTAATGGCTACAATCCATCTGACAGGGACGGCGATGGCTACGATTCGCCACGTGTTTGGAATGATTTGATGAGCAACAACGGCATCAACAATAATAAACCATTTGGCTTTAATGTTGATTATGTCGACATCAGTGAAGGCCCTTCAACCAAGGTATATACCGGTACCAATGCCAATGCACAAAAGGTATTGAACGGCGCAGCCGGTACAGCATCAAAACTGGCTTTTTACAATGGTACTACAGCTACATTGTTCACTGCACAAAATTCAACCGTACAAGGTTTGTTTTGGCGTAACAGCAGTACTTTAAACGGTAGTACAGGTGTAATGGCGCTTCTTGCTACTTATGGCAGCGGCAGGGTAGTATTTGTAGGCGACAGCTCACCATCTGACGATGGCACCGGCGACCCTAATGATAACCTTTTCAATGGCTGGTCGGGCGATTCACCGTCAGGGTTTACCTCTCACCCGGCATTGCATTTAAATGCTTCATTGTGGTTGGCTAAAGCTATATAATTTTTGGATTACACTGATTTCTTTTAAGTGATTGCACCGATTCTTTAAAAAGGATCGGTGCTTTTTTTTATTATTTCTTGTCATTGCGAGGTACGAGGCAATCACGTCGCTGTGCAAATCCGCTCTGTATTGTTCGCGATTGCTTCGTACCTCGCAATTGACAATTTTCCAATCGGTGCAATCACTCAAAAGAAATCAGTGTAATCCAAAAAACTAAATAATCGGTGAAATCCAAAAAATAACTATAATCCCAACTGTGCTGATATATCCAGCATTCTTTCAATTGGTTTTACTGCTCTTTCAATAATATCTGCCGGTACAAATATCTCCGGTGATTCATTTTTGAGGCACAGGTACAATTTCTCTAACGTGTTCCTTTTCATGTGCGGGCAATCGTTACAGGCGCAGGCGTTGTTCGGCGGGGCCGGTATAAATACCTTATCCGGGTTATCCTTTTGCATTTGGTGTAAAATACCTGCTTCGGTAGCTACTATAAATTCCTTTTCAGGGCGGCTGGTAGCATATTTTAATATACCGGTGGTAGATCCTATATAATCGGCCATCTGCAATATAACCTCCTCACATTCAGGGTGCGCCAGTAATTTAGCTTCAGGGTAACGTTCCTTCAGTTTGGTGATCTTTTCTCTCGAAAATATCTCGTGCACCATGCAAGCACCATTCCACAATACCAGCTCGCGGCCTGTTTTTTTAGCCACATAGGCACCCAAATTTTTATCCGGGCCAAAAATTATCTTCTGCTCTTTAGGCAGGCTTTCCACAATTTGCACCGCGTTACTTGAGGTACAAACAATATCGCTCAAAGCTTTAAGTTCGGCAGTACAGTTCACGTAGGTGATCACCAAATGATCAGGATACTGCTCCTTAAACTTTTTAAACAAATGCGGCGGGCAGCTGTCGGCCAGCGAGCAACCGGCTTTTACGTCGGGCAGTAATACCTTTTTGTTTGGCGATAAAATTTTTGCTGTTTCGGCCATGAAGTGTACGCCGGCAAATACAATAACGTCGGCATCGGTTTTTGCAGCCTGTTGTGATAATCCGAGACTATCGCCGATATAATCTGCAATATCCTGAATATCAGCGTCCTGATAATAGTGAGCCAAAATAACAGCATTTTTTTCCTTTTTTAATTTTTCAATTTCATCAAACAGATCAAGGGTGGGGTCAATTTCTTCCTCCACAAATCCCTTCATGTTTATTTCTTCAAAAGTATCCATTTCCACATTGTAAATAATAACAACTACTTTTTAATATAAGAAAAAGCTATTGTTTATTAGGGTGTTGATTTTGTTTAAAACTCGTGATTTTAGATGGTGTAAATGTCAGTTTTCCATAATTATTAACATTTTTACACAGTTTTCCATATTTGAATATGCTGAATATTAGATTGCTGTGATAAACAACTTTTTATTTAAAACAGTTTTTGTTAATAAAATTCGTGTGTTAAAAATGTTAGTTTCGTAGTGCAAAGCGCTTATAAGTTGCTTAAAGATTGTTCCATTTGTGTACAAAAGTAGGAGTTATCCACGGGATTGAGTTTTTTTCCTTTTTTACTTACACAAAATTAACATCTTTTATACGGCTTGTTAACACTTGTGCTACTTTTACACAGTTTATATAAATTCTATGTCTAAAAATGTGGATTTCCTTGTTATCGGATCGGGTATAGCAGGATTGAGTTTTGCACTTAAGGCTGCAAAACATGGTAAAGTTCTGATAGTTACAAAGTCGAACGAGGACGAATCTAACACTAAGTATGCCCAAGGAGGCGTCGCCGTAGTTGTGGATAAAAAAGAGGATTCTTTTGAAAAACATATAAAAGACACCCTGATCGCCGGTGACGGGCTATGTGATCCGCAGGTTGTGGAGATTGTTGTTAATGAAGGGCCAGAGCGCATCAATGAAATTATTGAGTACGGTACCAATTTCGATATGACGAATGAAGGTATCTACGATCTGGCAAAAGAAGGTGGCCATTCCGAATTCCGTGTATTACATTATAAAGATATCACCGGGTTTGAAATAGAGCGTGCCCTGCTCGAACAAATACATCAAAACCCTAATATTGAAATACTTACGCATTATTTTGCTGTAGATTTGATCACACAACACCATTTGGGCGAGTTTGTTGATAAATCATCTACCGATATTAAATGCTATGGCATCTACGCGTTTAATACCGTTACCAATGTGGTTGAAAAAATATTATCAAAGGTAACGGTAATGGCATCAGGCGGTGCCGGGCATATTTATTCGGTAACTACTAATCCAACTATAGCTACAGGCGATGGTGTGGCGATGGTTTATCGCGCTAAGGGAAAGGTAAGAAATATGGAGTTCATTCAGTTTCATCCTACTGCCTTATATAATCCCGGTGAGTACCCTTCTTTTTTAATATCTGAAGCGGTACGTGGTTTTGGTGGTGTATTAAAGCGTACCAACGGCGAAGAGTTTATGTACGAGTATGACGAACGTGGTTCCCTGGCTCCTCGTGATATTGTGGCCCGCGCTATCGATTCTGAAATAAAAAAATCGGGTGAGGATTTCGTTTACTTGGATGTTCGCCATAGAAGCAAAGCAGATATTATTAATCATTTCCCTAATATATATGCCAAGTGTTTGGATATAGGTTTAGATATGACCAAGGATATGATCCCCGTTGCTCCGGCCTGTCATTACATGTGTGGCGGTGTTTTGGTTGATCATGTTGGCCGTTCATCTATCCTTAACTTATATGCTTGCGGCGAATGTTCGTCTACAGGTTTACATGGAGCTAACCGATTGGCTTCTAATTCATTATTAGAGGCTTTAGTATTTGCCCACCGTATTTATGATGATGCCATTAAAGGATTCGAAGGAATAACATTACCGGTAGGTATTCCGGATTGGGATGAGAAAGGGGTTAAACTATCAAACGAAGATATTTTGGTTACCCACAACATCCGCGAAATGCAGAAACTGATGAATGACTATGTAGGTATTGTACGGTCTGATTTCAGGTTGGACAGGGCTATGCGCCGTTTGGGTTTATTATATGAAGAAACAGAGGAGTTTTACAAGCGTACCAAACTATCGGTAAAGCTTTGCGAACTACGTAACCTGATACAGGTTTCCTATCTGGTAGTAAAATCGGCCATGATGCGTAAAGAAAGCAGGGGGCTGCATTATACTACCGATTATCCTGAACACGCGGCTGTATTAGAGGATACTGTATTTTAATATGGAAAATATTATTGCTGTAAGTGACGTAAACCAACGAAATGGTATAGGTATAGAAGTCTACTTAAATGATGAGTTGATAGTAGAAATATTTGGAGAGGATACCAATAAAACAAGAATTATCACTGTACACAATAAGAATATAAGTGTTGATGATATGGAACGTTATATCGATATTTTCAATAATAAAATTAGTTGAGTTTTATAAAATTAAGAGCGGAAAACGGGATTCGAACCCGCGGCCTTCAGTTTGGGAAACTGATGCTCTACCAGCTGAGCTATTTCCGCTTATATATTGATCAAACATAATAAAAATTTGTTAGCTGCAATAGCTTCAGTAAATCAATAATTAGCTTATTAAATAATAAAGAATATGCCCTTAATATTACCTGTTAAAGATAAAAACCCAACCTGGGGTAACGATTGTTTTATTGCTGATAACGCTACCATTGTAGGCGATGTAGTAATGGGCGATAATTGTTCGGTATGGTTTAATGCTGTAATCAGGGGCGATGTACACTATATTAAGATAGGCGATAATACCAATATACAGGATGGCGCGGTAATACATGCCACCTATTTAAAAGCGCCTACTAACATAGGCAATAACGTTTCTGTAGGGCATAATGCGATAGTGCATGGTTGTACCATTCACGATCATGTACTGATAGGTATGGGAGCCATTGTAATGGACGATGCCGATGTACAGGAGTATGTGATCATAGCAGCGGGTTCCGTAGTGCTTGAACGTACTATATGCGAATCAGGGTACTTATATGCGGGTACACCGGCAAAAAAAATTAAACCGATAACTGATGAGCAGCGCGAATTATTAAAAAGACTGCCCAATAATTATATCATGTACTCCGGCTGGTTTAAGGAGTAACCTGCTCTTTCGGTATATCCATACTTTCTTCAGCTTCCCAGTTAGGGCGCAAGGTTATCTCTTTATCCGAGATCCATATATGCTCGGGCTGTAGCTTTTGCTTTACGCTTCCGCTATCCCATTTGCCGTTCTTATTGGTATCGTATATCACCTTTATGCGGTACTTCGCCGTTGGGTAATTGCTGTATACTATAGATGAGTTTTTGGTAATTACATCGCTTCGCAGCACGCTCTTTTCATCGCGGAATATTTGTACCACATAGTTTTTTCCTGCTTCAGGGACTTTCACTTTCAAGGTAAGTACGCCGTAGTTTTCGGGTTTATCAATGGTAAATTGTTTGCCCTGTTTTTTATTCTTGTTGCCAAATATATCTGTTATGGCTCCCTCATTAAAAGTAAGCTCGTACTTGGCATTCTGTT
Source organism: Mucilaginibacter sp. GW821-FHT07G05 (assembly GCF_059418565.1). Classification (NCBI taxonomy): domain Bacteria; kingdom Pseudomonadati; phylum Bacteroidota; class Sphingobacteriia; order Sphingobacteriales; family Sphingobacteriaceae; genus Mucilaginibacter; species Mucilaginibacter sp. GW821-FHT07G05. The sequence goes on along the minus strand of NZ_JBWKQC010000004.1, from coordinate 265,226 downwards.
TCCAGCGGTATTTTAAAGTGAAATCGCGTACGTTTGAAGTGTCTTTACTGATGGTGAAATTAGTCAACATAGCCGAATCCTCTTTCAGGGTGATCAATGTAGGATTAACATTTTCCGTATAGATGCTCGGCGTAAAACGAAGGTTTGTACCGGGTTTTAATTTACCATCGGCTGTAATGTTGTATTTAAGTGTAACACCTTTCTGAAAGCTTTCTTTACGGCTCTTACGCAACGTAACAGTATCTAACGGCTTATTATTTTCAAACACAGCTATCTTTACCGAATCAAAATCCATAGTGCGCATAAATACAAGTGCCGAATCGCGGGTTGTATTGATATCTACTACCTTCTGATCATTCAATGCCGGTGGCGAAACTATTTTGACAGACGGATTAACAAGCGGCTTATTGAAGTACAACATGATCTTTCCATCATTATCAAAACGCCTTTCTATAAACCTGAATTTTTCGGGCGATTGCTGGAAAAGCACCAGGTTTACGTTAGATGTATCCTTAGTTACCTTGATCGGATTTTTAAGGAAAGCGATCAGCTCTAAATCATTATCGAAGATCTTATTCGGGCTGGCTTCTTTCAAGGCGTAGATATTGTAAGTGTCTTCGCGCAGGTTGTTCAAACTAAAATTTCCGGATGAATCAGTAGTAGTAAAAATGGAAGGTTTCTTTTTGCCGAAGATCACGGAGTCCTTAGCAACGGGAATCAGCATTACGGTAATGTCTTTTTCCTTTTCCTGCGTTTGCGAATTGCTCACGGTTCCAGAGATACTCAAGGAGTCGATATGGTTACCGGTAGAAAAAACGTAGGTGAAATTTTTAACCACGTTCGATTCATTTACATCCTGAATGGCCTTACCAAAGTTGAGCACATAGGTTGTATTTTTTTGAAGCGTGTCTTTAAATTCTATAACCAGCTTCTGCCCTCTTATTTTATACTCCGGCGCTTTTTCGGTAGCGGGGCTCAGAGTTATTTCCTGGTACTGATTGCTCAATTTAAAAAATTCGTCAAACTCCAGCTCTATTTCTTTGGCTTTAAAATTACGGGTCATGTTTGCAGGTAATGCCTTCAATAATTTGGGCGGGGTAAGATCCCTGGGCCCACCCTGCGGTCGTTGCATGCTTGCGCAGCTGTAAAGACCTAAAACTATGATTGCAAACCAAAAAAATTTGCTAAAAATACCGTATTTCTTATTTGATGCCATTTTTAGGGCTTTTAAGCCATTTTCTATTTTTTATGAACGCTGATATTAAAAATCGGAAATAATTGATTTAATAAGATATTTTATAATATATTGATAATCAATTATTTAAGTGTTATCTGGTAATATGAACCATTAAAACCGATATATCTGATGGCGAAACACCCGAAATTCGTGAAGCCTGACCTAATGTGCGTGGTTTTATCTTCATCAATTTTTCGCGTGCTTCTTTTGAAACTGATACCAGCTGATGATAATTGAATTCCGGGTTGATCTCACGATCTTCCATTTTCTTCATGCGTTCAACTATATCTAATTCCTTTTCAAAATAACTCTCATATTTGATTTTTATTTCAGCCTGCTCAATAGTTTCTTTATCGTAACCATTTAATAAGTCGTTTAATGGTTCATCAGCTTTTCTAAGATCATTAAACGATACCTGCGGACGGCTCAATAAATTGAACAGTTTTACATTTTGCGCAATGGCACTGGTGCCTAATTCTTCCAGTAATCCGTTAGCGCTTGCCGGGTCAATTGATTTGATCCTGCTGTATGCTACTATGGCATCTGAATTTTTTATCTTCTGATTTACCTTTTCCAAACGCTCATCATTCACTAAACCTAACTCGTGGGCTATTGGTGTAAGGCGTATGTCGGCGTTATCCTGTCTTAATAACAGGCGGTGCTCGGCACGTGAAGTGAACATACGGTATGGTTCTTCAGTACCTTTTGTTACCAGGTCATCAATCAATACACCTATATATGATTCCGATCTTTTCATGATTAGCTCATGTTTATCATGTATTTTTTGGTGTGCATTGATACCTGCTATAAAGCCTTGCGATGCCGCTTCTTCATAACCTGTGGTACCGTTGATCTGCCCTGCGAAGTAAAGATTGCTGATCTGTTTGGTTTCTAAGGTAAGCCCTAATTGTGTAGGCGGGAAGAAATCGTACTCTATCGCATATCCCGGTCGGAACATTTTCGCGTTCTCAAAACCCGGTATTTGGGTAAGCGCGCGGTACTGCACATCTTCCGGTAGCGAGGTTGAGAAACCATTTACGTAGATCTCAACGGTGTTTAAACCTTCCGGTTCTACAAATATCTGGTGACGTTCGCGTTCGGCAAAGCGGTTAATTTTGTCCTCTATTGATGGGCAATAACGCGGACCAAGACCTTTGATTCTACCCGTAAACATCGGCGATTTCTCAAAACCTTCCTTTAATGTTTCGTGTACATTGCTATTGGTGTAAGTGATCCAGCAGCAGCGTTGCTCCTGTATTTGCTCCACTTCGGTATAAGAAAAGCGTCCGCGAACATCATCGCCCCATTGCTCTTCCATCAACGAATAGTTCAAGCTCCGGCCATCTACACGTGGTGGTGTACCGGTTTTCATACGTCCTGCTTCAAAGCCAAGCTCCACTAATTGCTCGGTTAAACCCGTTGCCGACTTCTCTCCTGTTCTGCCGCCACCAAATCTTTTCTCACCAATATGTATTAAACCATTCAAAAAAGTACCGTTGGTGAGTACTACCGAATCGGCTTCTATCTCTATTCCGATTGAGGTGCGTACGCCTTTTATAGTGTTTCCTTTTACCAGTAACGAGGTAACGGTGTCCTGCCAAAAGTCGACATTGGGGGTTCTTTCCAAAGCTAAACGCCACTCTTCGGCAAAGCGCATACGGTCGCTTTGTGCTCTTGGGCTCCACATAGCAGGGCCTTTAGATTGATTGAGCATTCTGAATTGTATGGATGTTTTATCGGTGATAATACCCGAATAACCACCCATAGCATCTATCTCACGCACTATTTGCCCCTTGGCTACACCACCCATTGCAGGGTTGCAACTCATCTGTGCAATGGTATTCATGTTCATGGTAATTAACAATACAGATGAACCTAAATTGGCAGCAGCAGCAGCAGCTTCACAGCCCGCATGCCCCGCACCTACCACTATTACATTATACTTCTTAAACATCTTTTCCTCCGTGTTCCACGTGGAACATTTATACAATGTTCCACGTGGAACGTTAATTTTCGTTCAGTTCACTTAGTTCTAACCAGCGCATGCTTTTGCCCTCTAAAGCGTTATTATAGGTGCTTATATCGGCCAGAATGCTGTTTAACGTAGCTGAATCAATACCCGCCACGTTTAATTTATCGTTTGCTTGCTTAATTTTTACTTCAAGGTCGCTTATCTCTTTCTCTATGGTTTCAAGTTCTTTTTGTTCCTTGAAGCTTAGTTTTGGTTTCTTTTCTGCTATGGGTTTCGGTGTTTCTACAGCTACAGGTTTCTGTTTTGCCGCTTGCTTGGCTTCTTCAGCATCTAACCTGTACGATGAATAGTTGCCGTTGAAAATCCTCACATTGCCATCACCTTCCATAATGAAAAGCTGCTCTGCCAGGGTATCCAGCAAGTACCTATCGTGCGATACAATCATGATGACACCGGTGTATGAAGTAAGAAAATCTTCGAGAACGTTCAGCGTGTCAATATCCAAATCATTGGTAGGCTCATCCAGTATCAGGAAGTTCGGGTTCTTTATCAAGATGCTCATCAACTGCAAGCGTTTCTTTTCGCCCCCACTCAAATTAGATACAAAGCCATGTTGCTTTTTAGGTGGAAACAGGAATTGTGTAAGTAATTGCGAAGCCGATATCATTTTGCCATCGGCCATGGTGATAAACTCTGCTACGTTCTTTACTACGTCGATAACGCGCTCATCATCCTTAAACTTTATACCTGCCTGATGGAAGTAACCGATCACTGTGGTTTCCCCCTTGTCTATCTTTCCCTTGTCGGGTTGCAAAGCACCGGTGATCATATTTAACAAGGTGGATTTGCCACTACCGTTTTTCCCGGCAAGGCCTATCCTATCTCCCTTTTTAAATACATAGCTGAAATCGCTGATCAGGTTAACATCTTTAAACGATTTGGCGATGTGTTCTATCTCCATGATCTTGTTACCCTGGCGAGCTGTTTTAACGCTCAATTCTACCTTAGCTTTCGGGCCAGCATTTTTAGTTTTATCTTCCAGATCATAATACGCATCAATACGCGCTTTTGATTTGGTACCCCTCGCCTGCGGTTGCCTGCGCATCCAATCCAGTTCCTTTTTTAACAGGTTGGAGTTTTTGTGGAACTGTATTTCGTCGGTAGCTTCACGCTCCGCCTTCTTCTCTAAAAAGTAACCGTAGTTACCATTGTAGGTAAAAGTCTTTCCTTTGTCTATCTCAATGATCTCGTTACACACGTTATCCAGAAAGTACCTGTCGTGCGTAACCATCAATATGGTTTTGTTGCCTTCTGTCAATAATTTCTCCAGCCACTCAATCGTATCAATATCCAGGTGGTTGGTAGGCTCATCCAATATGTACATATCCGGATCTTCGATCAGTAAACGGGCAAGTGCCAAACGTTTCTTTTGTCCGCCGGATAATGAGGTGATGTTTTGATTAAGGTGATGAATATCCAATCGACCTAAAATAGTTTTGATCTTGTACTCATATTCCCAGGCATCAACCTCGCTCAACTCTTCCATTACTTTTTCAATGGCCTTGCTGTTGTCGGGGTCATTCTCTAAAAGTTCTTCGTACCTCCTGATGAGTTGTTGCTGAATATTGTCCTCGTGGAAAATGTAATCGCTGATGGTAACCGAGTTTTTAAAACCGGGATCCTGTTCCAGGTAACCCAGTCGCAAATCGCGGGCACGCACCACTTTTCCTTCGGTGGGAGAAAACTGGTTTGCCAGTAATTTTAATAAGGTAGATTTTCCGGCACCGTTCACCCCTACCAATGCAACCCTACGGCCACGGTTAATGCCTATGGTTAAATTTTTAAATAGCCAATGGTCATGAAAGGAATGTCCAAGATTTTCCGCTGAAATGTAAGTACTCACGCTAATTGTTTTATTTTATCCGATGGATGTATAAACACACCCTCTTCTTTGTTTAGTGATTGGTTAACCATTGCCTGCGCAACGGTAAGTGCCGGAATGCTCCGGTATTTTTTAAGGCCGCCAATTAATAAAGGATCAAACACCTTCATCAATACCGTAAATATTTTTTCGGCCAGCCGGGGTTCCTTCCTGTCGCCGGTTAACAGCGATGGCTGGTAAATATGCCGCGAAGCAATATTGGTTTTAAAAATGCCTTCTTCGGCCTCCCCTTTTGTTTTCAGGTAAAAATTACCCGATTTTGAATCGGCACCGATTGCGCTTACCAAATGATAATGCTTAACGCCATTATTTGCGGCTAATTGTGCCAGTAATAAGGGATAATCATGATCTATCTTGCGGTACTCAATCTCATCCGGCGTTTTAGCCTTTGTGGTGCCCAGGCAACAGAATACCACATGCCCGGTAATAAGCTGCTTATATGCCGATAGATCATCATAATCCACCACCACTTGTAACAACTTTTTATGCTGTACGGGTAATTCTTTTCTAACTAAAATTACTACCTCATCGTAATCAGCATGTTGCAGCAGCAAATTGAGCAAATAACTGCCAATAAGTCCGCTTGCGCCCGCTATAATTGCTTTATATGCCATTAGTTATAAAAAACATGCAAAAATACGTATAAAATATTTGTGGAATAACTATTGTATGTTTAAACATATATAATAGGAGAATCAAATGAAAAAGGTGTTACATCCTGCAAATGAGCGTGGTTACAATGATATCGGCTGGTTAAAAGCTAAGTTTTCTTTCAGCTTTGGCCCATATTATAATCCCGAAAAAACGCATTTTGGTGCGTTAAGGGTACTGAATGACGATGTTATTGGCAAAGGGAAGGGCTTTGGTATGCATCCGCACGATAATATGGAGATCATTACCATTGTTTTGGAGGGCGCATTGGAGCATAAGGATAGCATGGGCAACAAAGGCATTATTAAAGCCGGTGAGGTGCAGGTAATGTCGGCCGGTACAGGTATTTATCATTCTGAATATAACCCGTCGCATACTGAAGATACCAGTAGCCTGCAAATATGGGTTTTTCCGAAAGAGGAAAATATTGCGCCGAGGTATGATCAAAAGAGCTTTACCGATGCCATTAAGCCTAACGAACTGGTAACCCTGATATCGCCTGCTAAAAACGCTGATAGCCTGTGGATTAACCAGGATGCTACATTCAGTATAGGCGAATTTGAGCCGGGAAAACAAGTTCAGTACGAAATAAAAAGCCGGGGCAATGGTATTTACCTTTTCCTGCTGGAGGGCAGCGTAAATATTGATGGTACAACATTAAACAAAAGGGATGCGCTGGGTGTTTATGATACAGATTATATAACCATTGAAACCGTTGCGCAATCCCGCTTGCTGATACTCGAAGTACCTATGTAATAGCCTTTCTGCGCATAACAGCTGTGTGTTAAATAGCATAAAAAAGCTACCTGCAAACAAATAATACAGGTTTGTTGTAGTTGACATTTAGTTACAGAATTTTTATGGCAGAGCAAGTTATACCCGGATGGAAAAAGTGGCTGGAGGAAATTGGCGATCAATGCGTTTTCTTTAGCCGCTTTTTTCGTAATATTTTTGCAGGAGGCTTTGAGTGGTCGGAGTTTGTGCGGCAATGCTACGAAATTGGCTATCGCTCGCTGATGCTGGTAGGCATTACCTCCTTTATAATGGGTATTGTGCTGATATTACAGCTACGCCCTACCCTTGTTGATTTTGGCGCTGAAAGTATGCTGCCGCGAACGCTTTCGGTATCGCTTATCCGTGAGATAGGCCCGGTTATTACGGCCATTATTTGTGCCGGTAAAATAGCCTCCAGTATTGGTGCTGAACTGGGCAGCATGAAGGTAACCGAGCAAATTGATGCCATGGAGGTATCGGGTGCCAACCCTTTACAATACCTGGTAGTTACCCGTATTTTAGCCACTTGTTTTATGGTGCCCCTATTAGCTGTTTTGGGCGATGCCATTGGACTTTTCGGCGGCTTTTTAGCACTTAATATTTCAGATAGTATTAGCTTTTCCCTCTACTTTCATAAATGTATTGCCGCGCTCGAATTTGTTGATTTTGTACCCGCGTTTATAAAAACCATCTTCTTTGGCCTGGCCATAGGTTTTGTAGGTTGCTACAAAGGCTATAACTCAAATAAAGGCACTGAAAGCGTGGGTATAGCCGCCAATTCGGCGGTGGTGACTGCCTCCCTGTGGATCTTTGTGATTGATGCCATAGCTGTTCAAATTACCAATTTATTATACTATTAGTAAGATGGAACAGCAGCAGGACAAAACGATAGACCAGGCTACCGATACCAATAAAGATGAGGTGGTAGTACACATTAAGGGACTAAAAAAATCCTTTGGCGATAAGCATGTGCTCAATAATATCAACCTCGATCTTAAACGGGGTGAGAATGTTGTGGTGCTGGGTAAATCAGGCCAGGGTAAATCGGTAACCATACAGTGCATAGTAGGCCTTTTAAAGCCCGATGAGGGCGAGTTAACCGTTTTTGGGGAATCAGTAGCCGACATGGATGATAAAGAGCTTAAACAGCTCCGTATTCGCATTGGCTTCCTTTTTCAGAGCGGGGCGCTGTACGATTCGATGACGGTGCGCGAAAACCTCGAATTTCCGCTTACCCGTGTGCTGAAACTAAAAGATCAGCAGGAAATTAACCAACGGGTAGAAGAAGTGCTTGATGGCGTGGGTTTGCTCGACGCGATAGATAAGCTGCCATCTGATCTATCCGGCGGTATGCGTAAACGTGTAGGCCTGGCCCGTACGCTCATTGTAAAGCCCGAAATTATGCTTTACGATGAACCTACCACCGGCCTCGACCCTATTACCTCGCGCGAGATCAGTGAACTGATCCTCAACATGCAGAAAAAATATAAAACGTCATCTATCATCATTACACACGATATGGAATGCGCCAAAATAACCGCCGACCGTGTTGTAGTAATGAACGAAGGTGAATATGTGGCCGAAGGTTCATTTGATGAGCTGGTAAAATCGGACAATGAATTTGTAAGATCTTTTTTTAACGAAAAATCATGAAAACTACCTCTTCCCAAAAAATAAAGATAGGACTGTTTACCGCTGTGGGTATAGTGGTATTGATACTGGCCATCTTTTTTATAGGCAGCCAAAAAAGCCTGTTCAACTCTACCTTTAATATTTACGGCAAATTTAAAAACGTGAGCGGTTTGCAGGTGGGCAATAACGTACGTTTCGCGGGCATTAACGTGGGCGTTGTACAAAACATCACCATTGTAACCGATAGCCTGGTGCGGGTTGATCTTACCATCAATAACAACGTAAAACGCTTTATAAAAAAGGATGCCAAGGTAGCTATAGGCAGCGATGGCTTAATGGGCGATAAACTGGTAACCATTGCCCCCGGCGGTATTAAAAGCAATGAAATTGTTAAAGATGGCGATGAACTGGTGGCTGTAAACCCGCTGGACGTAGATAAGATCATCAATAAGCTTACCCGCGTGGCTGATAATGCCGAAAAGCTGTCCACCAACCTGTCTGATATTGTTTATAAGATCAATAGCGGCAAGGGCAGCATAGGCCGTTTACTGAATGATGAGAAGATAGCTAAAGACCTGCAAAGCACCGTAACACAAGCCAAATCGACCATGAAAACGGTTGACGCGGCCACCGGTACCCTGCACGAAGACCTGAAAGCGGCCCAAAGCAATTTCCTGCTGCGAGGTTTCTTTAAAAAGAAAGAGAAGGCCGCCAAAGCCAAGCAGGATTCCATTAAGAAAGCTAAAGAAAAGGTAGAAAAGGATAAAAAGAAAGCCCAGGAAGAAGCCGAGAAAAAGAAGAAAGAGGCCGAAGAGGAAAAGGCCAAAGAAAAAGAATAAACAAAAGGGCTCAAATTTGAGCCCTTTTGTTTTACTACTAATTTTTAAGACCAAGATAATACCGTGCTGTCATGCTATATTTTGCATTGTCGGGTATTAAGGCCGAGCCGGTAAGATCAGGATAAAGCTTATTGAAAAAATCTGAATTTGATACGAGAAACCTTGAGTTCGGGAATATTACACTTCTTTCGGTTTCAACGGAGGCATTAAAGTCATTACCCCAAATGCTTATCTTACTGGTGTTTGCGTTATTGTTATCCAATATTCCACCCGGGCTAAATGTGTTAGTTGATATATTAACCGTATCTGAAAGCAATCCGTTTACCACTCGTGTTCCATACGAGGTGTTTTGAATGCCGGTAAACACCCTTGTAGCAGGCAACATACCGAATTTAAGATCGGTTAGTTGCGTTTCTTTTACAAAGGTGATATCGTATTTAATAATTACGCTGTCACGTTTAATGGTGTAGTACTTTTTTAACAAGGCCATTATGTTGTTGGGAGCATACTTATTCCATTCGTATAGATAAGTATACTGTGTAATGGTGATTTCGCTGCACTCTTTTTGAATTGATTTTTCCTCTCCTAAAAAGGCATTATCTACTGTTATCGTAAGTGGTTTATATTTCAATTCGGAGCCATGTACTGATCCACCTACGTGGTCTGGCTCTCCTGTTTTTTGCATGCCAAACTCCCACTCGCCAGATGAGCATAACTGGTTTGTACTCAAAGTAAAGATAAATGAACCCGGAGCACTTCTAAAAGCCTCGGCGCTCGATCTGAAATGCCATATATCATAATTACTTGCAGAAGAATCTGGATGTGTAGGATTGCCGCTCAGTATAGGCCCTTTTTGTTCGTGCCTTAAATTTAATTGTATCCACCTGTTGCTGTCTAAGCCGGTGCGCAAATAAATTTTCATTGAGGTGGCATTTTTTACCAATACCAATGGCGGCCCGTGAACCACCGTATTCGCTTTTAATTTACCTGATGTAGCGGTTTGTTCGTGGCTGCTGATGTCTTGCTTTTTGCATGCGCTAAATAATAACGCTAAAAGGACAATGAGTGATAGATGTGATTTCATTTTATAGTTTTTGGTTGATACTGTAAAACTAACCACGCAATAAGAAATTAATGAACGGCCTTAGTTATCAAAAAGTTAATAAAACAAGAAAGGCGCCCATTGAGCGCCTTTCTTGTTTTATAAGTTATGTATGATACTTATTCTAACTCTTTAGTAATTTCAGGTGATAAAGGTTTTACAGCCGAACGGTAACGGTGTATCAGTTTACCATTTTCATCTATCAGGAATTTCTCGAAGTTCCATTTTACCTCGCCTGTAAAGTCAGGGTTTTCGGCAGTAGTAAGATACTGGAACAGCGGGCTTATGTCATCGCCCTTAACACTTACTTTCTCGCTCAGCGGGAAGTTAACGCCATAGTTTTTTTGGCAAAAGGTTTTGATCTCGGCATTAGCGCCCGGCTCCTGGCCGCCAAAGTTATTGGCCGGGAAACCTACAACGGTTACCTTGCCTTTATATTGATCGGCAAGTTTTTGCAGCTCGGCATATTGCGGCGTAAAGCCACACTCTGATGCCGTGTTAACTATTAAAAGCTTTTTGCCTTTGTATTTAGCCAATGAAAATGGTTTACCATCAATATTGGTTAATTTAAATTCGTACACTGATGCCGCAGGTGCTGTGAACAGCAGGGCCAGTAATATCGTTAATACTTTCATGTTTTAAAATATTGATAAATAGATATATGACCGCTAAATTAGTTATTAAATGATCGCTTGTTCAAATAATAATCCTCTTTTTGTGTCATATTTTTTTTGTCGGCCGGTTTTTTATCGGTGTAGCCCAGCAGGTGCAGGGCGCCGTGTATAATAACACGGTGCAGCTCGTCGGTTTCGCTAACGCCAAATTTGGCGGCGTTTTCGCGGATCCGCTCAATAGAAATAAATATGTCGCCCACAATATCACCCTCAACCTCCGAGTTATCGAAAGTTACAATATCGGTATAGGTATCATGATCAAGATACTGTTGGTTTATTTGCAGCAGGTAGGTATCAGAGCAAAATATATAGTTTAACTCCTTCAGCTTATAATTCTCGGTTTCAACGGTTTCTTTTATCCAGCCTCTAACGGCTGTTTTATTCTTCAGTTTAAAAACAATATCCTCTTCAAAAAATGTAATAGCGGGCATTATATCTTAAAATGTAGCTCTAATTCGTTTCCACGGGTATTAAAAATGCACTGATCGGCAAGGTGCTTTATAATGTAAACACCACGACCTGTCAGTTTTTCAAGGTTCTCCTCGGATGTCGGGTCGGGCAGGTGCGAGTAATCAAAACCCTCACCTTCGTCGGTAACGGTCCATATAATTCGCTTACCGTCAACCTCGGCATTGATGATCACAATTTTCTCCGGATCTAACTTATTACCGTGTAGTATCGCGTTGATGAAGGCCTCATTAAGGCAAGTCATCATATTTGCAAAAGTATCGTCGCCAACATGGTATTTGTCGGCAATTTCTTCAATTAAAGTTTCAAGATGAGTTATACTGTCATGTTTAGATGGCAGCTGCAAGGTAAATAACTCGCCTGTTTGAACTTTATCCTGTTCCATGTTACTTTCCATTAAGTTGTTCAAAGTAGGTTTTTACTTTTTCTTTGTAATATAAGTTTAGTGCCGGCGATACTGTTCGTATCTGTTCGGTTTGTTTAGTTTTCAGTTGCTGGTAGTTCTGTAAAGCTTTTATATATCCCGGCGGCATATCCTTAGCGCTGTTGCTTTCGCGTTTATTGTCCTGATCACGCTGTTGCTCAGCCTTTTCTGCTTCAAGTAAACGAGATTGTATCTGCTGCTGTCTTTTTAGTGCTTCCTGGGTTATCCTCCTGTTTACGATATCGTTCTCAGTTTGTTCCATTTCCATCGAAATTTTATCCAAATTCCCCAAACCACCCTTACCATCCTTATTTTGTTCACGGTTCAATTGCTCAAGTGCCTGGCGTATAGTTTGCTGCTCGCGGGCCAGTTTTGCCAGCTGCTCGCTCATATTGCCCTGCCCCTCTTTTTGCATTTGCGGCTTATTGCCCTGCTGCTGCATCTGATCACGTGCTTTCTGCATGTTTTCGTTCAGCTGCTTTTGCATTTTGCTAAGCTGCGAAAGCGAAGGTTGTTTTTTCTTCCCTTTACCGGCCTTACCATTTTTAGCCGCGTTTTGCATTTGTTCTAACGCTTCGTTCAACATTAGTGCCAAATTATTCATGGCAGTCATGGCAAGCTGCTGGTGGCGGGTTGCTTCGCCCGTACGGCGGTCGCCCATGTTGCTTATCGCCTGCGTAATATGCTCGTTTATATCTGTAATTTCCTTATTAACTGTTGATTGTATTTGCGGTACACGTTTACTTAAAGCGTATAAACTATCCTCTGCCGTTTTAAGGTTATCTTTAATATCTTTTTGTTTTTGCGCCAGCGAAATATAGCCGGGATCAACGTAACTGATGCTTTTTAGCGTTTGCATCACCTTTTCCTGCCCGAAAGAGCTGTTTACCAGGTTCTTCAATAATTCGCGTAATTGCTGTATGTTGATGTTCTGTTCGCTCTCTTCACCATCCTGTTCCTGCTCCTGCATCTTTTTAGCCAGCTGCTGCATTTTTTGCGCGGCTTGCTGCTGCGCTTTTGATGCTTTGCTTTTGTTATTTTTATTTAAGCTTTCCTTGCTGTCATTCAGTGCTTTGTCTATTTCTTGTGTATCTTTTTCAGGATTTTCGAAGTTCATTTTTTCTTCGGCCTCCTGGTTTTCCTTGTTCAGCTCGTCCAATGATTTCTTAACGTCATCAAAATCTTTCTGCACTTTATCCTGTTTTTGCTGCAATTCCTGCTTGTTGGCATTGGGCTTATTCGTTTCTTCATTCAGCTTTTGCTGCTCATCGGCCAGCTTGTTCAACTGGTTAATATTTTGCTCGCGTTTTTGATCGAAGGCCAGTTTCTTGTACAGGTCGAGCACACGATCAAGTTCCTTCTTTAACGATTTATTGTCCATTTGCATTTTAGACAATTCATCCCTTGTTTCGTCTTTTTGACCGTTCTCTAACAATTGCTGTAATTTTTTTAGCAATTCCTGTGTTTTTGGGTCGAGCACGTTATTGAAAAGCTGCTCAATTTGTTGTTGCTTTTGTTTTATTTCGTCGGTTTGCTGCTGATTTTCGTTCCTGTTGTAAAGGTTCTTCTTGTTTTCGTCCTGAATATCTTTCACCAATTGGTTCAATTCGCGGCGTTTTTGCAGCAGGTCTTCCACCTGTTTCTTTTCATCGAATGACAGTGTGTTCTTATCCAGCAATTGCTGATTCAGCTTCTGCGATTCCTTTTCAACCTGCGCCGCCAGCTTAATAGCCAACTGCATTTTATCTTTAACCGATTGTGTGCCCGCGTTCAGCTGCTCTTCCATTTGTTTGGCATCGGGCACATCCAGGCTACGCTCGGGCGAACGGGTACTTTTAGGCCCGTTTACCGCGTCGTTATCGGCCACCTCAAAATAATAGATGATATGTTCGCCGGGTTTTATACCGAGCTCTTTCAGGTTCCAAAAATAAAAGAATCCTGCTTGCGAACCGTTCAGATCGGCCTTTACAGTCTTGGTAACCGCTTTTGGCTGCCCGCCCTCGGTGTTGGTTTTATAATGAAAGGTAAGCGATGAAAAGCCATGATCATCCTGTACTGTTCCGTTAAAATACAGCGCCTTGCTGCTTACCGAATCCTGCTTTTCTTCAACAGTAATGGCCGGTAGTTCGTCTGCAATAACATTGATGCGGTAGGCCGATGAATCGCCGTGTTTTACAAAATCGTTCTGCGGACGGATATTATAAACCGAGTTCTTGCTGATCTTTTCGCGATGCTCAAATACATCGGCATTATTGGCGCTTAACATTTGCTGCTTATCGTTAAGCGAAAAGGCCACTGCCGAAGCATGTTGCGTATGCAATTTCCAAGTAACTATAGTGCCCGCCGGAATGGTGAGATCGCCCGCGTTAGCCAGTGTTTCATTGGCTTTGTGCAGATAGGCAGGATATGCGAGGCCTACATCGAAATGTAACAACGACGGACGCTGATTCACCTTGATCTCGTAATTGGCGGATGTATAGCCATTGGCCGATAGCCTGAACGCTATATTTTGCTGTACGTTGCTGAACAGGTAATTAAAGCGGCTAATGTTATCTTTGTTCAGTTTAAAAGTATTGCCGTTGGTTTCAATATATACATCGGCAGGCAGTTTATTGCCCGCAAGCTTAAGGTCGAATTTAAAATCATCACCCTGGATAGCCGAAAGTGATTGATTGAGCACCACAAACTGAAACGGAGCCACGGGCGCAAAGTATTCGTTATGCCTGATGAGCCTTTTGGTGCTTTCGGTAAGTATAGATGGAGCCGCGAACGCGATGATGCAGATGACTGCGGCGGGCGGGATCAACCACTTCAAAAAGCGCCTGTTTTCGCCAATATTAATGGCCGATGGAAAGCTGATGGGCGATAGTTCGGCTATTTTCTGATCGATACCGGCCTCCAGCAAACGCTGCTGCCGCGGATCGTTCAGGGCTTGTTTTTTGAGTTGCAGCGTGTTCAGCAATTTATCATTAACGGCGTTGAAATGCTTGCCGATGATTTGAGCGGCATCATCATGACTTAATGTTTTACCCACATTTAACCAGGCCAGTAACGATGGAATGATCAACCACCCAATAAGCGCGACGTTAATAATGATGAAAACGTAGAAAAGAATGGAACGGAAAAGCGTATTGAAATTACCAAAGTATTCGCTAAGGGTTACGATAATGTAAAGCGAAAATAACCCGGCACCTAAGAAAATTAATCCCCTCAAGAGGTTGTTAAAATAATACCGCTTAATAAAGAGGTTTATTTTACCGATCAGAAGGTCATAATTATCAGGTGAATTCATACAAGTTGCCAAATGTAAGCCGTACTCAAATAGGTAAACGAAAATGTTTGATCAAATTGTACAGGATAAGGTTTAACCATGAACAACATTCCATTAAAGTTAATTAATCATGACATAATAAAGCAATTTATAAATTTATGATTAAAATTATATTTGTACAATGCCCTGTAAATTTAAATGCAGATAATATGAATAATAATATCAGTTGCCCGGTTGACCATGTGAAGGTGAACGAGAACAAGATTCGCGTTGTAGCATTACTGGTATTATTATGCGCCCTCGCCTATCTCGGCACCGGCATGCAGATCATCCCTGTTTTGCTGACCATAGATTTTTTACTGCGTGCCACCGGGCTGGAGAAATACAGCGTGTTGGCTTCCCTTGCAGGCATCATAGCAAACGCCGCCAACCTTAAAGTAAAACCGGTAGACCGTGCACCCAAACGTTTTGCGGCATGGGTAGGCTTCGTTTTTATGGCAGCAGTATATTTAGTTGATACACTGGGCTTGCACACCGCCGCGCCGGTACTGGCCATTATTGTATGCGTGTTTGCTGCGTTAGAATCTTTTGTAGCCTTTTGCGCAGGCTGTTATGTGTATCATTATGGTGTTAAAGTGTTGGGGGTTTTGAAGAAGGGAAATTAAAAGGATGCTCATCCGTTGAAAGGAATAACTGTAAATTGAGATAAAATCCGGAGAGACTGGTTATATTTATCATATAAACCAATTGGTACAGTCTATTTCCACTCGTAAATTAATATGAGCGTGAAAGATAAAATGTTTGCTTATCTCGTATTATAAGGCCGTATTCGAAACGGTAGCAATAGGGATCTGTGGTATCTTTACGGATGTTTTGTTCACGGGTAGTTCATCGCGGCTTATACCTTGATAGTACAACGAATTAAAATATTATATTTAAGGAATAGCAATATATATGATAATACCTAAATACTTATTAGATCAGATTAACGAAGGCAATGTTGTATTGTTTTTAGGATCTGGAGCTTCAGTGGGAGCAGTACATCCGAGTAATGATAAAATACCAATTGGTCAACGACTATCGGACTTATTAGCAGAGAAATTCCTAGGTGATGAATTTTTAAATCAGCCTCTTCAATACGTGTCGGAATTAGCCATAAATGAAGCTGATTTATTTACGGTTCAAAAATATATATCCGATATATTTAGAAAATTCAAACCTAATAAGCACCACAAATTAATCCCAACTTTTAACTGGAAGGCCATAATAACGACAAATTATGATTTGATAATAGAAGATGCATATGATAGTTTGCCTAACGCAAATCAAGAACTTGCTGTTTTTGTGAAAGATGGAGAAAGAGTTAGGGACAAAATCACTTCAACGAAGAGCTTGCCTTATTATAAAATTCATGGTTCAATTAATCATATCGATGACGAAAGCCTACCTCTAATCCTCACTCCGGAACAATTTATTACGCATAAAGAAAACAGGGAGAGACTATTTGGCCGGATTTTAGAGTTGGCTCGAGAGCATACTTTCCTTTTTATTGGATTTGGTTTTGCAGATTATGATATACGATTAATGTTACTAGAGCTTGAAAAGCTGAAGGATGGTAAACCTCGCTCTTATATGGTCGGTCCGTACATAAAAGATGAAGAGACGAGATTATGGGATAAACGAAAAGTTACATCTATTAAATGCGATTTTGAAGAGTTTTTAACTGAAGTTGACAAGCAGTTAGACTCAACCTTTAGGATACTTACTTTTACTAGACCAGTCAACGTTCATCCAATCTATAATAAGTTTGTAGTAAATATTAACGATGTTAAACCAAGTCAAAGCTTTTCGTCATTTTTAGAGGAGGATGTTGATTATATGCATCCCGCTCTGTCCGCACCAAGTACTGATCCGAAAGCTTTTTACAAAGGTTACTTTGAGAATTGGACACCAATTATTAATAATCTAGATGTTAGAAGGTCAATAATTGACGGAATATTATCCGAAGCCGTTTTGTCCGATATACATAATAATTCCATTTCACAAAACTTATTCTTAATTAAGGGATTTGCGGGTTCTGGGAAAACTGTACTGCTTAGAAGACTTGCATGGGATGCGGGCACAACTTTTGAAAAAATCTGTATTGTTTATAAGCCAAATGTATATATTAGATATGAGCCTATTGCGGAGTTATATAACTATTGCAAAGAAAGAATTTACCTCTTTATAGATAATGCTTATACTAATTCCGAAGGGATACAGCACCTTTTATTTAAAGCAAAGAAGGATAGATTACCCTTATCGATATTTGTAACAGAAAGAATAAACGTATGGAATACCGAGTGCGAAGAATTGGAAGGATTAGTAACCCAGGATTATCAGCTACGTTATTTAAATGACAAGGAAATTGTAGGTTTGATCGAGCTACTTGAAAAACATAACTCGCTAAATAGCCTTAAAAACAAATCGCTTTCAGAACGAATTGAAGCGTTTGCAGAACAGGCAGGAAGGGAGTTGTTGGTAGCGCTTTATGAAGCAACATCCGGCAAGCCCTTTGCACAAATTATTAAAGATGAATTTGAATCAATAAACAGTGATGCCGCGAAATCTTTGTATTTAACAGTTTCTATTTTGCATAGACTAGGAGCAGAATCAAGAGCGGGATTCATATCAAGGGTTCATGGCATTCCTTTTAATGAATTTAAAGAGAAACTATTTAAACCACTAGAGTTTATTGTGTTTGACAGAAGAGATTATAGAATAAACGATTATGTTTATCTCACCAGACATAAACATATTGCTGAAATTATATTTGAAGAGGTATTGGTTGATCCTCAAGATCGATTCGACGAATATCTTAGAATTATCCAACATCTTAATGTAGACTATGATGGGGATAGAACCGCATTCTTTGCAATGACCAATGCCAAAAAGCTTATGGTGATTTTTAATGACCCGAGCATGATCAGAAAACTTTATGAAATCGCTAAAGAGACGAGCAAAAACGATGCTAAGCTGTTTCAACAAGAAGCTATTTTTGAAATGACTGCGAAAGGAGGAAACTTAAAAAATGCTGAAAAATATCTGAACGAAGCACATGAGTTAAGCCCTAATGACCCTATTATATCTCATTCTTTTGCTGAATTTGCGTTAAAAATGGCTGAGCGAAGTAGACAAAAGCTCGAAGTAGAAAAGTATCTTAATGAAGCTCAAGATATAACTGAAAATTTAATTAGGCGCAATAAAGATAATCTACACTCATATCATACTCTTATTAAGATTCATCTTTTAAAACTTTCACCCATACTTGAAAGTAATGATACTCCAGCAATAGAGAGGTATGTAAAAGTAGTGGAGAAAGCACTGTCCCAAGCTAAACAAGTATACCCTGAACAACAATTTATACTAGAAGCGGAGGCAAACTTCAACGAACTTTTAAACAAAAAGCCCGAAGCCATAAAGTTACTTAATAAGGCGTTCGAATCAAATAAAAACAGTCCATTCATTGCTCTAAGACTTGCAAATATTTTTGAGTTTAATGAACGATATGATGACGGAATAAAAGTTTTAAAGGAAGCTTTGGCTATAAACCCGAGTGAAAAAGATTTGAATTTTCGGTATGCTGTATTGTTGTCAAAAAAGGAAGCGGTTGATTATAATGAAATTAAACACTATTTAAGACGGTCTTTTACAATGGGTGACAGTCGGTATCAGGCTCAATTCTGGTATGCAAGATGTTTATATTTATGTCACGAATACGAGGAATCCAAAAAAACATTTGATAGCCTTGAGCGCGTAAATGTTGATATTAAGATTAGAAATGAACCAAGGGGAATAGTTAAAGAAAATGGATTTCCTGTTAAATTTACCGGTCGGATAGTAAATACTGAAATGAATCATGGTTTCGTTAAGAGGGATGAAATTGGTGATGAACTTTATTTTTACAGATATCACGATGATTATGATAATTGGGAAGGCTTCAAACGGGGGACAAAAGTTGATTTTATCTTGTCATTCAATTATCGAGGGCCAATCGCATTGAGCCTTAAAAAAATAAATATTATTTAGTGAAGATGAAAAAAATTCAGGTTACATATATTTGTAGCCATTTTATTTGTTTTAAGCAATTGAAATGTGTTTCCACGCCACCATCATTCGGGATGTAGCGTAGTCCGGTATCGCGCCAGCATGGGGTGCTGGAGGTCGTAGGTTCAAATCCTGCCATCCCGACTTAAAAAACGAAAGCCTCCGTATCAAATGACACGGAGGCTTTCGCTTTTTATATTCATTACTGATTTTATCAGGTTGAAACTACTTGCAGCTTAGGTTTTACTATCGTTTTGCTTTTGCTGGGTTTAGCTTTTTTGAATTTGCGGCCATACCAAATTAGAAAGCCTGTTACAGGCAAGCTCGCCCCAATTAGTGCCGACAAAAATGCCAGCACTTTCCCCGGGAAACCCAGTATGCTGCCTACGTGAATATCGTAGTTCATTTTACGCAGCTTTTGCCCGAACGAGGCGCTCTCGTAGGGTACAGAATAAGCATCTTGCCGTGTTAATTCTTTTAGCGTATGCTGATCGAAGGTGTAACCTTGGCTATTGTAAAACTGCCCCTTGTTTGGGTAAACAGTAATATTGATAGCCGTTTTTACATGCGCGGTATCCGGAAAGCTGTAATAAAAGCCGGTTGATTTGGGATGCTTCGCAATCACTCTGGCCCAAGCGCCATCCATCGCTTGTTCGGGGGTATAAACCTTACCCCTTATAAGCGAATCAGATTCGAGCCTTTTAAATTCGGCCAGCTTATCACCGCCCGATGTTACCCAGTAAAGGCCTTCGCTATACCATTTAATACCGTACACCATACCAGTAAGCGCAATAGCCGCCAGCACCAACATGGCGTAAAAACCGAGCACATTGTGCAAATCAAGGTTAACCCGTTTAAATGATGCGCCCCATTTTATTTTGAAGCTCTTGTCGCGGGTGCTTTTGTTCCACTTTTTAGGGTACCACCAAATAAGCCCGGTAATAAGCAGTATTACAAATACAAGCGTACCATAGTTTACTATCGGCCGTCCTATTTCATACGGCAACCAAAGAAAGCGGTGCCCGTTCAGTATGAACCTGAAAAAATCGGTTTCGCCCTCTTTATGTACTTCTTTGCTGATCACCGCGCCGGTATAAGGGTTTATCTTCAGCAGGGTTAAACCACTGCGGCGATTGCCCGGTTTTGCCTTTGCCGATGCCAGGCTAAGGTTTATTGTTCTGCCCTGCTGGTAAAAAGCGTAGGCAGGCACCTTCTCGGGGTATAGCGAGGCGGCAATAGTAGTAAGCTGCGAAGGTTTAAGCACGGCTTTGTCCTGCCATTCTACCTTGGTTTCGGGTTCGAGCAGGTTGGTGATCTCCTCATTAAAAACCCATATACAACCGGTAAGGCAAACAATCAGCACAATGGCACCAGATATAAGGCCAAGCCACAGGTGGAGCCAGTTATTGATCCGTTTAAAAAGCGAATCTTTTTGCTTCTTCTTTGCCGGTGTTTGTGTTTTAGTTGCCATTGTGCTGTTATTTAATTTCATGCGCTTATTTAAACCTGTAGGTAACGGTTAACCTGCCGTTTCTTGGCATATCGTATATATAGGTATAGTAAGAAACAGAAGTTGGCGTTTCTGTAGCCAGCTTGGTGTATGATCCCTGGGTAAGCAGTCTGCGGTCGAGCAGGTTGTTAACCAGTGCAGATACGGTGATCTTACCTTTTTCATAAGAAATACCGGCATCATAACGGATATAATCGGGCAGGTTCGGGGTTCTTGAGTTTGAACCGGTAAAGCGGTCTAACTGTAACTGGTAACCACCCGAAATACCGAAGCCATCAAGTGTAGCGTGCGGTTTTCTGTAGCGGTATGATAACCATCCGTTAGTGATGTGCTTAGCCGTATTGGCTACGTAAGAACCTACCAGGTTTTTAGTTGGGTCCTGCGTATTATCTTTAGTAACCTTAGGGCTGGTGAAAGCATAGTTTAATACTACGTTTAGGCCCTTAACAATTTCACCATTAACATCAAACTCAATACCTTTTGATCGGATTTCGCCTAACTGAACTCTCCAGTTCTGGATAGGGTCTATGTGATCCAAATCGGGTGTAAGTACGTTTTTCTTGGTAATTTGATAAACTGCCGCGGTAGTGTTCCATTTGCCGCCAAACCAGTCTTTCTTTAAACCAAACTCAATGTTGTTACCACGAACAGGTTTAAATACATTTCCGTTGAAATCGGCTCCGGCTTGTGGCAAAAAGCTTTGATCGAACAACGAGTAAGCGCTGAAATCTTTAGTTATTGAGTAGCTCAAACCAAATCTCGGGCTGAATACGTCATCAGATATTTGCGCGGCATTGGTTTTACCAACAGTAACGGCATGTGTAAAACGGCCGGCCAAAGTAAGGCGCAGGGCGCCATCTAAAAAGCGCAATTCATCCTGCAAATAGGCACCCGTATAAGTTAAGTTGGTAGCGTAAACGTTTGAACCCGAACGATTCTGAATGCTTCTTGAACGATCGAAAACCGGGATGTTGGCCGCCGGGATACCGTATATAGGGTTGTAGATGTTAAAGGTAGCGTTGCCGGCTAATTGAAGATCGGCCAGTTGCACGCTCGAAAAATCGCCCCAGGTTTTTAAGTTACCCATATCAATACCGGCAAGTATGCGGTGTACAACCGGACCGGTGGCGATGTCGCCCATAATGCTTATCTGCGCGTTCTTGTTAATGGCAAGTTCCTCGCTGATGTTCAGGTTTCTTCTCATATCGCCATTTGGCGCTATCATGGTTGGCCATGGTGTGCCACCCAATAAACCATATTTTACATAAGCAGCCTGCGCGTTTAGTTTCCAGTCGCTGCTTAATTTGTGGTTAAAGTAAAGGGTTACGTTATGGTCGTAAAGTTTAGCCGGGTCAAGCGATGGATCGCCCAGGAAGAAGCTCGGATCAGTATCGGCGTATCCTTTCGGCGAAAAGCCATAGGTACCTAAAGCCTGCGCTTCAACATGCTGGGTAGTGTACTCGGCAGTAACCACGGTATTGCTGTCAACCTGGTAGCTGATCACCGGGGCAATAACGTATTTATCAGTATAGTTGTATTTGTTGTAGCTGCCTTTGGTTTGCGCGGCCAGGTTAAGGCGGTAAAGCAATTTACCATCTTTTGATAGTTTACCATCCAAATCAAGCGCTGCACGGCCCAGGTTATAACCACCGCCGCTAAAGCTTATCGAGCTGCGGTTTTGGCCGGTAGGCTTTTTAGTAACAATGTTGTAGATACCACCCGGTTCGCCATTGGCCATCATAAAGCCTGAAGGACCTTTTACAAACTCAACACGCTCAATAGTAGCGGCATCATCAGCCAGCGGACCCCATGGCATTTTAAGGTTCATGCCGTTTCTGAAAGCCGGTATGGTTGTACCACGGGTTGATATGTTGGCATATTGCGCATCCCAGTGGCCGGTTCTTATTGTTCCGCTCACGTTGCGGGTAATACCGTCAACCATGTCAAATACCTGCTGATCGGCAATCAGTTTGGCACTAACAACCTGGATGTTTTGAGGCACTTCAATAAGCGGCGATTGCAGCCTTAATGAAGGAGATACCTTATCTGTTTTGTACTTGTTTTTATTCGATTTTATCTGCACCTCTACCAGTTCCGATTGGTTTTCAGAAAGGGAGAAATCGGCAATTACGGTTTCTTTAGCTATTACATGGATCTGTTTTTCGGTAGGGCGTAAACCAACGGCAGTTACCATAATGGTATAGTCGCCTTCCGGAACTCGTTTAATATGGTATTCGCCATACTCATCAGTAATAGCACCATACTTTGTACCCTTTAGTACTACGGAAACCGCTTCGGCTATTGTACCGTCGGATGTGGTGATCCTGCCGCGTACGGTACCTGTTGGTTTTTCGTCGTCTGCTTTTCTGTGTAAATTTTTTTCATAGGCTTTTGATCTTTCGCCCGGTGTTTTTGAACCCGGGGTGGCGTTTGCTGCGAACGCGTAGGCACAGAGCGTACCTAATAGCAAAATTTGTTTAACTTGCATTACTTTTAATCGACATTAAAGGTGAGCCGGATTTTCCGGTTGGCCACACGGGTCCGAAACCGTGTGGCATTTTTTTTGGCAAAGTTAACTTTATTTAGAATAATTCCAAACAGCGCGGTGTTGCAAGAACACGGTCTTTCCAAAAAAGGTATATATTGTTCTTAAAGTCAGGTGGTTGTACTTTTAAGAAAATATCCGGAAAGCTTGGTCCTAATAAAAAAAACGATGGTTGGGTGTGTTATAATTAAATAACGAAATACTTTAACTTGCCCTAAAGTTTAATACAACTATTCAACATGAAAAAGCCTGCCCCGCTCCTGCTCTGCATATTGTTTATCCTGCTGTGGCAATTAAGTACTATTGCGCAAACTATTGAAGCGATAGTGCCGGTTGGTGGCAATGCCTGGGTTAACACGCCCGCGGAGATTACCGATGCGGGGTTGGTTAATTGGGCAGATAAGCAAGCGGCAGCCAGGGTATATTTCCGGGTATCTGTCGCCCAGCAAATACAGCTCGCGTTGCGGTTGCGGGTACCTGCCGGGAAAAGCAGCATCAGCGTTAATATTGGTAAGCGCAGGTTTGTAAAGGAGATAGGTAACAGCGCGTTTGATACCGTTGTTATCGGCAGTGTGAAGATTGATAAACCGGGTTATGTACAGGTCGACTTGCAAGGCATCAGTAAAACGGGTGGTGTTTATGCCGATGTAAGCGATGTAATTATAAAAGGCATACTACCGGGAACGGAACTCATTTATGTGAAGCCCGGCAGCTCCTATTATTTCGGCAGGCGCGGACCGTCGGTTCATTTAAATTATATCATTCCGCCTGCTATACAAAACGATGTAAAGTGGTTCTATAGCGAAATAACGGTACCTGCCGGTAATGATATTATTGGTTCTTATTTTGAGGCCGATGGTTTTGGGGAAGGCTACTTTGGGATGCAGGTGAATTCGCCTACGGAACGCCGGGTGCTGTTTTCGATATGGAGCCCCTTTGTTACCGACGACCCTAAAAGCATACCCGACAGCATGCAGGTTAAAATGCTGAAGAAAGGTACAACCGTGCATGCCGGCGAATTTGGCGACGAAGGCTCGGGCGGGCAAAGCTATATGAAATACCCGTGGCAGGCCGGTAAAGCCTACGGCTTTTTAGTTTGTGCCGAACCGGATAAAGCCACCAATACTACAACCTTTTCGGCTTGGTTTAAAGACATCTGCACTGGTAAATGGTACCTGATAGCGAGCTTTAAACGCTCCAAAACGTTTACGCGCTTAAAGCACCTGTATTCGTTCCTCGAAAACTTCGACCCGGAAAAAGGTGATAAAACCCGTATGGCCTTTTACCATAACCAATGGGCGGGCGATAGCGCCGATAACTGGCATGTGATAACCGAAGCCAAATTAACGGCCGACGCCACGGCGAACAGCCATTACCGTAAAGACTACGCCGGCGGACTAAAAGACGGCAAGCTCTACCTCAAAAACTGCGGCTTCTTTAACGATTTTGAACCGCTGTTGCAATTGTATAAACCTACGGCAAAAAGCATCCCTCCTGCTGTTGATTTAAAGGCATTGCCACAAAATTAATATCGGGGTGATAATTTATTTATCAGCAAATGTGCGTGTTGTATAATAATTGCAAAAAAAATGCGGCATACACCATACCAACTTATATATTTGCGCCCGCTGCAAAATACAATCATTAGCACTCGGGATGTAGCGTAGCCCGGTATCGCGCCACATTTGGGATGTGGAGGCCGCAGGTTCGAATCCTGCCATCCCGACGAATAAACAACAAAGGCTGCAGATCATTGATCTGCAGCCTTTGTTGTTTATTCCAATTCATTCAAGTTATATCAAAAGGGATGAAGCAGAATATTGGGTGCGTAATAGCATGAAATTAATGTTTTTGATCCCTTTGGTGGTCTTTGTGGTGTGTTTAAAAAACATGAAAAATCAACCTTTTCACATCAGTACGCCGATCAAATACCATAATTACCGGTTAATGCTTTTTTTTCTATGCTTTTAGCAAACAGCGGTGTTTCTTCATGATTATGCGCATCGGAGGCTACCTGGCGATCGTTCGCTGCCTGAGCGAGTGTAATGCCATGGGATTTAATATACTCTAAAAACTCCGGAGTTGCTGTAGCATGAATCTCGTTAGTGTACTCACAGCTATTGTCATCCAATTTGGTTGCTTTCAATTCCCATAAAACTTGAACTTTACTACGGCCATTTTCGGTTATTGCATCAGATACAGATAACATACGGCAATAATCCGGACGGTACTCAGTAGCTACATAATGTTGAATAATAAGTGCTGTGCCAATGGTTTCTACATTAATGGACATCGGTGTGCCATCCATAGTGCGGGTGAACCCAGCAGCAATGTGTGCGGTAGAGCAAGCCTGATATTCGGCATCCGGCAGATTAAACAGCCAGTCGGCGATGTCAATTTTTTCAGTGGGGGCATTGATGATGGCTTTAACGGTAGAATGAGAAAGTGTGTTTTCTGATGTTTGTTTAATTTCCATGATATTGTGTTTTTTATTTGATATAGCAAAGTTCGGAGGTGTATTATTATCGTCTAAACTCTTTTTTTCGATATAGTTGATAGTTAAAACCGATTATTGTTTATCTTTAATTTATGGAGCTTCGTCAACTGAAATATTTTATTAAAGCTGCCGAGCTGCAAAACTTCACGGATGCGGCAGGTATGCTTTTTATTACTCAAAGCACTCTATCTCAACAGATCAAACAACTGGAAGGTGAGCTAAAACTGCCGCTGTTTGACCGTATCGCCAAAAGGGTGAGGCTTACAGAAGCAGGTAAAGCTTTTTTACCGTATGCCCGTAAAACGGTTAAAGATGCAGAAGACGGCAAGGAAAAGTTGAAAGATCTGATGAATCTAAATACAGGTACTCTAAAGGTAGGTGTTACTTATGGGCTAACCGACCTGTTGACAAAAGCCGTTATTGATTTTACCGAACAGTTTCCAGAAATACAATTGCAGATCGGTTTTGGTACAACGAAGGGTCTGCTGCGCTCATTGGATGAGGGGAAAATTGATATGATGTTATCCTTTTACCAAGAGGATAAAAACGAAAATCATATTGTAGAACAGTTGTTTTCGGCCAGCCTGTCACTCATTGTACACCAAAGCCACCCGTTGGCAAGTAAAAAACAGTTGAGTATAAAGTCGTTGCAAGGATTGCCATTGTTGTTGCCATCCGGCGGATACAGTATCCGCAATTATCTTGATGGCGTATTAGAGAAGCGCCGTGTGTCACTCGATATAAGAATGGAAGTTAATGATATTAATACCTTATTACAATTGGTAAGCAGTGGTCGTTGGGCTACGGTGCTAATGGGATCGTCAGTATTTAATCATCCTGATTTAAAAGTGATTAAGATCACCGGCGAAGGTATGACGCGGTTTGGTACCATTACCTGGCCAAGTAGCGCGTACCGAAAAAAAGCCGCAACAATGTTATATAACTCCCTTGCTAAATATGCAAAAAACGATCATGTTGATGTCGTTTATCAGAAAGGTTAGACTTTTTGTTTCTTGCAGTTTTTTATGTTCTTATACTAAGCAAGCTTTTTCCGCAGCCATTTCCGAACCGGTTCATCGTACCATTTCAATGTGGCATAAGCCAAAATGATCGCCCCTATTAAAATTAGTAAGGCATAAGGCCAGGCCTGCACTATTGTTATGCCTTTATTGTTGTTGATCCAGGCTACGTAAAAGTATACCAGCGGGTAATGTACCAGGTAAAGCGGGTAAGATATATCACCCAGAAATTTGCATATCCTGTTCTCACTTTGAGTTTTTATAACGCCGCTGGCGCCAAGGTATACAATAAGCGGGAACACGATGATGATACAAACAGACTCATAAATGCCGTTCATCCAAAGATGCTCGGCACCGCCAATACGGGGCATATAAAGTACAATGGCTACCAAAAGGCTGCTCCATAAAAAGGCATTTTTAATTTGGGCCGGTTTTATTACACGCGAGAGTAGCAAGCCGGCAAAGAAAGGGTATATGGTACGGGTTATTCCAACGCGAACCTGTTCTACATTCAGTGTCCAGCCGCCGCTTACGTCGCCGTTTGTAATGGCCAGGTGCGCGAGTGCTACAGCAGAGATGGCTACTAAGATGCCTAATGCCGTTTTAGAGAGTTTCCTGATGCCGATTGCATAAAGAATGTTGGCAACGTATTCAAAGAACAACGACCATCCCACGCTGTTCAGTGGGTGCATCTCCTGCCAGCCGCGGATATCAAGCGATAATGGCACAGGCAAAATAGTGTAGCCTATCAGCATCACCAGCAGCATCTTCCAAACCGGAACTGTATGAATGAGCGGCCATATGGTAGAATCAGTATAATAGAACCCGATAGCGCCGAGGGTCATCCCCAAAACTACCATTGGCTGAAGGCGTTCGATACGGCGTTTGAAAAAGCTGCCAACGGTCATCTTATTCCAGCGGTCGTCATAAGCATAGCCTATTACGAAACCGGATAATAGAAAGAAGAAATCGACAGCGAGGTAACCGTGGTTAACCAGAATATCTAAATGGCCGGTAGCCAGTGGCTCGGCAAGGTGAAAGGTTACAACTATTATGGCCGCAACACCACGAAGACCGTCTAATATGGGGTAGTGTGGCTTGGTTGCCAGCGCAATATTGTTCATTAGTAAAATTGGATATACTGGTTATAAATTAAAACTGCCGCAAAATATAAAAAAAAACGAAAGGGAACCCGACCGGGCAGCACCAAAACGCAAATCATGAAAAATAACTGTACTGCTCCTTGAGGTTATTGAAGACAGGTTTATCTTGATTTTTCAACCCAAAAACGATTCAAAGTTTTATATTACATCCAATTATAAACCCAAATCGTATCCGATGAAAAAAGCTACATTTTGCTTTGCGGCAATATTGGTAATGGTGTCGAGTATTCAAGCGCAAACAACCATTGTTTTAAATGCCAATGATAAAGGCCGGGTGTTTGAAGGCATAGGTGCGGTAAGTGCCGGCGCTTCTACCCGCAACCTGGTCGATTATCCCGAAAAACAACGATCCGAAGTGCTTGATTTTTTGTTCAGGCCGAAATTTGGCGCGGGGTTTCAGCATCTCAAGGTTGAAATAGGCAGCGGCGAAAACTCCACCTGCGGCAGCGAACCTTCACACGTCGTTACACGCGAAGAGCTGCTTGACCCCAAACCCCGGGGATACGAATTTTGGCTAATGGCAGAGGCGCGTAAACGCAACCCGAAGGTGATATTAGATTGCCTGCCCTGGGCTTATCCGCATTGGGTTGGTAACCGGTTTTCGCAGGAGTCTGCCGATTGGATGGTTTCGTTCTTAGATGTTGCCAGGAAACAATATGGCCTTGATATCGACTGGGTATCTGCCGCGCAAAACGAAAACGGGACAGATTTAAATTGGATAGCCAACCATCTTCGCCCAACCTTAAATGCCCATGGCTTTTCAAAAGTAAAACTTCAGGCGCCGGATGATGACAGCGAATTTTGGCAGGTTTTCGACGAATTTGAAAAACACCGCGCGTTTGATAGTTTGATCAGCGCGGTTGGTTATCATTATGTTGATGGCCGTGAACCCTGGGATATCGACCAAAAAAACAACCACCCCGCAACGGAGAAAGCCAAACAATCGGGCAAGCCGCTTTGGGCAAGTGAAGAATGGAGCCAATCGGGACAGGAATGGGGCGGTAAAGGCGCGCTTTACCTGGCACGCCTGATGAATAAACTATACTCGCGCGACAGGATCACGAAATTCGAGATCTGGTGCCCGGTTGATGGCATTTACGATCAGATTATTTGGCCCAATACCGGTGCAATACAGGCCGATTCGCCCTGGAGCGGCCATTATACCGTGTGGCCGTCGGTGTGGGCGCTGGCACATACAACCCAATTTGTCGAACCTGGCTGGGTATATATGGACGCGGCCTGCGGGCAACTTAATACAGACACCTGGCGCGGCAGCCACGTAGCCATGCGGAACCCGAAGACCGGCGACTGGTCGGTTATTATTGTAACCGGGGAAAAGCGGAAGATAAAGTTAGCTATTGGTAACGGCTTAAAAACCGGCCCCGTTTATTTATGGAAGTCGACTGAAAAAGAACAGTTCATCAGGCAAAAACCATTGCGGCTAAACAAGGGCACGATAGAAATAACATTGGATGCTGATGCTATTTACACCATAACCAGTACTACCGGGCAAACAAAGGGCTCGTTTGGTACACCGCCGGAAAGTAAGCCCTTTCCCTTTCCTTATAAAGAAGATTTCAGCAGCTATAAGCCCGGCCAAACTCCGCGGTATTTTTCAGATCAGAAAGGCACTTTCGAAACTTACAAATACCCTAACGGCGGCATGTGCCTGGCACAGATCGTGCCCGATCAGGGAATTTTGTGGTATAATAACTGGTTATTGAAACCGCATACCCTGTTTGGCGATGCCAATTGGCAAAACTACAGTATTGATGGCGATGTGTTACTGGAAGGCGGTGATGTAGAAATTGGCGGGCGCTATGCCGACCGGAATAAACTCGGTCTTCGTTGGATCCTTACGCGAGATGGCAGGTGGCAGCTTAACTGGCAATATACCACACTGGCATCGGGACAAATAGAAGACTTTCAGCCCTCAAACTGGCACCATCTGCGTATGGAAATGAACGGCGACCAGGTTACCGGCTTTGTGGACGGCCATAAATTGGCGGCAGTTACCATTAAAGCAGGTTTAAAAGGAATGGCCTTTATTGCAAGCACCTACAACCGCAATTTATTTGATAATATCCATGTTGCGCCAATTGCTGCTGAGTAAGTTTATCCCCTACGCTCATGCTGTCACCAAATCCTTCAATTCGGCCGGAGGCAATGAAATGCTTACAGGTTTTTGCGATGGTATGGATACCGTTCTCTTAAAAAGCATTTGATAAATAACCGTGAGCCAAATCACCAAACAAGGCAATGCTTTTAACGCATAAGGCTTTATGAGTTGTTCGCGCCAAAGTTTCGGGAAAAGGTCGGTGGCGAAAAGGCTGCCGAAGTAAATGGCAAATATTAGCAAGATCAGTTCAAACAACTTGGCAGGTTTCTCCAGCGACATGAACCAAATGCCTATCCCGGCAAACGCGATAATATAGGTAACCAATTCTGATCCTGAGCTGAACAATACCGTGAACAACAATATAGATGATAATGAAAGCAGCCTGAACGATTGATCCTTATACCTGCTTATTCTTACATAAGGCAATGCCATCAACAACATGCCCCCGGCAATGAATGGTAAAGAAGGTAGTGTTTTGTCGTTAACAATACGCCTGACCATCCCGGCTAATGATACATCCTGGTACGGACTGGTCAGGTTCATTCCGTTTTTAGAAACAAGCGCGTTATACCAGTCGGCATAAGAGTGTAATATAAATTGGGGCGAAAAGAAAGCCATCGGTAACACAAAAAGCACTACAGCCCAAAATGCCATGCTTGCCATAAACTTCAGTTTTTGACCGGAGAAGAAAAAGAAAGCGATGCCAACTATGCCGTACAGCTTTACATACAAGCCCACCACAATACAAAAGGCCGCCCAAAAATCATTGCGTTTTTGTATAAAGGCCCAGCTTAAAATAATGAGCGCGGCCATTGCGCCATTGGTTTGAAATTCGATGAGTGAGGTATAAAGTTCCTGCGTGCAAATAAGGCAGATAATGTTTTTATGGGTTGTGCTAAGCGGTAATTGCTGAATGGCAAAAAACAGCAGGCACACGTTGAAAACCTGCCAGGCGTATAATTGCAAAACGTTTCCCAGTAGCGAAAAAGGCGCCATTATTAAACTGAATAACGGACCGTAATAGTTGCTGTCGTAATACAGGTTTTTGTATTCACCGTATAAATTGATGTGGTTTACCGCGTGGGTGAACGTGTTTTTAAATATGAGGTAATTATTGATGGCGTGCGCGTTGAGCCTGCCATGTGTTATAAATACGGCGATAGCTATCCATAAAATAAGAACAGGATACTGTTTTAATAAAAGGTCTTTTGTTGTGGCGAAGTGTTTAGCCCGGGGATGGGGTTTGCTAAACAAGTTTATTGAACCTACCATGAAATAGAGGGGGATTATTACTGTTTGATTTTTAAGATGTGTGACACCACGTTTCGCTCAATTTTTCGCAAGATTACACAATATGTATCATGTTTGTTACATTCTGTGCAATATTTGTTTTTAACTCAACCCATCATTATAATTCGGAAACTTATTGGAAAAAACACGGGGCTTTTTCAACCATAAGTTAACAGGAATGGGATGGCGTTATTGGTTAGTAGATAGAACGTGTTATTAGGGGAAAGGGCAACAGGCGGGAGCAAAAAAAATGACGGCCCAAAAGGCGGCCATTTTTTCAATTTAGATGCAGAATGTTGGTTCGCCTTAATTGGATATTCAGAACCGATAGATGGCTTGTAGTAATTTTTTGTTATTCAAATAATCTATTTGCTCGTTTGATGCAAATAAGAAATAATACTGGCCATAAACACCTCCAATTACGTTTAATAATTGGTAGTTGGGATAGTCCTTTTTGATAATATCTTTTATAAGGTAGTGGACAATTGTTTGGTCAAAATATCCGCGATACGTTTTTAATTCTATTTCATGAGTGTTTTGATCAATGATAAACGATATTTTAAAAGGCACTTCTGTATCGTCGTCAATATGATCGGGCTGCTCATCTTTTATATCGGTAAAGTTTAAAATGCCATGTGAAATTTCATTCAGCGTTTGTAAAAAAGTTGAATAAGGATATTTGCCCGACGTTACACTTTGCTTTGCAACTGCAACCAAATCCGGAAATGCAGCAATCAAATCTCCGGTGTTTTCGTATGTGTTATTATATATTTGGGGTGTTATAACATTAAGCTGCTCTTTACTTAAATGAGCCAACAAGCCGCATGCTTTAAAATGATGAATGGCGTATTCAATGTGTGTGTAAGAAAGAGGGTATCGATAATTCAAGTTTAATGAATAATGGAACAAAAATTTATTCTCCATGGAGCTATGCTCAAAAACATGCTCGTTCGCTTGCGCTACACGGCAAATAGCACGAAGGTCTTTATTACCCGCAAAAAGGGTTTTATTTAAAGTGCTAACCACGCTTGTAAAGCGGAAGCCGCAGCTATAATCGGCCAGTAACTGGTTAACAAGCTTTAATGTGTTCTCTAAAATAAGCAAGATCACATGCGCGGTGCGGTCCTCATCTACGGAGTAGGTATACATGTACTGATGTTTTCTTGCTCCGGTGTCAATAATTAGAGTAGTCTGTTTGTTATCGTAACTTGGCTCGCCAACAAAGTTTTCTTCAGTTATCGAAATATCCTCAATAGTAAAAGCGCTTTGATAAAATAAGGTGTTTAATACTTTAATGAGTTTTTTAAGCAGTTTCTTTGGCTTGCCTTGATAATCGTTTAAATTTATAAGCTGACAACAAAAACTGTACTTGAAAAAATCAAAAAATGTGTCAACGTTTCCGGCTTCAATATCTTTTTTTAGCTTCGCTTTTTTTTGATGATGTAACATGCCATCCTGACCAAACTGCTTCCTTCCGCTCAATAAACTCATAAATTCCAGCTGTTTTTCAATAGTGAAATGCCGGTAAAAAGACATTAGTTCTAACGATAGATAAAGAGCGCCTAAATAGCTATGCTTATGGTTTGGTAAAGGAAATTGCTTTAGCTTTTGATAAACAACATCAGCAATTAAATTGTGGTTCTGCAATATATCCAGCAAGGCCAGGTAGTTTGTGGTATCGTGTTCAATACCTTCAATATTGTAATCGCCGAATGGATCCATTGAAAAATGGAATCCACCCTCAGTTGGGCGGGTAAACACCTTGCTTTCAAAAAACAGGTATAAAATATTCAAAGGAGAATCTGGTTGGTTAAAACTATTCTCCAATTTGGATGCGTCTTGCTTATCAACAATGCCCGCTTCAATAAGGTCGGTTACTAACTTCATTATAGGTTGAAAACACCAAGTTAGTTAAAATATATTATCATAAACTTTTTAGTACTTACCTTTAGCGCTAATTTATAAACAACAAACTATGGGACTATTTTCCGGCCTGCTGGGCAATGCAGGTGTAGCCGATCCGAAAGATCTGATAAAAGATTACTCCAATTTACTGGCAGATGGCGAATCTATAGAAATTGGTTTTAAGCTGATCCGTGATGTGTTCATCTTCACCAATAAACGTTTGATATTGGTAGATAAGCAGGGTATTACCGGTAGCAAGGTTGAATACCTGTCGGTAGCTTACCGCAGTATCTCCAGGTTCAGTGTTGAAACTTCGGGCCATTTTGAACTGGATGCCGAATTGAAGATATGGGTATCGAGCGAGCTTAACCCGAGCATCGTTAAAAAATTCAATAAGCAAGTAAATATTTACGATCTGCAACGCATTTTGGCGCAGCATGTACTATAATAAAAAGCTTCAAAATAAAGCAAAGCCGGGCCGCACAAGCTACCCGGCTTTTTTGTAACAAATAAGTGCTAAATGCTTTAGTTATTTGGTATTTACAAAATATTGTACTAATTATGCAATCGATTGCATTGGCTGATTTTAACGTTTGTTATTTAGAATGAATCAAAATATATAGTATTTTGATTGTAAGTACAATGTAAAACTTATTATTGAGTTTTATTGACGTTTACAAATCCCAAAACAATTAACAGTTAAAAACAATTATGAAGAAATTATTAACCATCCCTGCATTTTTGATGGTGCTTATATTAACAGCACCGGCAGTAAATACTGCTTATGCGCAGCAAAAAAAGGCGGCTAAAAAAGCGCCAGCTAAAAAAGCCGGTGGTGCAGCTGATATAGCAGCCGGACAAGCCCTGTTGTCAAAATCAGATTGCCTTACCTGCCATAAGCTTGATGTTAAGATAGTTGGCCCGGCATATAAAGATGTTGCCTCACGCTATCCTGCAACTGATGCCAACATTGCTATGCTTGCTAAAAAAGTAATTGATGGTGGTAGCGGTGCCTGGGGTCAAATCCCGATGTCGCCACACCCTAACGTAACTCCGGCCGACGCTAAAAAAATGGTTAAATACATTTTGTCGGTTAAGTAATTAACGTAACACAACATATCCGTTTACATGAACAAAAAGATAACCCTCACAATAGGGTGTTTATTTTTGTACGTCTCTTTATTTGCCCAAACTTTAGTAAGCATAAAGGGCAAAATTACCGATACTAAGGGTGCGGCAATACCTGCTGCATCCATTTTTTTCTTAAATACCAATTACGGTACATCGGCTAATAAAAACGGAGAATTTATCATAGGCAACATCCCGGCAGGTAAATATACCATAAGGGTAAGCGCCTTAGATTATGCCACCCTGAACCAAACGGTAACCATTGCCGATGGGCAAGGCGATCTTCAACTACAACTCTCCCCTGCCGACAGGCAACTCGACGCGGTAACCGTTACCGCGCAAAAGCAGGAGGAAGATCCGCAGAAACTCCCGCTTAGCATATCAACTATTTCGGCAAAAAAAGTACAAGAGTACAAGCTTTGGAATATCAGGGATATTACCGCCATTGTGCCCAACTTAAACTCGGCCAATCCCGGCGATAACCGCAATGTTACCGGTATAAGAGGTATCGCTACTACGTCGTATGATCCGGCGGTGGCTACCTATATTGATGGCGTAAACCAGTTTAGCCTTGATACCTACATAGCCCAATTGCAGGATATTGAACGGATTGAAGTGCTTCGCGGTCCGCAGGGAACGCTTTATGGCCGCAATGCCATGGGTGGGGTCATCAATATTATTACCAAACAACCCACTAATGATACACATGGCTTTGCAGGTATTGATTATGGCAACTACAATCAGCAGCGTTATAATTTAGGCTTGCGTACCCCGCTGATAAAAGATAAGTTGTTTTTAGGCGTAGCGGGCTTATTCACCCGGCAAAATGGTTTTTACCATAACGATTTTAATAATTCGCGCTTTGATGATCAGCATAGTTTTACGGGTAATTATTACTTAAAGTACCTGGCCAACTCAAAACTGTCGCTAACGCTGAATGTGAAACACGCGGCCAATCGTAACTATGGTACCTTTCCGCTGGCCATTAGTCCGGCAGATGCATTGGCTGCGCCGTTTGTGCTCAATCAAAATACCACCACGCAATTGGTGGATAATACATTTAACTCATCGCTATCGGTTAACTATAGCGGCACTCAATTTAATTTTACCTCGCAAAGCGCATATCAGTCAAACTACAGGTACTACAAAACCGCTATCGATGGCGACTTCTCTCCTATTGATGGTATATCGGTAGTAAACAATTACGGCAGCGATTGGAATAAGGTACAGGTAGGCACGCAGGAGTTCCGTTTCTCATCTCCGGCATCGTCAACCTCAACCTTTAAATGGATTGCCGGTACTTATGGCTTCTACCAATACAACCCCGTAAAACAAGGGACTTATTTTGGGCAGGATGCCGCATATATAGACCCCAACGCGGTACCCAACTCTACCTTGCTCAATATTAACACGCTAAAAAGCTACGGCGTAGCCTTCTTTGGCCAAGGTACTTACAGCATTAGCGAAAAGCTGGATGCCACCGTTGGCTTACGGTACGATTATGAGCATAAAAAACAATTCATCAATGGCCAGTTCATTATTGGTAATGATGAACCGATGATCATCCGGTCGGATACCTCTTCAAAGGCGCATTTTACCGCCCTGTCGCCAAAGGCGAGTTTGCAATATCACGTAAATACCACGAGCGATATTTATGGCTCTTATAACAGGGGCTTCCGTGCGGGAGGGATCAGCCAGCTGGCTTCCGACCCAAGCCAGGGTGCTTTGTATGCTTATAAGCCGGAGTTCAGCAACAACTTCGAGATCGGGTCAAAAAATACCTTTTTAAATAACCGCCTGCGTTTTAATGTGGCCCTGTTCTACATCAGGGTGGCCGACGCGCAGGTGCCAACGCTGATCACCCCCGAACTGCTGACCGTTACCCGCAATGCCGGTAAGCTGCGCAGTAAAGGTGTAGAAGCCGAGCTGGCATTTGCCCCGCTAAAAGGTTTGGAGGCCGAATATAACTTTGGCTATACCGATGCCAAATACACCAACCTGGTAGTTGGCGGTAATGGCACCGAAGTAAACTTAAGCGGCAACAGGCAGGTATATACCCCCAAAATAACATCAATGCTGGCGCTGCAATATGGCTACGAAATAGGCGGCAGTCAAAACATAAAGCTGGTAGCCCGTGGCGAGTGGCGTTATTTAGGTTCGCAATATTATGATCTGGCTAACCAAATAGAACAGAAAGGCTTCAGCGTGTTCAACACACGTGCGGGTATATCGAGCAAAAGGCTTGATGTGTTCTTTTGGGAATCAAACATAGGTAACAAGCGGTACATTGATTACGCGTATGATTTCGGCGCATCGCACCTGGGCACACCAAGAATATACGGGGTATCGGTGGCCGGTAAATTTTAAACCAAAAAATCAACATAAAAAAATGAGAACCCAGAGAAACTTTACCCGGCTAAACGCGATAGCGGCGTTTATTGCCTTGCTGTTTTTTACAAGTATTAATGCATCCGCGCATGCGAAACCTAACCCTAAGGTGTTGGTTTTTTGTAAAACGGCAGGCTTTCACCATGGCTCTATTGCTGTTGGTAAGGTGGCCATCCAAAAGCTGGGTGCCGAAAATAAGTTTGATGTAGATACCACTACCGATGCGCAAAAATTTACGGGCGATAACCTGAAGCAATACGCGGCGGTAATATTTTTAAACACCACCGGCGATGTATAGAATGCCGATGAGCAAACCGCGTTTGAAAAATACATTAAAGGCGGCGGCGGCTTTGTGGGCGTACATGCCGCTACCGATACCGAGTACGATTGGGCCTGGTATGGTAACCTGGTAGGCGCTTACTTTAAAAGCCACCCGGCACAGCAGGAAGCCACTTTAAACATCGTTGATGCCAACAACATTTCCACCAAGCATTTGCCGGCTCAATGGAAACGCAAAGATGAATGGTACAACTACAAATGGATTGCCGATAACCTGCACGTACTGATAAAAATTGATGAAACCAGCTATACCGGCGGCGAAAACGGCGCTAACCACCCAATGGCCTGGTACCACGACTATGATGGCGGCAGGGCTTTTTATACCGAATTAGGCCATACCGACGAATCTTACGCCGATCCGCTGTATTTACAGCACCTGCTGGGCGGTATAAAATACGCTATCGGTAAAAAGAAATAATTTTCAACTCCACTCAAAAAAACCATAACAATCCTCATGAACAGAAAAAAGTGGGTTATAGGAATCGTATGCCTTTCTGTAACCGTGTATACCTGTAAGGTATCGCAAAATACCCTGAAGCGGGATGCCGACGGAAAGATTGTGGTAAACCCCAATCCGAGCCGTAAGGTGCTGTCGCCCGAAGAAAGTTTAAAAACCATTCACCTGCCCAAAGGCTACCACTTAGAGTTAGTGGCCAGCGAGCCCATGGTGAGCGAACCAGTAGCCATAGCCTGGGACGGAAATGGCCGCATGTACGTTGCCGAATTGAACACCTACATGCAGGATGTGGACGGCACCAACGAAAATGTGCCGCTTTGCCGCATTAAACGCCTGGAAGATACCAATGGTGATGGTAAAATGGACAAGGTGACCATATACAAGGATAGCCTGTTGCTGCCGCGGATGATATTGCCGTTGGATAACCGCATATTGGTGAACGAAACTTACTCTAACAACATTTACAGCTATGAAGATACCAACGGCGATGGCAAGGCCGATGTAAAGAAACTGGTATATAAAAACGATACCAAGGATAACCGTAACCTGGAGCACCAAAAAAGCGGCCTGATCTGGAACCTGGATAACCGCATTTATGTAACCGTTGATGCCGTGCGTTATACCTTTAACGGCGAAAAACTGGTGCCCGATACACTCATCGAATCACCGGGCGGGCAATGGGGCTTGGGTAATGACGATTATGGGCGCATGTACTTTTCTGCTGCCGGTGGCGAAAACCCAGCTTTGGGCTTTCAGCAAAACCCATACTATGGCTATTTCAACAGTAACGACCAGTTTAATGAGGAGTTTCAGGCGGTATGGCCTATCATAGCTACGCCGGATGTGCAGGGCGGTCCGGAGCGTTTGCGTCCCGACAGTACACTGAATCATTTTACGGCTTGTACAGGGCAATCGATTGCAAGAGGTGATAGGCTGCCTGCGGATATAAAAGGCGACCTGTTTATTTGCGAACCGGTAGGGCGTTTGATTCGCCGTGCCAAGGTGCAGGATAACGACGGAAAGTTGTCATTGGTGAATGCTTACAACAAGGAAGAATTCATCGCTTCTACCGATATGAACTTCAGGCCGGTGAATTCTGTGACAGGCCCGGATGGTACCCAATACATTGTGGATATGTACCACGGTATTATTCAGGAAGGTAACTGGACACAAAAAGGAAGCTACCTGCGCCCGCAAATTGTAAGCAAAGGGCTGGATAAGAACATCGGCTGCGGCCGCATTTACCGTTTGGTATACGATGGTATTAAGCCGTCAAAGGTACAGCCTAAAATGCTCGACGAATCATCGGCCAAACTGGTAACCTACCTGTCATCGCCGAATGGCTGGTGGAGGGATAATGCCCAAAAGCTGTTGGTGTTGCGCAAAGATAAATCTGTAGTGCCTGCTTTAGAGGCCTTGGTTAAAACCTCAACCCTGCCCCTAACCCGCATCCATGCCTTATGGACATTGAACGGACTGGGTGCCTTAAGCAAAGAGGTATTGTTTGCCGCGTTTAATGATGCCGACCCTAAAGTGCGTAAAACCGCCGTATGGGCAAGTGAAGATTTAATGAAAGCGAATAACGATGATATATTAACGCATCTGGACGCTTTAAAGGATGATAAGGACGCGCAGGTGCGTTATCAGTTAGGGCTGTCGCTGCGGTTTAACAAAAGCCAAAAGGCACAGGATATTATTGATTACCTGCTGAAGAATGGTACAAAGGATAACATCTTTGCGCAATCGCAAAGGAGATACATCAACGTGAAGAATGAGCGTGAAGAATCGGTAAGAAAAGCACAAGCCATGATTGCCGAAGAGGGCAAACTGGTAACTGACGGAAGCGTAATATTTAAGCAACTGTGCGCAACCTGCCACGGCCAGGATGGTAAAGGCATTGTTGCCGGAGGTAAGGGTATGCCTGCGCCGCCATTGGCCGATAATAAGGATGTGAACGGAAACCCGGAACGCCTGATAAAAATACTGCTGCACGGCTTAAAAGGCCCGGTAGATGGTAAAACCTACCCCGATGTAATGCCGGCCTTGGGAGGTAACGACGATACATACATAGCATCAGTATTGAGCTACATACGTAATAATATGGGCAATAAAGCGAAAGTGGTAAAGCCTGCCGATGTTAAAAAGGTAAGGGAGCAGACCAAAGGGAGAGATAAAAATTGGACAATACCAGAACTGGATGCTAAGTAATAAAAGCATCGTATAAAAACGTAAAAAGGCTTTGGTAACTAATTTACCAAAGCCTTTTTTATATTATTGCCAACGATCGCCGCCGCCACGGTTGTTGTCGCGGTTGTAACCACCGCCACCACCTGAGCCGCCACGGTTGTAACCACCGCCACCGCCTGAGCCGCCACGGAAACCACCGCCGCCACCGCCTCTGCGTTCGCCGCCGCCACCTTTTTTATCTTCAGCTTGGCTAACCGCAATTGATCTGCCTTTAATTTCGCTTTTGTTTAAAGCATCAATAGCTGATTGAGCTTGTTCATTATCAGGCATTTCAACAAAACCAAAGCCCTTGCTTCTGCCGGTTTCCCTGTCAATAATTAATTTAGCAGAGCTAACCTCACCAAAAGGTTCAAAAAGTGCTCTTAAATCTGCTTCCTGTAACTGGTAAGGAAGGCTTCCTACGAAAATGTTCATTAATAAAGTTGAGTTTGTAAAATGAGAGTTTAGTTTGCCTGATTGTATTTTTTAATATTATCAAATATATCAATATATCTTTAACGGTGTTAATATATGCAAATTTATTGCACTTTATCTGCCGCTAACTTAAATTCTATCTTTTTTGAGCCTAAAACCCATCTTTAAGGGCTTATTCAGCAGCCTTATTGAGTGAATTTTGCCGGTTTTAGTATCGTGTTTATATTACCTTCTATTATACCTCAATATAAGAAGTAAATGCTTGGCTTGGCTATGTTGTTTTAATAATTTGTAAATTTCTTATAGTTTAAATCAATTTGATGAAATATTGCGAACCTGCTGCTGTATTTATAAGCAAATGCTCTACAATCCTGATACACTAAATTAATATAAACCACGCTCCCGCAGCTCTTTACGGCGCTGCTTTTCTTTCTCTTTCTTTTCTTCTTTAGCCGCTTTTTCCTGCTGTTTGCGTATTTCGGTACTGTCCGGTTTGTTGTCTTTTTTGTCGCTGGTATCGCGCTTGCCAAATAAACGCTGGAAGAAGTTCAGTTTCTTCTCCTGGTCTTCAACCGGCAGGGCATCGTTATTGTTATCGGTTTGCTGCAACAGGCTGTCGGCCATAACGGTATCAACCGGGGTAATCTCGCGGCGCAAACCTTCGCGCAGGCGCACATTGTAAAAACCGTAGGCACTGCTATCGCGGGCGGTTAAGCCCTTGCTGGCCATCAGGCGGCCAATAAGGTTAAAATAACCATGCAGCCCATGCCTTAAAGTGCCATCCGGCTGAAAGGCATATAGCCCCGCTTTAGGATTAGGCACTATACTGGCCAAAAAGATACTCTCACCCAGGGTAAGATCATACGGGCTTTTGCCGAAGTAAAAACGGGCAGCCTCGTTAATACCGTAAATGTTGTTTCCCCATTCAATAATGTTGAAGTACACTTCGAGCATGCGGTTTTTGCTGATGAGGCGGTTGTTTTCTATCAGCCAAACAATCAATATCTCCTCAATTTTGCGCGACAATGTTTTGTTGCGGCTCAAAAACGCGTTTTTAACCAGTTGCATAGATATGGTACTGCCGCCGCGTTTAAATTTCTTCTCTTTAAAATCGGTAACTATTGAATTGCGGATAGCCAGCTCAACAAAGCCGTTATGGCGATAGAACGAGGGGTCTTCGGCCGTCATTACCGCATTGCGCAGGTCGGGCGAAATCTGATCGAGCGGCGTAAATTCCGGGTTTGACGGGCCGATAGTATGCGGGCTCATTGCCTTGCCGCGCTCGTATGGCGTGTAAACAAAACTACTGTTGAGTTTTGTAAGATCGGTTTTGCCGTAGCTTTCAATTTTGAAATCCTGCTTATCCAGCCTCGAATCAAACTTCAGGCTATCTACCTGTTTGCTGTTCATAAAAAAGTTGAGCGAGTAGTTCAGCTTGCCCGATACCTTAATGCCTTCCAGCGATTCAAACATCCCTACCGGGAACGAATCGAACAAGTCCTGCGCGTTATGCCAGCCGGTATTTACTTTCAGCTCATATATTTTTACAGGGTTCAGTGTATATTTGATAAACGGATGCGCGGTTAGCTTTTTGAAGTGGATAACCGATGAGCTATCCAGCGACAGATAATTTTCGCCCACAAAAATATTGGCGTTGATGGACCCGTTAGGGATCACAATGTCTTTTACCGACAAGCCCGGATGGTTGATAAGCAAATTGCTTGCGCCCCAATAACTGTAAATACGGGTTTCGCCATCTTCCTGGTCAACCTTGGTTAAACGGCTGGTAATGGTATCGGCATTCAGCTTTACCTTAAATTTCTTTTCGATGATCGGCAGTTCTATCTTTTTGCCATCGGCATACAAGTGTACGTCGATGTCTTTGTCAGACGCGTGCATTTTACCCGCCAAATGCCAGGTTGATTCGCCGTTATTTACATCAATGGTTGAGGTAAGGTTGCCGTCTTTTATCAGCGCTGTTTTAGCGAACAGCTTTACCTGTGTGCTATCTTCCCTGTAAGATATGCTGAAATTTTTAAGGTCGAGATCCTCCGGAACTTTATACAATACCTCGTTGATGAGCTTGTACGACAGATCGGCCAGGTTAACCTTTGAGGTAGATGTGGTATCGGCATCCTTTTTCTTTTTGAACAGAAAGTCGAAGTTTTTAACGCCCTTAATGCTGGTGAGCTGTAAAAAACCGTTCTCCAGTGTTACATCGGCCAGCTGAATATTGCCCGCTACCAAGGGCAGCAGCTTCACTTCGAGGTTTAATTTTTTGATGCTCAACAGGCTATCGCGATCTTGCGGTACAATGGTTATATCGGTAAATGCCACCTTGCTGAGCCCTATAAAGTGGGCCGAACCTATTTTGACATCTAAATTATAATCATCTTTTGCTTTAGCCTTAGCTTTGTAAATGACTTTTTGAAGCAGGGCTTCCCGTTTAGAATAGGCGATGTATCCGCTTATTAAAGCAACTACAACAATAACGAGAAGAACTATACCAGCTATACGGATATACTTAGAGGGGATACGGCGCATTTGAAAATTTTAACCAAAACTAATCGAAATCTTTCCGCTTCAAACGTTGTTAGCAGCAAATTATTTCTGTAACAAAAGTAAACACGAAGCTGTTTTTATAAATTTGCGATAATTATAACAATAAATGATCATAACGAAAGAACAAGTTTTACAAGCCCTGAGTAATGTTGAGGAACCCGATCTGAAAAAGGACCTGGTTACCCTTAATATGATACAGGATATACATATAGATGGTACCCGCCTGAGTTTCTCGGTGGTGTTAACCACACCGGCTTGTCCTTTAAAAGCGCTTATTGAAAACGCCTGCCGCAACGCCATAGCTTATTTTATAGCTAAAGAGGTGGAAGTAAATATAAATATGACCTCAAGAGTAACAACGCAAAAGAATACCGGGGTACCGGGCGTTAAAAATATAATTGCCGTAGCATCGGGCAAAGGTGGCGTTGGTAAATCAACCGTGGCAGCTAACCTGGCACTGGGTTTATCAAAATTGGGTGCCAAGGTGGGTTTAATAGATGCGGATATCTACGGTCCATCGGTGCCTATCATGTTTGATTTGGAAGGCGCGAGGCCAATGGCGACCCAGGAGAATGGCAAAACACGCATTGAGCCGATTGAAAAATATGGCATCAAACTATTGTCGATAGGTTTCTTTACCGATCCTAACCAACCGGTGCCATGGCGCGGACCAATGGTATCAACCGCGGTAAAGCAGCTGTTTAACGATGCCGACTGGGGCGATCTGGATTATTTGGTGGTGGATTTGCCGCCGGGTACCGGGGATATCCATATTACGGTTACGCAAACCTTCCCGATAACGGGCGCGGTTATTGTTACCACACCACAAAATGTGGCGCTTGCCGATGCTAAAAAAGGGATTGGCATGTTTATGATGAATGCCATTAATG
Organism: Mucilaginibacter sp. GW821-FHT07G05; assembly: GCF_059418565.1. Classification (NCBI taxonomy): domain Bacteria; kingdom Pseudomonadati; phylum Bacteroidota; class Sphingobacteriia; order Sphingobacteriales; family Sphingobacteriaceae; genus Mucilaginibacter; species Mucilaginibacter sp. GW821-FHT07G05. Next base: position 221,681 of record NZ_JBWKQC010000004.1, on the reverse strand, counting down.
TGCCGATATTGGGCATTGTTGAAAACATGGCCTACTTTACCCCTGCCGAGCTGCCTGAAAATAAATACCATATTTTTGGACAGGATGGCGGTAAAAAGCTGGCCGAACAGCTGGAAGTGCCGTTTTTAGGAGAAATTCCGCTGGTAAGAAGCATCAGTGAATCGGGCGATGCCGGTAAGCCGGTGGTATTGCAGGATGGCAACCCTATGGCTGCCGCCTTTATTGAAATGGCCAAGCTAGTTGCACAGCAGGTTTCCATTTACAATGCCCGCGCGATAGTTGACACGAATGTTGTAAATAATTAATAACTTTACAGTTAAATAGTATAAAAATGAGTTTAATAGATCAGGTGGAAGTGGCATTAGATTCCATTCGCCCATATTTGGAGGCTGATGGCGGAAACGTGTCGATTGAAGAGATTACCCCGGATAATGTGGTAAAGCTTAAGTTGCTTGGTTCATGCGGATCGTGCCCAATGAGCATCATGACGCTTAAGGCCGGTATTGAGCAGGCTATTAAAAAAGCCGTGCCCGAAATTACCGGTGTGGAGGCAGTAAACCTAACCGACATTGACGACCCCAACGCGGTGCTTCCGGAAAACATGCGATAGTTGTTAAGTATTGTTAAATTAAACAGCTGAATAGGTTATTTGGATATTTTTGGTAAAATATTTGAAACCTTTTTTGCCCAAACGGGTACAATAAAAGAGAGATAAGCACAATTGTGATGAAGTATTTAATAGGCATATTGTTGTTATTTTGTTCTGTTGCTACGTTTGCCCAAACGCCCGAAAGGCCTTTGGTGCAATTTAGCGGGGTAACAAATAATGCTGATAGCGCCGAAGTAATTGTGCCTTATGTAAACATTACCAACGTTACCACCAGTAAGGTAATGCAGGTATCAAACTACAAAGGTTACTTCTCTTTTGTAGCGCACGAGCGCGATTCGCTTCGCTTTACATCAGTAGGTTATATGCCGGTTACCGTGGTAATACCCGATAATAGCAATAAAAGCTATACCATTAAAATAGCCCTTAAGCCGCAAATTATTAACCTGCCGGCTTTCCGCGTGTTCCCCTGGGCTACTACTGATGAGTTTAAGAAAGATTTTTTAGCCATGAAAATGGCCGATGATGATCTGGAGATAGCGCGTAAGAACGTTAGCCGAACATCCATAGTAGCATTGCAAAATACGCTTGCGCGCGATGGTCGTGAAATACAAACATCAAACGCGCAATCAATGCATAACAGGATAGTGAACACCAATTCGCTTACGCCTAACCCACTGCTTAATCCGCTGGCATGGGGCAGCTTGATCAAGCAAATATCTGATGGCGACAAAAGCCGCAGTGGCAGCAATTAATTTTAATTGCTGATTACCTGCCTTTTTTAGCCGCCGGAAACTTCATCTTATAATCAACACTTACCGCGCCTTTTGAAATATCTGTAAGCCTTTTTTGGATAAGGCGCTTGCGCAGCGGACTCAATTTATCAGTGAACAGCTTGCCTTCAATGTGATCGTACTCGTGCTGTATAACGCGTGCTGCCATGCCCGAAATGGTATCTTCGTGATGTTTCCAGTCTTCGTCGTAGTAAGATATTTTAACAGTTGGTTTGCGGTAAACATCTTCCCTTATTTCGGGGATGCTCAGGCAGCCTTCGTTAAAGGCCCACTCCTCGCCGGTTTCTTCAATAATTTGCGCGTTGATGAAAGCCTTTTTAAAATCTTTCAACTGCGGCTCTTCATCATCAAATACCGAAGCATCAATAACAAACAAACGCATAGATAAACCTATTTGCGGCGCGGCCAATCCTACACCCCTTGCACTGTACATGGTTTCGAACATATCGGCAACCAATTGCTTAATGTGAGGGTATTCATCGGGCTCAATCTGGCTGGCCTTTTTTCTTAAAACAGGATCTCCGTACGCTATTATTGGATATTTCATTCTGCAAAAATAAAAGTTTTATTCCTTAGGCTCAAATACCAATGTCATGAGCCTGTTATCATCAAAAATTTCGTTACTTATTTCAAGCACTTGCTCGGCTGTTACGGCATTTATTTTGGCAAACACCTCATCCAGTGTATCTACATAATTAAAATCGAGCAGGCTTTTAGCCATAGATATGATCAGGCTCATGCGGTTCTCTTCGGCCAGTGCTATCTGCCCGATGAATTTTTGCTTGGCCTGGTGCAGTTGCAAGGTGCCCAGTTTTTGGTCGCGTAGTTTACGCAGCTCTTTATGCACCAGCCGGGTGGCCTTATCGGCCTTCTCGCTATCGGTACCAAAATAAATGGAGAAAATACCTGTATCGGTTAACGAGGTATAGTTTGATTCAACAGTGTACGCTATACCATGTTTCTCGCGAATCTCCAGGTTAAGCCTGCTGCTCATGCCCATGCCACCCAAAAGGTTATTCACCAGCAGTAACCCGCTTTTATGATGGTGCGCCGATGGGTAAGCCTGCCCGCCGATAACGCAATGCGTTTGCGAAATGGGCTTTTGCAAAACCGATAACCCGTTGCCGTTAACAAAGGGCTGTACGCGTTGCTTTTTATTCAAGTTGGCAGGTATTGGCCCGAAATATTTTTCGGCCAGTTTGATCACCTTTTTAATATCGTAATCGCCAAACACGGCGAAGATCATTTCGTTGGTAGCGTAATTGGCGGCCATAAACTCGCGCATATCGGCTACCCCTAAGCGGCCAACGGTTTCGGGTGTGCCCAAAATGTTTTTGCCCATAGGGTGATCTTTAAAAAGCAGTTCTTCAAAATCATCCTGTATGGCTTCTTCGGGCTGATCGAGATAGGACGAAATTTCGTCCAATATTACGCCCCGCTCCTTTTCCAGTTCATCTTCGGGAAAAGTAGAATGAAACAGGATATCCTCGAAAAGATCTATCGTACGCTCTAAATGCTGGTTAAGCAGGGAGGCATGTATGCAGGTGTATTCTTTAGTGGTATAAGCGTTAAGATCGGCGCCTACCAGCTCCAGCCGGTTAAGGATCTGGTTGGTGTTGCGCCTTTCGGTTTCTTTAAAAAGCAAATGCTCAATAAAGTGCGCGAGGCCTTCTTTGTTAGCGCCTTCATCGCGCGAGCCGGCATTAACAATAAAGCAGCAATGCGTAATTGTTGAGGCTGCCTGTTTTAAAATGATGCGTATGCCGTTAGGTAAAGTATGAAGCTGGTATTCCATAATGAAAGCGCAAAGATAGCTTTTATATATGTTACAATTATTTAACTGGTTTTCGGTTGATTTATGCTATTTTAGGCGTATAATTTGCTGTGTAGCCAATACACTATTAAAACTTTTGGCTATAGCTTAACCTTGCTTTAACGCAGCACTAAACTAATTGACAATCACAATATGAAAATACAAGTAGCAGACCTTGAGTTTGAGCCATTTATAGCTTCGGATGAAATTGCAAAACGTGTTAGGGTTATTGGCGAACAGCTTAATGTTGATTATAAACATACTATCCCGCTTTTTATTGGTGTATTAAACGGCAGCTTTATATTTATTGCAGATTTGGTTAAGCATGTTACCATACCATGCGAAATTACTTTTACCAAGCTGGCCTCCTATTACGGCGGGCTATCAAGTACCGGCAAAATCCGCGATGATTTTGATTTGAACGTAAACATTGAAGGTCGTCACATCATCCTGATTGAGGATATTGTTGAAACCGGAAATACCCTGAACTATCTTATTGATAAACTGGAAGTGCGCAAACCGGCATCTATTTCGGTATGTACGCTGCTGCTAAAAAAATCGGAACTTAAAACCCCGATAGTTGAACTTAAATACACCGGCTTTGAAATTGATAACGACTACGTAATTGGCTACGGCTTAGATTACCACGAACTCGGCCGCAACCTAAAAGAGATCTACAGAAAAGTATCTGAATAACCCAATTTGCGTCATTGCGAACGTGGCGAAGCAGTCTCTACGATCGCTTACTGCGTTTATTCATCCGCTATGACCTCTAATGCGCCATTGCTTTGATCCTCACATGACAGGTTGAAAAACTGTCATTCTGAACGTTTGAAGAATCTTCTTCGCTATGCTTGTCTACGATAGATGCTTCGTTCCTCAGCATGACAGTGGAGAGGGGTTGTGAGCCATCGTCATTTTACCTCCAAAGTCCAAAAAGAATTTTAATTCTTGCAATCTCTTATGACCTTATATTTTGTGAGCTTTTATACAATTCAATATGCTCTCCTGCTTCTTTTACATATTTAACCTCGCTATAGTCAACGCTACAGACTTGCGCCAGAGTAGGGTGAGTTACAAAGATTTCATTTTGCGAAATAAATGTAGCTTCCCAGATGTTGTATATCTAAGAGATAATGTATTAGATGTAACTCCAACAATTTCAAAACATCTACCGTCCGCTACTTTTATAAAATCAAGTTTTTGAGTTCCTGTATTCTTAATATAGGAAGTATCACATGAATAAACATCTCTAAAATACTTTCCTGTGTAAATGGTGTCTCGGTTATAAGTTTCAATGTATCTATCATTAGTAATTATAATGATATTTTTGGAATCACCGTTATTTAACCATTTGCCTTTTATAGGCAATTGATGGACAAAAAGAAGATTGATTGTAAAAAAAACAATCGTTAAGAATAATAACTTCATTAAGAGCTAATAAGGGTTACAGGTTAATATTTTCTATCGCTTTATTAAAGGTTGCTTTTCTATTATCTAAACTATTTGTAGCTCCAGTTACTTTTTTCGTTACATCTTCCATTGTTGCGTTTTCTATATTTATCTTATCTAACACAACGGTCTTAAAATACCACATAGCACTTTTTATTGCATATTCAGTTATTATAGAGTATGCTATTCGCAAGAAATATAAATCGTGCTACTCACAACCCACAACTTTCAACTCACAACTCTACAGCACTCCCGTACCCACTGCAACTTCGCTCAATAACCCCACCGCTTCATCAATGCTGTTTACGGCATCGATGCTCAGGCGTAAGGTATTCTTTACCTCTTTCAAATTAGTGCGCCGAGGATTGGCCTGTACAAAGTTGAGCACCTGGCGAAAAGCTTCGGTTTCAAAGTACGGTGATTGCTGGTTGGTGATGAAATAACCCCGAAGAATATTTTTCTTCAGTGAGATCTTCTCGAAGCCGATAGCCTTGCCCAGCCATTGCAGGCGCATGGTATTCAGCAGGTCGTTCACTTGTGCGGGTATCGGGCCAAACCTGTCGTGTAATTGTTGCTGAAAGGCTACCAGTTCGGTTTCATTTTCAAGTTTGGAAAGCTCGGTATACAAGTTGTACCGTTCGGATATATTGGTGATGTAATCGCTCGGGATCAGAATTTCCAGGTCGGTATCAATTTGGGTAAAGGAAATAAAAGGACGTGGCTTATCATCAGGGAATACACCTTTAAATTCATCGTCCTTTAGTTCCTGTATAGCTTCGTCCAAAATTTTATGATACATCTCAAAGCCGATCTCGGCAATAAAACCGCTTTGTTCGGCGCCCAGCAGGTTACCGCTGCCGCGGATGTCCAGATCGCGCATGGCTACGTTAAAACCACTGCCCAAATCGCTGAACTCTTCTATCGCGCTCAGGCGTTTGCGTGCCTCGTTGGTAAGTGTTGAAAGCGGCGGACTAAGCAGGTAACAATACGCCTTTTTATTGCTTCGCCCTACACGGCCGCGCATCTGGTGCAGATCGCTGAGGCCGAACATGTGGGCGTGATTAATAATAATGGTGTTCGCGTTCGGGATATCCAAACCGGCCTCAATAATGGTGGTAGCTATGAGCACATCGTACTCGTTGCTTACAAACTTCAGCATTACATCCTCCAGCGCATCTCCCTCCAGCTGACCGTGGGCTATGCCGATACGAGCCTTTGGCACCAGTTTATGGATCATGCCGCCCAGTTGCGGCAAATCGCTCACCCTGTTATGGATAAAGAAAACCTGGCCGCCACGGTCTATTTCAAACTCAACAGCTTCTTTTATCAGCTTATCGTTAAACACATGCAGTTCGGTAACTACCGGTTGGCGGTTAGGCGGCGGGGTTGATATAATGGAAAGATCGCGCGCACCCATCAGCGAAAAATGCAGCGTACGCGGTATCGGCGTTGCCGTTAAGGTAAGGGTATCTACATTGGCGCGCATTTGCTTCAGTTTCTCTTTGGTAGATACGCCGAATTTTTGCTCTTCATCAATGATCATCAGTCCCAGGTCCTTAAACTTAACATCCTTGCTTACCAAGCGGTGCGTGCCAATAATAATATCAACCTTTCCTTCTTTAAGCGCGGCAAGGGTATCTTTTACCTGCTTGCTGGTTTTAAAGCGGTTTACATAGTCGATATTACAAGGGAAACCCTTCAACCTGTCCGAAAATGTTTTGTAGTGCTGTGCGGCTAAAATAGTGGTTGGCACCAGTATGGCCACCTGCTTGCTATCGGCCACGGCCTTAAATGCCGCGCGCACGGCTACCTCTGTTTTACCAAAGCCTACGTCGCCGCAAATCAACCTGTCCATAGGATGCGGCGATTCCATATCCTTTTTAAGATCGTTGGTGGCTTTTTCCTGGTCGGGAGTGTCTTCGTAAAGGAAGGATGCTTCCAGTTCGGTTTGCAGGTAGCTATCGGGCGAAAAAGCATTGCCATGCTGGGCTTTGCGCAGTGCGTAAAGCTTGATGAGATCGCGGGCTATGTCTTTAACTTTTTTTTTTGTGGTTTTCTTGAGGCGTTCCCAGGTATCAGTACCCAGCTTATTCATTTTGGGTACGGTACCCTCTTTGCCGCTATATTTTGATATGCGGTTCAGCGAGTTGATGTTCACATACAGCAAATCGTTATCGGCATATATCAGGCGGATCATTTCCTGCTGCTTGCCGCTTACCTCCACCTTTTCCAGGCCGGCATATTTGCCTATGCCATGATCTATGTGGGTTACGTAATCGCCGGGTTTAAGCTCACGCAGTTCTTTGAGGGTGATGGCCTGCGAACGCTGGTAGCCTTTTTTAAGCTTGTATTTATAATAACGATCAAAGATCTGATGATCGGTATAACAGGCCAGCTTTTGTTCGTGATCAATAAAGCCTTCGCGGATGGATACCGTGATAGGCGTAAACTTGGCGGTCTTGTCGAGATCCTCCAATATGGCATACAGACGTTCTATCTGCCTGGCCGAATCGGTAAGGATGTAGTTCTCAATTTTTTCGGCCTCGTTGTTTTTAAAGTTATGTATCAGCAGACTAAAATCTTTATTAAAAGAGGGCTGCGGACGCATCTCGAAATTGATACTTTCGGTAGGCGTATAAAAGAATTGTTTGCCAAACTCAACTACCGGGAAATCATGCAATTGATCGCCTATCAATTTTTCATCGGTAAAACCAAACTTAGGGTCTATCCATTCCGGGTTTTGCGCTTTTTCATCTGCCGATAAGGCTTTCCATAATTGGGTAGCTTTTTTAAAGCCGGTTTGGATGATATCCAGCGTAAACTGAACATCCTTTATCCACACTTGCGTGCCGGGCTCTACATATTCTAACAGGGAAATATTGCTTTCCGTTAAAAACTTCGATTGTACGTTGGGTACTATCGTGATGCTCTTCACCTGCTCAACCGAAAGCTGGCTCTCGATTTCGAAGGTGCGGATGGATTCGATAAAATCGCCGAAGAACTCTACCCGGTAAGGTAGGTTATGCGAAAAAGAGAAGATATCAACTATGCCACCTCTTACAGAAAATTGCCCCGGTTCATACACAAAATCAACCCGCTCAAAATCGTACTCTATCAAAAACTCATTGATAAATTCGATGCTTAGGTTATTGCTTACCGCTATTTCGAGGGTGTTTTTTTCGAGGGATGAACGGTCGATCACCTTTTCGGCAAGTGCTTCGGGATAGGTTACCACTAACTGACCAAACTCTGATGAGTGGTTCAGCTCGTTCAATACCTCGGCACGGGCAAGCACATTGCTGCTATCGGGCTGGGTAAATTCAAACGGTTTGCGGTATGATGACGGGAAAAGCAATACCTCTTTACCGGTAAAGTTCTCCAGGTCGGCCTGAAAATAGGCGGCCTCTTCGCGTTCGGGCAATACGAACACCATGTGTTTGTGCTGCAAAAAATACAATGCTACCGCCATAGCCGCATCACTGGATCCGACTAAACCACGAAGCTGTATCCTTGGATTTTTTGAGGCATTAAGCGCTGAGGCCAATGCTTTTATCCTGTCGTCAGCTTTATAACGCTCTAATATATCACGTATGTTCAAAACTGTGCAAATATACTCATTAAAGGCGTTTTAAACTATTTTAAGGCAAATTGTAGTATGTGCATAAAACAAAACCGCAACATAATTCCTTTTAATGATAATTAAATGATTAAACACGCATTGAGGCAATTTGATTTAACCTGAATTAAACTTATAAACATGAAAAACGCATTATTATCCGGACTCATCATTGGCGTATTTAGCGGCCTGTGGTTATTTATTATGTATAAAATGGGCTATAACCTTAACGATTCAAAGGTGTCGCCTTACGAATACATATCTGTGCTGATCCCCGTTATTGGTTTATTAATTGGCGTTAAAGATTACCGCGATAACTATCTTGGCGGCAACATGGGCTTTTTAGAAGGACTGGTGCAAGGCTTTAAAATACTGCTGTTTGGCGGTATAGTGGCCATCTTCGCGGCCATAGTATATATTAACTATGTGGCAGAGGGAACCAACTTTCAGGATTTCTCGGGCCGTATGTTCGGTGCATTATTAGTTGGTTTGTTAAGTGCTTTGGGTGTATCTTTACTGTATACAACCAAGTCGAACAAAGTTGATTAGAACATTTTTCTTAAAATACTTCGAACTGATATTTTGGGTTGCAGCAATCGTATCGTTAGCCATAACAGATCCGAAGGCTGAAGCCCATTTTGTTTTATGCCCCCTTAAGCTGGCCGGTATTGGCTGGTGCCCGGGCTGCGGCCTTGGGCATTCCATCGCGTTTTTGCTGCATGGCGATGTTAAAAACTCCCTGCATGCCCACTGGCTGGGTATACCAGCACTCGTTATAATTGTATACCGTATTTATACTTTGATAAGACTGCGCTTTGCGCCAATAGGATTGGGTGAAGGAAGTTTTTCGCAGAATCCTCCTTTTTAATTTACTCACCCCGACTACGCTGCGCTGGTCGACCCTCTCTTTGCAAGCAAAAAGAGGGTGGTAAAGAGGTGAAAGCTGAAAGGTAAAAGCCAAAGGCTTTACAAAAACCCTTCTTTGCGCAGCAGAGAAGGTGGTCGGGCGAAGCGAAGACCGGATGAGTAACCTATACAACAAGCCTTAAGCCTAATCATATTAACCTATTCAGCGCAGTTTCACCGTTAATTACCCCGTCGGTTAATATTTCACCGCTAAAATTGCCTTTTTTACCGATTTGTTTAAATAGCTGGCCTACTTTAGGTTGGCTAATTTAGTGGGCTGATGTACCTTTATATCATTAAACAACACCACTAAAACTGAAAACGATGAACATGTACCAAAACCCATACTATGCATTACCAGGCATTACCCCAGAAGAGGGAATGTTTTTGCAACAAGCAGTAGCTGAATTTAATGAAGAGCAAAAAGCTTATTTCTTTAATGTGTATGCTACTAAAAGAAAAAGTCCGCAGGATGTGATGTTGGTAACATTACTTGGCTTTATCTGGATATCAGGCGTGCAACGCTTTATGCTTGGCCAGATAGGAATGGGCTTGTTATACCTTTTCACCGGCGGTTTGTGCTTTATAGGTACCATTGTTGATTTGGTGAATCACAAAAGCCTTACTAACGATTACAACAAACAAATGGCTTACGAAAGCTTCCAGATCACCCAGATGTACGGCAATAACGCGCCTAAATTTTAACCGTAGCCGAAAGGCAATCTATCATATATATGATGCGGGCAGTATAACGATACTGCCCGCATTTTTTGTTTTTAAGATAAAAGCGAATTAAGCTCCCGGTATCTGCTCGATAATTTCTGCTGCTGTTCCGCTTTCCCCTATTCGCGGGAAAATGTATTTCAGGCTGCGGTCGTGTGCTTCGATGGCGATATCTGTCATGGCATCGGTAGCGAAGGTTACGTTATAACCCAATGCGCTGGCCGAATGTGCGGTGCCTTCAACCCCTAAACTGGTTGCTACGCCGCCTAATACGATGTTGGTGATGCTGCGCTCTTGCAGTATCTCATGCAGGCCGGTTTCGTGGAATGCGCTCCAGGTTTTCTTTACTATAAAAATATCGGTTTCGCGGGGCTTTATGCCGGGTGCTATATCCAAAGCGCCATCGGGTGCCGGGGCAGTATTTTGTTTTGCATCCTTGCGGGCATGCGTCCATGGCGCACCATAGGTATCAACGGTTACAATTACTACCGGCAAAGCCGCAGTATGAAAGGCGTGCATTAACTCGGCCGATCTTTTAATAATGTCGTCAATTGGGTGTACTGTAGGATAGGCTACAATGTTATTTTGCAGGTCTATCAGTACCAAGGCGGTGTTTTTATCAATTGCAGTAATCATGTTGTTTTTCTATTTGTAGTGTTATGCGGGTACGGCAGCTTGTATCTCCGGTTCAACTATGGGTATACCTGCCGCCGGTTTGTTTGATTTTTCTTTTTTGATAAAGTACAAGTGAGCTGCGCCTATCAGCAGGGCTATAATACCTTCGGCCAATATGGTGTTTTGAGCCCCGATCTTTTGTGATGCCGCGCCGATAATAAGCCCGCCCAATGGCTGCATCCCGAAGAAGGCCATAGCGTAAAAACTGATCACCCGTCCGCGCATTTCAGGCGCAACGGTGGTTTGTATCAGCGTATTGCTAATGGTGATCTGCGACATCATACCGAACCCTCCAATTGCCGAGAATAACAATGCCAGCGGATAGTTGCTTTCGTGCGAGAACAGCACCAACCCTGTGCCGAAGATGAGCGTATTGATGGCCAATATCAGTTTCAGGTTGCGGCCGGGCTTTAGCGAAGCGAGGAAAATTGCACCCGAAAACGCGCCTAATCCGATCAGGCTATCAATCACTCCGAAGGTAGATGCAGTACCCTTAAAAATATCGCGGGCATACACGGGTATCAATGTACCATAAGGCAATACGAACAAGCTGATCAGCCCGAGCATCAATAGTAGGTAGCTGATAGATGGCGTGTTCTTTATATAGGTAAACCCTTCCTTCAGTTCTTCAAATACTTTTTTAGTGTGCGGCACGGCTACGTATTTTGGCAAACGCATCATCATCAATGAACCTATAACGGCTATAAAACTCACGGTATTCAATCCGAAACAAACATCGTCGCCCCATTTTTCTAATACCAAACCGGCAATGCCCGGTCCTATAAGTCGGGATAGGTTAACCATAGATGAGTTGAGTGCAAGGGCATTAGGCAAGTGCGCTTTATCATCAATCATTTCGTACACAAGCGATTGCCTTGCCGGCACATCAAAGGCATTGATAATACCCAGCACTACGCTCAGCGCTATGATTTCCCAAACACTATAATGTTTAAAAAAGATAAGCCCGGTTAACAGCAATGCCTGCACCATAGAGGCAATTTGTGTTATCATGAGCAGCTTGTAGCGGTTGTACCTGTCGGCCACTACACCGCCCAGAAACGAGAAAACGAAAGAAGGGAAAAGGCTGGCAAACAAGGTTAGCCCCAGCATAAATTTTGAACCGGTTAGGGCGTAAACCACCCAGCTAACCGCTGTTTTTTGCATCCACGTACCAATAAGCGATACCGACTGCCCGAAGAAATATAACCTGTAATTGTAACTTTTAAATGCGTTGAATGTGTTAATGTTGCTCATTGTGTCTCAATTCCCTCTCTCGGTAATTGGGCCTTTCCCCAATTATTCATAGTCAATAATTTTTGTTAATGGTGCCATTGCCCGGCTAAGCAATTCCCGCTCTTCATCGGTACATACTTCCGTAATAGCCTTGAAAAGCCATTCTTCACGTTCATGCCTTACACGGTACAGCATGTCCTGCCCCAATGGCGATAGCGAAATGTATACCTTACGCTTATCGGTTGTTGATGCTTCGCGGATAATGCAACCCAGCTCAAGCAGGTGGTTTAGTATTTGCGACATGGATTGCGTGGTGATCTTTTCCGAAGCGGCCAGCTCGCTCGGCAGCATTTGCTTGTGCTGATCGAGCAAGGCAATAACCGACCGCTCGGTAAGCGATAGCGAAGAGCCTGTTTCCGACTTTTTACGCAGCTTTTTAATCAGCCTCGTAGTGGTGGTTCTTATTTGCGATGCCAGTTGATGGCTTTCCTGTTCGTTCATTATGCAATATTGTAAAGAAAACTTATAAGTTTACCTTACAAATATACGTGAGCTTTAAATTTTTATTGTCACAGGTGTTTCATTATCGTTGGTTGAAGTGTATGATTCGGAATGTGTAATGCCGAGTAGATCCTTCGTCAGCAAACAGCTTTGGGCGAAAGCGGGCAGAACTTTGTTGGCCAGGAGCGCAAAGGCGGGGCGTAGGAACTTGTTGCATGTGGGGTGGAAATGAGTGGCGGGGCAAAAGTTCCAGCCCTAAGTTCTGTACGTTTTGCAGGGAAGGCCCTGTGCGGCAAAGAAGCCTTTTGCTGGACAAGCCTTTTGTTACTTTTCGGCTCAAAAGTAATGGTGCACTGCGCCCAAGAGTAGGCTTCCTTGAATATTAAGTACAAGCCAAACAAATGACGAATAGAATTGACCCGCTGCTTCTAACTACAATAGTTTCCTCGCATGATTAAAGCAAATACATAAATAATTTCACATCCTACAAACGATACATTCCCTTTTATACTAATTTAGTTGAATGAAATTAGCCGAACTGATCAACTACCTGGAAAGCTTTGCGCCGCTGGCCTACCAGGAAGATTATGACAATGCCGGACTTATTGTGGGGAATGCCGGTAAGGAAATTACCCAGGCGCTCATCTCTTTGGATTGTACCGAGGCCGTGGTTGATGAGGCCATAGCTACCGGCTGCGAAGTGATCATTTCTCACCATCCTATCGTTTTTCGCGGGTTGAAAAAATTTAACGGGCGTACGTACGTGGAGCGCGTTGTTGAAAAAGCCATTAAGCATGATATTGCCCTGTATGCCATCCATACCAATTTGGATAATGTGATAGGCGGGGTAAACACGCGCATCTGTGAAACCCTGGGTTTAAAAAACCTGCACATCCTCGCGCCTAAAAGCGGCTTGCTCAAAAAGCTGGTTACTTACGTGCCCCTTGCCGCGGCAGAGGAAGTAAAAGACGCGCTGTTCGCCGCTGGCGCAGGCGATATCAGTAACTACAGTGAGTGCAGTTTTAATGTAGAAGGCACCGGCACATTTAAGGGCAACGAAGATACCAACCCCTGCGTGGGCGAACCCGGTACAAGGCATCACGAAAGTGAAGTGCGTATAGAAACCATTTACCCGGCCGCTATAGAAAGCAAGGTCATCATGGCGCTGATATTATCTCACCCATACGAGGAGGTGGCTTACGATCTCTACAACCTAACTAACAGGCATGTGCAGGTAGGCTCAGGTATGGTTGGTGAACTGGATGACAGCGTGAGCGAAGAATATTTTTTGAGGCAGATAAAAGAAAAGATGCAAACCGGTGTTATAAAGTATACCGAATTACGGGGCAAGCCCGTAAAAAAAGTAGCTGTTTGCGGAGGTGCCGGAGGCTTTCTTTTAAAGCAGGCCATTGCCGCCGGAGCCGATGTTTTTGTAACAGCCGATTACAAATATCATGAGTTTTTTGATGCCGAAGGAAAAATAGTGATTGCCGATATCGGACATTTTGAAAGTGAGCAATTTACACAACAATTATTGTTTGATATTATTCGGAAAAAATTTGCTACCTTTGCCCTCCGTTTAACAACGATAAATACGAACCCCGTCAAATATTTTATTTAATGGAACAAACCGTTGAACAAAAGCTTAAGGCTTTATATGAACTCCAGACTATCCACACCAAGATTGACAGAATACGTCAGGTGAGGGGTGAACTGCCTGTAGAAGTTGCTGATCTTGAAGATGATGTTGCAGGCCTTGAAACCCGTATACAAAAATTAAAAAGCGAGCTTGATGATGTAGAAGATGATATTGTAACCCGCAAAAACCTGATTAAGGATGCGCAGGCCAACATCAAAAAATACGAAACCCAGCTTAATGAGGTAAAAAATAACCGCGAGTATGATGCTATTTCTAAAGAGATAGAAATACAAGGGTTAGATATACAGGTAAGCGAAAAGAAAATCAGGGAGTATGGCTACGAAATAGCTACCAAAACCCAGGTTTACGAAAAAGCCCTTGCCGACCTTGACGTTCGCAAAAGCGACCTTGATGGTAAAAAATCTGAATTGGGTACTATTACTGCCGAAACTGAAAAAGAAGAAGCAGAATTAGTAGACCAGGCTGAAAAAGCGCTTCCAAACATTGAAGAGCGTTTATTGATCGCTTACAAACGTCTGCGTCAAAATGCGAAGAACGGTTTGGCAGTAGTAACTATTCAGCGTGATTCATGCTCAGGTTGCTTTAACCAGATCCCGCCTCAGCGCCAGTCAGACATCCGTCAGCGCAAAAAAATTATTGTTTGCGAGCATTGCGGCCGTATCCTGGTTGATGAGCAAATGGCTTTGGAAGCTGAAGAAACAGCCTAATTGCAACACCCATATAATATACCAAAAGCGCCCTAAAGGCGCTTTTTTGTTTTTAACCAATCGGTAATTGAGCTTTTACTATCCTTTCGTTGTCTCTATAATGATAATACGGCTTTTGCTTTTATTAAATACCACAATGGTGTGGGTTTTTTGATGGTCGATGGTTTTGCCTACGGCAATATCCACATCGCTAAGGGCTTCCTTTTCCTGGCCTTCACGTATAAAGAAGGCATTATCTCTTAGAGTGGTATAACCGTGGTTGCCGTTCATAAAATAATCTTCAACCGCTTGTTCGTTATCGGCATTGTAGCCCAATATGTAGCTTACCCTGCTTTCGTTATTATTGGCATTGCTTTTAATATTAACGTTGTTCAAATTTACCTTCAGTCCCGGGCAATATTTGGCCAGTTTCTCTTTGCTTTCGGTAAACAGGGCGCAACCTGAGTACAATACGCAGGGAATAAGAAACAGGATAAGGTTTAGTGAGTGCTTTTTTAAATGGATCATGTGGGTTTAAATTATTGTGTTGTGTTTGTTTTTTAGACGGTAGTAAGCAGAAGTTATTACAAGCGCGATAAAAAAAGCGGAGATGGCGGATACGATGACATTTCCGGCCAACAGCATAGTATGGGAGATTGCGAAACGCGCAACAAGAATAAACAGGGTGATAGCTATCACGGATAACCAATACCCAAAGATCGGCCTTTTGATGGTGAGTAACCCAACAGGCAGTTTCCATATAGCATATAGAATGATGAGCAGTCCTAATAAAGAACTTACATGCTGCACTACGTTATACATATACAAAGTGGTATGGTTTATTATAGTAAGCGGAATAGAAAGCGCCGGAATATGCGCCACAAAATATCCGGATTCATGAGTAAAGCCATCCCATAAAATATGGCTTATCGCGCCCAGCAAAATACAGAATGCTGCGATGATTACATTTGAAAGGCTAAAGGGTGTGGTATTTTTCAATAAAGAAAAACGCTTGTTAAGAAATCCGGGTAGGTGGTCAATCAATACGTTCTTGACTAATGTCAGATAGATTAGCAGCACGATGAGACCAACCGGCAGATCAAACCATATTAAGCCTGCCCAGGTATGGCTGTAGATACTGAAGATGCGCATCCTGATGAAATACTCAAAATCGGGCGCCATACTGCCAATAACCAGTGCCGATACAGACACCACGCGTTTAGGTAAATAGCCCAAAGGCAAAACAATAGCCGGGTGACAAAAGGTAAAAGGCATATCACTAATATACAATCATTATATGCACTGTATGTAATGACCGCTAACAATCAATCTAAATCTATTACTTTAGCCCACATGCTTAAACAAAGGCTCATCTTTTTAGCGCTTACTATGGCCACCATAATTATTGGCTTGCTCTCCCGGCATTACACCGCTTTTCCTTTGTTTGTAGGCGATATTTTGTACGCTTTGATGGTTTACTTTATTGTACGCTTTCTGTTTCTTAACGCGCCCGTAAAATATGTTGCGATAACAGCACTGGTGTTTTGCTATGCCATTGAGTTCAGCCAGCTTTATCAGGCTGAATGGATAAACGATATCAGGCACACACTATTCGGCAGATTAGTACTCGGCGCAGGATTCTTATGGAGCGATCTGTTGTGTTATACAGTTGGCGTAGTTACAGGCATTTTGATCGATGTGCGGTTGGTACGGAAGAAGTAGGCGACCTAATGGACTGAACTGACAGACATTCATCAACTTATAGTTGCTCCCCCTAATCAAGGCAATCCCCTAATCCCATAAATCAAGGTTAGATCAAGGTCAAATCAGGGTTAAAAAAAGAAGTCCCTGCACTGTTAGGTGCAGGGAACCGATCTTTATATTAAGCAGAAAAAATACCCCTATTTATATAGGATATGTACCGGCATGCTGTTTCATATCCTACTTCTGCCTTGATACAAATATCCGCTATGCCTGCTTACCAAAAAATACCCAAATCACGGTATTTTTGGTGCGCAAACACCCTGTAAATACCGTGAAAACACGGGGTTGATAAAAAAGATTAACTTATTAATTTAGTGGCTTAAACTCTATTTTTTTTAAACCCTTAAACAACTGTCATGATAGAAGAACGTAGGCTGCAGCCAATTGGTGTTACAAAAAGCGTGTTAAAAAGATTAACCAACAATTTCCGGAAACGGGTACTCTATTTACACAAGAACGCCGATTCGCCGATGGCACATGACCTGAAAAATGATTCATCGAGCATTTGGTTTTCAAAAGCTGACATTGAAAAATTATTTGACGCTAACCGTGTTGACGATAATGGTGGCCTGCGTATTTACTTTGGCGTTCACGATAAAGACGTGATGCAAACGGAGTTTGACGATAAATTAATGGTTGTTTTAGTAGCCACCCGTTTTGATGCCCACTCAGGTAAACAGGTTGACCAGCTTTATGATAATGATAAGCACGAACTGGTTGAGCCTATTGCCCTGGCGCCCAAAATGATGACCGTTGCAGCAACAGGTTCAAAGCAAAAGCTTGAGGCCGGTACAGGTTTAGATCATGGAAAGATCTGCCCGCCGGCGCAATGCCCGTTAACATAATAATTTTAATGCCCACATTTTTATACTTAGCATTCGAAACCATAGCGCTTCTTATATTGATCATTCAATATAAGAAGCTTGAAAAATCAGTTTATATCTATTTCCTCCCCTACCTGCTATTCATCGTAATATATGAATGCGCGTCGGTTTTCAATCTTTTCAACGTACACGGTAGTAACGCTTACATCACCAATATTGTAATTACTATCGAGTTTGCATTCTACAGTTTCTTCCTTATCTCCCTTATTTCGCGCAAACTGAAACGGCTTTTAACAGCATTGGTAATAGTTTGCCTGCTGTTTACCGTGGTGGATGTGTTTTTTTTACAAGGCTTTTGGAACTTGTGTACCATTGCCATATTGGTACAGTACGTAATGCTTATCGTTTTGGTATGCTGTTTCTTTTACCAGCTGATGAATAGCAGCGGGCAATCCATGTCGTTATTGAGCCTCCCGCATTTTTGGGTGAATACCGGGTTGCTTTTCTTTTGTTTGGCCGAGTTCCTGTTTTTCGCGGCGTTTGCCTATATGGCATCGCGTAATAACTATCACTATTACTTATTATCGCTGGTGATAGCTAATATGGCCAATTTAATTTTGTATTCTTGTTTATCCATATCATTCTTATGCTTCAGCAAGACGAAGAAGTTATCACCCTGATAATTGCAGGAACCATTATGTTGCTCTTGCTGGGCATGTTCATTATCAGCTTTTTATTCTTTTATCAGCGCAAGCACAATAACCACCTCAGCGAAAAAACGCAGCTGCAATCAAAATTTCACCAGGAACTTTTAAAAACGCAGATAGAGGTGCAGGAACAAACCCTCAACCACATCAGCCGGGAGATTCATGATAACATTGGACAGGTACTCTCCTTCGTAAAGCTCTCATTAGCCACGGTAAAAAATATGGATACCGGGCAGCAGCATCAAAAAATAGATGAGAACCGCGAACTGATTGCCCAGGCTATTAATGACCTGCGCGATCTGTCAAAAAGTTTAAGCTTTGAACGTATAAAGGTTGTGGGCCTTAAAAGTGCTATTATGCGCGAGGTTGACCGCATTAACAAAAGCGAGCTTATTAAGGCCGGATTGGAGGTGAAGGGCGACGAGTATGAGCTTGGCGCACAGCGCGAACTGGTATTATTCCGCATATTTCAGGAGGCGTTTAACAACACATTGAAATACGCTTTTGCCGCCAATTTAAAAATCTGTTTGAATTACACTGCCGATTTGTTTACTTTGGAGATTGAAGATGATGGCGCGGGTTTTTCAATTACCGATAAACTGAAAGAAAACAGTGGTTCGGGCTTGAAAAACATGGAAAACAGGGCAACCCTGATCGGTGGAACGGCTACAATAAGCAGCGAACCGGGCGGGGGCTGCAGTATAAAAATTTCTCTTGACCCACTTGTTAAACAAAATTATGCCGACGGACACTATCCAAATAGCGCTGGTTGATGATCACCGCCTCTTCAGAAGCGGCATTGTATCCCTTATAAATAACCTCAACGGATTTAATATTCTGTTTGAAGCCGGTAACGGAGAAGAGCTGGGCCGTAAAATTTCGCCCAAAAACAAGCCTAATATCATATTGCTGGATATCAACATGCCCGTTATGGATGGCATCAGCACCGCGCAATGGTTAAAGGAGAATTACCCGGAGATCTGCATCATTGTACTATCCATGTTTGAGGATGCCGAAAAGGTGCTCACCATGGTGAAAATGGGTGTAAAGGGCTACCTGCTGAAAGACTCGGAACCCGGCGAATTTGAACAAGCCTTAACCAAGGTATCGCAAGGCGAAGTATATTATCCGGAGTTTGTTACCCGCCACCTGATCAACAGCTTTAACAACAAGGTTGAAGATATTAAGCTGAACAGCCGCGAGTTGGAGTTTTTAAAACTTGCGGGTACCGAACTTACCTACAAAGAAATTGCCGACCAAATGTGCGTTAGCGTACGCACGGTTGATGGTTACCGCGATCAGCTTTTCGAAAAACTGCAAATAAAAAGCCGTGTAGGCCTGGTACTTTACGCCATAAAAAATAAGCTGATAGAATTGTAATTTGCTAAAATAATTAGCAAATTTGTTCTTATGGCACATGAGGATAATCCGGAGTATTTTAAGGGAAGAGGCGCGCAGGTTAATACCCACAATAAGTTTTTAAAGAACAAATATGTGTTAGAGCATATTGAGGGGCTGGATGAACCGCTACTTGAAAACACCGCTACGCAATTATTTGAAGAGAACGCGAAGAAGATAGTAAGCGAGTCGAACAGTCCGGATCTGAGCCACATGTACTCTATTAACCCTTACCAGGGATGCGAACATGGCTGCATTTACTGTTACGCCCGCAACAGTCACGAATATTATGGTTTCAGCGCCGGGCTCGATTTTGAACGAAAGATCATCGTAAAACGCAATGCCGCCGAACTGCTCGAAAAATATTTCAATAAAAAGAATTACGAACCCGTCCCCATTGTACTATCCGGCAATACCGACTGCTACCAGCCGATTGAGCGCAAGCTGAAAATTACCCGTTCGTTATTAGAGGTGTTTTTGCGCTACCGCAACCCGGTAAGTTTTATCACCAAGAATAACCTCATTCTGCGCGATTTGGATATTCTTACCGAAATGGCGAAGATGAACCTCGTTCATGTAAATGTATCCATCACATCGCTTGATGAGCAGTTGC
Organism: Mucilaginibacter sp. GW821-FHT07G05; assembly: GCF_059418565.1. Lineage (NCBI taxonomy): Bacteria > Pseudomonadati > Bacteroidota > Sphingobacteriia > Sphingobacteriales > Sphingobacteriaceae > Mucilaginibacter > Mucilaginibacter sp. GW821-FHT07G05. Next base: position 201,709 of record NZ_JBWKQC010000004.1, on the reverse strand, counting down.
GGCAAAAGCTGGAACCACGTACGGTTACCGCAACAGGGCGACTGGCGGTTATTCAAAAACTCTCGGAAAATAACATCCCGGTAAGGGTAATGGCCGCGCCAATTATTCCCGGCTTAAACAGTAACGAGATCCCCAATATTATAAAGGCCGCGGCAGATCGCGGCGCGCTTTCGGCCGGGTTTACCATAGTGAGGCTGAATGGCAGTATCGCCGAAATTTTTACCGATTGGGTACATAAAGCCTTCCCCGACCGTGCCGATAAGATATTGAATATGATACGTGCCTGCCACAACGGTAACCTTAACGACAGCGAGTTCGGTCGCCGTATGAGCGGCGACGGGCATGTCGCTAATTCCATTCACCAGTTGTTCCGTATGTCGTGTAACCGCTTTATGGCCGGGCGCGATATGCCTGCGTATGATCTGTCGTTGTTTACGCCTAAAAATGGCAAGCAAACGACCTTATTTTGACCATGATTTTATGGGATTTTTGGGATTGCCTTGATTTTGGAAAAAAACATCGAGTTGGGGATTTCTTTGATTGGTTTAAAAATGATTGGCAATAAAAAAGCCCTTTCTGGTGTGCAGAAAGGGCTTAGATGTTATTAAAAAGCATTGTCTTATAAAGACAGTATCTCTACTATCTTCAGCATATTGCTGTTTAGTTGTAAGTTCTTTTTAATGGCTTGTTCAAACGGGGTGTATGAAATTTCGCCGTGTATTACGCCTATCATTTCGGCACGGTGGCCGTCTTTAAGAGCTTCCACTGCGGCATAACCTACACGGCTTGCCAGTACACGGTCCATACAGGTTGGCCTGCCGCCGCGTTGTATGTGGCCCAGTATTGATACGCGGGTATCGTAGTTAGGGAATTTTTCTTTCACTAAACGACCAACTTCAAAAGCACCACCTTCCTGGTCGCCTTCGGCAACTATTACAATACGCGATGATTTATCTTTACGGCCATGCTCTAAACGGTGGAACAAAGCGTTCAAGTCGCCGGTACTTTCCGGTATCAATACGGCTTCGGCACCCGATGCAATACCCGAACGCAAGGCGATCAATCCCGAATCGCGGCCCATCACTTCAACAATAAATAAACGGTCGTGTGATTCTGCCGTATCGCGAATTTTATCAACCGCGTTAATAACGGTATTAATGGCGGTATCGTAACCTATGGTAAAATCGGTACCAACCAAATCGTTATCAATAGTGCCGGGTAGGCCGATGATAGGAATATCGTACTCCTCGCCCAGTAACTTAGCGCCGGTAAAAGTACCTTCGCCGCCAATGGCAACAAGGGCATCTACCTTATTCTTTTTTAACTGGAAATAGGCAAGTTTACGGCCTTCAGGAGTTCTGAATTCATCGCTGCGGGCCGATTTTAGTATGGTTCCGCCGCGTTGTATAATGTTTGAAACAGATTTACGGTTCATTGGCTCGTATTCGCCGTTGATCATGCCTTCGTAACCGCGGCGGATGCCTGTTACCTGTATATCATGATACAATGCTGTACGTACCACTGCCCTGATGGCAGCATTCATGCCCGGCGAGTCACCTCCGGAAGTATATACTCCTATGTTTTTGATTTGGCTCATTTTTTATTCTTGTAGGCAGCTATTCCGCTGTCCAAAAATTTTAAATAACTGCTAATATTAAAGTTCGCGCCTGATGGTTCGATGGTTTTGTTATTAGGGTCAGTCATTAAATTACCATCGCTATCAAGCAGCACATAAAATGGCTGTGCATTAGCGTTAAAACGCTCGGCCTGCATATCCTGCCATTTGGCGCCTAAATTAGTAATTTTTTTGCCACTAAAGGCCGAAGTATATTGCTCTTCGGGTTTTAATTCTGTTTTATCGTCGGTATATAGCTGTAACAACACATAATCGTCTCGTATGCGTTTAAACACCTGCGGGTCTTCCCACACATCGTTCTCCATTTGGCGGCAATTCACACAGTTCCAACCGGTAAAATCAATCATTATGGGTTTGTGCAGCTCTTTGGAAACCTGCAAAGCCTGCTCATAATCGTACCAGGCATCAAGTCCTTTTACCTTGGCTCGGCTAAATATTTCGGCGTATTTTTTTTCTTTAACAGATGATTGCGCCAAAGCAGGAGCTGCTGATCCGCCTCCGTTTTCTGAAAGGTAAAAATCCTGCGTGGCTGGTGGCGGCAATAAAGCGCTCAGTGGTTTCAGCGGCGCACCCCATAAACCGGGTACCAGGTAAATTACAAAGGCGAAAACGATAACAGCCAAAAAGATGCGTGGTACAGATACGAATTGCAGATCGCTATCGTGCGAGAACTTGATCTTGCCTATAAGGTATAATCCCATCAGGAAGAAGATCGCTATCCACAGCGCCAGGTAAATATCGCGGTTAAACCAGTTCCAGTGGTAGGCTAAATCAACATTCGATAAAAACTTAAGTGCCAGCGCTATCTCTAAAAAGCCCAATACTACCTTAATGCTGTTCAGCCATCCGCCCGATTTTGGCAGGCTCTTTAATGCCGAAGGGAACAACGCGAATAAAGTAAATGGTAATGCCAGCGCTAATGAAAAGCCGAACATGCCCACAGCAGGAGCAAGTCTTTCGCCGTTTGTAGCTGCCAATACCAGCATATTACCAATGAGCGGACCTGTACATGAGAATGATACCACCACCAACGTAGCCGCCATAAAGAAGATACCGGCAAGGCCGCCTTTATCCGAATTGGCATCCAGCTTATTGGCCAGCGAGCTTGGCAGCGTAATTTCGAAAGCGCCCAAAAACGACACCCCGAAAACCACCAGTAATATAAAGAATAGTAAATTAAATATACCGTTTGTGGCCAGCGCGTTCAGCGCGCCCGGACCAAAGGCCAGCGTAACAGCGAAGCCTAAAAGCACATATATTACAATGATAGATATACCATAAATAATAGAATGCAGTATCCCCTTTTGCCTTGAGCCTGCTTTTTTGGTAAAAAAGCTAACCGTTAAGGGTAGTAATGGATAGATGCATGGCATGGTAACCGCCAGCAAACCTTGTATAAAACCGGTAATGAATAACGTCCATAACGATTGTGATGGCGCTGCGGGTTTTGCTAAAGTTGTTGCTTTAACTTCTGTAGCGGGTTTTGCGATGGCCTTTTTTGCTTCACGGGCCTTTTTCGCGGCGGCTATACTATCGGCCGCCGATGGAATATCGGTAAATTCAATATCTGCCGATGATGTGGTATCTGTTTGCGCCTTAGCAGGAGTGCCTGCCGTTAATAACAGGGCGAATACAAACAGGAGAAACGAAAATCGTTTAAGGTTCTTTAAAAAAATCATGATGCTTACCGGGATTATTTAACTGGAATACTAAACGATACTTGTTCCGGTGGTAAGCATTTGGTATCGTTACAGGTCATAAACTCTAAGCTGCCTTTTACAGTGGCGGCTTTGCCGTTCAATTTTATTTTTTGCTGAAAAATGGCAGATGTTTCAAAAAAGGTAACATCCATGCCAAATACTTTTTCGTTACGGGTAATGCCTTTTGGTTCGCTTGGTTTGCCAACAAGCGTATATTCTTTTGAAGGGGTAAATACAAACGATGTTTTAACCGGGCCGCCCTCTTTTACATTTTGCGAGTAAACGTGCCAGCCTTCGTCAATAGTGGCTTTTAAAAATACGATGGCCTCTTTAGCATTCACCTTTTTGGCCGCGTACGACCACTTTACATGCGCTTCAATTTGCGCGAAAGCTCCGGTGCTAAATAAAATAACAGTTAACAAGGTCAGTAACTTCTTCATTATATTGTTTTGTTTAAAAATTCAATTTGTTTTAAGTCGAACATCAATTCACGGTTGTCGCTGTTTACAACCAACAGCCCGTTCTCTTTAACGCCGGTAATATTACCTGTGAAAACGGAATTGTTTGACTTATATTCTCTCTCTTCGTTTAACCAGTATAAAGCGGCTAAATACTCCTCGCGTATCTCAGCCACCTTGCCTGCCTTTAAGCGCAGATAGGCAGCTTCAATATGGCTGCAAATTTCTGACAATAAAAGCCGTAAATCGTAATCCCTTTGTAAGATTTGCTTAACTGACGCAGGATTAGGCACATGCGCCGGAAATACATCCTGATTTACATTGATACCTATGCCAACCACGGCATGTTTAATAGTGCTGCCCTGCACTATGTTTTCAATGAGTATGCCGCCCAGCTTTTTGTCGGCGTAATATACATCATTCGGCCATTTTATTTTTAATAAGCTGCCTAAATGCTGCTTAAGTGCGTTATGCACACCTAAGCTTACAACTCGAACCAAATCAAACTGCTGATTTACAGGTAAAAAGGAAGGGTTAAGCAGCAGGCTGAAAGTAAGGTTTTTACCAGGTTCGGCATGCCATCCGTTTTGTTGCTGGCCACGGCCGGCATACTGCTCTTCTGCCATAATGACCGTTCCCTCAGGTACTGGCTTGGAATTTGACAGTAAATTCTTGAGGAATGTGTTGGTGGAGTCAATTTGTTTAATTGTTACTAAATTTTGTCCAACAAATAATCCCGAAAATATGTTATTTTGCAAAGTATAATATCTAAAACTTAAAATCGTTCAAAACTAAGTCTTTTTGATGGTAAAAAACAAAGCGTTAAAAGAGTCCGCTTATATTTCCGAACTCGCCATTCACGGCATTCAGGAAAAAAAAGGGAATGATATAGTGAGGTTAGACCTTCGGAACATATTCAGTTCAGTATCTGATTATTTCGTGATATGCCATGCCGATTCGTCAACACAGGTGCGCGCCATTGCCAACAGTGTTGAGGATGAAATTTTTAAGGCAACGCAGCAAGAACCCTGGAGAAAAGAGGGCTTGGAATACAGCGAATGGATATTGCTGGACTATATAGATGTGGTGATCCACATTTTCAGGACCGACAAAAGAGAATTCTACGGAATGGAAGATCTGTGGGGGGATGCAGAGATAAAAAATTATAAAAGCGCTTAAACCTACGTACATCATACAACCCCTGTTTATTTTGAAATATTGATTGTATGTTTGAGCCTGTATTAACATGAAAGATAATAACTTGGAAAAACCAAAACCAATTCGGAAAATTTCGAATAAGAAGATAACTCCTAAGCCACCTAAGTTTAATATTATGTGGCTTTACGGCATACTGATAGTTGCATTACTGGTTGTGCCAACCATTATTGGCGGCAGCAACGGCCGAACCATCAGTTTTCAGCGTTTTGAAAGTGAAATGCTGAGCCAGCGCGATGTGGAGAAGATCGTGGTATATAAAAACGGCGAGCTTGTAGTAGCCGAGGTTTACATTAAAAAGAACAGCCTTGCCAAGCCGCAATATAAAGATGTAAAGACAGATCAGCGCTCGTTCACCATGAACCCATCGAGCGGACCACAGTATAACTTTACTGATGCAACCTACGAAAGCCTTAAAAACTCCATAGCCAATTCAGAAAAAAACATACCTGATAGCGAAAAAACCCCGATAGTATACGAACAACATGAGAATTGGTTAACCAACTCGCTGTTCCAGTTTATTATTATGGGCGTATTGCTGGTAGTTGTTTGGCTGTTCATCATGCGTCGCATGTCGGGCGGTTCAGGCGGTGGCCCGGGTGGTCAAATCTTCAACATCGGTAAATCAAAAGCTACCCTGTTTGATAAAGAAGCCCAGGTATCGGTAACCTTTAATGATGTTGCCGGTTTGGAAGAAGCCAAGCAAGAGGTAATGGAAATTGTAGATTTCCTTAAAAACCCTAAAAAATATACCAACCTGGGTGGTAAAATTCCTAAAGGCGCATTGCTGGTAGGTTCGCCGGGTACAGGTAAAACATTGTTGGCCAAAGCCGTTGCAGGCGAGGCGCAGGTGCCTTTCTTCTCACTTTCAGGCTCTGACTTTGTGGAGATGTTTGTGGGTGTGGGTGCTTCACGTGTACGTGATTTGTTCCGCCAGGCTAAAGATAAGGCGCCATGTATCATCTTTATTGATGAGATTGATGCTATCGGCCGTGCCCGTGGCAAAAACAATATTGTAGGCGGTAACGATGAACGCGAAAACACCCTGAACCAGTTATTGGTGGAGATGGATGGTTTCGGTACCGATTCTGGTATCATCATACTGGCAGCTACCAACCGCCCCGATGTACTTGACTCTGCGCTATTACGTCCCGGACGTTTTGACAGACAGGTATCTATCGACAAACCGGATTTGGTTGGCCGCGAGCAGATCTTTAAAGTACACTTAAAACCGGTTAAACTGGCCGAAGGTGTTGATGCTAAAAAACTATCGGCTCAAACCCCTGGTTTTGCCGGTGCCGAAATTGCCAACGTTTGTAACGAAGCGGCTCTTATTGCTGCCCGTAAAAACAAAGAGGCGGTTGATATGCAAGATTTTCAGGATGCTATTGACCGCGTAATTGGTGGTTTAGAGAAAAAGAACAAGATCATCTCTCCGGAAGAGAAACGCATTGTGGCTTATCACGAGGCTGGTCACGCTATTGCAGGCTGGTTCCTGGAGCATGCCGATCCGTTGGTTAAGGTATCAATTGTTCCGCGTGGTGTTGCCGCTTTAGGTTACGCGCAATACCTGCCGAAAGAGCAATTCTTATACACTACCGAGCAATTGCTTGATGGTATGAGTATGACGCTTGGCGGTCGTGTGGCGGAGGATATCACCTTTGGTAAAATATCAACCGGTGCCCAAAACGATTTGGAGCGCATTACCAAACTTGCCTACGCTATGGTTACCATTTATGGTATGAATGATAAGGTAGGTAACGTATCGTTCAATGATACACAAGGCGAATACCAGTTCAACAAGCCATATTCAGAAAAAACATCGGAATTAATAGATCAGGAAGTTCGTAACCAGATCAATACCGTTTACGAGCGTACCAAACAATTGCTGCTGGATAAACGCGATGGTTTAGAGAAACTGGCTAACAAACTATTGGAAAAAGAGATCCTGTTCCAATCTGATCTGGAAGAGATATTGGGTAAACGTCCGTTTGATCATCGTACTACTTATGATGAATTTGTGAACGGCGCGACCGAATCAAACCAGGATCCTGTTGCACAAAACTTAGTGCACGAAGGCATTAGCGACCATTCAGGTACGTTTAACCGTAACCCTGAAGAGAAAGAAGCTAACGGTACAGATACGAAGTAAAAACAATTAATGATATAAAGCCATTCGCGGTTAGGCGAATGGCTTTACTGTTTTATAATGAGGGATATTACTACACCGAAAGAGAAACTGCTGAAAAAGATCCGCAAGGCGTTGCTGGAAAAAAGGGACAATCCTTATCCAAACCTTGAAGATCTGCCATTGTATCCCGCTAACGAAGAAATGCTGGAGGTACTTTTCGCCGAGCAGTTTACTGAAGCGGCCGGTCAGTTTGTTTTTTGTGAGGATGATATCCAGTTTATTGAAAACCTGCTTACCCTTGCCGAAGAGCGCAAGTGGCACAAAATTTACTGCTGGGAGCCCGAACTGCAAAACATCCTTACCCAGTATGAATACCCTTATTTTGAAACCGATAAAGATTTTGACCAGGCACAGGTGGGTTTTACCCTTTGCGAAGCGCTGATAGCCCGTAACGGAAGCATCATGCTCTCAAACGCGGGCATGGCAGGCCGCAGGTTGAGCATTTATCCACCGGTACATATTGTACTGGCCTACACCTCTCAATTAGTTTTAGAAGTTAAGGACGGCCTGAAACTGCTAAAGAAGAAATACGGTACAAACCTGCCCTCCATGATCACCAACATCACCGGCCCAAGCCGCACAGCCGACATAGAAAAAACACTGGTGTTAGGTGCCCACGGCCCCAAGGAGCTGTTCGTGTTTCTGCTGGATGGGTGATTGAGTTGTAGGTTGTGTGTTGTAAGTTGTGGGTGGGTAGATGTGACCCTTAGTCAGAGCAAAAAATCCAATCAAGGTAATCCAATCAATCCTTCAAATCATGGTCAAAATCATGGTCATGGTAAGAAGGACTCCAACATCGCTTCCTCCAATACCACTCTTTCACTTGGGCTGTTGCCATTGTATTCCCATTTGATGAGGCGGATGTAACCATCGGCTATTTCAATGCCGGTGATGTCGCCATCGTCGAAACAGCAGCAGCCGCTGTTAAAATAGGTGGGTTTATAGGTTGAAAAATCGAAGGAGTCGTCGCCTTTATAATTGCGGTCGGTTATTTGTTTTTGCAGGGAGACGATCAAGGCTTCGTTCTTAGCCAGCCGGGCACGGCCAAGATCGGCATACAACTTCTCGATATGCGTAAATGACGCGAAAACCGGCTGATGCGTATGCCCGGTGATAAAAAGCATGTTTTGTTGCTTCGCGCTCCACTCGTACATGATGCGGTTATGATCGGTCTTCATCAAGTCGTTAGTGGCCGGGGTGTTAATATTGAGGTGCAGGTACGATTGCAGCGGCGCCCATATATTTGATACGAACCATTTACTGAACCAATTACCGTCGCTTTGCAAATCACCCTGGTGGCCATGCGTCATAAATATTTCGAGCGGTTTGCAATTAATACTGGTTTGCAGTATTGCGCCTTCATAAACCTTTATGGCTTTACCGTAGAGTTGCATCAGGCTCACCTGTGCCAGCGGATCGTTATCCCAATACAAGTCATGATTGCCAAATATTTTGATGAAAGCATCACGGTTCAAAAATTCCTTCTCGGCTTCAAAGGTGGCCTTATTATGGCGCTTTACAGTAATAAACAAGTTCGCCCAAAGCTCTTCGCTATCACCAAGATTGATATAGGCGTATCCTGCCTTATTATAATGCGCCAGCGCGGCTAAGTAGTTCTTCTCGGCAAGGGCGAAGATATCCGCGTCATCACGCGCCCCCTTATGCTGATCGGACAGGATGATAAACTTATCTGTATGCGGGTTAAACTGAATAACCGGTCCCCGATCTCCTTTACCCTCCCGTATTTTTTTCAGTAGTTTATTCAGCGCGTAATTCACCCGCCTTTTATCCGGCCGCGACGAATATTTGTCGGCCAGTTTACTCACTGGCTTACGTAATAATTGCTGAAGAAATTTGCGCATCTAAACACTAATGTATTAACAATGTGGATTGTTTGGCGCACGCGTAAATTAAATGGGGTTGTACTATCAATAAAAGTATATTCTACCTTCTTTCAAACAAGACGGAAGGACAATTCATTTCCATAGCATCATAAAAAAATAAAAATAAATTTTATAAATGAACGAACGTTCACTTATATTTGTGCCGTAACTATTTAACTATTAATGCGCACACGAAATACGGATAAGGAGCAACTGGTAAAACAAACAGCTATTGAGCTTTTGGTGAATGATGGCTTTGAGGGCTTTAGCATGAACAAGCTGGCAAAGGCCTGCGGAATATCTGTTGCTACGCTGTATATCTATTATAAGGATAAGGACGACCTGATCATTAAAATAGGTACCGAAGAATACCGGTTAATGTGCGAGCAGATTTTGGAGAACTTTAATCCTGAAGTAGGTTTTGAGGAAGGCTTACGGCACCAATGGAAAAACCGGGTAAAGCACGCGTTGCGCAGTCCTGTTTTGGGCGCGTTTTTTGAGCAATTACGTTCATCAACCTACCAACAAGAGATTTACGAAGTGTTTGTAGATGAGTTTAAAGAAACAATGGGCCGGTTTATGCACAATGCCATCAAGCGCGGCGAAATTAACGCCATGCCTTTGGAGGTGTACTGGGCTATAGCGTTTGGCCCGTTGTATAACTTGTTGCGTTTTCACCAGGAAGGCCGTAGTATAGGTGGCAGGGCATTTATACTTACCGATGATATGATATGGCAGGCATTTGCCCTGGTGATAAAGGCGCTAAAAAATTAAATGGTTTACCGGCAACATTTATGAATGTTATGGAAGAGCAAATATTTGTATTTAAAACCAGCATCAAAACCGAGCGCGACAGGCAAAACATCTGTTCGCTGCTCAACGCTACAGAGGGCGTAGCCGATTGGAACGTTGACCTCGACGATTGCGACCGGGTACTGCGCGTTGTAACTGCCACGCTTGATGCCTTAAGCATTATTGAATTAATTAATCAAAAGGGCTATCTGTGTATAGAACTTGACTAAACAATTATCCCCACAAAATGAAACAACCACAATCAACCGCGGCAACACCGTTTACCGCATACCAAAAGCTGCTGATAGGCATACTGGCCTTGTTGCAGTTCACCGTAATATTAGATTTTATGGTGCTATCGCCATTGAGCGATATCCTCATGAAATCGTTAAACGTCACTCCTGCGCAATTTGGCTGGGTGGTATCAGTATACGCGTTCAGCGCGGGTGGCTCCGGCCTGCTTGCCGCCGGTTTCGCTGATAAATTCGACAGGAAGAAACTGCTGGTGTTCTTTTATGCCGGTTTTATATTAGGCACCTTCGGTTGCGCTATGGCCACAAGCTACCATTTGTTACTGGCAGCCCGCGTTGTTACCGGCCTTTTCGGTGGTGTTATAGGTGCTATATCAATGGCCGTAGTTACCGATATTTTTGAACTTAACCAGCGCGGCCGTGTAATGGGCGTATTGCAAATGGGTTTTGCAGGCAGCCAGGTGCTGGGTATCCCTATCGGTTTGTACTTTGCTAACTTATGGGGATGGCACGCGCCGTTTTTAATGATAGTTGGTCTGGCCGTATTGTTAATGCTGGTAATGGTGTTTAAAATGCAGCCGGTTAATAAGCATTTGGCACTACAGTCGGAAAAGAACGCGTTTTTGCACCTTGGGCATACGGTATCTAACAGCCGCTATCAAACCGGCTTTTTAGCTACAGCTTTCCTGTCGGTTGGTGGGTTTATGCTGATGCCTTTTGGCAGCGCGTACCTGATCAATAATATCCATATTTCGCAACATTCGCTGCCTATGGTGTTTTTGTGCACCGGTATATCATCTATAGTGATTATGCCCCTCATTGGTAAGCTGAGCGATAAGCTGAACAAGTTTCACCTCTTTACCGGCGGTTCAATACTGGCTATCATTATGATATTGATCTACACCAACCTGCCGCCTGTGCCGCTGTGGCTGGTGGTAGTGGTTAACATGATCATGTTTATGGGCATCATGAGCCGCATGATTCCGGCCACTACGCTTAATACCGGTATCCCCGAAATGGCCGATCGCGGTGCTTACATGAGTATCAGTTCGTCGTTACAACAGGTGGCCGGTGGTATTGGTGCTGTAATTGCTGGCTTGATAGTATCGCAATCAGGCAAGGGTGCTCCATTGCAGCATTACAGCACTTTAGGTATTGTGGTTGCAGTTGTAATTACCGCCTGTATCTTCTTTGTATACCGTGTAAGTGTAATGGTGCAAAACAAACAGCGCGAAGTAGTTAATGTAGCTGCTGCCGAAAATTACGATAGCATAGACGAGGTACTGCCCGAGCATTTATAAGTAAACCTGGTGTAATATTACCGTTAATGACCTGTCGCATAAATACCTTTTGGTATATTTGTATATGGACAGGTCATTATCAAAAGCCGAACGTACCCGTAAGTTCATTATTGAAAGTACTGCCGAGATCTTTAACAAAAAAGGTTACGCCGGCACTTCCATGTCAGACCTTACCGAAGCGACCGGGCTTACCAAAGGCAGCATATACGGTAATTTCGAGAACAAGGAAGAGGTTGCCCTGGCGGTATTTGATTACAACAGCGAAAAGGTGAAAAACCTGATCAGCGAGCAAATTAGCCGTGCCGCATCATACCATGATAAGCTGATGGTTTATGCCAAAGTGTATAAAAACGTAACTAAAGGGTTTATTACACAAGGCGGTTGCCCGATACTAAATACCGCCATTGAAGCCGATGATACCCATAACCTGCTGAAAGACCGCGCCGCCAAAGCCGTAATAAAGTGGAAGAAAAGCATCACCGACCTGATAGAAGGCGGTATCAGCGCAGGAGAATTTAAGCAAGACATCGAGATCCCCCGCACCGCCCTATCCATCATCGCCCTCATAGAAGGCGCGGTAATGATCTCCCGAGTAACCAACGACCTTGGAGCGATGGATAAAATATTAAAAACAGTAGAAGCGGTGATTGATGAGTTGAAAGTGGAGTGAAGGGGCGAGGTTCCGGGTTTGAGGTTCGGGTGTTACCTAACGCCTGTGCACTTTGAAAAGTCGGAAGAAAGTCCACCTCGCATATAAAACTCCCCCTTCAGGGGGCTGGGGGGCTCCACGCTTTCCGCAAAAACCTTAGCCAATTACCATGCATCATATTTTCAATATCCTTATCATTATAACCACGTGCTGCTAACAGGCCGGTAACCTTTTGCAGATCGGCAATGGTAACCAGATCATAAGGGCACTGCTCTCGGCCGAACGCGCCATCCAGATCAGAGCCAATACCTACGTGCAGCGCATTACCCGCTATCTGGCAGATATGATCGATATGATCTATCATCACTTCGAGGTTACAGTGCATCCCTTCGGGTGTCGATTGTCCGCGCACCCAGTTGGGTACCATCATCCAGGCATCGAGCGCGGCACCAATTACAGCGCCCCGTTCAATTAATACTTTTATCTGTTCATCGCTGTATTGGCGGTTGTGGTTTACCAATGCACGGCAATTATTATGACTGGCCCAAATGTGGCCGTTGAAATGATCGAGCGCTTCCCAAAAGCTATCGTCGCACAGGTGCGTAGCATCAAGGATGATGTTCAGTTGTTCCATCTTCTTCAATAGCTCATGACCTTTGGGCCCCATGTGCCCCGTGGCATCAGTCCCCTGCGCGTACCGGCCCGGGCCATAATGCGCAGGTCCTACAGCACGGAGGCCATAGGCATAAGCCCGTTCTAAATGTTCAACGGTAACAATAGAATCGGCTCCCTCTAAACTTAAAATATAACCTACAGGTTTTTGAGTATTGTCTTCACCATTATGCCATAAAGCCAAATGATTTTCCAGTGTTTGCAGGTTATTGATCTGCACCATTTCGCCTGCCTCTTCCATGGCTTTATACCAGGCCAGCTGTCCCTGCGTTTGTGCCCAGGCCTGTTCGGGCGAATGCCAGCCGGGCAAAGCATTATCCGGCGCTACATAGCGCGCTATCTGGGTAGCTACTACCAGGCCAATGTTCCCTTTGCGCAATTCGGGTAGTGATACTACGGCTTTTTCACGGTCGGGTTTATCCGTAAGGCCTTTCTCCCTCGCGTTGATATGAGCCACCGGCAGGGTAAGGTCGCGGTTCCATTCCAGCGCGTTCATACTTAGGTCGAGGTGGGCATCTACAATAAACATAGGCTTAATATCAATAATTTATTTTACGGTCGCGGGCGTTATTATACCATTCACCGGCGATATAGTTTTTATCTATAACAACAACTCGCTCATATAGGGCCACGGAAGGACATACGTGAAAAGGCAAGCCATAAAACACATCGCCAACTTTATAACATTGATTTTCAGTTGCTTGTAATACTAAGTGTTCCTCACTATGACTTATCGGTTTTAGTTCGGGAGCATTTAAAAACACCACACGCTTACTCAACTCACTTTCAGATGCTACCGATTTATGGCCGAGGTCTGTACAAGTCACCCCATCCGCAGGCAGCGAAACAATGCGGCTTACCAGTAAAGCTGCCGGTAAAAAAGGCTGCTCTTCAAACAGTGCTTCGTAATTTGCATCCCAGTAAATAAATGTTCCGGGACTGCACTCCACATCATTCCATAAAGCATGTATCGGGAAGGTCGGTGTTCCGCCAGCTATCACCTTCGGCGAATAGCCTTTAGCTTTTAATTGCTGCAACAATTCCCTTACGGGATCAAAGGCTTCGGCACAACGGGCTTTCCTGACTTCTATATCGGCATCGTGTATATGGCCGTCGTAAGCGTGCAGGCCGATCAGGTTAAGCCCTGCAAACTGGTCAACTTCGGCATATAATTGCAATGCCTCATCGCCGGGTATTATCCCGGTGCGATTCATCCCCACATTTAAATCAATGTAAACAGGAATGGTGATGCTGTTCTCAGCGGCAGCGGCAGCGAAGGCTTTTGCCGTATCAATATTATCAACCAAACATGAATACCGGGTATCGGAATAGTTTTTTACGAGGTTGATAAACCGCTGTAGTTTTGGCCCGGTGGGCTGATAGGCCAGCAGCACATCAGGCGCCTTGCAAATTCCGCCTAATTCGGCTTCTGCGATGGTGGCACATTTAAACTTGCTAATGCCCGCCGCCATATTCAGTTTGAGTACCTCCCCGTTCTTGTGCGATTTGATGTGCGGCCGTAACCGGCTTACGTCATCAATCATATCCGTGAGCAAGGCAAGGTTATGCTTAACCCGTTCTGGGTAGATCACCAATGCCGGGGTATCCAGCTTATCTATATCGGCTATCTCAAACCAGTTTTGTGCAGCAGCCATAGCGATAATTATACTAACTCAAAAAGGGCTTCAATTTCTACAGGGATATTATCGGGCAGTGAACCAAAGCCTACGGCGCTGCGCACGCCAATGCCATTCTCCGGTCCCCATACCTGTGCGAAAAGCTCGCTACAACCATTGATGATGTAAGGATGTTTTTCAAACTCGGGCACGCAATTCACCATACCCAATACTTTTATCACCCGTTTTACATTATCTAAACTGCCCAGGTTTGTTTTAATGGTTGATAGGATGGCCAAACCAACCTGACGAGCGGCAAGTTTGCCATCTTCCATATTAATGGTTTCGCCAATGCGGCCAATGATCAGCGTTTTATCATCCTGCACCGTGCCATGGCCCGATACATACAGGTATTTACCATCAATTAAATAAGGTTTGTAAACACCCAATGGCGCAGGCGCGGGCGGCAGGTTAAGGCCCAGTGCTTTAAAGTTTTCTTCAGGAGTACTCATTGTAATTTGTTTTATCATTTATGCAGATGCCCCACCTGTATATTACAGAAAAGGCGGTATGAAAGCGTTTGTTTTCGTGCTGCCATACAAATGCAATATGAGTATTATTATGGTGAGTAGCAACCCGTAAGTAAACTGCAAAAGCCACAGTAAGGTAATTATCAGCACGGTATAGCTAAAAGCGTTACATTTTTTTAAACATATATTATTATAAAATTTACATTTGTGGTTCGCCGGTGATGTAAGCGCCGGTTTAATTCAAAAATTGATCGCGATGTACGATATTTGCTGTGTAGGACATATCACCTTAGATAAAGTAGTTACCACCCAAGCCGTTAAACACATGGCCGGGGGCACGTCCTTTTATTTTTCGAACGCTATACGCAATATGGGCGTAAACTACATGCTGATAACCGCGCTGGCCGAAACCGAAATGCGTTTTGTTGACGACCTGCGGGCCAAAGGTATAAAGGTTGATGCCTTGCCAAGTACGCACACCGTAAATTTTGAAAACATTTACTCCGAAAACCAGGACCACCGCACTCAGCGCGTGGCGCAAAAGGCAGATCCTTTTACCCCCGAACAGTTGACCGGAACCGAAGCGAAAGTATTTCACTTAGGCCCTTTACTGGCAGATGATATGGATTTAACGCTGATCAGATCATTAGCCGGCAGGGCGAAGGTGAGCTTAGATGTACAAGGTTATTTGCGTGAGGTACGCGACCAACAGGTACATGCCATTGACTGGCCTGTTAAAAAGGAGGCATTGCAATATATCCACACCCTTAAAGCCAACGAACACGAAACCGAAGTGCTTACCGGCAGCAAGAACATCCACGAAGGTGCTAAAATACTGGCGGGTTGGGGCGTTAAAGAAGTCGTGATCACCTTGGGGAGTATGGGCTCGGTAATTTATGCTGATAACGTGTTTTACACCATTCCAGCATTTAAGCCTACTGCCGTTATTGATGCTACAGGATGCGGCGATACCTATATGGCCGGCTATTTATACCAGCGCACAAAGGGTGCCGATATACAACAGGCCGGTGAATTTGCTGCGGCCATGGCCAGTATAAAGATCGCGGCATCGGGCCCGTTTGTAGGCACCGAAGATGAGGTGATTGATTTTATGCAGGTAAAGCAGCCTATCAGCGAATAACTTAATTGCTATCAGAAGGTTTTGCAGGAGCTTTCTCTCTCGGGCCGCGTTTGTAAATGATCAGTCCGTTCAAAAAATTGCGTAATATCTGGTCGCCACAAGGTTTAAAGTTAGGGTGGTCGTCATTACGGAATATCGCGCCGATCTCGGTTTTGGTAATGCGGAAATTTACCAGTTCCAGCACCTTTATAATATCATCATCAGTAAACTTTAAAGCTACCCGCAGCTTCTTCATTATATCGTTATTGCTCATTTCTGTTTACGCTTGTGCATCAAAGGTAAGTAAAAAGGCTTATCTGCATAATTCTGTATATGATGAGCCCTAAAACGTGACAAGGTCAGCATTTATTTTGGCGCGATAAATTAAGCCACCACAGGTTGTGCCCGCTTTTTAATCTGGATGCCTTGCGACTGTTCAAAATTAACTACCCAATCGCACATCGAGCGTAAAATGGGTAGCAACGCCAGTCCCTGTTCGGTTAGTGAATATTCTACACGTGGGGGCAGTTCAATAAAAGATTCGCGCAGTACCAGGCCGTCTTCTTCCAGTTCTTTCAATTGCTCGGTAAGTACTTTGCGGGTAATGAGTGGTATGTTGGTATCCAGCTGACCAAAACGCAGCCTGCCGGTATTAATGCTGAAAATAATGATGGGTTTCCATTTGGTACCTAAAGTGGCCATGGTACGGGTCATGGGGCAATCCGCCCCCGAAAGTTTGCTCTCTCTCATAACATATATTGGTTATAATAAGGCTCCCTCTCTCTAAATCCATTGGTATAATTAAGAAACTATCAACGGTAACCTTATGATACAAATATAATGATATGAAATATATTCTATCTGTTTAGTGGGCAAAAAGCTTAAATAAAACGCTATTTAAAGGTTATTATGAACCTTGCACCCGCGTTTAGTTTACTTTCTACCGTTATTTCGCCGCCAAGGCTGGTAATATGGTGATACACGAGGTACAATCCTATACCCTTGCTATCTCCATTATTGCCAAACTTTTGGTTAAAACCGAAGAGACGGTCCTTCACCTTTATCATATCGAAACCGAGTCCGTTATCGGCCACTATCAGTTTGGTTTTACCGTTCTCCCTCTCGGTGTAAATATTTATCTGCGGACCAACCTCGGGCCGGGCATATTTTATGGCGTTAGATATGAGGTTTAAAAAAACGCTTTCGAGATAAGCCCTGTTGAACAGCACTGTTTCGGCAGCCGAAAAATCGGTATTGATGGTTACCTTGGAGCTGAACAGTAACGAGTTTAACGATCGCAGTACAATACCCAGGGAATCGTTTACATTCAGTTCTTCGGTGATGATGTTTTGCGTGCTCTTTTGTATCAGCACATCAACATAATTATTAAGCGTGGTTTTAAGACTTTCGGCCGCCGATTTTAATACGTCTATAAACATCAGTGTATCGTCGTCCTTTATTTTAGATAGATCCATCAAATCGAACCCCAGCAGCAGGTTGCTTACGGGCGTACGCAAATCGTGCGATGTCATGTAGGCCAAATGCTTCAAATCGTTATTGGTTTGCGCGAGGTCGTTGATCAATTGGTCGCGTTCCTCTTCAAGCTTCTTTTTATGGGTGATGTTCTTCGCTATCGCGAAAACCACCTGCTGATCTGCAACGGGCATCGATGTCCACGATAGCCAGACTATCTCGCCGCTTTTGGTCACATAGCGGTTCTCGAAGTTGAGCAACGGGGTATCGTTCAGCAGCGATTCGCGGTTGCGTGCCGTAACATCTTTATCGCCGGTAAAAATAAACTCGTGGATAGGGCGTGCCAGCAATTCCTCCGGGGTATACCCCAGTAATTTTGAAACCGCAGGGTTGATCTTTTTAAAATAGCCATCGTATCCGGCAATGCACAGCAGATCAGCAGACAGTTCAAAAAAAAGATCCAGGTTGTACGGCTTATCGGCGTTCGGGCTACTCACGTAAATTGAATTAACAAGTTAATAGTAAAAGGTTTAGCTACTTGCAGCCATGGCTAAATTAATTATTTTTTAGGGGTATAGCAATATACATAAAATGCAACAAGCTATTGTTACGTTTTCAATATTATCAACGTATATAAAAAAGGGTATGGCATACTTTTTTGCGGATGCCACCCGTTTAAACCTGCGCAATTTGCTTTACCGATTTAATAAGCCATACTGAACCAAATTACATTTGCTGCTATCAGCTATTTATTATTACTTTTAAATATAAATTATGAGAACAAACAAACTTTTATCGATAACGAAATACGCTGTTATTGGCGCTTTCGTGTTAGGCCTGGCATCCTGTGCCAAGGAGAATAAACCCAACCCCGATTTTACGGTTGGGCCAAATATTAATTTCTTCGCTTTAACTGAGGATAATAGACTATCCTTAATTAATGCGCAAACCGGGCCGGTTGATGGGCAATTGGCTATTACCGGACTGCAAACCGGTGAAAAAATATTAAGTATTGATTTCAGGCCGGCTACCGGCCAGCTTTATGGCTTAGGCAGCACCAGCCGTATTTACATTATTAATTTTAATACAGGTGTGGCAAGGGCTATTAACAGCACGCCTTTTACACCTGCACTTAGCGGCACCCTGGCAAATTTGGATTTTAACCCGGTGGTTGATCGTATCCGCGTAGTAACCAATACAGGGCAAAACCTGCGTATAAATCCCGAAACAGGAGAAGTAGCCAGTGTTGACCCGAGTATAGCCGCGACTAATAAAATAGCTTCCATCGCATACAGTGATAACAAAGCGGGAGTAGTAGCTTCCATATTATATGATATTGATGCCGCTACTGATAAGCTATACCGTCAGGAACCCGCTAATAGCGGCACATTGGTTGCAGTAGGCGATTTGGGTGTTGATGCTGAAGAAGGCGGCGGCTTTGATGTTGGCCCTGATGGCACCGCGCTTGCGGCGATAAATATTGCAGGCAAATCAACCCTTGTTACTATTAATGGCAATACCGGAAAAACTACCAAAATAGGCAGCTTTAGTACAAAACTGGCAGATATAGCTATCCCGACAGATCCGGTTAGCTATGTAATTGGCCCTGATAACCAGTTTGTTATTTATAACCCTAATACAGGCTCAACAACTACCTTCGCGGTAGCTGGCCTGCAGCCCGGCGAAAATATATTAGGCATTGATATGCGCCCGTTAAACGGACAAATTTACGCGCTGGGCAGCACCAGCCGTTTATATACGCTTAATGCGGCATCGGGCGCGGCTACTGCTGTTAATGGCGGCATTGCGTTGTCTACCCCATTATCAGGTACAAGTTTCGGGTTTGATTTTAACCCGACGGTTGATATGATACGCGTGGTGAGCAATACCGGGCAAAATCTGCGTATAAACCCAACAACGGCCGACCTTACCTCGGTTGACGCGGCATTAAACCCCGGCATACCCTCTATAGTATCAATAGCTTACCATAACAATTATGCGGGCGCGTTAAACTCTACCTTGTACGATATTGACAGCCAAACCGATATGCTGTACAAGCAAGATCCGCCGAATGACGGTAAGCTTGTGCCTGTAGGTCAGTTAAATATTGACATTACTGCCACCGGCGGCTTTGATATAGGTGGTACCAGTAATTTAGCCTATGGCATATTTACCACATCAGATGGTAAAACAAAATTTTATAATGTAAACCTATCCACCGGTGCTACAACCGCCGGTCGTGATTTTCCGCTCAATAACATCCGCGGATTTACAGTGGGTTTAGGTTTTTAAACATTACCTTACTATTAAACACGAAACCCGCTTTATCATGATAGAGCGGGCTTCGTGTTTAAAAAGTGTTAGTTTATTTATAGTGGTAAACTGTCATTCACATTAATGATGCCCCGCCGTAGCCGCGTCAAAAACACGGCAGAAGTTGCCGCCGCCAACCTTGCCAATTTCATCAGCATTAAAGCCCGTTTTCAGCATCGCATCAATAACGGCGTAATAAAACCCTGATTTTTGATCTTGCCAAACCTGATTGGTTCGCTCCCCTACCCGGCCACGATTCTCACCGTCGCCCGGTCCATCCGGTGGCCTATTCCCTTGTGGTGCATCTTTACGATCACGCGGTTCAGCACCCGGAGGTGGCCCCTGCCCGCCCGGTTTAGGGCCGAAGCCACCGGCAGGCCTGTATGCAGGCGTTAATTTAGTATCGGTGCCGATGCAAACATGGTCTATCCCGGCAACATCTACCAGTGCTCTTATATTTTGGGCATACGCTAATGGCGTGTCGGCAAGGTGTGTCCATACCCCGATCACGCCGCCGGTATCTGCTACTATTTTAGCTTGCTCTTTACTGATAAGCCTGGGCCGCATCATGCGGGCCATATTGGCGTTTTGGCCCAGTTGCGTATCGAGGCCGGTGTGTGAAATGATCACCGGATGGCTCGCCAGCTTAAGCGCGGCAGCTACTGTTTCCGTATTGGCGTGCGACAGATCGACAAGAATTCCCAAACGGTTACACTCCTTAATTACCTCGGCACCAAAAGGGGTTAATCCGCCAAAACGTGCAGGGTTTGTAAATACATCACCTAATGGTACTGATGCATCATTATCATGCAGCAGCGTTAAGTGTCGTAGCCCACGGGCGTAAGCTTCCGTGAGGCGTTCCAGGCGGCCGTCTAAAAAGTGCCCGCCTTCTACTGATTGAATTACGGTTGGTTTATGCCTTTTATGTGCCGCGCGGAGGTCGGCCAAATTAAGGGCGCGTTTTATATCGTTGCGGGCAAGTTGCTTGTCCATGGAATCCAGTCCGTTTTTGAACCGCTCATAGGCATCTCCGGGGTTTTGCAGTTTCTGATAGTCAACAGCGAATGTCATGCAGATGGCCGACAGTCCCGATCGCTTCATCTCACCTGCCAGGTCAATATCCGGCCCCGGAACGTCAGCGGTAGTAAGGGGTACATCAATGTGGTTATGGGTATCAATGCCGATGGTATCGGCTACTATTTTGGCCACGTGGGGATCTATATCGTCAATAGCCCAGGCTGTAAAAGGGTTCGCCAGGATTGCGGTGCCTGTCCCTGCAACAGATAAAGCAGCAAGAAACTCTCGTCGCGACCATGTGGAATGATTTTTCATAGTGATTAATAGTTAATGCCCGTGTACAGTTTGCTGTACCAAGGGTTACTCAGTGTTTAAAGGTAACAACCAGGGCATCAAATCTTTCGCATAATCGTCATATGGTGCGAATGTATCGACGAATGAGGATATCCTAAGGAGGCAAAACTATTTTTCTTCTCAGATTATTTTACCGGGTCAAAAAAAATCCCGCTTAATACCGCATTGTCGCCGCGCACGAGGTTGATCCTGAATTTGGCTGATTTGTTATAGGAATAAGTGAGGTAAGCACCGCCCGAAGAATCTTCAACAATTTTTACCGGTGCTACCAGGTTTGATGTTTCCGCGTCAAACATTTCAACCGCTATCTTTCGGCCTTTACGGTCCCAATCTAAAAAATAGAGCGATACTTTATAATCGTGCGTGCCTTTTATGGTAATGGTGGAGGTAAAGGTATATCCCACCTGGTCGCCATCCATGGCGTATAAACAGGCTGCGGTTCGGTCGCCGGAGTTCGCCGTGTTTGATGATAGCGCCCTGCTATCAGTTGTGTTTGCCGCCCATACAACGTTATTGGGTTGGCCGTTGCCCTTAATCTTGTAATAATCAACAGCGGTAACATAAGCAGGTAAGTTTTTTTTGTCGGTCCCGTTGCCATTATAATTGCATAAAACATAGCCATCTTTTCCGTAGATCTTGCCCCAATTGCCGCCCGTAAGGGAATCTGCTCCGATGTATTTAGCGGCATAGGATTCGCGTGGTTCAACATATTTGGGCGTAGAGCCGCTATATTCAACAACTACCGAATATTTGCCGGGCTGCACACCTGTAAGATAAACAAATTGCTCATCGGTATTTGCACCGCTAATGCCTGTAACTGAATGATAAACGCCATTCCATACCGGTTTGCCATTTACCTTTATGCTCCTAATGTTTTTTTCAACCCTGGGCATCCCGATGCGGCCAATTGTACCGGGTGGTATTGTAAACTCACATAGCCCGGTTGTGACATTAAAACCCGCGCTTATGCTGCCATGTGGTGTTGGTGTTGTTCCGGATACGTTAGTAAGTGAGCGACCAAGGTGCGGTAGTATTTCAAATGTGGCAAAGCCGGGCGAAGTCGGTTTTATGCCGAGTACCTCTTCGCTTAGCCATTTGGTAACACCGGCGCCCCATGGGTGGCATAAACTGGTGAACCCGCATTGATTATTAGGCACCGCGCCGTTAATGCCGGTAACGGTGTTCCATGATGGGCGGTAGTCTTCAAAAAAAGTAGTGCCGCCATATTTTATCTGCCCGCCCCAAAGGTCGCGGATGGAACTTAGGGCATCGTCGTATTTATTCAACAAGGCAAATGCCTGTATTACAAAATACTGGTTAAAGGGAGAATACGAAACACGGTTTACCCTATCGGTAAAGCTTTTTTCATAAATGGCCTTTTTCTCGCCGTTATTCAATAAGCCGGTAGTAACGGCATCTGTGCCGGCATGCAGGCCAAAATTGCGGTACCAGGCCGCGTCCTTTTTCAGTGCGTTCATCTTTTCTGTCGCATAGTCGCGGTATTTGTCCTGAAGGTCCTTGCGGCCATAAATGCCCATCGCTGCTGAAAACTCATTCCATACCCGTATGGAGAGCATTTTGTAAGCGTTTTGCGGTTCGGCGATATTGGGGTGTTCAAAGCCTGCGCCGAGGCGTTCGTCCCAGCCATAATATTCAAGGTTAGGATTGGTGCCGTAAACCTTGTAAGCGTCATCCAGTTTATTGCAGGCATTGTCTATATAGGTCTTCAACGTCTCGGTATCGCCGGTATATTTATAATAGTCTATAAGGCTCAAAACCCAATAAAGCGCGTAGCTGCGGATGCCGTTACTTTGCGTAGACGTATAAGCTATATTTTGCTTTACAAAATCATAGTTACCGAATGCTACCATGGAAGCTGCCTGCGCGGGATGCGCGTCTCCGGTCCACGAAAACCTATCGCCCCGGTTCATGAGTATCGCGCCTAAATAATCTTTAAGCAGGTTCAACTTCACCGTATAAGCCCCGGTATACCAAATGCGCGTAAGCATGGTATCGCTGCACGAAAAGCTTCCGTTGTAATTGGTTGGTTTTATCTGGCAAACTAAACGTACGCCCGTAATATGCCAGGTTTTAGAGAACGATCGTACATGTATCCACCCAAAACGAACACCTTCATATAGTTCGGGGTTGAGCTCAAGGCGGTAGGTGTTTCCGTATTTTTTTGGTGATAAGGTTTTTACCGGGTAACTGGATGCATTAACAGGTGGTTCGTTAAATTCACTTATGCTCATTTCTACTTTGCCGTTCAGGTCGGGACTGTCAAATTCGAGCCAGGCGGCATTTTCCTGTCCAAAATCAAAGCGGATACTGCCTTCACCATTCACCGCGATAGTTTTGTCTTTTTTGTAACCGGCCATGTTGAAACTTTGCGCGTTTGAAACCGACCACCTAAGGGGCTGAAGGATATAACTTTCCAACCCATCGTTTGCCTTTGGGTTGGCCCAGGTGTAACCGATGGTAGGATCGGGTGACAGCTTGTTGACAATGCCGTTTTTACTCGCGGAGATCGGCGGATAACCGTTGAATTGCGCGTGAGTAGAGTTGCTGTACCCTGTTAAACATGCAAAAAAAACGATAACAAAATAAACTTTCGGGCAGGCAAAGGCACGTGTAAAATAAACCATAAAGAAGGAATTTGAACCGGTTATTATAATATAGGTTATAATACTAAGTTACCCCGTGCAATTTAAACTACCCTTGTAGTAAAACGGCTATTATTTGCACTTTTTGATAAAAAAGAAACATCTTGCCAGTGTGCTCCCCGTACAGGATTAAGTTAGATAACAAGTGTTTATTTCGCTGATAATCAGAGAATGGTTTAGGGTTGACTTTTATGTAAGTGGTCGGCTTAATTATTACCGTTACGGTGTTTTCTGTAAATATACTTTTATCTACTTTTAAGTGCCCGCAAAACAGGGGCGATACTGATGGACAGGTTAAGAAAACATATTGAAGAGATCACCCCCGTAAACGATGAAGAGTTTGAGCATATTAAAGCCTTCTTCACGTTAAAGCGGGTTAAAAAGCATCAGTATTTAGTTCAGGAGGGCGATCAGGCCACTCATGAGTACCTCATCTTATCGGGCATGTTTAGGATGTTTTACCTGGATAGCGAGGGCAAGGAATATATTGTACAATTTGCCGGTGAAAACTGGTGGATGGCCGACTACCAGGCTTACTTTAATCAAAAACAGGCTACTTTACATATAGTATGTATGGAAGATGCCGAGGTATTGTGCACAACGCTTCACGGCCGGGAAACCCTTTCTTCCGATCTGCATAAAATGGAACACCTTTTTAGGGTTAAACTCACCAAGGGTTATGTAGCCCAGCAGCGCAGGATCATTTCATTATTATCGAGCACGCCCCAGCAACGTT
Source organism: Mucilaginibacter sp. GW821-FHT07G05 (assembly GCF_059418565.1). NCBI lineage: Bacteria > Pseudomonadati > Bacteroidota > Sphingobacteriia > Sphingobacteriales > Sphingobacteriaceae > Mucilaginibacter > Mucilaginibacter sp. GW821-FHT07G05. The sequence continues at coordinate 177,139 of NZ_JBWKQC010000004.1, read as the reverse complement.
ACGAGGAGTTTGGCCAGTTGTATCCGCGTATGATGCAAAAGATCCCCAAAAAGTATATCGCCGAATATCTTGGCGTTAGCCGCGAAACGTTGAGCAGGCTCTACTCGCGGTAAGCCGGTAATCATTCTTATACCTTCTTTTGCTGCATATTTCTTTCTTAAAAGAGCAGCCTTAAATGCTTTTGCCCTGTAAATACTATGGCCGGCTCCCGGCAATTTATATCTCCAAATTTTTAGCGATAAACAATCAGTGTGATTTCGGTCACACTTTTTCTGTGACTTGCCTCCTTGTATCGGGGGTAGTAAACAATGCAAATTTGTAATGTAAATCAAGCAATTAAACAGTATTTATTAACAATCATATTAAAGCTTAAAACCATGAAAAAGAAAATTTTAATTATCGTTTCAAACGCTAATGTTATTGGCCCGCACAACAGAAGAACAGGTAACTTTTTACCCGAAGTAGCTCACCCCTACTATGAGTTTGAAAAAGCCGATTATCAAATAGATTTCGCCAGCTTAACCGGCGATACCCCTTATTTAGACGCGCTTAACCTGGCAGATGACCCGGCCAACCTGAAATTTTTAACAGGTAACGGATGGGCAGATATGCAGAAAGCCGTAAAATTAGATACTGTAGATGTAAGCGCTTATGATGCTATATTTATACCCGGCGGACTTGCGCCTATGGTAGATATGCCCGAAGCGCCGCTGCTTAAACAGGTGATCAAAGAAACTTACGAACGCGGTGCCGTTGTAAGCGCTGTTTGTCATGGTCCGGTATCGTTGCTTAATGTAAAGCTGAGCGATGGCACTTACCTGGTGAATGGTAAAAATATAGCTTCTTTTACTACCGAAGAGGAAGATAATTACGCCAGGGCCGATGTGCCTTTCGACCTGCAAACCGCCTTGGCCGCGCAAGGTGCTATATACCACGTTGCCGCGCCATGGTCTGATAATAGCATTCAGGATGGTAACCTGGTAACAGGCCAAAACCCCGCCTCTGCTAAAGGCGTAGGCGAAAAGGTAGTAGCGCTGTTAGCTGCTGCTAACGCCTAAGTGATTTAAGTATCGCTTAAATAACATCATATTGAACACCATATGCACTGCATAAAAATTATAAAAAGATGAACAAACAACCCATTCATGTATTTGCCAAATGGCAGGTTAAAGAAGGCCATTTAAATACCGTATTAAACTTAATCCCCGAGGTAGTCGCGAAGAGCACTTCAGAAGAAGGCAACCTCTTCTACAAAATACATCAGGACAATTCAAATGAAAACATATTGGTATTATTTGAAGGATATGTAGATGAAGCCGCGGTAGAGCGACACCGTAACTCGGAACATTTTCAAACCATAGTTATCGGTAAAATTGTTCCGCTGCTTGAGGCACGTGAGGTGATTTTAACTACGCCGCTATTGTTTTAATTATTGAAGATGGCTGGTAATTAGAAAGGGAGATGGAGCGTAAGCCACCTCCCTTTCTAATTATAATAAGTATTGTCATTTCATACTTGCCGAATATTTTTTCGGTTTCATGCCGATGTGTTCCTCAAAAACCCGGGCGAAATGACTCAGGTTGGTAAAACCCAGCTGATAGCCAACTTCAGATACGGTCAGTCGTTTTTCACGCAGTAATTGAGCCGCTTTCTGCATTCTTACGGTTTGGTAATATTCAAAAACGCCTTTCCCAAAGGTTTGCCTGAAAAGCTTTCGTAGTTTGGGCTCGCTCATACCCGCCTCTTTTGCCAGTATGGCTATGTTTGGCGGTTCATTTATATGCAATTGCAAATGTGCCTTAATGGCATAAATTGCTTTTATATCTTCAATATGTATAGCGCTTGCCGGTATAGCTTCCCGCTGCATTAATATTGTAAATATGTGGCAGAGCAGCTCTTCGCATTTCAACCTGTAATAATGGCTTTCAATGCTTTCGGGTACAGCCTGATGCAGAAAATCTCCGGCGGTCTTTATTATTTCGGCAGAAACACCGGTTTCAAAAATAAAGTTATTAGCTGCCTCTAAAACACTTGCCACAACGGGGTTATCTGTTTGCCCGAAAAGCTGGTGCAGATACTGCCGCGATACCCGAATCGTTACACTCCCGAAAATTGTATTCGACGGCATTTTAATAACCGATGAAACACCCTGTTTGCATATCAATATATTCGCTTGCTCGGGTAATAATTGCCCGTGAGGTTGTACCAGCGGCGGAAAGATCCCACTCAGCAGGAATACTACATTCTCTTGCCCGGCCATCCCCTCATTGGTCCATTCTATAGAAACATCCTCTTTCAAATGATAATTCCTGATCATCATACGCAGATCATTTCCCCAAGAAAAGCCTGTAATATAGCCCGCCCCTTTGCTTTCGGGGATATACACATAACGGCCGCGAACATCAGCGCCAATGGCCCGCGCAAACTCTGCTACTATGCCCGTGTCGTGCTTATCTAAAACAGAAATTTTCATTCGCGACTATTTTAAAAGCATTTGTGGCTATTTTAATTATAAATGTATATAGAATTTTGTAAACGTTAAAAAAAGGAATTTAATTGATCATAAAAGATATGTTGTTAGATGGTAAACAGGTAGCCATTATTGGCGGTGGTCCGGGGGGCTTAATGCTTGGCAGGCTTTTACAGCAACAGGGCGTAAATGTAAAAGTTTATGAGCGCGATGCTAACCGAAATATCCGTCAGCAAGGGTCTACATTAGATATGCATTATGATACCGGTTTGAAAGCCATTGAGGCGGCCGGACTGATGGATGAATTTAAAACATTGTATCGCCCCGGAGCTGATAAGGCCGTAATTGTTGACAGCCAAATGGACATTATATATGATGAGCATAACCAAAAGCCCGATGGCGGGTTCGGCGATGAACTTTTTCGCCCCGAGATAGACCGCATTCGCTTGCGCGATATGCTTATAGGCTCCATCAAAGAAGACAACATTGTTTGGGATGCCCGCTTTACGGCAATGAGCCCGTTGGGCGCAGGCTGGAACATAGAATTTGAGAATGGTACAAACGCCTATGCCGACCTGGTTATCGCGGCCGACGGGGCCAACTCCAGGCTAAGGAAATATATTACTGATATAGCGCCAGTATATTCGGGCGTAACAGATATTGAAGGGACTATTTACAATGCGGCGGCAAATACGCCAAAGATATGGCAATTAGTAAAAAGCGGAAGCCTATTTGCGCTTGAAAAGGGTAAAAGCATTAAATTTATAACCAAAGGTGATGGTACGCTAACCGTTATGATCGGGGTAAAGAAACCCGAAGAATGGCTGGCAAACTCAGGCATTGATTTAACCGACAGAATTTCTGTAGGTGCCTGGTTTAAAGATGAATTTGCTGATTGGAGCCGTGACTGGGACGAGCTATTCGCTACCGACGCGATAACGTTTGCACCCCGTGTATGGTATCATTTCCCGGCAAATCAATACTGGAAAGCTTTGCCCAACCTTACCATGATAGGCGATGCGGCACACCGTGTACCGCCCTATGCCGGTGAGGGTGCCAACCAGGCATTGGCCGACGCGCTGGACCTGTACGAGGCCTTATGCCTTAGCCAATCTGAAACCATAGAGCAAGCCATCGCTTCCTATGAACAAAAGATGTTTAAACGCTCCGCGCTCATAACCGACGAAAGCGTAAGAAATACCGAATATTTCCACACAGAAGATAATTTGCAGTTTTTGATGGGACTTTTTGGCATTGACACCGCCGGGAATACTTGATGATAAGCTGATGCCTGATTGGTTTTAATCTTTATATGAGATATTAATTAAGTAATGAGTGCAAACTAATTGCACTCATTACTTAAGAACCCAATATGATATTTGACACCAGGAAGTCTACTTATTTTCCATCATGCCAATCAATTTTAAATACATATGATTCTGAAACCTTTTCACCGTTAACGTTCAAATCCGCTGAGCTATAGAAATAGGCTGGCTTGCCATTCAGCATCAAAATCGCGGGGCGTTCAAGTTTGCCCGATCCGTCCCGGTTAAAAACACCCGGTTTGGAAAGCAGCTTTTTATGATCCTCTGCCGTTCCCCAATAATCTAAAATATTTCCCATGGCTATTTTTGAATCAGCCAGTTTAAAATCTAACCCAGTCTTTGACTCCCAAAGGGTAATATCACCATAGATGCCCGTATTGCCGCCAAGATTATCGGTAGTTAACAGATAGTATTTGTTTCCCCATTTAAATGCCTGCGCGTCTTCGAGGTATGATACATTGTCAGTTATCGGATGGTCGCTCAGCATGTATGGCCCTTCTAATTTATCGGCCACCGCGTAACCATATTTCGATTCCATTTGTCCCGGTGTGCCCGATTTGAAATATACATAATACCTTTTCCCTATCTTCACAAATGCCGGGTTATCGGCACCGATAGCGCCTTGATAGGTCCAATGTTTTGAGTCGTCGGAAGTTTGAATAATAATACCACCTTTGTCGCCTACAAATTTCCAGGGGCCTTCCAGCTTATCGGCAACCATCATCCCGATCCTCTGCTTTGTTTCTTTTGACGGATTTTGACAAATGTAGAGCAGCATGTATTTGCCATCTACATATTCGAGGCGGGGATTATGCGGCCCCCACATTGTTTTTTGGTCGGTAAACATAGACGATTTCAGTACGGTGGTCACATATTTAAAAGGCCCCTCCGGGCGGTCGCTAACAAAATGTGCTATCTCGGCATTAGGCCCGGTCCAGCCTTCCATACCTTCTGCCGCAGGCCAGCGGGCACCGAAGATGTGAATTTTGCCATCTTTTCCCTGTATCGGCGATACGCACCAGTTATACCAATTTGAATCGGCTACTGCCGGGCCAATATATTTTGCAGTTAAAGCCATATGGGCGTACGGTACCTTTGTTGGTTTACCTTTGGCTGTTGGTAGCTGATGGCCATTTTTATCCTGCGCAAGCAACCGGTTACTTACCAGTGCGCAGGCAAAAAATAAACATACAGCAAGCAGCTGCTTTGCAGTTGATTTGGTTTTCATTTTCAGAGTTATATAATTGGATTTATGCTTTCAAAAGTATGCCTGCCGGGCAAATTATGAAATGGATAAAGCGCTGAACGTAATGGATTATTGCATAAACATTGGGAATCTTGACCCGGAAAAACAGAATATATGAGTACAGTATAAAGGAGATCTGATATGTTACTCATGAGATTGATGTTATATTCTGGTTTGTCTGTTGAAGGAAAGTTTTAATTTAGTAAAATTGCAATCAAGACAGCGATAGTTTGCCGGGAATTTCAGAACCAAGCTATCAACACCTAAGCATCAAAATATATTACATAAATGAGCCAAAAAGAATTAACAGAATTAACAAACGAGGAGCTGTTACAAGAAGCAAAAAAAACTAAATCCACCAAAATTTTCGATGCCGCCATCTTTGGCTTTTTGATTGGTGTTGCCGTTTACAGTACTGTAAGAAATGGCTTTGGCTTACTAACTTTTCTTCCCCTGATATATATACCAATAGCCGCTAAAAATAAAGCCAGAAGTAAAGAGTTGGAAATATTATTAAAAGAAAGAAATTTAAAATAGTGGCGAATCCCCTCCCCAATTAATAATATAATTATTTGAAGTAATTGCGGCAAAAACGGTAAAAAGACCGGTGCATTTTGTACTTAAATTGAGAAGCGATGAATAGACCAGCGGTTGTCGGTGCACTTAAACCAAGCTATGTTTATGCGAACAATCTGATTTTATGATGTGTGCTATTTAGTGTTAACTTAGGTGTTATGAGTTATCACATAAGTATAAATAAAAATCAAGATGTTACATATAAGCAACTGCTTGAAAATAGCTTCGTTCCAACTAATGTTTGTATAAGGGGAAAAATTGAACCCGATACCGTTATCATCGGGTATAATAAATTTTATTTGAATAATGAGTCGTCGCGCGGAGTGGCGCTTACAGTTAGTGATGATATTTATGATGTAGAGCTGAACATTTGCGCAAGTACTGCCGATTATGTGCTGGGTGCCAAACTGGCTATGGCAATTGCACACATCAATAATTCTCCAATTTCAACAGATTTGGATGATGAACTTACTTTAAACGAATTTGAAGCTCAATACGGTACAGAATGGGCGCACGCATCCCGGTTAAACGGTGTTGATATGTTGAACTTTCTTTTGCAAGAGAGCGACGAAATTAAGTTATCAGGCTGTATGAGGCCATTTTATTACGGGAAATACGTTTTAGATAAAATTTCGCAAGATCAGCCCAGTGAAGAGCAATTTGCCGACCGTGTAATAGATGAAATTAGAAAGATACAATTTATTGAACAGGCAATAGACGAATTAGAAGTGCCAAGCCTTATGGATGCGGATTTTCCGGAAGGTGTACAAACTATTCAGGTTATATTGCCAAATTATAAGTTGCTGCTTCAAAAGTCAGATTGGGTCATCCTAAGAGTTGGTGGCAAGATCTTGAAGGTTGGTCATCAACAATTCGTACAACACCCATCTCTCTTGCTGACAAGGATCGATGAAGCGCAATATATACTTCAACCAATTAATAAAGAGAAATACTTAGAGATTATGGAGTACTTCCATTTGGCTGAAAGCCAAGTCGCTGAAATTAAAACAACTGAACATAAATCTGCAGAAACTCAAACAAAAGTTACCTATAGTAAATGGTGGCAATTTTGGAAGCGGTAACGTATTTACTCATTATTGTCTTGAGTCTTCTTATCAGAAGGGATTTATAACAATTCATTTGATTCACCCTTTTCGTTTCCCGGGAGGGTATTTTATAATCGTGGCGCAAGTTATCAAAAACCTTTTTTTGATAACTCTTTAAACGCGTTCTATAATTCACCCTGAAATAAAAATGCAAATAAATTTGCGCAACTAAAAAGTTGCGCATATATTTGCAACCAATGGGTTGCTTAAATGTGCCCGGGCAAAAAATGAAACAAGATATATTCCAGGCCATATCCGACCCAACACGCAGGGCTATCTTAACTTTATTGGCTATTCAGGCATTAACACCTAATGCCATGGCAGATAAATTTGATATGAGCCGGCAGGCCGTATCAAAACATATTAAAGTATTACACGAGTGCGAACTGATAAAACCGGAACAAGCTGGCAGAGAAATTTATTATCACTTTAACGCGAAAAAAATGCAGGAGTTTGACCACTGGTTAGCCCAATTCAGAAAAAGCTGGGAAACTCAATTTAATCAACTCGACCAATTATTAACAACCATTAAAGAACAGGAATAATGAACAACGATTTGCTATTTGATTTTAATGTTGACAAAGCCGCGAAAACGGTTTACATAACCAGGGAGTTTAATGCAGGGCAATCTTTAGTATGGGATGCCTTTACCAAAGCTGAACTGCTTGACCAATGGGGGGCACCTGCACCCATGCGCGCCAAAACCAAGTACATGAATTTTGAAGTAGGCGGGCGGCGGTTTTACGCGATGATAAGTCCCGACGGGCAAGAGCGTTGGTCGGTACAGGAATTTACATCCATTACCCCGAAAACCAATTTTAAGATGTACAACGCCTTTGCAGATAAAGACGAAAACAGGGAACTGCCGGGTTCTGAATGGGATTACAATTTCAGCGAGCAAAATGGCATAACCAAAGTACACATTGTCATTTTTAATGAATCTTTCGAACGATTGGAGAAATTATTGGAAGGCTTTAAGATAGGGTTTACCATGACCTTAAAAAACCTGGAAGAGCTGTTAACCACTTTATCGTGAAACTTATAAAAGAAAATTATAATCACATTTAACAATAAAAATTATGAGAGCAATTAACCCCTGGATCAACTTCAATGGCAATGCCGAAGAAGCATTCACTTTTTACAAATCAGTTTTTGGCGGAGAATTTACAAAGATCGTCCGTTTCGGTGACCTGTCAAGCGATGAATTTCCGGTAGCGGAAAACGACGCGAACAAGATCATGTACATCGCTTTGCCCATTGGCAAAAACAATGTGTTAATAGCCAATGATGTTCCCGAATTTATGGGACGGGTAAGTGAAAACGAAAACAGATCTAAAATATTGGTTAGTGCCGAAAGCCGTGACGAAGCCGACAAGGTATTTAACGGATTATCAGCAGGTGGTGAGGTTGAGGGAGAAATTGGCGACAGCCCCTGGGGAACCTATGGCGGCATGTTCAGGGATAAATATGGTATTGAATGGATCGTGGAGTTCGATCCCGCTTTATAACGGATAACAGGCTGCGAAAATAATCTCGCTGCTGCACTCGTGCCGTGCATTCCGAAAATCAAACAAGAAGCCGTTTTACGAAAGTAAAACGGCTTCTTTAGTAACCAAAAAGAAATTTTTTTCGAACCTCTTACCGGGTTTTTAGAAGTAGTAAAATAATTTGAATAGTCATTGATATTGAATAACATACTATATTTTACCATGTTGCGTTTCATATTTTCAAACAGATTGGAATAACTAAAGCAACGCACACTAAACCTGTATTAAAATGAACGTTACTGCTCAACTGAAGCTACTGTTCCTGTTCGTTATTTATTTCTTCTATGCCGAACTTGTACAAGCCCAGACAGTACAGGGCAAAATATATGAGATGGGTACTAAAAATGCTATCTCATCCGCTGAAATTTCAATAATATCAAAAGCCGAACATGTGTATACCGACACTAACGGCAATTTTCAAATAAAAGCAGCAATTAATGATTTACTGGTAATTGCTGCAAAAGGCTACAGGCCGGACACTATTTTGTTAACCAACCTCAAATTTAAACAAATCTACCTGCTGCAAATTGAACGCTGGCTTGAGGGGGTGAAAATTAACGCGAACAAGGCAGTATCAACTAAACGCTTTCAATATCAAGACCCTGATTTTCATAATCAAACGGTGAAAAAGCAAATGGACGATGACGGAAACTATAAAGGCGGGTTAAGTTTAAGGCTTTGGTATTGGAAAAAGGATGAGAAAAAGAAGAAGAAAATCGAAAAATTAATCAATGATGAAGAAACTGCTATAAACATCGACAGGGTTTTTTGTAAGGATACTGTTCAAAAGTACATCCCTGTAGGCGATGAAGAAATTAACAGTTTTATAAAACGGTACAAACCAGGCCTGGCTGTTTTCCAGGCAAATTCTTTTAACTTATTATTGTATTTAAACAGCGCGTATAAAAAATTCAAAACGCTTTCTAAAGACGAAAGGATGCGATCTGAAATGTTTTGATATAGTAAATGCAGTTTCTGAGGGCAAAGAAAAAGGCAAATCAAAAACTTTGACTTGCCTCTTAAAATAGCCATAGCAGCATTCACTCGAATGCCTTTTAGCAGACTTGAGACTATTGGCGGGTTAGTATACTGATTCAGTCTTGTTCCGGCTTAAAAGAAAGAATTAGAAGGATAGATGAATACGTGTTTTTACTCACTTCTTAAACTTTTTACCGGGTTGGCAATAGCAGCCCTCAAGGTTTGGAAGCTTAAAGTACACAATGCCGTAACCAACATGCCTGCGCCGCTGATAACGAAGACCCACCAACTGATAGCTACGTGATCAACAAAACTTTCCATCCATTTATTCATGGCATACCATGCAACCGGCGTTACTAAGATAAAGGCAAGTAAAATGAGCCATACCAGTTCTGTTGATAGCAAGGTTAAAATTTGTGTAACAGTAGCACCAAGCACCTTACGTATACCAATTTCTTTGGCGCGTTGGTTGGTTGTATAAATTGCAAGGCCCAATAAACCAAGGCAACTAATAAATATTGATAAGCCTGTAGCCCACGTTAATAAGGTTGATGTGTGTTGTTCTTCCTCGTAAAATTGGGCTATCGTTTCATCATAAAACTGGCAATCGAAATCATCGTCGGGATAAACCTTTTTCCAGGCTTTGGCCATGCGCGCAATCGTAGTTTTCCATTCGTTGCCATTGGCAGTTTGTGGTTTTAAACTAACATGTAAAGTTCGCATCTCCCCGTATTTTTCGCTACCCCATGAAATAGCCGACGGATAGATTGGCGAATGTAACGACCGCTGGTTAAAATCGGCTACTACGCCGATAATACTAATGTTTCTGCGCCCGCTAAACTTGTCTAATTGTTTCCCTATAGCATCGCCGGGATGCTTAAATCCTAATAATTTCGCGTACGTATTATTAATGATAATGGCTTTTCCGGTGTCTGATTCGAGTATGTTTCTGCCCGCGAGCAATTTTAGCTGATATGTTTTGATGAAATTTTCATCGCCCGTTTTAACTACTATTTCCTCTGTTACTATTTCCTTTTTTCCGGCATTATAAACACTGCGCGTTCTGTTAAAAACGTCAGACGAAGGCGGGTCGCTGCCTAAACCTACCAAAGCAACCCCGGGTATTGATTGAAAGCTATTCAACAGCGCCTTATTATCGCGGAGCGTGGCGGCCTTCCATGGAGCATTAACAACCAGGATGGCATCTTTTTTAAACCCGAGTTCTTTATTTAATACGTAATGAATTTGCCTGCTTACCAAAACAGTTGCCATAATAAAAAACTGCGCTACAACAAACTGAGAAACCGTAAGCGATTTACGCAGCCATGCATGTCGTGTTTTGCTGCTATCACTTTGTGCCTGTTTTTTCAATACCGAAACAGGTTTGTAACCCGACAGCATAAGGGCCGGATAAAAACCCGATAAAACGGTTACCACAATTGTTAAGATCAGCAGAAACAGCATGATCTCCGGTTGATGCAGAAAATCTACACGGATATCCGGGAGGATAAAGTCGGAGAACAGGTTTAAAATAACCGGTGCAAGTAAAACGGAGATAACAACCGCGAAAAGGGTTATCAAAAATGTTTCGCTTAAAAACTGTACTATCAATTGCGCACGGGTGCCACCCATTGTTTTACGAATGCCAATTTCTTTTGCCCTTTGGCCGGCCTGGGCGGTAGTTAAATTAACAAAGTTGATGCAGGCCAGCAGCAACAGGAAGCCGGCTATAGCCAATAAGCCATAGTCGGCGGTTTTGTTTGCCGGCGATGAAAAACTGAAAATATTATAATCCGCGTTGAAGTGAAGATCATCTAATGGCTGCAAGCGTAAGTTTACATTGTTGGCAAGCGCCCTGTCATCGCGCGGGGGTGGGTTATTTTCCTTATAAAGGGTATTCATTTGTTTTAAAACCTTAGCTGCCGAAATGCCGGGCATCAACTTTACAAAAACCTCTGAACCCGAAAAAATGTGCCCCCAATTAGTGATGTGTGACGATGCGGCAAAACTTTTGTTTGTGGTTATGGTGCTGATAGATACGAAACCGTTAAAGGCAAAGTCGGTATTTTGTGTAAGCGTTTGTACAATGCCGCTAACTGTTGTTGTTAGCGTATCATAGGTAACCGTTTTACCTATCATGTCTTTATATTTTAACGCCGGGAAATACAACCTGGCTTGTTGCGATGTTAGCACTACCTGGTTAGGTTCATCAAGCGCATGCTGCCGCGAACCGGCAAGCCATACATAATTAAAAACCTTAAAATATTCCTGGGCGGTAAATGTCATCCCGTTCTGATCTTTAAACCGCTTTTGCTTATTGTTGATATAAACGAAATGAGGCCAAAACTCATAGATAGGTACAGTGGCCTCAATACCCGTTACCTGGTTTTTAATTGCAGCGGCCAAAGGACCCGGCACTCCGCTGGAATGGATTTTTTGCCCGTTAGACAGCTCCATATCCATAACCACGCGGCAAATACGGTCGTTGTCCTTGTGAAATTTATCGAACGTAAAATCATAGTTCACTATAAGGTAAATTACTACCGAGGCGCTGATGCCTATAGATAAACCGGCAACGTTTATTATCGTAAATAGCTTATGCTTCCAAAATCCTCTGAATGCCGTTTTTAAATAATTTCTGAACATAAAGTTGTAGTTGAATTTCGAGTCAGTCCACGTCAGTGCAGATTGATTGCCCGAAACTACCGTTGCAAAGCGGCCATTACGTCCCATATTATAAGTTGGGAGCTCTTTTTTCAGTTCAGTTTTATATTCGGCCGGGCTTTTACCGGTTATTTCCTTAAAAATCCGGTTAAAGGTGCTTTTTGAATTGAAGCCGGAATCGTAAGCAATGCCCAACAGGGTAATATGATCGTTTGCCGGATCCTGCATTTTTCGGATAACCTCTGCAACACGGTATTCGCTGATAAAATCGTTAAAACTTTTTTGGAGTGCTGTGTTAATTATCCGCGATAACTCATGCGGGCTCATGTCAAGCTTTTCGGCCAGCAAGCTTAAATTGAGTTCCGGGTCCTGGTAGTACCGATTGGCTTTCATCGTATTCTTCAGCCAAATGCCTTTTTGCCTCAGCTCCGCCGGAATCAATGATTTTAAAAACAATGGCGCATCTGCCTGCGCGTTATCGCCCGGCCTTAGAAAAACCACGGCACCCATTCCAATACTCACTACAGCCAACAGCAGGTGTAATGGATAATAAGGATGTGCGCCCGGTTGGTTATGGTAGTAGAAATAATCTGCGGCAGCAAAAGGGATCCATAACAACCACACCAATCCGAAGGTTAACAGTAAATTACGCAGCCATTGCAGCTCGTTCCGGGGACGGTCTCCCCAATTAAATTTGAGTTGCCGGTAAAAACGATCTATCTGTATAAAGCACAGGCACAGGTAAATGCTGACCGAAAAAAACGCCAAAAATTGGAGTGCCAGATTTAACTGTTGAAATATGTGGGTAGTATAGGTTGCCCCGCCCGTTTTCATGCTTTCATTAACCTCCAATACATGAGCGCCCAGCTCCAGCAACAGCGGGCTGAAGTGCAGTAAATCCTTACCCCTTAATTTGTATTCGGGCCTGGTAATTTTGAGCACATAAAAGAAAATGAGCGGGCCGGTTGCCAGCGAAAATTGAAGGGGTAGCCAATCCCAGCGCGGGAAATAGGTACTCAGGCCGATATCGATGCCTAATGTTTCCGTCATCCATAAAACCGCGGTGCCTAATGCCAGAGCGAAAAAACGGTTTGCTGCCCGCTTTTTTTGGGGACTAAACCATAACAACAGCATGAAATTTAGGCCGATAAATATTGCTCCCAAAAGCGCTAAGTGGTAGGCGTTAATATGAAAGGTATATGGATTCAATTGCAACATCTATCCCGGTTGTTTTCCTGTTTACTATTTGTTGAAATATAGATTTTTTACAGCAAATACGCTGTTCATTATTAACACTTGAAGGGTGCGCCAGCACACTATAAACGAATATAAAGATAAAAGCATCCGGAGGCGAGCGGTATTTTATATTTCATAGCCTTTTAGCCCCAAGCACATTAACACCTGTTTTTATTGAAGAAAAAGCCAGGATATATTAAATAGCAGCCCAGATGTAATTTGTTGATTTATTTTGAATTTACGCTGCATAAAAAAACCACCAATCGTGTATGATTGATGGTTTTTATACCCCAAGGGAAGATCTTCTAAACACTTGTTAGCGTTTCGGAGGACATTTGCCGGTAATCCTCAGCATCCGTTGTTTTTGCTAAAATCACGTTTAAAAAGCACCTTGTTGTTTTGCTCAATATAGTCGCCCGATATAATTAAATATGGATGATTTGGCGAATACCCTGCGCTGCGGCTCCTTACAATTATTTTGTCGTTAACTTTCAGGCTGTTTAACTGCTCAAAATCATCAGGAATAAATTGCATCATGTATTGTTCGCCATTAATTTTGACTATAAGCCATTTTGGTCCTGATGAGTTGCTGTTTTTGCGCTGAAAGGTAACAGAGGTTACCACAGCCTCCATATTGGAAAAATCCTTTATGTACTTCCTTATTTTATCATGACTGGCGTGCACTTTTATACCTTCAGGAAAAACCTCCCATTCTTTGTACCTTATACCGTCGGGAGAAGCCTCCCATTTTTTCCTGTCGTCCCGATGGGCTATGCTGTCAGCAATGGACAACGGCTTTGGAGATCGCTCATTTCCATTTTCAATTTCACGATTAGCAAATACTAATCCACTCACCACAACCAGCGGTAAGATCACCGCATAGATGACATTTTTTTTATTTTTCATATCCTTTCAAATTGGTTCAGCAAACCTACTTTGATGTTTTCCTGGTCGGGTGATTTGGATTGTAAATAAAAATGTAAATTTTGTAAATAAAGTTAAAATAGTAACGGAAACGTCGGTAGCGAACGGCTTTGGAATGAAAATCAAGCGTTTATTATCCGCCGTATTTGTCCGCCGTAGCTTAGCGTAATCAGTAGCTTTAGCGTTTTACCGACAGGCGCAGATAGTAGATTGGGACGAGGATTCACCAAAATAGTAAGTATAAAAAAGCATCAACCATATTGATCGATGCTTTTTTATGTAGCTCACAGAGAGAAAATCTCGAACCCTTTTATCAAAGGCCTGAAAAGTTTGGCAGGCAACTGATTGGAGAACTTTCTATCAGAATGCCGCAAGGTATACAGACTCCCTTGCCACCCCAAGCCTCCGGCTTGTGGCCGCTGGCAAAGTAGCTTTCATACTTATAGAATCTTTACGATTAAACATAGGAATAACCACCACGGGGTGCTGGCTGTAGTGAGAGGCGTAGGTGCTACGCAAACACAAGTTTTACTGTTCCTATTTGACAACCATCGGCAAGATGAAAACTTACATGTGTCGATGATATTTTTACTGTTTAATTACCATAGATATTGTACGAGGGAACAAAATTTAGCTGTAAATAACCATTCTCCACTTTTTTTTGCTTGCCCGCCGCGTCAAGTATTGTAGCGGTAAATTTTGCTTTCAGATTGTAACTGCCAGATGTTGCTTGTGTGAAGCTTATAATCTCAAAGGTGGAATTTTTTTGAAAACCAGGTGCGGCTACAACAGTATTAACTCCGTTATATGCATTGTAAGATGAGCCAGCTGCTATATCAATGGCAATACCATTTTGGGTGTTTTGCCATTCGAAATCTTCAGATAGAGCATACTTGCCTACAGTAAACAATTTAAGTACATCATTTCGGCCCGGCATCCACGAAACCCCTTGTTTCTGCTTAAGGTATTTTCTTAAAAAAGTAACAGTTATATCTGCGCTTTTAGCAGAAATAGAATTTTTTTGATAGTACATCACAGAGTCTGGGTTGCCTACAAGGGTATAATTATGCGGGTTGTTATCGTTAATAACAAGTTTGCGGTTAGCCTCCTGACCGCCAACGTGCATAGAATTGAGGCCAACGCCACCGGCTGTATAGTTTTGGCCATCTATGGTATAAGATACCGAATCGCGAACAATGGCTATTACCTGCTCGGCAGGCTCGTCAACAACTGGTTTCGGGTGATCACTTTTTTTACATGATGTAAATAACATCAAAAGCGCAAAGGCATAAATATGGTTAAGGTTTTTCATATAGGCTATGACAGCAATTAGCGGTAAAGGATTAATCTTTCTGTTATGGAAACTATAAAATAATTTAATCCAAAAAAAATGCCTTAAGTTGATTAACTTAAGGCATCAATTGTTTTTCAGTAGCCCGTAGGGGAATCGAACCCCTGTTTCTAGAATGAAAATCTAACGTCCTAACCCCTAGACGAACGGGCCATTTTTTATTTGGTGGTGCAAAAATAGGCTTATATTTTAATTTGGCAATACCTGATGCAAAATTTGGCACTAAACAGATAAAGCAGTATTAGTTATCGCCTACCCAGTCGCTTACAATTTTGGCCGAAAGCAGGCATAGCGGAATGCCTCCTCCCGGGTGTACGCTACCCCCGCAAAAATACAGGTTCTTTACCTTTGCCGACCGGTTGGCATGCCTCAAAAATGCCGCGAAACGATTGTTGGAACTGGTGCCGTATAGCGAGCCCCGGTATGAGGATGTGCGCTGTTCAATACTCCGCGGGTCAAGGATGTCTTCGGTAACTATCAGGTCTTCAATGTTCTCTTGTAGCGCTGTTGATAATTTATTGAGGATGTTTTCTTTCGCTTTGGCAATCAACGCATCCCAGTTTTGGCTGGAGTTGGCCGGTACGTTGACCATCACAAACCAATTTTCGCAGCCTTCGGGGGCATCGGTGTTTTGATGTTTCGAGCTGATGTTGAGGTATACGGTTGGGTCGTGGTAAATATTCTTTTTTTGCCAGATGTGTTTAAATTCAGCGGCATAATCAGCACTGAAAAAAATATTATGCAGATCGAGTTTGTCGAACCGTTTTTTTATTCCCCAGTAAAATATCAGCGCCGAGCTGCTGCGTTGTTGTTTCAGGGTTTTATTAGGGTGCAAGGTCGGGTAGTTGTTCAACAGCTTACGGTAGGTGAACCATACATCCATGTTGGATATAATGATGTTGCCCTTAATTTCGCGGTTGTGCACCAATATATAGCGGGCTTTATGGTTTTCAACTATTATTTGCTGTACCGGCGAATTGTAATGAAACTTTACACCCAGTTCCTCCGCCAGTTTCACCAGGCTTTGGATAATGCTGTACATTCCGCCATCCGGAAAGTAAGCGCCATAATGCTGTTCAAGATGCGGTATCACGTTGAGTGTGGCCGGTGCCTCGTATGGGTTTGAGCCATTATAAGTGGCATAGCGGTTATACATTTGTACTATCCGTGCGTCATTAAAAAAGCTTTGATTGGCCTTGTGCATGGTGCGCATGCTGTCAATCTGCCGCAGGCGAAATATCGATCGTAAGGTATCCCACTTCAAATAAGTTTGCAGACGGTGTAATGATCGTTCTAAAAAAACGTGGTTGGTTATGCGGTAGATCCGCTCACTGTAGTCGGCATGTTTTAAAATCGAGTCGGCCGGTTCTGTTGTGTTACGGCTTATTTCTTTTGCCAGATCATCCACATTGGCGGGAGCGTTAAATTGAGTGCCATCGGGGTAATGGTAGCGACAAACGGTATCCAGCTTTTTATAGTTAAAGTAATCGCGCGGGTTTTTACCGGCCAGTGTAAAAAGCTCATCCACATATTGGGGCATGGTAAACAGGCTGGGCCCGGCATCAAACCGAAAGCCATCACGTGTAAATTCAGATAGCTTGCCTCCGGGATAAGCATTCGCCTCAAAAACTTCTACCCTGTAGCCTTTTCCGGCTAAACGTATGGCGGTGGCTATTCCGGCTATTCCGGCACCTATAATAAGCGCTTTTTTGGTAGGCATGCCCGCAAATATACCTAAAGCAAAAATTTTAAAGCCATGTTACTATTGTTGCCCTGCGCAAAAACTTTGTTGATAAAACGCTGTTAAATAATGCCTGTTACAGCAACGAGATTTATCAGTATTTAATAATACCTTTAAACAAGCCGTTTCAATAAAATATTTAACCGTATGAAATTAGTATCAAAACTCTTCTTAATAATTATGCTGGGTATTCCTTTTATTACGCAGGCGCAGGACAGAACAGCTTACGATAAAGGCCTGTACGCCGCAAAGGGTGATACCATGCCCTACCGCATATTGTTCCCGCTGCAATTTAACCCGACCGAAAAATACCCGGTTGTAATTATACTGCATGGCGCGGGCGAACGGGGCAAGGATAACAATGCCCAGCTTACCTACGGTGCCGACTTGTTTTTGAGGCCCGACATAAGGCAGCAATACCGCGCTATAGTGATCTTCCCGCAATGCCCTGCCGAAAGCTTTTGGTCTAACGTAGATATTGAGCACAATGATGTTACCGGCAAAAACAAGTTTCTGTTTAAAACTGATGACAGCGCGCCTACCAAAGCTATGGCTGCCTTGCTTGGTTTTACCGATGAATTGTTGAAGAAACCATATATCGATAAAAAACAGGTATACATTGGCGGCCTGTCAATGGGTGGCATGGGTACGCTTGAAATGCTGGGACGTAAACCGAATCTGTTCGCGGCGGCAATTGCTATATGCGGCGGCGATAACTCGCTGAATGTACCCAAATACGCCAAGAAGGTGCCACTTTGGGTTTTCCACGGAGGTAAGGATCCGATTGTACCGGCAGATCACTCGGAAGTAGTAGTAGCCGCTTTGAAAGCCGAAGGCGCTAACCCTAAATTCAGCCTTTACCCCAACGTTGGGCACGATAGCTGGAACAACGCTTTCGCCGAAGCCGGACTGTTGCCGTGGCTGTTCTCCAACAAAAAATAGAAATTACCGATTAAATAGTTTTTCAGGATCCCGGTGTATGATAAATATGCCGGGATTACTTTTTTGTGAGTTGTTTGATATACTTCACAGCTAAGCTTTTTTAGCCGGGCAAATTATGTATTGATATATTTAAAATAATTTACATATTTATTCAATCTATCAATTGAAAACGCTATGGGACTATTCAGCAAATTATTAAACGAGTTTATTGATGTAATTGAGTGGGTAGATACTACTCATAATACAATTATATGGAAGTTTCCGAGGTATGAGAATGCCATTAAAATGGGCGCCAAGCTTACCGTTCGCGAATCGCAGGTAGCCATTTTTATGAACGAAGGCAAAATTGCCGACGTTTTTGAGCCCGGCATGTATGAACTTACCACGCAAAATATGCCCATCCTTACCCTGCTGCAAAGTTGGAAATATGGCTTCAACAGTCCGTTTAAGGCTGATGTATTTTTTGTGAGCACCCGCCAGTTCACCAACCAGGGCTGGGGCACTAAAAACCCGGTAATGCTGCGCGATGCCGAATTTGGCCCTGTACGTTTAAGGGCTTTCGGTTCGTATAACTTTAAGGTGCAGGATCCTAAATTGTTTCTGCAACAGATAGCCGCTACCAATCCAGAATTTAATGTAGAAGATATTAACGAGCAGTTACGCAATATCGCCGTATCACGCGGGATGGATGCTGTTGCTCAATCAAAAATTCCGGTGCTTGATCTTGCTGCCAATTACGATGAAATGGGCAAGCTTATCACCACCAATATACAGCCCGATTTTGCCGAGATAGGCCTTAACCTTACCAAGCTGCTGGTTGAAAATATTTCTTTGCCGCCCGAAGTGGAGCAGGCGCTTGATAAACGCAGCAGCATGGGCATAGTGGGCAACCTGGGTGCTTACGCGCAGTTTCAGGCAGCTAACGCTATCGAAAAATCTGCCGAGAACAGCATTGGGGGCAACCTTGGCGCGGCAGGTATGGGCTTAGGTGTTGGCGCGGCCATGATGGGACAGGTTGGCAATATCTTCCAGCAAAACAAATTCGACCCTAACCAGGGCAGCACCCCGCGACCTACAGCGGGCGGACCACCGCCAATACCCACCGAAGAGCAATACTACGTGGTTATTGCCGATAAATCGAACGGGCCGTTTACCCTGCACCAGCTAA
This sequence comes from Mucilaginibacter sp. GW821-FHT07G05, assembly GCF_059418565.1. NCBI lineage: Bacteria > Pseudomonadati > Bacteroidota > Sphingobacteriia > Sphingobacteriales > Sphingobacteriaceae > Mucilaginibacter > Mucilaginibacter sp. GW821-FHT07G05. Next base: position 157,865 of record NZ_JBWKQC010000004.1, on the reverse strand, counting down.
GCCAAATGGCAGGCGAACGCTCATTTAGCGAGAGCAGCATGGTTTGGAAAAAAGGTATGGCAGCCTGGGCGCCGGTAGCTACACTGCCCGAGGTGGCCGATCTGTTCAAGAGCACGCCGCCGCCATTGCCAACCGCTTAATCATCGGCAATTACATTTATAAAAACTTAAACCACCCTGTATGGAACCGGAGGCAAGTGCCGTAATAAATAATTCGCTTAACTGTAAAGGTTGCGGGGCTATACTAAATTTTGCCCCGGGCACGCATAGCCTAAAATGCAACTATTGCGGGGTATCCAACGAAATTAAATCGGCACCGGATAGCAGGGAGATCATCACGCTGGACTATGAAGCGTTTATAGCCCAAAGTGAAAATTACCGGCAGGATGCCGGGCTGAAGACCGTTAAATGTAATAGTTGCGGCTCATCAACCGTGCTTGCCGCTAATGTTACGGCCGATAAATGCCCGTTCTGTACATCTCCGCTGGTACTCGATCTGTCTGCCGAAAAGCAATACGTTCGGCCGCATTATGTGCTGCCATTTTTTGTTACTAAGGATGCCGCCATACAGTATTTTCAAAAATGGATGAAGGGCTTGTGGTTTGCTCCTAATGATTTGGTGAAGAAGGTAAGCGGCAATATGATGCCTTCGTTGCAAGGCGTATACATTCCGCATTGGGCTTTTGATGCCGATACCAATACCCGTTACGAAGGGCAGCGCGGCGAACACTATTACGTAACCGAAACCTATACCGAAAACGTGAACGGGCGCAGTGAAACCCGTACCCGTCAAGTACGCCATACCCGCTGGTATTCGGCATCGGGCACGGTACAGTGCGATTTTCGCGATTTGGTAGTACCTGCCAGCAAATCGTTACCAACAAAAACACTAAATAAGCTTGGCCCATGGGCTTTTAATATGTTGCTTAAGTTTGACGAACGCTACATCAGCGGTTTCCGTGCCGAAACCTATCAGCTGGCACCCGAGGCCGGTTTTGACCAGGCCGTCATTATGATGCAGCCCGAAATAGAAAGCGCCATCCGCAACGATATTGGCGGCGACGAGCAGCGCATTGACGATACCGACAGCGACTATTTCAACAAAGGCATTAAGTACCTCATGCTACCGGTATGGGTAAGCTCATACACTTACAGCGGAAAGGTATACCAGTTCACCATCAACGCCAGTACAGGCGAGGTTATCGGCGAACGCCCGCTCAGCTGGATCAAGATTACACTCACCGTTTTACTGGCACTCATCATAATAGCCATCGCTATTATTGTTTTCGGCAACGGGAATTGATTAACTTTTTAAGTTACAAACAGGAAGTAGCCTTTAGAAGTTTCTAACACTTCGAAAGGCTTTTTTATTTTAACAAAGCCCATCCATCATAAAAAAAAGGCTTCGGTTATCCGAAGCCTGCAACCCCTTGAAATAAAAATAGCTGAATTGTTTATTTATAATAACGCAGAGTTCTGTTTAATGAATGAGAGTGTCATCTATCGTGCGTTGAGTGCTGTACGATAATTTGGTAAAGCTCATAATTCAGGAATTATTGGTGTGCTAAATATCCGGCTTACTTATTGCCAAAAAAATATGTTTTATGGCATAATAATGGCGTATATTATCCATATAATTACCCACACAAACAAACCCGACATTATACGCAAAAATGAAGGCCTCATACGAGCTGATAAAACATAACGATAAGCAGTCTTTTTTGGCGCGAACATTTGATGCAGAAGGGTTTAACGCACCTTACCATTACCACCGCGAGTACGAACTTACCTACATAGTAAGCGGCACCGGCAAACGTTATGTAGGCAGCCACATGGAAAATTTTGGTCCGGGCGACTTGGTATTGCTTGGTCCCAATGTGCCCCACTGCTGGAAACTGGAGGGCAAACAGGATGATGCCTGCTCTATAGTGATACAGTTTGTGCCCGAATTTTTAGGCGATGATTTTTTTACCCGGCACGAGTTAAGGCACATTAGCCGCCTGCTGCAAAAAAGCGGTAACGGTATCTGCTTTAAAAGCGTGAATACGGATATGAAAGCCATTATGCAGCAGTTTACCGGTAATAGCGAGAGTTTCAAAAAGCTGCTTTTATTACTGGATGCCCTGCAAACGCTGGCCAAAAGCCGCAACCAGGTATTGCTTGATCAGCATGGTATATTGCCCGGTATCAGCATGAGCGAACAGCCGCGAATTAACCCCGTGTTTGCCTATTTGGTAGAGAACTTCAGGAGCCATGTATCATTAGAGGAAGCCGCCGGTATAGCCAACATGACGCCCAACGCTTTTTGCAAATACTTTAAAAGGGTAACCCGCCGCACCTTTATGGATACCATTATTGAGTACCGGCTTAGTTACGCCACGCAGTTACTGGTACAAACCGATAAGCCGATATCGGCCATCGCGTTTGATTGTGGCTTTGGCGATGTCTCGCACTTTTACAAAACATTTAAGGCCCGCATGCAGGTAAGCCCCTTAAATTACCGGAAGAAATTTTTAGAATAATACATACACAATGGGAAAGTTAACAGATGAATTTGATGCCTATCGCACCAAAATGAACGATAGGATAATGGAAACCGCCAATACCAATATCAAACGTTTTTTCGCGCTGGATACCACCTCTTATGCCGAAGGCGCGCTTGATGTAAAAACCAAAGAAATGCTGGGCTTGGTAGCATCCATGGTGTTACGTTGCGACGATTGTATAAAATACCATCTCGGTAAATGCCACGAAGCAGGCGTAAACAGCGATGAAATGAACGAGATTTTCATGATAGCCAATTTGGTTGGCGGGTCAATAGTGATACCGCATTATCGCCGCGCGGTGGAGTATTGGGATGAGTTGAACGAGGCTTAAGTCATTACACGTTCATTTGTTTTTACTGGGCGATGAATTATTGCCGTATTTAAAGCATATTTAAACAAAAAAGATCTTGGCCGAGCTCACCCCAGCACAGCGGACCCGTAAGGTATTTATGCGCAACAAGTTTGCCGTTGGCGGAGTTGTGTTCATCGCTATCTGCATTGTTGTAGCCATACTGGGCTATTTAATTATGCCCGACGATACGCCGCAGGCCAATAACATGATCATTCAACTCAGCATTAAAAAACCGGGATCAAAGTTTATGCTGCTGCGCATCCGTAAAGATGAACCGGTGGATACTGTGGGTGTCTTAAAAAAAATGCTTTTCGGTCAGCCCGATTTCTATCGCAACATCCCCATAACCGGTTATAGCTTTAAGGCCGATTCGGTTTATGTTGACGAATACATTGGCGACGAGGATAAACCAGAACGTAAGGTTTACAATATATTTGAGGTAGTTACCGGGCAAAAGCCGGCCTACAGCGGCAGTAATGTTATAGTGCTCTATTCATCGGGCAGGCACAGCGTATTGCCGCTTGGCGAGCCGCTTTATCAACGCTTTAGAGATGGGATCCGCACGGAAAACATTACAATCAAAACCTACCTGTTAGGCACCGATATTTACGGTCGCGATTTGCTGAGCCGTTTATTATTGGGCACACGCATCTCGCTTTCGGTGGGTTTGGTGGCGGTGATCATCAGTTTGCTTATCGGTGTAAGCATTGGTGCGGTGGCCGGTTATTTTGGTGGCAAAATAGATGCGGCATTAAGCTGGCTGATGAATATACTATGGTCGTTACCGGCACTGCTGCTGGTTATTGCCATTTCCTTCGCGCTGGGCAAGGGTTTATGGCAAATATATATTGCGGTTGGCCTGTCCATGTGGGTAGAGGTAGCGCGGCTGGTACGCGGACAGGTGATCGGTTTAAAACAGGTAGAATATATAGAAGCAGCCCGTTCTTTAGGTTTTAATAACAGGCGTATAATAATGCGGCATATTTTACCTAATATTATAGGGCCGATATTAGTGATAGCATCATCAAATTTCGCGTCGGCAATTCTGTTAGAGTCGGGTTTGAGTTTTTTAGGTTTTGGGGCGCAGCCGCCAATGCCTACCTGGGGCGGGATGATCAAGGAACACTATGGGTACATCGTGATGGATTCGGCACACCTGGCCATAATACCGGGACTGGCCATTATGCTCACCATTTACGCGTTTAATTTAGTAACGGTAGGGTTAAGGGATGCCTTTGATATAAAATCACAAAGTATCCTTGTTTAAAAAAATTATTTTCTAATTTTATAGAAAGCCTTCTATATACAACCAATGCAGCATAACGAAGCTAATTCAGGTGAAGACGATTTAATTAGACTGTTACTTAAACGGCAGTCGGAATTAAACTCTTTATTGGAGATAACGCGCGCTATCAATAAAAATACGGCTACACCTGTACTCATTCAAATGTTTGAAGTAATATGCCAGAATTATCTGCATATGGGTAAGCTGCGTTTTTTAATTGAAGACGAGGGTGTTTTTGTGTGTATATCAAAATATGGCGGGCAAACAGAACCTACTTACGAGCTTTATAAGGCCTGCCTGTTATTAAAAAAATTCCGTGAGGCCATCCCTGTTTCGGGGCATAAGAACGGCATACTTTCGCAGTACGATTATTATATCCCCATCTACCAAAAAAATAAACCGGTAGCCTTTGCATTGATAGGCGATTTTAAATCGCCGGAAGAGATGGTAAGCAACGACCTCAACTTTATGCAAACTCTTATCAACGTGATATTGGTGGCGCTGGAGAACCGGAAATTGTTTAAGCAGCAGCTGCAATCCGAGCGTTTTCAGCGCGAAATGGAGCTGGCCAGCGATGTGCAGAATATGCTGATCCCGGTGCGCATGCACAAAGACGAGCATATCGAGATTGATGCCCGCTATCTTCCCCATCAAAACATCGGCGGCGATTATTTCGATTTCATCCGCATAAACGACCACGAATATATATGGTGTATTGCCGATGTCTCGGGAAAAGGAATTTCGGCCGCCTTGCTCATGGCCAACTTTCAGGCCAGTCTGCGTGCCTGGGTAACGGTAGAGCCCGAGCTCACCAATATCATCGACAGGCTTAACGACATTGTACTTAAAAACACCAAGGGCGAAAAATTCATCACCCTGTTTTTGGCCCGATATAACCAGCAAACACGCAAGCTCAACTATATTAATGCGGGGCATAACCCATCCATCATGTTTTGCGATGGCGAGGCGGTTCCGCTTAAATTAGGCACCACCATGATAGGCGCCTTTGACGATCTGCCGTTTTTAAACGAAGGCGAGGTAGATGTAGAACCCAATACGCTCATTTTTAATTATACCGATGGGCTGATGGATCACGAACCCGATGTATCAAAGCAGTGGAACGACGACAAACTGGTGAACTGCGTAATAAAGAATGGCAAACTCCCGCCTATCGATTTTAACCAAGCCATTTTAGATCACCTCAACAAGGCTATAAAAGCCAAGCCCATTGATGACATTACCCTCCTTACACTAAAAATATTTTAAGCCCGTTATCATAATTTATCAGATATTTGATAAAAAAGATAAGCGCAGCAACGATGTTATTAGCAAGATTTCAGCATGAATTAATTGAGGCAGGATGTGATGAAGCCGGGCGCGGTTGCCTTGCAGGGCCTGTTTTTGCCGCCGCTGTAATTCTCCCTGCCGATTTCGACCATCACCTGCTGAACGATTCCAAACAACTATCCGAAGACATTCGTTACCAGCTGCGTACCGAAATTGAGCAAAAGGCCATAGCCTATGCCGTGGCATCAGTTTGTAATAAAGAGATAGATCAAATCAACATCCTGAACGCTTCTTTTTTGGCTATGCACCGCGCTATCGCGCAGCTTACCTTAAAGCCGGAGTTTTTAATTATAGATGGCAATCGTTTTAACAAATACGAAACCACGCCGCACCACTGCATTGTGGAGGGCGATGCCAAGTATTATAGCATAGCGGCAGCATCTATACTGGCCAAAACCTACCGCGATGATTATATGAAGCTCATCGCTGCCGAACACCCCGAATACGATTGGCACAGCAATAAAGGCTATCCTACTATAAAACACCGCAATACGGTTTTAAGGTTGGGCCATACCCCTTACCATCGCCTTAGTTTTAAGGTGACCAACCCGCAGATCAGGATAGAATTTGAGCAGGCATAAACAATTCGCTATACTGCCAAAAAATATTAGTAGAATAATCCATTCCTGACGTACCGATTACTTGTTTGTAACTGGCAATTAAGTATTTTTGCTACAAACCATCCAAGCCCCATTGAAGATACTGATATTGTCGCACCGTACTTTGTTTCCGCAAAACGGCGGATACCCTATAGTGGTGTATAATACCATTAAAGGTCTCGTTAACCTCGGGCACGAGGTTTCGCTGATTTCGCTCGACGAGAAAAAGCAAAACGACCGCCTGCACGCTACCGACGATATCCTCGATAAAATAAATTACCGCTCGCATCATGTTGATATTTCGGTAAGTATGGTTGATGCTTTTTTTAACCTCTTCAGCCAAACGGCACACATTATTGATCGTTATTACAACGAAGAGCTCGAAAACATCATTATAACCGAACTGCAAAGTCAAGATTATGATATTGTACAGTTTGAAGGCTTGTTCGTGGTGCCTTATTTGGCCGCTGTGCGTAAAAATTCAAAGGCGAAGCTTATTTACCGGGCGCACAATATTGAGCACCAGGTATGGTTCAGGCTGGCGCAGCAAAAATCAGATCCGTTTAAAAAAATATACCTGACGATGCTTGCCAAGCGTATCAGGAGTTATGAGCTGCAACAGCTCGCCCATTTTGATGCCATCATTGTATTTACCGGGCAGGATGAAAAAACCATCCGCTCGTATGATATTCGTGTTCCGGTAGAGGTGCTGCCCATCAGTATCGACCTGTTGAAGTACACCCCGGATTGCGACAAGACGGAATTTCCGAGTCTGTTCTTTTTAGGATCGCTGGCCTGGCTGCCCAATCGCGAAGGTATGGAGTGGTTCATTGATAATTTCCACAGCGATTTCAGCAATGGCGACCTGCGCGCGCGGCTGTATGTTGCCGGTAACGATATCCCCGAACAGTTTGATGATTACGAAGTGCCGGGCAAAATATACATACAGGGAGAGGTAGATGACGCGTTGGAGTTTGTGAACAATAAGTGCATTATGATAGTGCCCCTGCTATCGGGCGGTGGTATGCGGGTTAAAATTGTAGAGGGTATGGCCATGCAGAAGTGTATTATATCCACATCGCTGGGTGCCGAAGGTATCAATTACAAGCACGGGCACAATATACTCATTGCCAACAATCGCGATGAATTTTACGAAGCTATACAACGCTGCATTGCCGACGAAGCTTTTTGCAAAACCATTGGCGCGAACGCCCGTTTGCTGGCCGAAGAGCAGCACAATGTAGAGGCCGTTACCCTTAAACTGGCCGCGTATTATAAGCGCCTGGCACATGCCTGATTTGTGCGTATTTTTGCTATTTTTGCCCCAATTTTAACTGACACATGAAGAATACAGCATTAACTGATATACACGTTAAGGCCGGTGCCAAAATGGTGCCTTTTGCCGGATACAATATGCCCGTACAATATGCAGGCATAAACGCCGAACACGAAACCGTACGCAAAGGCGTAGGCGTGTTTGATGTAAGCCACATGGGCGAGTTTATTTTGAAAGGCGAAAACGCCCTCGACCTGATACAACGTGTTACCAGTAACGATGCCTCAAAGCTATACGATGGCAAAGTACAGTACTCATGCCTGCCTAACGAAGACGGCGGTATTGTTGACGATTTGCTGGTTTACCGTATCGACGAAAAAACCTACATGCTGGTAGTTAATGCCTCAAATATTGAAAAAGACTGGAACTGGATTTCTAAGTTTAACACCAACGGTGTTGAGATGAAAAATATATCCGACCGTACTTCACTGCTGGCCATTCAGGGCCCTAAAGCTGCCGAGGCGCTCCAAAGCCTTACCAGCATCGACCTGGCTTCTATGGAGTACTACACCTTTAAAAAAGGAACTTTTGCCGGTATTGATAACGTAGTGGTATCCGCCACCGGTTACACAGGCGCGGGCGGTTTTGAGATATATTTTGATAATGATAACGCCGAGCAAATATGGGAAGCCATTTTTAAAGCAGGCGAGCCTTTCGGTATTAAGCCAATTGGTTTGGGCGCGCGCGATACCCTGCGTTTAGAGATGGGTTTTTGCCTGTACGGTAACGATATTGACGATGCCACATCGCCGCTTGAAGCAGGCTTAGGATGGGTAACCAAGTTCAGCAAGGAATTTACCAATTCGGCCGCTTTGCAGCAACAAAAGCAAGATGGTATCAGCAAAAAACTGGTTGGTTTTGAAATGATAGACCGCGGTATCCCTCGTCATGATTATGAAATTGTTGATGCCGATGGTAATGTAATTGGCAAGGTAACCTCGGGCACACAATCGCCATCGCTGCAAAAAGCTATCGGTATGGGTTATGTAAACAAGGAGTTTGCCAAAGAGGATGCCGAAATATTCATCAAGATACGTGATAATAAAGTGAAGGCTAAAATTGTTAAGCCGCCTTTTTATAAAGCATAATCCCCCTATCCCCCTAAAGGGGGAACCGGAGTAATAATATATTCAGATATTGACACAGACAGAAAATTTAGCTCCTGCCTCAACAGGCAGGAGTGCCCGTTTAGAAGTATGCCTTACCCCGGCACTTATTCCTCTTTATAATGTAGAGGAATATATAGTTGTTATTATAGATATTTTCAGGGCTACTACTTCTATTTGTTACGGTATCGAAAATGGTGCCGAGGCTATAATCCCGGTGTCGCAGGTGGAAGAATGCGCGGCTTACCGCGAAAAAGGTTTCGATTACCTGCTGGCCGCCGAGCGCAACGGCGAGGTGGTATCAGGCTTTGATTTTGGCAATTCGCCGTTCTCTTACACTAAAGAAAAAGTGGCCGGTAAAACCGTAGTGCTTACTACTACAAACGGCACGCACGCGCTGCACCTGTCGCTCAAAGCTAAAAAGATAGTATTGGGTTCGTTTTTAAACATTACCGCGCTGTGCGATTGGTTAAAAACGCAGAACGATAATATCCTGCTTGTTTGCGCAGGCTGGAAAAACAACTTCAATCTTGAAGATACCCTGTTTGCAGGTGCCGTAGTAGAGCAGCTAAAGGAGACCACCCTGCGTACCGATGATCCGGCTATCGCGGCTAATGATCTTTTTCAGTTAGCAAAGGACGATCTCGATGGTTACCTCAAAAAAACATCGCACAGCGAACGCCTCAAACAATTGGGCATCGAAGCAGATATCGCTTTTTGCCTCAATGTAGATACCACCACCGCTATCCCGATACTTGATGGCGAAAAGCTGGTAAAGCTGACTGTTTAAGAAATAAGTTTATCTTTCAATACTCACGAAGCACATTGCCAAGACTTACGAAGTTTTTAAAACTTCGTAAGTCTTTCTCGAATTTTAAACCTCCCCGAACTCCGCGAAAACCTCAGCTACCTCCGCGGTTAAATAAACAATTAGGCATCGAAGCCGATTTTCCTACAACTCACAACCCGCAACTCACAACTTAAAGTAGCATCCCCGCAACATCTTTCCATGTATCGGCGCGTTCGTAACCGTCAATGGCCAGGTTATGCGGCGATGTAAAGAGTATTTTGCGCCCCTCGAAGTTCACAAAGTTTTTTAGGCGGTCGTCAATCATGATATCTACGTTCACAATTTTATGGCCGCAAAAGATGATGTTGGTCCACGATATAAAAGGGAAATGCTCGTTAAGCCATTCCAGCTTGTCGGCCAGTGAATTTTTAAATTCCATAGCAGCCGATACGATATAGAGGTCGTACTTTTCGTTCAATTGTTGCAGCACTTCAACGGCATCTTCCATTACAGGGATATCCCTGAAAAAGCCCGGTTCGTTGATGTACTGGCGCAGGGTATGGCGTATCTCTTCGGGTAAAACTTCGTTAAATTCTTTGCCGTGCATTTCATCAAGCACAACTTTGGTTTGATGGCGTTCTTCGTAAAGGATAATGAATTTGCCAATTGTATCCGCTATTACTTCGTCCATATCAATGGCGAGGCGTAGTTTGTTGTTCATACTGGCTAAAATAGGGCTTTTAGAAAGCAGTTTAAACACTTATTTAATTATTTATGGCTTAGTGTTTTATAAATAATTATTTTTTGTACCTTTGCGTCCCCGCTGAAAGAAACTCCGGGAACAATGTTGAATACATAATTTTAAATTAAAACATGGCAACTAAGATCAGATTGCAAAGACATGGTAAAAAAGGGAAACCTTTTTACTACATCGTGGTAGCAGATTCTCGCGCACCGCGTGATGGTCGTTTCATTGAGCGTTTAGGTTCATACAACCCAAATACCAACCCGGCTACAATTGACATTAACTTTGATAAAACTTTCGAGTGGGTAGACAATGGCGCACAGCCAACTGATACTTGCCGTGCTATCCTTTCATACAAAGGCGTTTTATACAAAAAACACTTACAAGGCGGTGTTAAAAAAGGTGCTTTAACTCAAGAACAAGCCGATGCGAAATTTGCTGAATGGCTTGATCAAAAAGATGGCAAGATCACAGGTAAAAAAACTGACCTGGTATCTGCTAAAGACGAAGCCCGTAAAGCTGCTTTACTTGCTGAAGCTAAGAAAAAAGAAGACAGAGCTGCTGCAATTGCCGCTAAAAATGCTCCTGTTGCTGAAGAAGAAGCGCCTGCTACTGAAGAAGCTGCTGCTGAACCGGAAGCTGAAAGCGCTGAATAATTATTTCAGTAAAATGTATTATAACAATGGCGATGTACCTGCAAAGGCATCGCCATTGTTATTTTTAATCAAATTTTTTTGACGAAATGAAGATCGAAGATAGTTTCAGGATAGGCAGTATATTAAAAACCAAGGGCCTTAAAGGCGAAATGCAACTGTTTGTTGATTTCGACGGGTTGGAGAACATAAAATACAATGCCGTATTTGTTGACATGGCTGGCAAGCTGGTGCCCTACTTTGTTGCCTCGGTAAAATATGGCCCCAAAAATGGCGCGTATGTTTACCTGGAAGATGTGGACACGGTTGAAAAGGCATCGGTATTGGTAAAAAAAGATATTTACCTGCCCAATAAGCTAAAGCCTAAAAAGAAGAAAGAAGAGTTTACACTGATGGACCTGAAAGGGTTTATGGCGATAGACATATACGAAGGCGAACTGGGCGAGATTACCGATATACAGCAATACCCGCAACAGCTGATAGCTACCGTTACTTACAAAAACTGTGAAGTGCTTTTCCCCTTGAATGAAGAAATTATACAGGGCATTGATGTGGTAAAAGGCATTGTATCGGTTGATTTGCCTGAAGGCTTGCTGGATATTTATTTGGATTAAAAAATATTTGTCAAGCATGCTTGACTTTTGTCAAATTTGTTTTACATTTGGTAAAACAAATTTGATATTATGAAAGCACGTTATTTATTTCCTCACAAGTGGCGTATAGTGGGCTATTTGTGTTTCGCGCTTGATGTCGCCTATGCGATAATCATGAAAATTATTCATCCGCAGGGCTTCGCCAAGGGGCTTAACGAAGCGCAGAGCCTGGGCATGCGGGCCTCTAACGATTTTAATATACTAATTGTAATTATCGGGCTTATATTGATCGCGTTCTCTAAAGAGAAAGAAGAAGATGAATACATTATGAAGGTGCGGTTGGATGCTTTGCAATGGGCGATTTACTTAAACTATGCAATTTTTATTGCATGTACCCTATTCACATCCGGCATATCTTTTTTAACTATCGTAGCTTATAATGTTATTAGTCCGCTTGTGTTTTTCATCATTCTTTTCCGGTGGAAAATGTATTTACTTAATCGTTCATTACAGGAGGGAAAAATATGAAAGCGCGTTATCTTTTTCCGCCAGTGTTCAGGATATTAGGTATCCTGATGGCCATTCCGGGTTTCATCCTTGGGTACTTTGTGGTTTTTCGTGATTACGCCATTCCGGGTTTTGAGCTTCACCTGCGTACACGTAGTTACCTTGACCGGGCCGCATTTGAAAATTTCACCAATGAGCTGGCACTAACGCTGGTAGTTGGAGGAATGCTATTCATCGCCTTCTCTAAAGTAAAGCGCGAAGATGAGCTTACCGCCCGCATTCGTTTAAACGCCTTATATTGGGCCATATTGGCCAACTACCTGCTATATGCTGCCTGGCTGTTGCTTGCCCTGCTTAACGAGGCGTTTAAAGTGGAGTTTTTAGAGGCGCTTACCAATAAGGGCTTCCAGTTTTCGCTCGATAATTTCTTTTTGCCCTTAGCTATATTCATCGCCCGCTTTTATTACCTGTTGTATAAAAGCAAAAACGAGTACCAGGATATCCCGCTGCACTTTTTACCCAACAAGCCTTATAATGTTGCAGGCAAGGTATTATCCATCGCTTTGCTGCTGCCATCGTTATATGGCATGCTCGATCTTTTTCGCGGGGATTACTTTGAGTACCTATTTTACTTTATGCCATTCGTGTTACTGCTGTGGATCTACTCTAAAGAGCGGGTAGAAGATGAGTACATTAATTCGATAAGGCTTAGCGCCATGCAAATTGCCGTGTATGTGAACTATGCCATACTATTGCTGGCCAATATTTTTTGTTACGGAATTGAGTTTCTGTTGGTACAGGAAATTAATCTTATCACCATTCCGCTGATATTTGTAATCGTTTTTCAATACAGGTTGTATCGTTTATCGAAAGAAACAAGCCGTAAAAGCGGTCAGCTCAATATGAATATTTTATAAGCGCAACCATGAAAAATTCGCTGCGCGTTGAACGTGCCATTAAAAACATGACCCAGGCCGAGCTCGCCGACCTGATAGGCGTATCCCGCCAAACCATCAATACCATAGAGAGTAACAAATACGTACCCTCCACCATACTCGCCCTCAAAATTGCCCGTGTATTCGGCAAACCTGTTGAGGAGGTGTTTATTTTGGAGGAGGAAGATTAAGGGGGAGATTCAAGAGTAAAGAATCAGGAGTCAAGATAGAACACGCATTTTCCCGTCTCCTGATTCTTTACTCTTGCCTCCAGAATCCCTCTTGTCTCGTGGTTCTTGTCTCTTGCATCTCAAAAAGCCTATCTTTGCGCCATGCGTTTTGATATCATTACTGTTTTGCCGGGACTATTGGAGAGCCCGTTTGCACATTCTATTTTGCAGCGTGCGCAAAAAAAAGGCATTGCCGAAATTCACGTGCATAACCTGCGCGATTACTCCACCCATAAGCAAAAAAGTGTTGACGACTACCCTTACGGCGGCGGCGGCGGCATGGTAATGAATATTGAACCCTTCGCGGCTTGCATTGATAAATTAAAAAGCGAACGCGAATATGATGAGGTGATCTTTATGTCGCCGGATGGGGTTACGCTTAACCAGCAGATAGCAAACCAGCTATCCATTAAAGAGAACATCATCATTTTATGCGGGCATTATAAGGGAATCGATCAGCGGATCCGCGATATATATGTAACCCGTGAGATGTCCATAGGCGATTATGTGCTTTCGGGCGGCGAACTACCTGCCGCGGTACTGGTTGACGCCGTGGTGAGGCTTATACCTGGCGTACTGTCCGACGAAACCTCTGCCCTGAGCGATTCTTTCCAGGGCGACTTGCTGGATGCGCCATTGTATACCCGCCCGGCCGACTGGAATGGCCACAAAGTACCCGATGTATTATTAAGCGGCAACGCCGCTGAAATAGAAAAATGGCGTTTTGAGCAAGCGCTGGAGCGTACACGCACCCGCAGGCCCGATCTGCTGAAGTAACCTGCCGGCCACGGATGTTTTTTGAATTGTAAAGCACTGTGAATGCGTAAAAACCGCCATAAATTGTTAGTAAAATATATTTTGTGGAAATTTTTAAAAACGGTTTTTAATTATCAAAAAAAATCTCTATACTTGCAATCCGATTTTTACGGGCTAAAAATCGCTTTTAAAGGCTAAAAATCATGGATTTAGTAAAATTTGTAGAAGAGCAAACAGTAGTAAAGAAAGAAGTTCCGACGTTTAAAGCCGGAGACACTGTTAGCGTATATTATAAAATCAGAGAAGGTAACAAAGAGCGTATCCAGGTTTACCAGGGCGTTGTTATCCAACGTAACAGCGTAGGTGTTTCTGAAACATTTACCGTACGTAAAGTATCAAACGGTATAGGTGTTGAGCGTATCTTCCCTATCAATTCACCAAACATTGATAAAGTAGAAGTGAACAGCTACGGTAAAGTACGCCGTGCTAAACTATTCTACCTGCGTGCCCTTACAGGTAAAGCAGCTCGTATCAAATCAAAAAGAGTTTAATTTTTGCCGCCTTAGGAGGCGGAACACGATACATAAAGCCTTTTCGGATTTTTCCGAAGAGGTTTTTTTGTTGGCCGAAAATATGGGTGGGATTATCTGTGGGTAGATTGACGTTAATGATCACTCAGGTCTTAGTTGCACTTAAGACCACAGGTATTAAGTGGGGCACTGTCATCTCGAAACACAGTGAGAGATCTTCTTCGCTATTCTGGTCTTCGACTTGTTTGACGAAGAAGATTTCTCTTCGTTCCTCATCGAAATGACAAGATTTGATCTTCCCGCCCTCTTTGCGCTCGCGCAGAGAGGGCCGACCAGCACAGCGTAGTCGGGGTGAGTTGATTAACACGGACCATCATATCCTCTACAGCATCAACCTTAACAAAAAAGAGCGACGAGTATAAACTCATCGCTCTTCCAATATATATCCTTAGCACTTCGCGAAGCACCAATCAATAACTTATACCGTTTTCTTTTTGGCTTCCGTTTTTGGTGCTTTTACAGCAGGCTGTAATTCGGCTAATACGGTGCGGCCACCTTTTACTACATCACCTATATTTACGTTGATCTTGGTGCCTAATGGCAAAAACAAATCGACCCTTGAACCAAACTTGATAAAGCCGAACTGGTCGCCTTGCTCAACAACATCGCCTTCTTTTACATACCATACAATACGGCGGGCTAACGCGCCTGCAATTTGCCTGAACAATACCGGTATGCCCACATTGTTTTCTATAACAATGGTAGTACGCTCATTTTCGGTAGATGATTTTGGATGCCACGCTACCAGGTATTTACCCGGGTGATATTTAAAAAACTTTACCACACCGGCTATTGGGTTACGGTTTACGTGCACGTTAACGGGCGACATAAATACCGATAACTGAATACGTTTATCTTTAAAATACTCGGTTTCTTCAGTTTCTTCAATTACTACCACCTTACCGTCGGCCGGGCAAAGCACCTGTGTTTCGTCCTTAGCTATGGTTATTGACGGACTGCGAAAAAACTGCACGATAATAGCGAACAGCAGGAACGACAGGATGTAAATAACCCACTTTAACGCGTAAGCCTGCGGGAAATAGAACTGAATAAGCGCATTCAACACAAAAATGAAGAGAATGCAGATAGCAAGTGATGTGTAGCCTTCTTTATGAAAAGTCATCGTTTTTTATAGATATTTTTTACAAAACTAAGCATTTGAAATGAAGTATAGGTAGGCATATACAATTGGTGCCGCCAGCAACAAGCCATCGAACCTGTCGAGCAGGCCGCCATGGCCGGGCAATATGCCGCCGCTGTCCTTAACGTTGATGCTGCGCTTAAACATTGATTCAACCAGGTCTCCCATGGTACCAAAGGTGCTGATGAGTATCCCTACCGATACCCATTGTTTCCAACTGTATTCACCATAGTAATGGCCCAATATAAGCGCAACGCCCGCGGTGATCAGTATGCCGCCGATAAAGCCCTCCCAGGTTTTTTTAGGCGAATGCCTTTCAAACAGCTTTACACGGCCCAGTTTGCTGCCTACCAAATATGCGCCGGTATCGTTAGCCCAAAGCAACAGCAAAAAGCCTAATGGCAGGTGAAAATTAAAGCTGCCGCTCACAAAGGCCAGCGCGTGGAAAAACGTAAACGGTACAATGGTAAATATCAGCCCCAAATAACTATAAGCGATATTATTGAAGGGCGCGGTAGCTTTTTTAAACAATTCCTGTATAAAAATGGCCGATAGTGTTACCGGCAATAAAAACAGTAATTTATAACCTGGTAAATATGCCTGCGCTGCAAAAAGCGCGAAAATGAATACACCGTTAATAAGCCCGGCGCTCATGTTGGGCTGTGTGCCGCTTTGCTTAACCAGTTTATAAAACTCGTGCAGGCAAAAAGCACTTAATATTAAATAGAACCCTGTAAAAACTGCTGCGTTAATTAACACCGATGCCAGCATTACGATGATAAAAAAGAAGCCTGTAATGGCGCGTACTCTCATGTGTTGATCTGATTGAGGATCATGATCTCTATAGCAGTGCTAAAATCCTCCTGGTGAACGTAAACCTCTATATTGCCAAAAGCGCGGTGAGATGAATCCTGCTTATTGAGCAATACAGTATCTATCTGATGCTCGGTAAGCATCTGTTTAATAATTTCTGATTGATAAAAATTGAATGAAGTAAAGATCTTTACCCAGTTTTTTTCCATTTAATATTCCGCGACCCTGTTTTTGCCTATGGCAATCTTTTTATAGATCCACAACAAAAATAAAAGAAAAATCAGGCTAATTACATAGCCTGTATAATTAAAAATGTGCTCATCGTTCACATCAATGCTGGTTTGTTTGTGCTGGTACATATACGTCCAGATTACAGCCGTGCCATTATTGATGAAATGCGCCCAAACCGACGGCCATATACTGCCGCTCCAGGCTACCATGTAACCAAATAAAGCGCCCAGTAAAACACGTGGCAAAAAGCCGAAAAACTGTAAATGGAATGTGCTGAACAATATAGCGGTGATCCATATTGCCGAATGGGTGCGGCCTGTCCATCGGTGAAAAATAGTTTGCAAACATCCGCGGAACAAAAACTCCTCGGCAATGGCAGGCAATAAAGCTACGATAACAAGCCCCGAAATAAGATCGCCGGGGCCGCGCATTTTTAATACCACTTCAATAATTCGCTGCGATTCTTCTTCAGATTCACGCATCCAATTCTCCACCCCCTTTAAAAACGCGGGCAGCTTAAGCTGCATATTGATATTGGTAAGCAGCTCCATAGTAGGGCTTGATATAAACATGACCACCAGCACCAGCGGTATTAGCAGCCATGGGAACCGGATGGAGGGCTTCAGGTATTCCTCGGCATCGTGCACCACCAGGTAGGCGAAAAACAGAGCCGGTACAAAAAAGATGAACAGCGTGTTGCCAACCGCAAGCAATATTTTGAGCGCGCTGATGGCTTCGGGCGGTGATGATGGTGAAATTGCCATGGCCTGGCTAAAAACATCCATGCCGTATAGCACCTTAATAATGAGCACTGATATGAGCATGCCGAAGATGGCACAGGCAAAACCAACGAGGATAAGATATACCAATTGTAAAGGCGGCGTAATGTAATAGTGTTGCCTGTCAGTCATGTACTTAATTTTTCTTATTTTTGCAGGGCTTAAAGATAAGCTATGTCTGTACGAATTGGAAATATTGATTTAGGGGATTTCCCGCTGTTACTTGCACCGATGGAAGATGTGAGCGATCCGCCGTTCCGTTATGTGTGTAAAATGAATGGTGCGGATATGATGTATACGGAGTTCATCTCGTCGGAGGGCTTGATACGTGATGCTGCCAAAAGCCGTAAAAAGCTGGATGTTTTTGAATACGAACGCCCTATCGGGATACAAATATTCGGGAGCGATATCAACAGCATGCGCGAAGCTACTGAAATAGCTACGCTGGCCAATCCCGACCTGATGGATATCAACTACGGCTGCCCGGTTAAACAGGTAGCCTGCCGCGGCGCCGGCGCCAGCTTATTGCAGGATATTGATAAAATGGTAGCAATGACCAAAGCCGTTGTGGATGCTACGCACCTGCCCGTAACGGTAAAAACCCGTTTAGGCTGGGATGATAATACCAAAAACGTTTACGAAGTGGCCGAACGCTTGCAGGATGTAGGCATTAAGGCGCTTACCATACATGGCCGCACCCGTGCGCAAATGTATAAGGGCGTGGCTGATTGGTCGCTGATACATGATATTAAAAAGAACCCGCGTATCCAAATCCCTATTTTCGGGAACGGCGATATCGATTCGCCCGAAAAGGCCGCCAACTGGCGTATGGAATATGAGGTGGATGGTATGATGATCGGCCGTGCAGCTATTGGTTACCCGTGGATCTTCCGCGAGATAAAACACTTCTTTAAAACAGGTGAAAAACTGGAAGGCCCAACCATTGCCGAACGTATTGAGGTGTGCCGCACCCATTTAGAGAAATCAATAGAATGGAAAGGTCTTAAAACGGGCATATTTGAAATGCGCAGGCATTACTCCAATTACTTTAAAGGCATTGAGAATTTTAAAGAATTCAGGATGAAATTGGTTACCGCCGCCACAATTGACGAGGTACAGGACATTTTATGTGAGATAGATGTAAAATATTCGCGCGAAATGGTGTGATTATAGGGCGGAAATAATATATTTGATTTTAAAGAACAATAATCTTAATCATGGTTACCACTATAACTGAAGGTGTTAAGGTTTCAGTTGAAACTATATACCAACCGGAATACTCCAATCCGGCAAACGATCACTTCATGTTTGCCTACCGGATAAACATTGAAAATATGGGTAACTATGCCGTGCAGCTAATGAGCCGTCACTGGTATATCTTCGACTCAAACGGCGCTAAACGTGAAGTAGAGGGCGAAGGCGTAGTAGGTGTACAACCCATTATTGAACCGGGCAACTCACACGAATACGTATCGGGCTGTAACCTCAAAACCGATATGGGCAGCATGAAAGGCGAATACCAAATGCTGCGCCTCTTAGATAATTCGGAATTTGACGTACAGATCCCTGAGTTTTATTTAATAGCGCCTTACAGGATGAATTAATCGCTCCGCAGGAGAATCAGGAAATAAGATTCAGGAGTCAGGATATAAAACAAAGAAAGCCGGTCTGCATTTGCAGACCGGCTTTCTTTATTAGCTAAGTTCTCGTCTTGATATTCTTGGACTTAATTCTTATATCCTGAATCTTATCTCTTGATTCTAAATTTCTTAGTCTCTCCTGCCGAACAAAAACTGCGCATAATACAACAGCGTTGCCAATGCGCTTAGTGCTGCAACTACGTAAGTCATGGCGGCCCACCATAGGGCGTCTTTGGCTTGCTCGTGCTCCTGGCGGGTTTGCATCACGTTGTAATTGTTGTTTAACCAGGCCAATGCCCTGCGGCTGGCATCAAACTCTACCGGCAGCGTTATAAAGCTGAACAAGGTTACCAATGCCAGCGCGGCAACGCCAATGGCCAGCACATACGAGTTATGCGCGAAGAACAGCAGTAGCACGCCAATAGTAAGCGTAAACTGTGTTAAAGTTGATGCCACATTAATGGCAGGTACCATTGCCGAGCGGAAACTTAACCAGGCATAAGCTTTGGCATGCTGTACGGCGTGTCCGCATTCGTGAGCGGCAACGGCTGCGGCGGCAATACTGCGGCCGTGGTACACATCCGGACTAAGATTTACCGTTCTGTTCTCGGGGTTGTAGTGGTCGGTAAGTTGGCCTTCTACCGATATTACCTGTACATTGCTGATGCCGTTATCGCGTAACATGCGCTGGGCAACCTCCGCGCCTGAAAGACCGGATAGTAACCCCATCTCGGCATATTGTTTAAATTTACTTTTAAATCGCCATTGCACAATAAAGCTTATCAATGCAATCGCGATCATCAGGAAAATTGCCGAATTGTACGTAATAAATCCTGTTATTAGTGCTGTATGATTCATATTGTGTTTTTATAAATACCTATATTCAAAAAGTATTCCGTTATATACCATTAACAAAGTGAGCACGCGAACGTTTTCCTACTGGGAGCAAACATCATTCATCAATAACAGCGATGTGATCATCATCGGCAGCGGACTGGTAGGGCTTAGTGCTGCCCTGCATTTAAAAACACAGCAGCCAAAGCTGAATATACTGGTGCTGGAGCGGGGCTTTCTACCATCGGGCGCAAGTACAAAAAATGCCGGATTCGCCTGTTTCGGCACTATTTCCGAGCAAATTGCCAATATAAAAGCCTCATCGGAAGAGGAAGCTATGCAGTTGGTGAACTATCGCTGGCGGGGTTTGCAAAAGCTAAGGCAAAACCTGGGCGATACCAATATCGACTATCAGCAGCATGGCGGCTACGAATTGTTTATGCAGCACGAAACAGTACGTGCCGATACCTGCATTGAGCAATTAACATACTTTAACAACTTATTGCAACAAGCTACCGGCGAACGCGACATTTATGCAGTAGCCAATGCCAAAATTGCAGACTTTGGGTTTGATAAAGTAAGCCGGATAATAGTAAACCGATGTGAAGGCCAGATAGATACCGGTAAGATGATGCGCGCCCTGCTGCAAAAAGTATATAATGCGGGTGTACTGGTGCTGAATAATTGCGCTATCGAACGGTTCGAGCAAACAGGTGAGGGCATCAACCTGATCACTTCGCAGGGTAATTTTAAAACAGGCAAAGTGATACTGGCCACCAATGCTTTTGCCGCGCAGCTATTCGCCGAGCTGGATGTTAAGCCCGGCCGCGGGCAGGTACTGGTAACTCAACCTATCACCGGTTTAAAGCTACAGGGCACCTATCATTTTGATGAAGGCTATTACTACTTCCGCAATATCAACAACCGTATACTCTTCGGCGGCGGCCGCAATATCGATTTTAACGCCGAACAAACCTGGGACATGGGCCATACCGAAGCAGTAAAGGCCAAACTGCTGCACTATCTCAACAACATAATTTTACCCGGCCAGCAAGTACAAATAGATACCTGGTGGAGCGGCATCATGGGTTTCGGCAACGAGCTAAGCCCTATTGTAAAACAAATAGCACCCAATATTTATTGCGCTGTGCGTTGCAACGGCATGGGCGTAGCCATGGGTAGTTTGGTTGGAGAAGAGGTGGCGGAGTTGGTTTTGGGGTAAGCAACCGACATAGTCGACTCACCCGGTCTACGCTTCGCTGGGCCACCCTCTCTGCTGCGCAAAGAGGGATGAAAAGATAAAAAACCACCTTGTAAAACCCTTCTTTCCGCTTGCGGAGAGGGGTGGCGAGAGCAGGGAAGTCGGGGTGAGTTGATATGCGCAATAGTATGGTATGGCAAGCAAAAAAGCTTCTGACTGTTTCTTCCCGTCAGCAAACAGCTTCGGGCGAAAGCGGGCAGAACTATGGAGGCCATGAGCGCAAAGGCGGGCATAGCGAACTTGTTGCATGTGGGGGAGGAAAAGAGCGGCGGGGCAAAAGTTCCAGCCCCAAGTTCTGCACGATTTGCAGGGTAAGGCCTCGTGCGGCAAAGAAGCCTATTGCTGGACAAGGGTTTTGTTACTTTTGCCCTCAAAAGTAATGGGGCACTGCGCCCAAGAGCAGACTAACATTAATTACAGCAAGAAGCCTATCCTAAGCAGAAGATTGCTTCTTACCTTACGACAATAGCAATACTTGATGAAGTACCCGTAATCAAACACTTTCATTTATAATAAATAATCACCTACCCTAACAGCATACCTACCCAACACACCTTAAATCCCCGCAATTTTTTACCTTTGCCGCATGGCATCCATTAAACCATCGGTACCAAAGGGTACCCGCGATTTTTCTCCGGCCGAAATGGCTAAACGTAATTTTATTTTTGATACCATTAAGTCGGTTTTCCGCAAGTATGGTTATCAGCAGATAGAAACGCCGTCGATGGAAAACCTGAGCACCCTTACCGGTAAATATGGCGATGAGGGCGATAAGCTGATCTTTAAAATATTGAACAGCGGCGACTTTCTTTCAAAAGCCAATCCCGCCACTCTTGCTGCCAATGATTCAAACGCGTTAACGGCTTCTATCTCCGAAAAAGCTTTACGTTACGATCTTACCGTTCCGTTTGCACGTTATGTAGTGCAGCACCAAAACGATATTACCTTTCCGTTCAAGCGTTTCCAGGTGCAACCCGTATGGCGTGCCGATAGGCCACAGAAAGGCCGTTACCGCGAGTTCTACCAATGCGATGCCGATGTGGTAGGTTCTGATTCCCTACTGAACGAAGCCGAATTTATACAGATCTATGATGAGGCTTTAAGCAAGTTGGGACTGCAAGATTTCACTATAAAAATCAATAATAGAAAAATACTATCAGGGATTGCGCAGGTTATAGATAAAAGCGATAGTATAATTGACCTTACTGTAGCCATTGACAAACTGGATAAAATAGGCTTGGATGGCGTTACTGCCGAGCTGCTTACCAAAGGCTTTACCGAGGCGGATATTGAGCAGTTGAAGCCTGTAATATTACTGCAAGGCACCAATACCGAAAAGCTGGCAAGCTTGCGTGAGGCCCTGGCTACATCAGAAATCGGGCTGAAAGGTTGTGAAGAACTGGAAACCGTGCTAAACTACATCAAAATAGCCCCGCTACAAAAAGCGACATTGGAACTGGATATAACCCTGGCCCGCGGACTGAACTATTATACCGGCGCTATCTTCGAGGTTAAAACCAATGAGGCGCAAATGGGCAGTATCGGCGGTGGCGGCCGTTACGACGACCTTACGGGGATGTTCGGACTGAAGAATCTGACCGGTGCAGGGATTTCTTTCGGGGCCGACAGAATTTACGATGTAATGGAAGAACTAAACCTTTTCCCTACCGAAGCTGTGCAAAGCACCAAAGTACTGATCTGCTGCTTTGATAAAAATGCCGAATTATACGCCCTGCCCCTGTTGCAACGCCTTCGCGCATTAGATGTAAAGGCAGAGCTTTACCCTGCGGGTGCCAAAATTAAAAAGCAAATGGAATATGCCAACAGCAAACAAATTGCCTACACTATCCTCATCGGCAGCGAAGAGATGGAAAGCGGCCTGCTGGCATTTAAAGATATGAACAGCGGCGAACAGCAAAAGCTGAACATCGCGCAAATCACCGAAAAACTACAATAAGTTAAAATACCGGATGACCGCCTTAGGCGGTCATCCGGTATTTTAAAGGGGTAAGTTTGTAATGTGTACGGAACAGGCGTATAAACGAACTCGGGCACTCAAAGCCCACCATGCTCACCACCTCGTTAATAGGATACTTGGTTGTTTTTAAAAGCTGTTGCGCCCTTTGCAACCTCAATTGTACCAAAAATTGGTGCGGCGTTAACTTAAACGCCTGTTTAAATGTGCGCAGCAGGTGATTAACCGAAAGGCAGGCATGCTCCGCCAAATCTTCCAAACTGATATTGCTGTTAAAGTTGGTGTACAAAAACTCTTTGGCCATGTTAAGGCGGCGCAATATTTCTACACGGGTGCTACTGTTTAAAAAATTAAGATTGCCGGCTTTCTCCAGCACCTCGGTATTATAAATTTTATAATAATTGATAAGGCAGTGGTGCAGGTATTCGTTAATCAGCATTTCATCCTGCAAGCCATTATCCAGTCTGCTTTTAAGGTGGAAAATGTTGTACCTGATATCGCCCTTGAAAGGATAAATGGTTTCGTTAAACTCATCCTCCTGTCTTTGCAAATAGCCCTGCCCCTCTAATAACGACCTGTCGGTTTGTTCGTGGCTGTTCTTAAAATCGTTCAAAAATTGCTGATCGAAATTAATGGAGAACGATTGCGCCGGGTCATTTGAGCCTACACTGCTGGCATAATGGGTGCCTTTGTTGAGTATCAAAAAAGAATCGGGGTAGATAGACAGGTTGCGCCTGCCGATCTGGTAGCTTTCGTTGCCGCTTAATACAAATCTGATATTAAAATCAGACGAGCATTGCATAGCATTTTGCCTGCTGCTGGTGCGGCTATATATTTTGTTGTTGTTTCTTAAGGTTTTTGAGTAGTCCATGATAAGGTAGAATGTTAGTAGTCTGTGTAATCCCGTTCCTCCACAAGTAAAAATTTATTACCGCAGGGGTCTAAAAACTCGGCGACCAAACCAATCGGCAAATATTCCGGCTCCCGGCTAAACTCAATACCCGCTGTTTTAAGCTGGTGATGGTCGTTCAGGCAGTCGTCGGTATTCAAAACAATGCAATTTTCGAAACTGTTATCAGGATTTTGCTTTGATACAGCAAGCAATACATCATGATTTTCGGCTTCTAATATCACGCACGATCCATCCTCATAAAGAGGCTTGTCGTCAATAATTTTAAAGCCTAATTTCTCAGTGTAAAAGCTTATCTGTTCTTCAAATTTACCCGCGTGTACGGGTATATACCTTAGTTTCATACATTATTATTACCGGCTAATTAGTAAAAACAGGAAAACACAGGGTATACCTAAAATTTAAATAAGAGTAGCTTGAATTTTCCCGGTTAGATGTCGCAGAAAGACGGTCAGTTAATAACTTCTGATATCAAAGGTAGACTAAGTTATGGGTTATAGTATCACCCACATAGGGGGATTTTTGTGGTATAAATTAGATTAATTGACGATTAATAGGATTAAAAGGCACTTTTTGGCACTGATAAAACGATTAATCTTTTCAACTTTAGAATATACAGAACGATTTCTTAACATTAAAGGCAGGAAAGCTTTTTATATGGGGGTGGTATTAGCTATTAGTTAAGCTTAATGATTTGGTTTTACCGCTGAGGTTGTTGAGTGTTTTAACTACAGAGAGCACAAAGGTTTTCACAGAGTTACACAGAGAGCCCCATCTTGAACGAAGTGAAAGATTCTTCGCTATGCTTAAAAGTTCAATTTTACCGCCGAGGTAGCTGAGTTTTAATCGCTGAGAACACAGAGTTTTTTTCACAAAGAAACACAGAGAGCCCCATCTTAACCTGTCATCTTGAACGAAGTGAAAGATCTTCTTCATCATGCATGTTTACGATTTGCCTTATGAAGAAGATTTCTCCTCGTTCATCGTTCGAAATGACAACAAGGTAATACGTGCCACCTAAATCAACTTGTTTTCCTTAGCCGTTTTAATGGCATCGGCGCGTGAATTTACATCAAGTTTTAGGTAGATGTTTTTCACGTGGCTGCGTACGGTTTCGAGGTCGATGAAGAGTTCGCGGGCTATCTGACTGCGGTTCTTACCATCGCGGATGAGTTCGAGTATCTGGGTTTCACGTTTTGATAGCGGCGACTCCTGGTTCTTTTGGAACGATTTGATCACCAGCTTGGCAATATTGATGCTCATAGGTCCACCGCCTTCCTTTACCTCTTTTATAGATTCGATAATACGCGACGGTGGCGTGTTTTTAGTAAGATAGCCGGATGCGCCGTTTTCAAGCGCATTAAAAATTTGCTTTTCCGATTCGTATACGGTAAGTATCAGTATAAAACACTGAGGAAGCAGCTTCTTCAATTTCGGGATAGCCTCAATGCCGTTGGTACCGGGCATTTCAATATCCAGCAGGATCACATCGGGTTTATCGCCGGTGATTTTGCGAGCGGCATCATCGTAGGTACTGTAATGGCTTACTACTTCATAACCATCGGCCTCACCAATTAAAAAGGCATAGCCCTGCCTTATGGTTTCGTCATCCTCAATAATACTCACTCTTATATCGCGGCTCATGGTTATCTGGTGGTTTTGGTATTAATAGTAAATTCTAATGCAACGGTAGTACCCGCCCCCGGTGCCGATATAATTTGCAGATAGCCATTGAAACGTTTTGCTCGCGTTTGTATATTTTTAATGCCATGCCCTTTAATATCTGCGTCGGCATCAAAGCCTTTGCCATTATCGGTTAGCATTATACCAATGATGTTTTTATCTATCCTTATTATTTTCAACACCGCCTTGGTAGCATCTGCATGCTTTAACACGTTATTGAGCGATTCCTTAAATATCATGGTGATATTGCGGTTGTACTCCATGGTTAGCTTTACCAGTTCGAGGTCTTCGTTGATGTTGTCAAAGGTAAAGGCTACCGGCGTATCCTGAAATATTTCTATCCCTATTTCTTCAATATGTTTAAGGGTTTCGTACAGGTTATCACTTTTAGGGTCGAGCGCCCAAAGAATATCCTTGGTGCCATTATACAGCGCGGCCGCGTTCTGCTTGATCTGCTCAACCAGGTTACGCTGCTCGGGCTTGTCGCTTTCAATTTTTACATTCAAAATTTCGGATAATACGGTGATGCGGGTAAGCTTATTACCCAGGTCATCATGGAAATCTTCGGCGGTTTGCTGGCGAATTTTGATCTTCTCTTCGCGCTTAATGGCTTCAATAGCCAGCTGGCGTTGTTTTTTATTATGGTGCCAAAGACTTTGTATAGCAATGATGAGCAGCATGATAAATATGGCTGCCACAATTTGAAAGAGGGCGGTTTTATAAAATGGCGGCACAATTTCAAAATGGAATTTGGCCGTGGTTTTTGATTGCTGCCCATCGGCATTAATGGCCTTTACCTCAAAGGTGTAACGACCCGGCGGCAGCGAAGGATACTCCACCACGTTGGTGCTCACCGGCATTGAAAATTCACGCTCCAGCCCGGTAAGTTTATATTGGTATTTTACGCTTTGCGGATTGTTGAGATGCACGCCAAAAAAGGTAATAGCCAAATGGTTCTGATCGGCGCTTAATTGCGGGCAAGTATCGTTCTTGCTGTTCAAGCTGATGAGCCTCGGAGATTTATTATCTTCAAACAGCCGTGCATTCTGTATCATCACATACGGCGCTGCTCCCGACCGCATTTTAATGTCGGTATTATAAATAGTGAGTCCTTTGGTATTGCCTATGAAGATCTTGCCTTTAAAAAACAGCGCGGCGTTTTGGTTTGATTCAACAACGGGTTCGTTAGCGTTGATATTTTTGAGCACTGTGGCCGAAACAGCTTTGGTATCCACCTTTAAACGGTTCACCCCTCTGCCGGTACCTACCCATAAAATGCCCTTATCATCGTTAACCAAGCTGTATATCGCGTTTGATTTTAAGCCTTGCTTTTCGCCATAGTTGCGTATTTTACCGGTCGGAATGTCCCAAATAAAGATTCCCCTATCGTCGCTGCCAAAGAATACGAGGTTTTTATACTTGGCCATCCCCAAAATTGACGAGCGGGCTATAGCGCCGATTTTAAAACCGGGAACCAGCTTTTTATTAACGGCGAGCAAAGCCCCTTCCTGCGTGCCAATCAGCATAGAATCGCGACCGATA
Organism: Mucilaginibacter sp. GW821-FHT07G05; assembly: GCF_059418565.1. Taxonomy (NCBI): domain Bacteria; kingdom Pseudomonadati; phylum Bacteroidota; class Sphingobacteriia; order Sphingobacteriales; family Sphingobacteriaceae; genus Mucilaginibacter; species Mucilaginibacter sp. GW821-FHT07G05. The sequence continues at coordinate 130,687 of NZ_JBWKQC010000004.1, read as the reverse complement.
GGCAACAAGGCCGTAGTGAACGCGCTGCTACCTTGCAGACGTGTAAGCTGTCCGTTTTGGTAATACATGCAGCCAGTGGGCGTAGCCAGCCAAATAGTGCCGGCGGTATCTTCGCCAATGCTGATGATGGTACTGCCCTCTGTGCCTTTAATCATTTCGTACTTGCTGCCGTCGTACTTCCAGGCGGCATCGGCACCTATCCATAAATTATTTTTGCTGTCGGTAAATAAACCCTGTATGCGACGCTCGTCAATACCCCCATTTTTGAAAGGCATAGGGCTAAGTAAACCGTTGGCATAGCTCAGCAAACCGGCATCTGTACCTAAAATAACTTCGCCATTGCGGCCCGGGGCTATACCCATAACCACCTGGTTATTGGTTAAGCCGTTGCTGCGATCATACGTAACGTGATCATCGCCCTCAAACTTAAAAATACCACTGCCCGATGTAGCCAGCCACAAGTTGTTATCGGCATCTTTAAAAACATCGGTAACCGGATTATCGGTTAAACCATTTTTAGCGGTAAAGTGTATGGCTTTGCCTTGTTTAAGGTAATAAGCGCCATTGTTGGTGCCTATCCACAGGTTGTTATCAGCATCCTGATCAAAACTTAAAAAGGATGTACCCGATGGTAACATAGTACCCGCGGTAAGCGGGCTCAGCATGCCGCCCCGGGCTGTAAACAAGCCTTTAAGTGACAGGATGTAAAGTATTTTCGCATCCTCCCTGTCAAACGCGAACTTCATTACATGGATTGGATCGGCCTCATCATTGAAATTTACATAGAGTTGCCAGGTGTGATCATTAAGGGAGTAGATGCCTTTTCTGTACAGCGCGGCATATAGTTTACCCTGCTTATCGGCCATTACGCTGGTTACGCCATGGTCGTTATCGCCAAATGAAACCAACGCCAGCGCTTTACCCTGAACCTTAAACAAATGATTGTTCAGGATGATCCATACATCGCCTTTTTTATCTTGTGCTATTTGGGTAACCCAGGTGTTTTTCATGCCCGAAGGTGGCGGAAAGTTATATACTTTTTGATTTTTAAAAAGCGACAAGCCACGATGCGTACCAAACCATACCGCTCCCGATTTATCGGTAAACACGGCATAAACAAAATTATTGTTCAGTCCGTTGGCTTTTGATATGTTGTAGTAGTCTTTACCATCAAACCGGGCCGCGCCGCCGAGGGTGCCCATCCATAAACGGTGCGCGTTATCCTGCGCAAGGCGGTTAACCTGCGATTGTATCAGGCCGTTCTCGATATCGTAATGGGTAAAATTATAACGCTGAGCATTAGCTGTATTATAAAAAAAACAGCCTGTAAGGCACAAAAACGCAATAATGCGGAAGTAAAAACGGTATAGGGGTATTTGCAATGCTATCAAATTAATTATATGCCTGTGGCGGGTATTTACCAACGTTAAAGTACAATATATTAAAAATAAAAAAATCACCCCATAAGGGTGATTAGTAAGGTCAGTAATTAGATGGTTCTTAGTGCTTTATTGTTACTGTTTTGTACTGGCAGTTACCGGCATAGTTGCTTCGTCGCCTTTTGATTCTTTAAAGAATTTATATACCTGGGTGATCTTCCACTCGTTATCGGCATTTTTTTGGATGGTTAAATAGTTGCACTGGCAGGTATTACCGTACACAAAGTGAACACGGGCTAATACCACGGCATCGCTTTCGGCTAATATTTCGTAGTTCGACTCACAATTTTGTTGTGTGCCGGCTTCGGCTTTCATTTGTTTAATGAGGTTTTGCTTGCTTTGGATGTATGTTTTTTCGCCGCGCGGAATTTTAAAGGTAGCATCGTCGCTCAAAATACGGTCGAGTTTTTTAGAGTCGGCCGTCATGTGGCAATCTATAAACTGTTTTACAATGTTGTTGTAGGCCACTGAGTTTGGAGTGCCCGGCCCGTCGAAACCAAATACTGTTGCTGTTGATAATAAACATATTACACAAAACAGCGTGAACTTACTTTTCATGGTGATAATTATTTTAACCAAAGTTGGGCATGAAAGTAAGCCGCCGATGTGCGGAAAACACTTTGCTGATATGCGAATAACACCAATATGGTATATTTAACAATTTATAAACCAATAGTTTAGGTGTGGGTAATATTTAATGACGGTGAAGTGATAATATAATTGCTAATATTGCAAATGCAACATGGTTGCTTTGTGTTATGAAAGGAAAAATTCACTCCGGGTTAGATACTATAGGCATGACCGCCTCATTACTTTGTGCCGTACATTGCGCGCTTGTGCCGCTCTTACTTACCGCCCTGCCGCTTTTGGGCATTGGCTTTTTAGCGAATGAATGGGTAGAGATTTCCATGATCGGCCTGTCGGCAATAATTGGCTGTATAGCATTGATCACTACCTTTAAAAGACATTACAGCTATACCCCGCTTATTACGCTGGTAATAGGTTTTGTGCTGATATTTACCGGGCACGCCCTAAGCGATGCCGCGTGGGAACATATTATGGTGCCGCTTGGCGGCCTTACCATTGCAGCCGCGCACTACATTAATTGGCGTTTATATACACACCAATGTGCCGATACCAACGTTATACCTTAAAAATGTTAATTTTGCGTGCAAATGATGCAGGAAGAATTTAATACGTTACTGGAGAAGCACCACCTTAAAAAAACAGGTCCGCGGTTGAGCGTGCTGTCTGTTTTGCGCTCGCGCGATATGGCTACTTCGCAACCCGAACTGGAAGAGATTTTAGGGAAAGAGATTGACCGGGTTACCCTGTACCGCGTATTAAGCACTTTTGAAGAGAAAGGCATCATTCATAAAGTGCTCGATTTAAAGGGCACCGCTAACTATGCCATCTGCTCAGCAAAGTGCAACGAGCACGAGCACCACGATGAACACGTACATTTCAACTGCACCAACTGTAACCACATTTACTGTCTCGATGGGCATGTTCACCTGCCCGAGATCAGCGTGCCTAAAGGTTTCAAAAGCACGTCAGTTAATTTGAGCGTATATGGGGTGTGTAGTAAGTGCAATAAAAAGGCAGAATAAGCTTGAGCTCACAAAGTAAATTACAGGCGTGCTTCAGCCTGTCTCTTTCATATTGTCAGGTGTCGTTTTTTATGATATTCATAACCATCAACTGCTATCGCAAGAACTGGAATTTCGCCGGGTAGAAACCTAAATGAGTTAAGGCATCTCAAACACTATCTTTTCTGAGTAGTATGCGGAATATTTTATATAAGGTTAATTTTTTATAGCGCTTTGATTGTGTTTTTTCGCTTGATATGCTTTCGTCTTTAAATCTCGTAAGCATTTCTTCAGTCCAATTGAGTGTTTTTTCCGCGGTCCAAACTACATCATCTTCTATAAATCTACGATCACTCTTGTGTGGTAGGTGCCATACTAATATTACCTTATCCATTTGAAGTAAAGGCGAAATTTTAAACTTTACGATCGATTTAAAAGAATCAATAGCGAGTAAAATATTAGGATTGGCATTAAAGTAAAATGAACTATTATTGGAGTTACTTAGGTCATTCTGATAACTATATTGTACGAGATATTTCCACTCTTCCAATGTTATCACTGTAAGTTTATATCGTTCTTTAGATTCATGCGTTTCAAGGTTTCTTATCCCCATAAATGTCCTGAATCTATGAGCGAACTCTCTATAAACATTCAAAAAATCTTTCAGTATAAAGATCAATTGATTATATGCTTCTTTTTTTAGGTGTAGCGAACTTGTTCCAATAATTACAAATGCGGTTTCACTTTTTTCATTGTAATACTGCAAAATCACTTCTTCCAAGTGTATTTTTCCGTATTGCAAATTAAGTGTGTAATTAAATCATTATTCAGTGTTATCATGTTTCCCACCTCATAAAATTCTATCGCGCAGCTGCCTGATTCATCTAACTTAGATGGTAAAAGAGCATTAAGAACTACTAATGTATCTGAATGAAAATATGTAGGATTAAACTCTGTGCGCTCCGTGTCAACAATTTTATAACTTTTTCCAAACTGGATTTTTTCTTTTAACTTTCGGTTTCTGATCGCCTTTTTACACTCTTCTTCAACTGTCTTCTTTTTCCCTTGGGCATAAGCTAAATAAAACCTCTCGGAAGATTCATTGAAAGCCATTTCTGATTTTTGCCGGTTGCGCAATTTAAAAGTGGGCAATAAGTTTTCAACTGAATCTAAAGTGAAATCATTATTTAAATTATATCTAATGATCTTCTCTTTTAACATTTCTTCACTTGTTGATCTTGGAATAATGTGATCAATTTCCAGATCACCGAAATGCTCTATTAAATCACCCCCGTACGCATCCTTTTTTCCATGAGCTATCCATATAGCATATCTTAACTCACTTCTAAGCATTTTACAATATTTAATTTATACGTTGTTTTAACAAAAGTATCGAAATTGCTATCATCCTTTCAGGAAGACAAACCAGATCGGTTATTATATTATATTGGGACTAATATGTAAAACAAAGAAGCCGCTCTACTTTCGTAAAGCGGCTTCTTCAGTAGCCCGTAGGGGAATCGAACCCCTGTTTCTAGAATGAAAATCTAACGTCCTAACCCCTAGACGAACGGGCCTTATATTTCCCTTATTTTGGGAATGCAAAGATATGTGTTTTTGTGAAAAAATAAAAATTTATTTAAAAACAGTTTTTCTTTTTTAAAACCATGCTGAATATCAGCACAAAACAAAACGCGCCTTGCCGGTATTGTATATTATTATGAACCACGAGAATACTGAAGCCACACATCTTGCATTTATAGCCTTGGCCGTTAAGTGCGCCGATGATAACCTTAAAACAGGCAATGGCGGGCCGTTTGGGGCGGTGGTAGTGAAAAATGGCGAGGTGATAGCCGCTACGCCTAATTCGGTAACGGCTACGAATGACCCTACCGCGCATGCCGAAGTAAATGCCATCCGCGAAGCGTGCAAAAAACTGGAGACGCCCGATTTGGAAGGCTGCGTTATGTATACCAGTTGCGAGCCTTGCCCTATGTGTGCCAGCGCTATTTACTGGGCAAAAATAAGCGCTGTTTATTATGCTAACACCAAGGCCGACGCGTACAGTGCGGGGTTCAGCGATGCCTTTATTGAGCAGGAACTTTCAAAGCCATTAAATGAGCGCGATATAATTTTTAAAAGAATTGATGCTGCCGATGCTATAAAATCATTTGAGAAATGGGTAGCTTTGAGTGAAGCAGAAAAGGCCGGGATAAAGAACGGAACCTTATAAGCAACCTACTGTATGAAAGCCATTTGGAACGACCAGGTTATTGCCGAAAGCGATAACACAATTGTAATTGACAACAATCATTATTTCCCTAAAGAGAGTGTAAAAAGCGAATACCTCGAAGAAACCGACATTTACACTACCTGCCCCTGGAAGGGCCGGGCATCTTACTATTCGCTTAACGTTAACGGCAAGCACAACCAAGACGCGGCATGGTATTATGCCGAACCTAAGGAGGCCGCGGCGCAAATAAAAGACCACATCGCTTTTTGGAAAGGCGTTAAAATAACCGGATAATTATGAAAAACTACGATGCCATAATAATTGGTGCCGGGCAGGCTGGTGTGCCGTTAGCCAAAAAACTCGCCAATGCCGGTAAAAGAACGGCACTTATTGAAAAGCGTTTTGTAGGCGGCACCTGCGTTAACGATGGCTGTACCCCCACAAAAACCATGGTGGCATCGGCTAAGGCGGCTTATGATGCGGCGCATGCTTCGGCTTTGGGTGTAAACATAAGCGGGTTTACGGTCGATTTGAAAGTGATCAAAGCACGTAAAGATGCTATTGTGCTGAAATCGCGCAATGGCGGGCAAAAAGCCGTTGAAGCCACCAAGAACCTCGACCTGATTTTCGGCGAAGCCACATTTACGGGCGACAAAACCCTGCTGGTAAAACTGAACGATGGCGGCGAGGAAGAATTAAACGGCGAATGGATCTTTATCAACGCGGGCAACAAAACTGCCATCCCGGATATTGACGGACTAAAGGATATCGATTATCTTACGTCAACCACTATTCTCGATCTGGAAGAAGTGCCGGAGCATTTGCTCATCATTGGCGGTAACTATATCGGCCTGGAGTTTGGGCAGATGTTTCGCCGCTTTGGCAGTAAGGTGACGATACTGGAAAGATCGGAGCGCCTGTTGCCACGCGAGGATGAAGATATTGCCGGGTCGGTAAGCAAGATCCTGAAAGCGGAGCAAATTGACATTCTTACCGAAGCTAACGCATCGCTGTTTGAAAAAGCTGCCGACGGTAAAATATCGGCCAGCATTAAACATGGCGACAAAGAAATAAAGATCAGCTGCTCGCATGTGCTGGTAGCCGCCGGGCGCATCCCGCAAACGGAAGCTTTAGCGCTGGATAAAACAGGCGTAGCTACCGACGATAAGGGTTTTATAAAAGTAAACGATAAGCTGGAAACCAATGTGCCCGGCATTTATGCTTTGGGCGATGTAAAAGGCGGCCCGGCGTTTACGCACATTGCTTATAACGATTATACCATAGTATACCGCAACCTGATTGACGGCGAAGATTTTAACGCGCACGACAGGCCTGTACCTTACTGCATGTTTACCGATCCGCAGCTGGGACGCATAGGCATCAGCGAGGCCGAGGCGAAAAAGCAGGGGCTGAATTATAAAGTGGCTACGTTGCCTATGGAGCATGTGGCCAGGGCGATTGAGGTGGGCGATACCCGCGGCATGATGAAGGCCATAGTAGATGCCGATACCAAGCAAATATTGGGCGCGGCCGTGTTGGGTACCGAAGGCGGCGAGGTGGTTACCGTACTGCAAATGGCCATGCAGGGCGGCATCACTTACGACAGGATCCGCTATTGCGTTTTCGCGCACCCTACCTATTCCGAATCGTTAAACAACCTGTTCATGACCTTAGAAAAATAAACGCGCGTATGATAAAAGCCGACAAGCTGAGCAAACATTTCGGGGGAATAAAGGCGGTGGATGAGATCTCGTTCGAGGTGAACGAGGGCGAAACCATGGTACTGCTGGGCACCAGCGGCTGTGGCAAAACCACCACCCTCAAAATGATCAACCGGCTTATCGAGCCAACCAGCGGCACCGTATTTATTAACGGGAAAAACATCCTCGATCAACCGGCCGAAGAGTTAAGGCGAAGCATAGGTTACGTGTTGCAAAACAACGGCCTGTTTCCGCATTATACCGTGGCCGAAAATATTGCCATTGTACCACAACTGTTAAAGTGGGATAAAGCACGCATAGCGCAGCGCACACAGGAACTATTAAAAAAACTCCATCTCAGCCAAGATCAACTGCATGCCTATCCCGGTGAGTTAAGCGGAGGGCAGCAGCAACGTATTGGCCTGGCAAGGGCACTGATCGCCGATCCGCCGGTTTTATTGATGGACGAACCTTTCGGCGCGCTGGATAATGTTACCCGGTCGAGCATTCATAAAGAGTTTAACGCGCTGGATGAACTGAAAAAGAAGACTATCATCATGGTAACGCATGATGTGCAGGAGGCTTTTGAACTGGGCGACCGTATATGTATTATGGACAAAGGCCGCATCATCCAATCGGGTAGCCCTGCCGAATTGTTGTTTAAGCCTGCCAATAGTTTTATCATTGATTTTTTAAAGGAGCAACGCCTGCAACTGGAGTTTAAAACCATTAAGCTTACCGATGTATGGGAACAGCTGCCTACAATTGAACGCAAAAGCAACACCTCCCAAATATCGGCAGATGAAGGTTTGTGGACCGCGCTGGAAAGCTTCAGGTTCGCATCCGCAGAAAACCTTAACATATTAAACCAGCAAAGCAAAGAAATTAAAACCGTAAGCTTTGATCAACTGATGACGGCATTTTATCAATATAAACAACATAAAAGCCATGGATGAACAGCAACAATCCCTGCTGGGCTTCATGAGCCAGCAAGCCGATAAGCTGCTTTCGCAAACGCTGGAGCATATCGGTCTTACTTTTATATCGTTGTTTATCGCGGTCATCATCGGGGTGCCGCTGGGTATCCTTATCGCCCGCAAACGTAAGCTTTCAGGCTCTGTATTGGGCATCGCGGGTATTTTACAAACCATTCCGAGTATAGCATTGCTTGGCTTTATGATTCCGCTATTGGGCATTGGCCCCAAGCCTGCCATTGTAGCGCTGTTTTTATACGCGCTGTTGCCTATCATCCGTAATACTTACACCGGCATCAGCGGGGTTGATGCTATTGTAAAAGAGGCCGCTTTAGCTATGGGCATGAGCAAATGGCAAATACTTAAAAAGGTAGAACTTCCGCTGGCTATGCCCGTGATACTGGCAGGTATCCGCACCGCTACGGTGATCAATGTGGGTGTGGCTACGCTGGCTTCTTATATAGCCGCCGGTGGGTTGGGCGAGTTCATTTTCGGGGGTATCTCCCTTAATAATACCAACATGATACTGGCAGGCGCTATACCCGCTGCATTGCTGGCAATAATATTCGATTTCCTGTTGTCGGGGGTGCAAAAGCTGAACTTTAAAAAGATCCGCACCGGCACATCGGTATTGCCGGTACTGATGTTGTTACTGGCTTCTTTCTACTTTATCCCTTCTGCTTATGGGGGCAAGTTTACTGCCGGTTTTACCCCCGAGTTTATGGGCAGGCAGGATGGCAATTTGGGGCTGCGAAGTAAATACGGATTGAAAGTACGCACTATAGTGATCAGCGACGCGGTGATGTACAAGGCAGCGTATGAAAAAGAACTGGATGTCATCAGCGGCTACTCTACCGATGGCCGCCTCAAGGCTTACGACCTGGTTACGCTGGATGATGATAAGCACATTTTTCCACCATATTATGCCGCTCCCATAGTTAACGAGAGCGCGTTGAACCAGTTCCCCGAGCTGGAACATACCTTGAATATACTGGCGGGCGTAATTACCGATTCTATTATGCGTGAGCTGAATTACCGTACCGACTACCTGCACCAAAGCCCCGAGCAAGTGGCGAAAGATTTCCTGGAATCAAAAAACCTGTACAAAGCACCGCGCAACGGGCACGACGGCATAGTGCGCATAGGCTCAAAAATATTTGGTGAGCAGTACATTTTAGCCAACATGTACACCATGCTGATAAAGGGCAACACCAATTACGATGTGGCCACCAAAACAGGCCTGGGCGGTACCAAAATTTGTTTCGACGCGCTTACCAATAAGCAGATCGATCTTTACCCCGAATATACCGGCACCGGCCTGCTGGCCATACTACAGGCATCGCCTAAAAAGGTGAGCGAGTTAACCGTAAGTAAAGACAAAACCTACCAATACGTAAAAACCGAGTTTGAAAAGCGTTACCAAATAAAATGGCTTACACCTATTGGTTTTAACAACGCTTACGCTTTAATGATGCGGCAAAAACAAGCTACCGAATTGCGTGTTAAGACAATATCTGATCTGAAAAAATATCTTGACAGAAATTAAAATTTTTGATGGACTTAGTAGACTGTTATAAAAAAGTTAGGGCACGTACCGAGTGGATCTGTAGTCCGCTGCAAACGGAAGATTATGTAGTGCAGCCGGTAGAAGATGTGAGTCCGCCTAAGTGGCATTTGGGGCATACCACCTGGTTTTTTGAAACCTTTATATTAAAGCCCTACTTTGCCGCCTACCAGGAGTTCGACCCGAATTACAACTACGTTTTTAACAGTTATTACGAAACTGTTGGCAACCGCGTTATCCGTACAGACAGGGGTAATTTAAGCCGCCCCACGGTTATCGATATTTACAGCTACCGTAAATATGTGGACGATGCCATGTATCACTTTTTACGCGGCGAGTTACCTGCCAAAATTGAAGAATTGATGCAGCTTGGCTTTAACCACGAAGAGCAGCACCAGGAACTGCTGTTTACCGATATCAAATACATTTTAGGGCATAACCCGCTGTTCCCGGCCTATAAAAAAGATCATGAGGCGCCGCACGTTCATGAGCATACTTCATCTGCTTTTATTAATATGGATGAGGGCATTTATGAAATAGGTTTTGAGGGCGAAGGGTTTAGTTTTGATAACGAATTGAACCGCCACAAGGTATACCTCAACGCTTACCAAATAAGCCCAGCACTGGTTACTAACGGCGAGTACCTGGAGTTTATTAACGCGGGCGGATACCAGGATTTTCGACACTGGCATGCCGAGGGCTGGGCCTGGGTAAATACCCACAAGGTTGAAGCGCCGATGTACTGGTATCTCATTGACGGCAACTGGCACCACTATACCCTCAACGGTTTAGAGCCCTTGGATTTAAAAGCGCCCGTAAATCACATCAGCTACTTTGAAGCCTACGCTTATGCCGACTGGAAACAATGCCGCTTGCCTACAGAGTTTGAATGGGAAGCCGCCTCCGCCAAATTTAACTGGGGCAGCCGTTGGGAGTGGACCGAAAGTTCATACCTGCCCTACCCGGGTTTCGCTAAGGCGCCGGGTGCTATTGGCGAGTACAATGGCAAGTTCATGGTAAACCAAAAGGTATTGCGGGGGGCATCAGAGGTAACGTCGCCGGGGCATAGCCGGGCCACCTACCGCAACTTTTTTCAAACCCATTTGCGCTGGCAGTATACGGGCATAAGGCTGGCAAAATAAAACATACAAAACCACCTACCACTATGATATTAACACAAAACCACCAGTGTAAAAATATTGCAGTTGAGAACAAGCAGTTTTACCGCGATGTGATCAGCGGTTTGCAATTGCGCCCCAAGCAGTTGCAATCAAAGTATTTTTACGACGAGAACGGCGATAAGCTGTTCCAGGACATTATGAACAGTCCGGAGTATTACCTTACGGATTGCGAGATGGAGATCTTCACGCGGCAAACCAAACAGTTGGCTGCCGCGGTACGCAAAGGCGGCGAACCATTCGACCTGATAGAACTTGGTGCAGGCGATGCCACTAAATCCATCCACCTGCTAAAACAGCTGATGGATGAGGGGGCTGACTTTACTTACCTGCCCATAGATATATCTGACCATGTAATATCATACCTCGATGCTACCTTGCCGGTGAGCTTACCCGGCCTAAAAATAACCGGCCTTAACGGCGAGTATTTTGATATGCTGAAAAAGGCGTCGGCAATATCTAACAGGCGAAAGGTGGTGCTGTTTTTAGGCTCCAACATCGGTAATATGCCGGTGAGCGAAGCTCAGGAGTTTTGCAACGAGATCCGCAAACATATTTCGGCAGGTGATATGCTGGTAATGGGCGTCGATCTGAAAAAAGACCCGAAAACCATCCGTGCCGCTTATGACGATAAAGAGGGCATCACCAAGCAGTTCAATCTTAACCTGCTTACCCGTATCAACCGGGAGCTGCATGCCGATTTCAATGTAGACAGCTTCGACCATTATTGCAGTTATGACCCGGAGACGGGTTCGTGCAAAAGTTACCTCATCAGCCTTACCCAACAACAGGTATGCGTTAACGGCGAAAACATCAGTTTTGAAAAGGACGAGTATATTTATATGGAAATCTCCCAAAAATACACCGTAAACGAAATAGACCAAATGGCCGATGCGGCCGGTTTTAAAACCATTGATCATTTATATGATGACCGTGGTTGGTTTACTGACTCTGTTTTGATAGCGGAGTAATTCTGATATTATAAACTATCCTGATATGAGCTTTGACAACTTTTTAAAAGTTGTCAAAGCTTTTTTGTTTTCCAAGCACCCTGTAAACATACTATTTACATCTAATCATCATTATTTAACAAACAATTAACCTGCAATTTTATTGATGTAATAAACACAAAAGGAGTATGGCATTAAACACAGGCAGGCCGACCGGCAAAACAGACGAACAACTTTCATTTTCGCATAAAATTTGGATTGTAATAGGCATAGTAGCACTTGCGGTAAGCATTATATTAATACTGCGGGTTGCCTTTAACGTATTGCTGATGGTGCTGGCCGGTTCGCTTATAGCAGTGTTTTTTCATGGCCTGGGCGATGCCATACAACGCAGAACTTTTATGCGCCGCTCGATATGCATGATCATATCAGTAGTGGGTACGTTTGCTATTGTGGGCTTTTTGTTTTGGTTTATGGGCAACAAGATACAGGCACAGGTAGCCGCCCTTAGCGATGATTTCCCGAGGATCGTGAGTAAAGCCCAAGGCCAGTTACAACAAACCGAGTTGGGCGCGAAGGTGCTTAAAAGCGTATCCAAATATGATACCACCAGCCTTATGACCACCGCGCAAAGCTTTTTCAGCACCAGTTTTGGCGTACTGGGCGATCTGTATATTATCCTTTTCCTGGGTATCTTTTTTACGGTTAGTCCGTCGATGTATAAGGATGGTATTATCAAACTGATACCGCCAAGCGGCAAGCACGATGCCAAGGTGGTTATAGACCGTATTAGTTTAGTACTGAAGGGCTGGCTGAAGGGCATGATGCTGGCTATGCTGCTCATCGCCATACTAACCGTTAGCGGCCTTACCGCGCTTAGCATCCCCATGGCACTCACGTTGGCGCTGATGGCGGGCCTGCTTAACTTTATACCCAATTTTGGTCCGCTGATTGCCATGGTGCCTGCCGTATTGCTTGGCTTCACCATTAGCCCAAATATGGCCATCACCATTGCGGCCATGTATATCCTGATACAAATACTCGAAAGCAATATCATTACCCCGATGGTACAAAAACGCATGATCGACCTGCCGCCCGCGCTTACCATCATCAGCCAGGTATTAATGGGTACGCTGTCGGGGGTGTTAGGTATCTTGCTGGCCACGCCTATGCTGGCTATAATTATTGTGTTGGTAGATGAGCTTTACGTTAAAAAGCAAAAGGAAGTGATCATTACTTCGGAGTAAGCGTTAATGTTAATTGGGCGCGATTTTAATCCGCAAAGCATAGCGGAACTAACCTTGCAAAGTTGATATTTGTATAAATACATCAACCCATGCCTACCGAACTCGAAAAAATGCTTTCCGGCGAGCTATACAATGCCGGCGATCCCGATCTGATAGCGCGTCGTGCAGCCGCGCGTAAGCTTTTTGTAGCGTATAATGCGCTGCCTTATGAAAATGCCGACGAGAAGAAAGCCATCCTGCGAAAGTTGCTTGGCGGCTTTGGCAACAGCGTAGATATCCAGTCGCCATTTTACTGCGATTATGGCGAGAACATCTATTTCGGCGAGAACGTGTTTGTCAACTTCAACTGCATTATGCTTGATTGCGCTAAGATCACCCTCGGCGACAATGTGTTTTTAGCGCCCAATGTGCAACTGTATGCCGCATACCATCCCATTATAGCATCCGAACGAATTAAGGGCCCCGAACTGGCTGCGCCTATCACCATTGGCAACAACGCCTGGCTGGGCGGCGGTGTAATTGTTTGCCCCGGCGTAACCATTGGCGAAAACACTACCATTGGCGCAGGCAGCGTGGTTACAAAAGATATACCGGCCAATGTGGTTGCCGCGGGTAACCCTTGCAGGGTGATAAAGCACCTGTAATATTATTTTAACATTGTTTTTTGCTTTGAATATACAGGGCATGCCAAAATAGCTTAACGTTTTGACAAAAACGCTAAACGCAGTACCTCGGAAAAACGTTTTATTTGACTTTTGTTAAAAACCTCATAATGCAAACCATCAAGCGCAAAATCACTTTCTTGTTATTGTTGATAACAAGCCTGCCCGCTATTGTGGCCGCCCAAAACGGACTGCCCATCAATAACGAAAAATTGAACCAGCTACAGCAGCAATTTGTGGATCTTAGGTTCGGTATGTTCATTCACTTTAACATGCCAACTTATAACAATGCCGACTGGCCTGATCCGGAAGCTTCACCGGAAATGTTCAATCCTAAAAAGCTTAATGCCGACCAATGGGCAAAAGCGGCAAAATCTGCCAACATGACCTATGGTTGCCTTACCACCAAACACCACAGCGGTTTTTGTATTTGGGATACCAAGAGCACCGATTATAACGTAATGAACAGTCCGTACAAAAAGGACGTGGTAAAGCAATTTACCGATGCTTTTCGTGCTAATGGCTTAAAGGTGATGCTGTACTATTCGATATTGGATACACACCACAAACTACGCCCTAACCAAATTGAGCATAAGCATATTGAGATGATCAAAACCCAGCTTACCGAGCTGCTTACCAAATACGGCAAAATAGAGGCCCTGATCATTGACGGATGGGACGCGCCATGGTCGCGTATTTCTTACGACGATGTGCCTTTTGAAGATATTTACAACCTGGTAAAATCATTACAGCCTGATTGTTTGCTGATGGACCTTAACGGCGCCAAATACCCTGCCGAAGGTTTATACTATACCGATATTAAAACTTACGAAATGGGTGCCGGTCAGCGTTTATCAAAAGATAGCAAACGCATGCCTGCACTGGCTTGCTTACCTATCAACAGCGCATGGTTCTGGAAAACGGATTTCCCTACTACCCCGGTTCGTGAAGCAGCTAAAATTGTTAACGAGAACATTATCCCGCTAAACGATGCAAGCTGTAACTTCATTTTGAACGTTGCGCCAAACCGCGATGGTTTAATTGACGACAATGCTTTAGCCAGCCTGAAAGAAGTAGGTAAATTGTGGAAGAACACCGGCCCAACAACCAAACTTTCTCCGCTTGAAGCACCTATCATTTCGAGCAACATCGCGTTGCGTGCACCTGCCAATGGCAGCTGGAGTGATGATTCGGCTATTTACGATTTTGCTAACGATGATAATTTTCACTCTTCATGGCAATCAAGTCCGGGTGTTAAAGCGCCATGGTACGAGATCGATTTTAAGAAAGACAAGCCATTTAACACTATCGTGGTTTTTGAAGAGCAATCTAACATCAGCAAATACCGTTTAGAGTACTGGGATGGTATTGCCTGGAAACCACTTTACAGCGGCGAAAACAAATCGCGCATGAAACTGCACCGCTTTAACCGGGTATGGGGCAGCAAAGTACGCATACTGGTTGATGCCTCCGATCATCAGGTATCGATAGCCGAGTTCCAGTTATTTGACGAAAGAAGATAATTTTTGGATACACTTTTAAACGGAGCCTTTAGCTTAATTGCTAAGGGCTTTTTTGTTTTGGTTTTTTGAAGAGGGGTTAACCGCTGAGTTAGCTGAGGTTATCGCAGAGGGCGGGGAGATTTATTTTTTTACCACAGAGTACACAGAGAGAGAAACACGGAGTTACACAGAGATCTCTTTGAATTTTGCAAGAAGAACTCCCAAAACTCAGCGTTAACCTCAGCTAACTCAGCGGTTAATTTCAAACTGTTAAATTTCATAAAAGACCATCTTCTTTCAATCTATATTTTATAAATTGCTTCACCGTTAAACCTATCGTAAACCATGAAGAAACTTTTTATAATCGCCTGTTTTCTTGTTTTATCTGCCGCTGCATATAGCCAGGATACTGTCCAAAATGCCGATGGCAGCACAACTATAACAACAACGATGATCAGTACTAAGGCAGGGCGTTTGGATACCAATTTAGTGGCATACGATGAGCAAGGCAAGGCACTGCGTTATTACCAATATACTAAACTGCTTAATTCGGGCCAGTATACTATGAGCTTTGAAGGCCCGCAAACTGATAAGCCGGTAATGCACATAAAAAAGCTATCATTAGATGAGCAGAATAAAATGTTCAACATGATCCGCGAATCAATTACCAGTAAAAGCCCGGCTATAAAGGAGGGTTCGCCATTTGATACGAAACCGCTCGAATCTATTGTGCCTGTAAACCAATTAAATGGTAAGGTGCTGCTTTTGCTGTTCTGGTATGCCAACTGTCCGCCTTGTACGGAAGATTTCGCAAGTATCAACAAAATACTTAAGCAGGTACATAATCCCGAAGATATTACCATACTGGCTATCACCACCGATAATGAAGATGTTGCCGCGGCAAAATTAAAAGAGAAACCTGTGTTATATGCCAAATTGATCAGCGGGGCAAGGGATATAACCAATGCTTACAAACCCGAAGGCTTTCCGGCATATGTGGTGGTAGATAAAGCAGGCATTACCCGGTTGGGCATTATAGGCAGTTCGCCAATAACCATGCAATTGGTAGGTACTGCTGTAAGGGCCGCGCTAACGCAGTAGCCCCTACAGCAGGTATATTCAAAATTTATTTAGCCTCGTGATCAGCAAATAGAACGGTACCGTTATGGCCGCCAAAGCCAAATGTATTGCTCATGGCGTAGTTCACCGGGAAATCAATGGTTTCGCCAAGTACAATGTTCAGGCTGTCAGGTACTGCCGGGTCAAGCTCTTGTGTATTAATGGTTGGCGGAATCACCTTATCGCGTATCGACAATAACGAAATAACGGCCTCAATAGCGCCCGCTGCACCCAACAGGTGACCGGTCATTGATTTGGTAGCGCTAATCTGTAATTTATGTTTTTCGCCCTTAGTAAGGTTCAATACCGCTTTGGTTTCTGAAAGGTCGCCAATTGGGGTTGAAGTGGCGTGCATGTTCAGGTAATCAAGGTCGGCAATGCTTATACCGGCTTCGTTCAAGGCCAGTTGCATGGCCCTGGTAGCGCCAAGTCCTTCGGGATGGGTCGAGGTCATGTGGTAAGCATCGGCCGTCATGGATGCGCCGCGTACTTCGGCGTAGATATGCGCGCCGCGTTTAATGGCATGTTCACGATCTTCCAATACCAATGCTGCCGCGCCTTCGCCCATTACAAAACCATCACGGCTCACATCAAACGGACGAGATGCGCCTTCCGGATCATTATTCAATGTCGACATGGCTTTCATCGAACTAAAACCACCTATAGATGCAGGAGTAATAGGCGCTTCGGAACCACCGGTAATAATCACTTTCGCTTTACCTAAACGGATGTAATTAAAGGCATCCATAATAGCCGTATTTGATGTAGCACATGCCGAAACTGCGGTATAGTTAACGCCCATATAGCCATTGCGCAGGGATATCATCCCCGAAGCCATATTGGTAAGCAGCTTAGGTACAAAGAAAGGGCTGAACCTTGGGTTGCCATCGCCCTGCGCGTAACCGGTTACCTGCTCTTCAAAGGTTTCCATACCGCCTTGTGCCGAGCCCCATATTACACCAACATCAAACGGATCCATCTTGCTGAACTCGAAGCCCGAATCTTTGATAGCCTCGTCCGACGCGATGAGCGCGTACTGCGTAAAGGGATCGGTACGTTTAAGATCGTTACGGTCAAGATAGGTGGCCGGGTTATAATCCTTCAATTCGCAGGCAAACTGCGTTTTAAACAATGTAGGATCAAAGTGGGTGATGCGTGCCGCGCCGCTTTTGCCGGCCACAACATTTTGCCAAAAGGTTTTTACCTCGTTACCAATAGGCGTTAACGCGCCTATGCCTGTTACAACAACTCTGTTAAGCATATACTGTAAATTAATCCCTCCGCTATCGCGCGGAGTTTTTGGGTGGGCAAAGGTAATAACAAAATACCTTATGGTATATTTAAGTGTAACTATGTTTACTGTTTAATGATAAACTATTGATTTACAGCTCTGAAAAATTACCAATAGGTTTAATTCCGAGGCTTCTCCCGCAACGTAATTTAGCCGCATGTTTTATTTCTATCGCAATGCAATCGCTAACCCATATTAAGCACGATCGCAGATCAGCGCAATTCAGTTAACTAATCCAGAAAGGTATTGACATGATAGAAAGAAAAATTAAGGCAATCAAAGCAATCCTGTAAATCATGATTATATTTACAATATAATTAGAGGAAAAATGAAATTTAATTCGGGCAGATTTTTGTTGTACACTATGTGTCTTTTTATTACGGTAGGTGTAAGTTTAGGAATAGGCGTATTATTTGGCGTGCCTTTAAAATCGGCTTTTGTTAGTTCGCTTTGCGGAGGCATAGGCTGTACGGCTGTTTTAATATATATGGCTAACAAAAGACAGAAAGTAGCACAATGAAACTAAAAACACCGATATATTATATTATACAATTTGTGTTGTATACTGGCTTGTTGTTCTTGATGAATGTTTTTTTGCTGAAAACTGAAGTTAAATACGCCTTATATTCAAGCACATTTTCAGGTATAATATTTACGGTGATTAGTACCTTTTGTTTTATCCCGAAAAGGTTGAAAACAGATAATTAACCTATCTGCTCTTTTGTTTAAAACACTTCCCATCAAACTTGTAAATAGTATATTTATTGATCAATACTATTTCATTATTGCCTACTACCGGCACCTTTATAGTTTGAGTTTTGGCATTATATACAATTAAAGGACTCCCACTGCCTTTATCCCATTTAAAATCAATATACAAACCATTAACAATACCATCTTCCGTTTTAATTGGTAGCGCACTATCTTCAAGCTTTCCATTGTTAATAGTATAAATTCTTAGTGATTCACTTTGATGAAAAGAATCGTTGATGTTAGTTGCTGTTGTTAAATAATGTGTTTGTTTATTTGCCTTGAGTACAAATATTTTTTTGTAATAAGAACCATTGTAACCGTAATAGGAATTATTATCATTAACATCAGCAGTATCTATAAGGTAAGAGGTGATTATTTTATTTCCGCTTTTGTATTGAAGCAAATTATAATATTGATGCATTGTGCCTCCGAGATAAGTATCCCAGGAAAATATTTTCATTAAACCATCTGAAGAAGTGATAACGTTTGGACCATTGGCAGTCCACTTCTTAAAAGCAAAATCAAAAGTAAAGGGATATTTGATTGAATAATAATTCAACCTTTGTCGAAACAGATCATTAGCTATTTGCAAACTATCATACGAGCGTGTATTATTATTATCAAATGCATGTTTAATCTTATCAAAACTGCTGTATAAATCAGCCTCGATGCTCTTGGGAGTTTGGGCAAACGTGGTAAGCGATGTAAAGCAGCACCATAAGATCAATAACAGTTTAGGTGGTTTCATAAATCCAAATTAAACAAAAAAGGGATAACCAACCGGCTATCCCTTTCATTATAAAAATATTATTGCTTACGCCTCTACCGCCTGGCCAATCAGGTTTTTAGCAGCCAGGTATTCGGCTATTTGTACCGCGTTAGTAGCAGCACCTTTACGCAGGTTGTCTGATACTATCCAGCAATTCAAAGTATTGTCCTGCGTTTCATCACGACGGATACGGCCTACAAATACCTCATCTTTATCATGCGCGTCGAGCGGCATTGGGTATTTCAGGTTAGCGGTATCATCAGTAACGATAATGCCCGGCGCGTTGCTTAACAATTCGCGTACTTCGGCCAAATCAAAATCGTTCTCAAATTCTACGTTAACCGACTCCGAGTGGCCGCCCATTACCGGGATACGCACTGTAGTAGCCGTAACGCGGATGTTGTCGTCGCCCATTATCTTTTTGGTTTCCAGTATCATTTTCATTTCCTCTTTGGTGTAACCGTTTTCGGTAAATACATCAATTTGAGGAATAACGTTCAGGTCGATAGTGTACGGATACGCTTTAGGCCCATCTATACCGTTACGCTCGTTAAATAACTGGTCTACCGCCTTAACGCCGGTACCGGTTACTGATTGATAGGTTGATACAACAACGCGTTTAATTTTATATTTATCGTGCAGCGGTTTTAAGGCCACTACCATTTGTATGGTTGAGCAATTAGGGTTAGCGATGATCTTGTCATCGGCTGTAAGCACATCTGCATTTACTTCGGGCACAACCAGTTTCTTGGTTGGGTCCATACGCCACGCCGATGAATTATCAACTACGGTGATACCAGCCGCCGCAAATAACGGAGCCTGTATTAATGATGTGCCGCCGCCTGCCGAAAATAAAGCAAGGTCGGGCTTCTGTTTAATCGCATCCTCAACAGAAACCACCTTATACTGCTTACCTTTAAAAGTAATTTCTTTACCAATACTTTTCTCTGAAGCTACGGGGATTAATTCTGTAACGGGGAAGTTGCGTTCTGCCAGAACCTGCAACATTTTAGTGCCCACCAAACCTGTGGCACCTACTACTGCGACTTTCATCTTTTTTAAATTTTTGTTTTTGTGAATACCCTCGTGGATGCACACGAAAGCTTCGTTTTTAATGTTTAATTATTACCTGTGTCAGTTAATAACCCCAAATATGCAAATAATTTTGCACTTAAGGCTTTCGCAGGTTTTAATATTGTCACAATGCAGCTTTACAGGCTGTATTATGTGCAATTTTTTAACTTTGCTGCATATTGACACCCATGACCGAGAAAATTTTAATTATTGGCGCCAACGGCCAAATAGGCACAGAGTTGGTTAAAGCCTTAAGAGCTATACATGGCAGCAACCAGGTAATAGCCGCCGACATTCGTAAACCTGCTGACAGCGAGGGCGATGAAGGTCCGTTTGAGTTGGTAAGCGTAACTGATGCCGACAACCTTCGCCGTGTGTTTGAAGCCCATAAACCAACGCAGGTTTACCTGCTGGCAGCCATACTATCTGCCGTAGGCGAAAAGAACCCTAAAATGGCCTGGGACCTCAACATGACCGGCCTTTTACTGGTGCTTGATTACGCTATTGAGTTTAAAGTGGCTAAATTGTTTTGGCCAAGTTCCATCGCTGTGTTCGGGCCTAACTCGCCAAAAGAGAACACGCCGCAGTATTGTGTGATGGATCCGAACAGTGTTTACGGCTTCAGCAAGCTTGCCGGTGAGCGCTGGTGCGAGTACTATTTTGAAAAATACGGGCTTGATGTACGCAGCATCCGTTACCCGGGACTGATCGGCTGGAAAGCGGCGCCGGGCGGTGGTACTACTGATTACGCGGTACACATTTTTCACGAAGCTTTAGCTAACGGAAAATACACCAGCTTTTTAAGTGAAGGAACCGAATTGCCGATGATGCACATGGACGATGCCATACGCGCCACGCTCGCGCTGATGGATGCCCCGGCAGAAGGTCTGAGCATACGATCATCATATAACCTGGCCGGTTTAAGCTTTACACCCGAGCAATTGGGCGAGGAAATTAAGAAGCATATCCCAGGGTTTGAATTAAGCTACGTTGATACCGACCCGCGCCAGGCCATTGCCGACAGCTGGCCAAAATCGATAGACGACACCCAGGCCCGCACCGACTGGGGCTGGCAGCCGGAGTTCGACCTGCCGAAAATGGTAGAGGATATGCTTACTAATCTGAAAAAGATTAAGTAACATAATATTATATTTGCACCTCAAAAACCTGATCAATAACAGGTTTATAATTACTATGGGAAGAGCATTTGAATTCCGTAAGGAAAGAAAATTTAAACGCTGGGCCAAAATGGCGGTTCAGTTTACCCGTTTGGGTAAGGAAATTGTTATGGCTGTTAAGGCTGGTGGCAGTGATGTTGACAACAACTCAAGGCTACGCACCGCGGTACAAAATGCCAAGGCGGTTAACATGCCTAAAGACAGGGTTGAGGCCGCTATAAAACGCGCAACCAGTCGCGATGAGAAAGATTACGAAGAAATAGTATACGAAGGATACGCGCAATTTGGTGTAGCCATATTGGTAGAAACCGCTACCGATAACCTTAACCGTACCGTTGCCAACGTACGCAGCTACTTTACCAAATATGGCGGTACGCTGGGTAAAACAGGTTCGCTCGATTTTATATTCAGCCGCAAATCGGTATTTACGTTTGATCCGGGCGACCGTGATCTGGAAGAACTGGAGTTTGAGCTGATTGATGCCGGATTAGAAGACCTGTTTGTGGAAGCGAACGAAGAGGGACAAGACGTAGCCGTTGTACATGCCGGTTATGAGCATTTCGGCAGTATGCAAAAAGCACTTGAAGGATTGGGCATTGAAGTAAAATCGGCTAAGTTAGAGCGTATCCCGCAATCAACCACCGCCGTAACCGAAGAACAATCGGTAGAGGTGTTCAAGATCATTGATCGCCTGGAAGAGGACGACGATGTGCAGGCGGTGTACCATAATATGGCAGAGTAACAGCACTCTCATTTCCGATCAATAAAAGGACTGTCATGCTGAAGTACCAAGCATCTGTTAGTGAACTTTAAAGCAAAGAAGATTCTTCACTACGTTCAGAATGACAGTCCTTAAAAATAAAGCGATAAATCATGGCGTTATTCACATCACGTAAGCAACAAAAGGACATTAAGGTAAGCTTTAATGCGGGCTTACTGCATGTGGATAAAGGCGATGGCAAACAACAGGTTTTTCCGTTGGAATGGTTCCCGAAGCTGATGAACGCAACCGACGAGGAGCGTGAAGACTGGGTACCAACTGCCAACGGCATACGCTGGAATAAGATAGATGTGGATATAATGCTGTAAAGCCGATGCTAACGTTTGAAGAGTTTTTTAAAAAGAAGAAGATAAACCTGGCCGCGCTGCAAGATGCCGAACCGGGTTTATTTGCCGAATTTGAAAACCACTACGGCCAAATGGGTGAAAAAAGCTTCGATCACACCAAAAAATACTGGTTCAACAAACTCCGCTTAAAATACCACCTTGCACCCGAAATTAAGGTTGAGAAGGCAGTAATTGAGAACCGTCTCGCCGAGCAAACCATTGTTGACTCGCTCACGGAGCCTGTAACATCCGCGCCCAAAACCGGCTTTACACCACGCTTTAAAGCACCATCAACACCAAAAACAACAGAAGAAACACCACAAGCCGAAACCTCGGCAGAGCAACCTGCTGCAACACCGCCGCCTACAAAGGTTGGTTTTACACCAAGATTTAAGGCCGTACCGAAACCGGCAGAAGAAACACCACAAGCCGAAACTCCGGCAGAGCAACCCGCTGCAACACAGCCACCTGCAAAGGTTGGTTTTACACCAAGATTTAAAGCGGCGCCAAAACCGGCGGAAGAAACACCACAAGCCGAAACCCCGGCAGAGCAGCCTGCTGCAATACCGCCACCTGCTAAGGTTGGTTTTACTCCAAGATTTAAGGCAGCACCAAAACCGGTGGAAGATACGCCACAAGTTGAAACTTCAAAGGCTAAACCTCCAACGGAAAGCCGTGAACCGCCTGTTGAAGCAAAACCCGCATTAGGCTTTAAACCGAAATTCCGCGCGGCAACTGCGTCAAAGCCTGCTGAAGCAAAACCTGTTCCTGAAAAGGAAAACGTTATCAAGGATGAGGCTCCGGACAATACGATACAGGCAAACACCGGGGAGGAAACGGCACAGGAAATTCCCGAAGAAAAGCCTGCTACCAAAGCCCCACTGGGTTTCAAGCCGAAATTCCGTGCAGCAAATGCTACTCCAAAGCCTGTAGAAGAGATTCCGGTACCCGAAGTTCAGGAACCGATAAAGGATACTGCCGAGCCTGCAACGGCTTCGGACGTTGCACCCGAAGAGAAACCTGCGGAAGAGACTCCCGCCCCCAAACCGCCCTTAGGCTTTAAACCAAGGTTCAACGCCAAAACAACGCCTCCGAAACCACCGCAAGAATAATATCCGCTATTGTGGGTTGCGTTAGGATGTGTAGAAATTTATTTATTATTTAGTGTCACGTTTTTCGGAATGGGTAAGTCTATTAAGCACCATGAAAAAACGTATTATCCTTATCATCGCGGGTTGCATCTGTAACTTAGCAAATGCGCAAGACACCTATAAAAGACTCGACAGCTTATTTAATACCCAGTTAAATGCTGGTTGGCTAAATGGTAATGTATTGGTGGCAGATCATGGGCAGGTAATCTATAAGAAGTCATTCGGCTATGCAGATGTTCCGAACAAAATATTAAATACCGATAATTCAGCTTTTTTTCTTGCCTCTTTAACAAAAACTATCACTTCGACGGCTGTGCTGCAACTGGTTCAAAAAAACAAGATCGACCTGGACAGTCCGTTAAAAAAATACTTGACGCAATTTCCTTATCCCGATGTAACCATCAGGAATTTACTTTCACATACCTCGGGGTTGCCCAGGGATAAGGCCGAAATATTTGATACGGTTTTGAAGGTACAGCCCACAAAGAAATTTGGGTATCATGACATCGTCCCGGTTTTACAGCAATATCCTAAACCGCTGGCCTTTAAACCCGGCGATGAATACAGCTATTCAAATATTAACTATAATTTACTGGCAGTATTGGTTGAGAAAGTGTCGCATATGGCTTTTGATGATTATCTTAAAAAATACATATTCAAACCGGCAGGTATGGCAAGCACTTATTTGGGCAATCCTCAGGCCGTTCAAAAACCCAATGTAACCAAGCGTTATTCCTATCCAAAACATTACTATCCTAATTTAAAACAGGCCGATTCTATCCCGACTGATACCAGCTATACTGTTTTTTGGGGACAGGGTAATATCATCAGTACAACAAATGATCTTTTAAAGTTTGATCAGGCGTTGTATCGCGGCAAGCTGGTAAAAAAGCAATTGCTTGATGAGGCATTTAAACCCGCTGTGCTCAACAATAAAAAAGAGGTAGTAGCAGGTGGCGGTGTTTCGTACGGACTGGGTTGGTTCATTTTAACAACAAAGGCACCAGAAAAAATCGTTTTTCATACCGGCTATATTGAAGGCTTGAAAAGTATAATGATGCGGAACCTGTCAAAGAATCAAACCGTCATTATCTTAGACAACACCCAAAGCCTTACTAACTTTATTACTGCAGCTAATGTGATCAGTATATTAGATAATACACCACAGGAAAAAGTTAAAATATCTATTGCAGACAGGTATGCCAAAGTACTTTTTGAGCATGGAGCCGATATGGCTGCAAGCCGTTTAGTGCAAATGCAGGCAGATAGTGCCCACTACAGATATGGCGTACGTGAGATGGATTTTATTGCCAACGAATTGCTCGACGACTCTTATATTGATAAAGCCCTGGAAGCTTTTAAGATCAATTTAGTTTTAAATCCAAACAATATAGAGATGCATACCAGCTATGGAAAAGCGCTCACCAAAGCCGGTAAAAAAGAAGAAGCTATTCTGATATATAGAAAAGCGCTGGCCTTAAAGCCGGATGACAAGAATATACGGGACAGCCTGATTAAATTGAAACAAAAAGCCGTCTCACAGTAACTTATGAGACGGCCTCTTCCATATAGCGTTCGGCAATTACTTATTTCTTTTCGGCTTTGGCACTTTTGTTAATGCCGCTTTCTGCAATTTTAGTAAGCAGGTCATCAGTCTTTTTTTCTTCCTGCAAGGTAGCATCAAGCAGTTCAGCAGCTTCGTTATAGCCTAACGTAGCGGCTAAGGTTTTCAGGGTACCATAAGAGGCAATTTCGTAGTGCTCAATTTTTTGAGCGGCAGAGATGATTCCCGCATCACGGGTGATGGTACCTTCTTCGGTATCTTCCAGTATCCCGGCACCTTCTTTTAGCAAGCCATCCATGGCATCGCATTTTTTGGTAGCGGCCTTTTCACCTATCGCTTCAAAAACCTGCTCTAATCTTACCGCGTGGTTTTCGGTTTCGGCAAGGTGGGTTTCAATAGCTTTGCGCAACTCATCAGATGTAGCGCCTTTTGCCATTTTAGGCAATGCTTTGGCCAGGTGTTTTTCGGCCCAGTAAATGTCCTTCAGTTCGTCAATAAACAGCTCATTTAAAGCTGAATCGCTCACCTCAACAGCAACTTCTGTTGCTTTGGGTGCTTTTGTTTTTGTAGTTGCCATAGTGCAGATAATTTTTATGTTTTTAATGTACATAAGCCATTACTAACACCATGCCAATTACCTATTTATATATAAATTTAATTATAATTCAATATTTGCGCCCTCTTGTTTTAGGAGTTTTAATGCCTTTTTCAAATCGGCTTTTGTTTTATGAAGGTCTTTCCATGGGTTATCAATTTTATCGGCGCGTTCTTTTATGTTGTAAATAGTATAGTCTGAAAGCTTCAAATCATCATTTACCTCGTGCCAGTGCAGCGGTGCCGATACCGTAGCCCCCGGTTTTGGCCGTACCGAATACGGGCAGGCTATGGTTTGTCCGCGGCGGTTCTGCAAAAAGTCGATATACACTTTTTTAGGTCGCTTAGCCGGACTCCGTTCTATACTTGTAGTATCGGGCAGTTCATCATGTACCAAATGGGCTACATACTCGGCAAACACTTTTACAAAATCATAATCGTACTTAGCACCCAGGTAACAGTAAATATGCAAGCCCTTTGAGCCCGATGTTTTTATAAAGACTTCGAGTTTCATCCTGTCGAAAACTTCTTTTGTTTTCAGCGCGGCTTCAATCGCCTGGCTAAAAGGTACATCATGCGGATCAATATCGATCACCACATACTCGGGGTTCTCCGGCTTTTTATAGCTGCTCAACCACGGATTAATTTCGATACAACCCAAATTGACCATATAAATCAGCGTGGCTTCATCGGTACCTACAATGTAGTTAATATCCTTATCGTTACTTTCAGAGTACACCTTTTCGGTCTTGATCCAGTCGGGCAGGTTGGCGGTATTATCTTTTTGAAAAAAGCCCGGATCATCAATCCCGTTGGGCTGCCGTTTCATGGAGATGGGTTTATCTTTCAAAAAAGGCAAAATCCTGTCGGCCATACTTTGATAGTACTTTACCAGTTCGCCTTTGGTGATGCCTTCCTGCTTCCAGAATACTTTATTCAAATGCGATACCTTCACTTTTTTACGACCGTAGGTGATGATCTCCTCGTCGGCCATTTGCTTTTCGGGGGTTTCCATAACAACATTTTCTTTGTTTTTATCCATCCTTAAACCCTTATAAACCGGGTGGCGCAGGAGCCCGTCGCCCGTCCATTCGGTATACCAAACCTCACAAACCAGTTCGGGCTTTAACCAGGTGATCTTACTGCGCTGATGCGGTTTTTCGTCGAACGGGCGCTTATCAGTTTCAAGCGGTTCCATTTTTGCAAACAGCTCCTTAAGCGAAGCCTCATTAAAACCCGTACCGCAATTACCAATGTATTTGATAATATCGCCCTGATTAATCCCCAACACCAAAGCCCCGAAATGCTTACGCGAACCGGTTGGCGCGGTATAGCCGCATATCAATGCTTCCTGCGAATTTTGATATTTAAACTTCAGCCAGCTATCGCTCCGTTTGCCACTGTTGTAATAGCTTTGCCCATTCTTGGCAATCACGCCTTCCCATTCCTCTTTTTTAGCCTTGTTAAATAAATCGGTGCCTTTGCCCTCCACATGTTTGCTATAGATAATAGAAGGCGTAGGGTGCTGCGCGATTAGCGTTTCCAGCAGTTTTTTTCGTTTGATCAGTTCCAGATCACGGATATCGTGTCCGTTTAGTTTGAGCAGATCGAATACGTAATATTTAAGCGTGAGATTATCCTTATCCCCATCATAATGCTGTATATCCTGAAAGCGGCTCCGGCCTTTATCGTCTTCGATCACCAGCTCACCGTCAATAATGGCATCCTTGGTGATCTCCTTTAATTCGTCAACCACCTTTTTGTAATCCTTACTAAAATCGATACCATTGCGCGAGATGAGTTTGGCGTTTTTGCCGGTATAACCAAGCGCGCGGTAGCCATCCAGCTTACGCTCGTATATCCAATCTTCATGGTCGAAGATCTTACTTTCCAGTTTGGCCATCATCGGGCGGTAGGCACCGCCGGTGTGCTGTTCTTCTACAGGTTCAGCTGCTTCGTTTTTGTCAGGAGTTTTTTTTTCAGCCTTAACTTTTTTGCCACCGGGCAGGGCGGTCGCTTTGCCGTCCTTGTTATTCTTCATGGCCTTTATTTTTTCGGGCACAAGGTCTTCGCTGTTAAATTTCTTTTCGGCGTAATCGTCCTTGTGTTTTATCAGCAGCCACGAATTATCTTCGCCGGTTTTTAGTTTTACCAGCGCGAATTCGCCTTTTAAAATAGTGCCCTTCAGCCTGAATTTTAAGTTACCTGCCTTTAAGCCTGCCCGTAATGTTTTGATATCATCCTTACGGTCATCAGCTAAAGATTCATAAGTACCATGATCCCATATCAACACCACACCTGCCCCATAATTTCCGTTGGGGATAATGCCTTCAAAGTTCTGATAATCTATCGGGTGATCTTCCACCATCATGGCGAGGCGCTTGTCTTCGGGGTTAAGCGATGGCCCTTTCGGCACGGCCCAGCTTTTTAGCGTACCATCCAGTTCCAGCCTGAAATCGTAATGCAGGTGCGAGGCATGGTGGCGTTGCACCACAAAGGTTAAGGCCTTACCCTTACTTTTACCACTTTTGGGTTCGGCGGTTTTGCTGAAGTCGCGCTTTTTTTCATACTCCTTAAGGCTCATGGTCAGGCTCCTTTTTTAGCATTTAAACTTTCCATTAATTGCTCGTACAGGTCGGTTCCTTTTGCTTTATGCGGCTTAAGCTTTTTAATGGTCGGCCGTTTGCCCTTGGCTTTCGCGCGGATGATCTTCAGCAACTCATCATTATACTCATCCTTAAATTTCGACACGTCAAAATATTCGGCATATTGGTTAATGAGTGCCAGGCCTACGTCGAGTTCTTTTTTGCTCACGGTTACATCGTCGGCAATGTTAAGGTCGTCGGTGTCCCGTATCTCCTGCCCGAAACGGATACGGGTAACCACCAGCACGTTTTTAACCGGGTGTACGATGCACAGGCTTTCGGTATTGCGGAGCACGAAACGGGCAAGCCCGGCCTTTTTCGATTTAATGAGCGCTTTCAGCAACAGGGCGTATGCCTTACTGTTTTTGGTATCGGGCTCGGTATAGTACGATGTTTCGTAAAACATGGGGTTTACATCGCCAATGTCAACAAAGCTTTCAATTTCTATGGTCTTATTTTTTTCGGGCGCGGCATCTTCAAAATCACGCTCTTCGAGAATGATGTATTCCTCATCGAGTTTATAACCCTTAACAATCTTGTCGTAAGGCACCTCTTTATGCGTTTTCTCGTTCACGCGTTGATATTTTATGCGCGAATGGTCGCGACCGTCGAGCATGTCCAGATCAATAGAACTGCTTTGCACGGCAGAATACAGTTTAACCGGTATACTCACCAGTCCGAACCCGATAGAACCTTTCCAGATAGATCTCATAGTCAGCTTGTTTTATTAGCTTAAGTATAACTATTGAGATGGGGAATATGTTTGGAGGGGTGGGGGCGGGGTTTCAGGGGCGGGGTTTGGGTGGGGATGTGTGTAGGAAGTTGGCAGGATAGAAGCAATTCGCATAGTCAACTCACCCGGTCTACGCTTCGCTGGACCACCCTCTCTGCTTCGCAAAGAGGGAAAGAACTTCGAAACCTTTCTTTCCGCTTGCGGAGAGAGGGGCGACAAGCGAAGCGATGTCGGGGTGAGTTGATTTCACCGATCTTGTGAGGTTTGAGAAAGAAATTAAGATCGGATTATTCACTCAGTAAATTCGGTTTTCGCCAGGTAATTATTCGCCATACCAATTCGGCGCTGGAGAGGGCGATGATGGCGAACAGGGCTGCCTGGATGCCTTTTTCTTCGGATGCGAACGCGCCTGCGAGCGCAATGAAATATACCGATACCGGTAACACGATCATGAGGTAGAGGCCTTTGGTACTTAACGGGATCTTGAAAGGCCGGTGCCTGCCGGGTTGTTTTATGCGGAGGGTAAGCAGGGTAATGTATTCGAGTGAAAGCCCGGCGCCGTATACGGTAACGTCTATAATGAGCAGGTCGGCGAATGTCCACAACACCATCAGGCTTACTATTATGGAGCAAATTACTATGGAAATATAGGGTGTTTGAAAACGGGGATGGTTACGGTTAAGTCCTTTCGGCAGTAAGCCGTCATCGGCCATGGCCTTGGGTACGCGCGATACCGACAGCAGCACGGCGGCATATATGCCCAACGTGCTGGCCATTCCGCCCATGGCGATGAGCGCGCCCAGCCATTGCCCGCCGATGAGTACACCCAATGCAGGGAAGCCATCGTTGGTTAAAACATCCTTATTAATGCCTGATTGCTGCGCTACCAATACCGCAAAAAAGTACACCACCATTACCAGCGCGAAGGCGATAGCGATGGAGTTTAAGTACGACTTTACGGGCTTCTCCACCTCCTGGGCGTAGGTGGTTATATTATCCCAGCCTAAACAGTTCCACATTACGGTGTATAACGCCATACCCAGTGAAGGGTAGCTGATGCCATGTAATGATGGTTGTGGCAACGCGATACCGCCTGTATGCTTATAAAAGAAAACGGCTACCAAAACTATAAATGGCGATAACACCGCAGCACTTAAAAACAAGGAGACTTTACCCACGGGCACTATCCCCAATATGTTCAGCCCTGCCGACGACCATATTATGAGCAAGCAAACAGGGATCTTATATGCCTCCAATCCCGGGAAGAAAAACGCCGCGACTCAACGAAGAGCACAGGATAAATAGCCAGATCAACGAAGGTATAGAGCCAGGTCCACCAGCCTTCGTAAAAACCCCAGCGAGTGCCCAGCGTGTTCTTTACCCATTTGTAATAGCCGCCCTCCACGGGCATCATGCTGTTGAGCTCCATTACGGTGAGTATGGCGGGTACATCCCACAGCAAAGGCGTAAGTAATAAAAGTAAGATGGCGGCATGCTCACCGGCATAAGACAGCAAGGGCTCCAGGCCATACGGCCCGCCCGACACGGTAAAAAATATCACCGCGATAAGCTGTAAAGGCCTGATCTTCTTTAACGATTGTGGGGATGGCATCGGTTATAAAAATATAATTTCTGCATTGAAAATTATAACAATAAGCGGTATAGCAGCTGTACGAAAATTACAACACCTGGTAAACTTTAAGGCCATTAAAATAAATAGCGCATTTGCCTTGCGCAACTTACGTACGACAGGTAGTAGAGGCTGCTCATTAACAAAGAAAAACCTCAGAGCTTTTTAAACCGGATGGAAGAACGATAATAATTGTAAAATTTTTACCGGGCGCTTTTAACAATGTCATTTTAAATGTTTTTACCGTAAATTTGCATCATCATGGGAGAGTATAATTTAAAGGTTACCATTGACCAGGATTCGGGCTTTTGCTTTGGGGTAGTGTTTGCTATTGACATGGCCGAAGAAATACTGGAGCAAGACGGCTACCTTTATTGTCTTGGCGATATTGTGCACAATGATGAAGAGGTTGCCCGCCTGAAAGCCAAAGGCCTCCGCATTATTGAACACGCCGAACTGGGCGAGTTGCATAACGAAAAAGTGCTCATCCGCGCCCATGGCGAAGCGCCAGAAACTTATCGCACCGCTTTAGAGAACAACATTACCCTGATTGATGCTTCGTGCCCGGTAGTGCTGAAACTGCAAAACAGGATAAAAACATCGTTCGATAGTAAGGAGAAGATCCTCATATTCGGTAAACACGGCCATGCCGAGGTTATTGGATTGCAAGGGCAAACCAACAACGAAGCTCTGGTTTTTCAGGACATTGCCGAGCTGGATAATGTGGAGTTGCCGCAAAGTTTTACCCTGTACAGCCAAACCACCAAAAGCATGGAGAAATTCTATGGTATTAAGGATGAGTTGCTGTCGCGCGGGTATGAGGTAAAAGCGAATGATACTATTTGCCGGCAGGTATCGAACCGCGATAAAGATCTGCCTGCTTTTGCTACCAAATTTGATAAGATCGTGTTCGTATCCGGCCGCAAATCATCAAACGGTAAGGTATTGTACGAGGTATGCAAAAAACATAACCCAAGCACCTACTTTATTTCGGCGGTTGATGAACTGGATAAGATCCTGTTCAATCCCGGTGATACCGTAGGCATTGCAGGCGCTACATCGACACCTATGTGGCTGATGAAAGATGTGAAAGAAGCTCTTGAGCAATTTTAACAGCACGATATTTGCGCTATAGCATATTCATGCAAAAAGCACCATCATATACCGGTTTATTTGTTGCCATACTGGTTATTGGCAGCTGGCTAATGTCCATTATTTTGCTGATGCAATGGCAGGTGAACTTTGCTAATCCGCTGCTTTATTTCTTTATTTTATTGCAGATGCATTTGTATACGGGACTTTTCATTACAGCCCATGATGCCATGCACGGTACTATTGCACCTAACCGTAAGGTCAATAACGCGGTAGGATACATCTGTACCTTTTTTTACGCCTCGTTCTGGTACCCACAACTGTATACCAAACACCACTTACACCATAGCCATGTACATACCGAGGTCGATCCGGATTACCACGAGGGTGGTTTTTGGAGTTGGTATGTGAGGTTTATCCGCAATTATCTGTCTGTATGGCAAATTGTAATTATGGCGGTAGTGTTCAATATATTAAAGCTATGGATTCCGCAGCCTAATCTGCTGCTGTTTTGGGTAGCGCCATCTTTATTAAGCACCTTACAGCTGTTTTACTTTGGCACTTATTTGCCACACAAAGGTGAGCACGATAATCAATACCACGCCCGTAGCCAGGCCCGAAACCACGTAGCGGCCTTTTTCAGCTGCTATTTTTTCGGCTATCATTACGAACACCACGATTCGCCGGGCACACCATGGTGGAAGCTCTGGCAAACGCCACCGCCACAAGCAAATAAATAGGCTGTTTACTAAGTCAGCAGTAAATAAAAAGGATATTTTTACAGCAACCTAAACATATCGTTAATGGAGATATTACATCGTTTTGCACACCTGATTGATGTGAACCTGATAAAAGGCAGTTTTTTCAGTGTACTTATTATCATAGTTGCGAGAAACCTGTTAAAAAGAGATTTAGATTATAAGCGACCGGTTATTATAATCAGCTGGATAGTATTGGTCTATACATTGCTCAACATCATCATCCCTGTTATTGAATTCCTTGTTGGTTATTTTTCATCGGCAGAGTATTATACAATAAATATTATTAATCGTGCAGTCGGACCATACTGGTGGAGTTATTGGATGATGTTTTTGGTTGGTTATATCCTCCCTTTGTGCTTGTTTGCAAAGCGGCTTCGTAGCAAGGCTTATCTTGTTTTAATCATAACTGGTTTAATGAGTCTTGGTTGGTGGTTTGAGTTATTGACTATCGTGGCTACTTCTACAAGGCGTGAAGCTGTGCCTGATAATGCCGGCAATTTTTCACCCTTGCTAATCATTCCGCTTCAGGGGGCCCTCGTCGGAGTAATATTGATAGTTATTTGTAACCTGCCGAAGAGCAGCCTAAAACGACAAATAAGCTAACAATAATTTCAATGGACACGTGTTTTGCAATATAACGTAGTTGGCGGCATTCATAAGCTAATCATCAATTTGCAATAATAGTTCCCCCTTCAGGGGGTTAGGGGGTTTTTTATTACATTTGCGCCTCGAAATATTATGGCTAAAAAGGGAATTTTATTAGTGAATTTAGGTACGCCGGATAGCCCGAGCACAGGCGATGTGCGCCGTTATCTGGATGAGTTTTTGATGGATCCGAGGGTGATTGACGTAAATGCTGCTTTGCGCACCTTTTTGGTTAAGGCGGTTATTGTACCCTTCAGGGCGCCAAAATCGGCCAAATTATATAAGGCTATCTGGGACGATAAAACCGGGTCGCCATTAAAACACTACAGTATATTACAGCGCGATGCCCTGCAACAACGCCTTGGCGATGGTTACATGGTTGAGCTGGCTATGCGCTACCAAAACCCATCGATAGAACTGGCACTTGATAACCTGAAAGCCGCCCTGGTGGATAGCATACAGGTGATCCCGATGTTTCCGCAATACGCTTCGGCAAGTACCGGTTCGGTATATGAAAAGGTAATGCGTTTGGTTAAAGATTGGCCTACCCCGCCGCCTATATCGTTCATCAATTCGTTTCACGATGATGATTTGATGATCAAAACCTTTGCCGATAACGGCCGTAAATATCAGCCCGAAAAATACGATCATATCCTGTTCAGCTTTCATGGCTTGCCGCAAAGGCAGCTTATTAAAGCCGATCATACCCACAGTCACTGTTTAAAAGTGAACGATTGCTGCCAAACGCTTACCGATAAAAATAAGTTTTGCTATTCGGCGCAATCATACCATACGGCCAGGCTCATCGCGGCCGAACTGAATATTTCAAAAGAGGATTACACCGTTTGCTTTCAATCGCGCCTGGGCAGCGACCCATGGGTACAGCCCTACACCAGCGAGGTAATTGCACAACTGGCCAAAGAAGGTAAAAAGCGCTTGTTGGTATTTTGCCCGGCCTTTGTTGCCGATTGCTTGGAAACCGTTTTTGAGGTTACCGAAGAGTACGGCGCCGAGTTCAAACATTTAGGCGGCGAAGAGGTGCAACTGGTGGAAAGCCTTAACGACTCACCCACCTTTATCGACGCGCTGGAGCGTATGGTGCTGGCTAATTAATATTTTCGGCATTGGCTTTTACACCTGTATCGCCTGTTGGCGGATAGGTTTGCGGCTGTATGATCACGAAGCGGACAAGCTGGTATTCGTCCATAATGCGTTTGCGCAGCCTTTCGATGGTATCGGTGATGTCTTCCGTATCCAGGTCGGGCTTAAAAGCCACGATCAGCATCAGTATAACCTCCTCCGGCGATTGGTAGTTCGATAAAATATTAAGCACTTTTATTACCGAACCATCCTGCTCGGCAATGGCCTTTATTTTGGTCTTTGTTTCGGGGGCTATACCCTCGCCCATCAGCAGGCTGCGACTTTCGCGCGCCAGTATGGCCGATACGAATACCAACAGCAAGCCCACCATTACCGATGCCAACCCATCCATATAAGGCAGGTTGTAACCATGACCGATCAGCATAAACACCAACACGATCATCAGGCCAATTACGGCGGCGCTATCTTCAAACAGCACCAAAAAGCTGGTTGGGTCTTTACTTTTTACAATGGCATCCCACCAGCTTAACTCGCCTCTAACCTTGTTAAATTCTGTTATGGCGATAACGAGCGAACTGCCCTCAAATATCATTGATAGCACCAGTACCACGTAGTTCCATGTTGGGTTGCCGAATGGCTCGGGTTCCATTATATGGTGCACGCCCTGGTAAATAGAAATGCCGCCGCCCAAACCAAAAATGAGTATCGATACAATGAACGACCAAAAGTAGATCTCCTTACCATAGCCAAACGGGTGTGTAGCATCGGGTGGTTTGCGGCTGCGTTTAAGGCCATACAATATCAGCACCTGGTTAATGGTATCAACCAGCGAGTGCACCCCTTCAGATATCATGGACGAACTGCCGCTGAAGCCACCGGCAACAAACTTGGTTACCGCTATAAGCAGGTTGGCCGCCAATGCACTGTATATTGATTTGTAATTTTTAGCCATGCCTGCTATTTAATGGGTTGATGCCTTTATTACAAGCAAGCGGATAAAAAGTTTAGGCTTTATACCTGCCGATGCCTATAATTATTTATTGCATCTGCTGATTGCTAAACAATTAGCATTTTAAACGATAATATGTATTTTTAAAAACCAATAGTCAACTTGCTAAATAAATGAAGAACATTCCCCGTTATTTACTTACGCTACTCATCCTGTTTTGCACAACTATTGCATGGGCAGAGCAAAAAACGCCCCGGTTTAAAGTGCTGGCTATTTACGAAAACGGCGGGCACCATGTTGCGTACTCAAAAGCGGCAAGGGTATGGCTTGATAAGCTGGCTACGGATAGCAACTTTACTGTTGATTATATACAGGCCCCTAAATTGATTACAGATGACCTGTTGAAACGTTACCGGCTATTTATTCAACTTGATTACGCGCCTTATGGCTGGGGTAAACCGGCTGAAGATGCTTTTATAAAATACATCAACGAAGGCCGCGGCGGGTGGATAGGCTTTCACCATGCCAGTTTACTGGGCGAGTTCGACGGGCAACCGATGTGGCTGTGGTTCTACCGGTTTATGGGTGGCATCCGCTTTAAAAACTATATAGCCACGTTTGCATCGGCAAGGATAAAGGTTGAGCAGCCCGCGCATCCGGTTATGAAAGGTGTGCCCGGTACATTTGTGGTAGATAAGGATGAATGGTACACTTACGATAAAAGTCCGCGGGCTAATGTACAGGTGCTGGCCTCGGCCGATGAATCAACCTATCAGCCTGCTACAGATATAAAAATGGGCGACCATCCCGTAGTGTGGACCAACCCTAAATACAAGGCCCGTAACATCTATATTTTTATGGGGCATTCGTCGGAATTATTTAGCAACACGGCTTACACCAAACTATTTACCAATGCCATATTTTGGGCGGCGGGTAAACATTAAACCTATCTTACAGCAATATAATGAAACAACTTTTAGCCTGCCTGATGTTTCTTTTCGCCTGCGGATATTGCAGCGGCCAGCCCAGTATTTATGTTAACCAGGTGGCCTATAACAGCCATAGCCCCAAAACGGCTTTGGTTGGTATGAATGAAAAACTTACCCGTAAAACGGTGTTCCATTTGGTGAATAATACTACCGGCGGGGAAGTGTTTACAGGCGTGTTAAGCGGTCCGCAGGCAATAGAAGAATGGCTGCCGGGTAAGGTGTTTTATTCGGCCGATTTTTCAACGTTCGATAAATCGGGTACTTACCATGTAGCCATCAGCATTAATGATAAAACATACCAATCGGATAGTTTTGCCATTGGTGATAATGCTTTGGCTAAACTCACCCTGCCAAGCATAGTACACTATTATAATAAGCAACGTGCCAATACACCGGCCGAGCTGGAGGCCGATAAAAAAGTGCGTTTATTCGGCAGTAACAAAACGGTCGACCTGCATGGCGGCTGGTGCGATGCATCGGGCGATGTAAGCAAGTACTTTTCGCATTTGGCCTATGCCAATTTCATGTCGCCGCAGCAGATCCCGCTGGTTACCTGGTCGCTCATTAACGCTCGCGATAATATGCCCGGTTTGCTCGGTCAGCTTAAAATAAAAGATTCTATAGAGAACGAAGCGCTTTGGGGAGCCGATTATCTGGCAAGGTCGCTATCAAAGGATGGCTATTTTTACATGATCGTGTTCAGCTATTTTAATAAAGATCCGCATGCGAGGCGGGTAGTTGGCTTACTGGCTAACAGCGTAACTACCAATCAATACCAGGCAGCATTTCGCGAGGGCGGTGGTATGGCTATAGCGGCACTGGCCCGTGCATCGCGCTGGAAAAAGCATGGCGAATATACGTCGGCACAATATCTCGCGGCAGCAAAAAAAGGCTTTGCCCATTTGCTCATCTACAATAAAAAGTACGATGACGATGGTAAAGAAAACATCATCGACGATTACTGCGCCCTGATGGCCGCTACCGAGCTTTGGGCCGCCACCAACAATGTATTATATCGTAATGAAGCCCGTAAACGCGCAGCTAACCTTAATGCCCGTATTACTAAAGCAGGTTATTTCAGGGCCGATGATAAAGGCCGTCCGTTTTGGCATGCATCTGATGCCGGTATGCCGGTAATTGCCCTTTGTCGATATCTGCAAAAGGAGAACGATGCTCCGCATCGCGAAGCTGCACTAAGTACTATTCGCAAAGCGCTGGCGTATAATTTGAGGGTAACTAACGAGGTGAGCAATCCATTTGGTTATGCCCGGCAAACATTTAAATACAAAGGCGAAATTAAAGACGGCTTTTTTATACCGCACGAAAACGAAACCGGCTGGTGGTGGCAAGGCGAAAACGCGCGCTTAGGCTCACTGGCTACCGCAGCCCTGGCGGGCGCGAAGGTGGCCTATGCCGGGAACAAAGCCGTTAAAGATTCGCTGGAAGTCTTTGCATCGCAACAGATAGCCTGGATACTGGGCTGCAACCCCTACCAGGCTTGTTTTATGTATAAATTCGGGAAGAATAATGTGCCCTATATGCACTCCAACTTTGGCCACGGATCAGAACGGGGTGGTATTTCAAACGGTATTACCGGTAAAGATGGCAACGCTGATGGCAGCGGCATAGATTACAAAACAGAGGCCGAAGGCAACGAATGGCGCTGGACCGAACAATGGATACCGCATTCGGCATGGTTTATGCAGGCGCTTACCGCCATGTACGCTCAATAGTTGTAGCAAAGCTTTATAGTAATTATATAATTATTTTATTTTTGGTTCATGTTATTGAAGCCCATTAGCCGTGTTGGCCTTATTGAGAAAGACGAATTTTACAAACAACATCTTCAACCTAAAAAGCCGGTAATACTCACCGGATTTGTTAAGGATAGCCCGGCACTCCATAAATGGACGTATGATTATTTTAAAGAAATAGCGGGCGACTATAAAGTAAACCTTTATGGCCGTGAGGATGAGTTTAACGATCATGTTACCAGTCCGCCGGTAATGAAAGCTACTTTTGGCGAATACCTGGATATTATCGCTTCCGGTCCTGCGGAGTTAAGGCTGTTTTTATTCAACTTGTTACAGCATAACCCGGAGCTGAAGAAAGACCTTGTTTATAACGACCCAACAGGCGGTAAAATAGTATCGTGGTTGCCTTATATGTTTTTTGGCGGCGAGGGCTCAAGCGTGCGTTATCATTACGATATTGATATGTCGCACATATTTCTGACGCAGTTTAAGGGTGTGAAAAAGATCTGGCTTTTCCCTTTAGATCAATCGCCGCTGCTGTATAAGTTACCATATAACTTTCATGGCATGGCCAATCTTAACAATCCTGATTATGATAAGCACCCCGGCCTGAAATACCTGAACGGCTACGAATGTGAGCTGCAACCCGGCGAAACGCTGTACATACCATCGGGCTACTGGCACTACATAAAATACGCAACCGAGGGTTATTCGGTAAGTATGCGCATGCTTAACGAAAGACCCATTGAACGCCTCCGCGGACTAAAAAACATACTATTAACACGCCGTGTGGATAACACCATGCGCCGCTTGTTTAAAGATAAATGGCTGGCCTATAAAATTAAACAAGCCGATATTAATGCTAACAGGGCTATAGAAAGATTGAGGGGAGCGTAAGGAAAACGTATTTCCTGTCATTACTGTAAGGTACGAAGCAATCTCTTAGCCATTCATGTTTGCGCTGTATACGACGTGATTGCTTCGTAGCCCGTAATTGACAATGTTTTTTTGTTAAACCAAGTCTCCCCCATCCCCAAAACATTTCCTGCCACGTCCTGTTGCTACACATTAATTGTAATGTTTTTGTTGCATGTTGCACTTCGGGGTATTTCTCCGTCTATAGCTATATATACAAACTAATAATACGAATATGAAGAAGATCATTATAATGGCGGCACTGCTTGCCTCAACTATCGGAGCATTTGCACAAACTGCCGATCTGCGCAGAAAAATTGAAGTTACCGGCATTGCCGAAAAAGAGGTTACCCCTGATATTATCAACGTATCCATCTCCCTTAAAGAATATCTTGACGGTAAAAAGAAAACCACCATTAGTCAGCTGGAGCAGCAACTGGAAAAAGCCGTTGCCGAAGCCGGTATAGCCAAGGAGGACTTTACAGTGAACAATGTATCAAGCTGGAACTATACTATTGAAAAGAAAAAGAACCCCGACTTTTTGGCCAGCAAACAGTACGGTATCAAATTCCGCGACCTGAATAAGTTTAACCAGGTATTGAGCAAGATCGATCCGAAAGGGATACAGTCGACCAATATCGACAGTTACGATTACTCAAAGGTAAACGACCTGAAAAAAGAACTAAAGGTGCAAGCCTTACTGGCCGCCCGCGATAAAGCCAGCTACCTGGTTGCAGCCCTTGGCGACAAACTGGGCGGTGCTATTAACATCACCGAAACTGATAACAGCAGCTTCCCATCACCGCGCATGTATGCTAATATGATGTTTAAAGGCGCCGCGGCAGATAGCGCAGTACCGGAATCGGACATCGATTTTAAGAAAATAAAGCTGAGCTTTCAAATCAACGCTATTTTCGAAATAAAATAAGGCTAACCACATTTTATTAATAGTTGAAAACCAGGCCCCTAAAGGCCTGGTTTTTTTATGCAGTTTAGCCAGTCGTTAACTTTGTGAAAATAATTTATCACATATCTACCAAAAGTTACGTTATAGGATATTTAGGAGAAATTAACTGTATGTTAATATAATGCATTACACTTTATTTAAAACAAGTGCTTGACAATGTGAATATTACCATATATTTTTACGCACCCCTAACAAACTGAGCATGATTCGACAGAGATTCAAGACGGTATTATTAATAGCTCCCGATAACTGCCCGAGGCGACTTGCAGCAGAGTACCAAAACGTTAAACACGTATCCTCACTCGATAGGGTATTCCCCACCATGTTTGAAGTAAAGCCTGATATGATCTTGTTTGATTACGAGCACGTAAAGAACGATCTGGAACGCATTGTGCGCCGCATCAGGATGAATGCCTTCTACAAAAAAACCAAAATTTGCTGCTATAAATTAAAGGCCCATACCGGTACCGATGAATTGCTGAAAGCCATTGGCGTAAACAATTTCGTATACCCCGAAGACCTGCTGAACAACCCTGCCGAAGAAAAAGTGAATATTTTCACCGCCATACTGGATGCTTCGCTGATGAGGGTATTGGCGAAGGTGGCTAACTAAGCTTGATTATTACATAGCAATTGTTTGCATCCGTTTTATTAAATTTGTGTATGACAGTTAAATATTTGACAGATCAGCACGGCAAAACAACTGATGTGCAGCTTTCAATTGATGATTATCTTAAATTACTTGAAAAGGCAAACGAACTGCCCGAGTATGTAAAAGAAGGTATTGAAAGGGGCAGACAGCAAGCACGTGATGGCCGTACAAAATCGACTGCCGAAGTTATGCGCAAATACGATAAAAATGCATGATTCTCGACATCCGATGGACTGAAGAAGCAGAATTTACTTTCGATAGTATCTATGTTTCTATAGAGAACCGCTGGAGCACAGCCACAGCTAATAAATTCAAGGGCAGAGTGTTATCGCTATTAGACAATATTTCGGGTCATCCCTTTTATTCCCCGAGACCGTGATTCCTAACATCCGTAAAGCAGTTATCACCAAACAATCTTCTTTATTTTATGAAATCCATGATGATCATATTGCTTTAGTTTTCTTTTGGGATAACAGGCAGGATCCCCTGTTCTATTGAAGTAACATTCAATTTTCTGAACATTTCGTAACTCAAATAGAAGAAGCAATTCGGGTACACCAAAAAAATCAAAGCACTCAAAACTTTCACCGTTGCGGCGGTGTAAACAACAAAGGCAATAAATACGCTGCTAACAACCATAGAATATACCCACAGCCCCTTATTATTGGCATGTTTACTAAAGTTAAACTGGCAAAAGTAAACAGCTTCGGCACTTAAAGAGATCGCGGTGAATACCAGTGTGGCAATTTCTCCGGTACCCAGATCCAGCGGCCCTTCCTGATCTAATGTATATAAAGACAGCAGTAAACATATGCCCGCGGGTATCAGGTTAATCCAAAATAAGATGGCCGCGGCTTTGGTTGTTGATAAGCCGCGTACATAACCTGATATATTTATCATAGTGTGTTTAAACGCTAATCCAGTAAACAAACTGTCATTCTGAGGAACGAAGAATCTTCTTCGCTATTTAAGTCGGCTAATAGATGCTTCGTTCCTCAGCATGACAGCGTGAAAAGCCTGGCGGCGTCTTAATCAATCCACTCAAACTTAGTATACGGCACTAATGCTTCCGGTATTTTAATGCCATTCTCGGTTTGGTTATTTTCCAGCAGGGTGGCTACGATACGCGGTAAGGCCAGGGCGCTGCCGTTTAGGGTGTGGGCCAGTTGGGTTTTACCTTCGGCATTACGGAAACGTAGTTTAAGGCGAGTGCTCTGAAAAGTTTCAAAGTTTGATACTGATGATACCTCCAGCCAGCGTTGTTGCGCCGCGCTCCAGGTTTCCATATCGTGGGTAAGTGCTGCCGCGAAGCCCATGTCGCCACCACATAAACGTAATACACGGTATGGCAGGCCAAGCTTTTGCAGCAGGCTTTGCACATGCGCGCTCATATCTTCGTGCGCTTTGTATGATTCTTCCGGGTTTACAATTTGAACGATCTCAATTTTATCAAACTGGTGTAAACGGTTCAGTCCGCGTACGTGCGCGCCGTAAGAGCCTGCTTCCCTACGGAAACATGGCGTGTAGCCGCAGTTCTTCACCGGCAGTTCATCGGCCTTTAAAATAACATCACGATATAAGTTGGTTACCGGTACTTCGGCAGTAGGTATCAGGTATAAGTTATCTATACCCACGTGGTACATCTGCCCTTCCTTATCCGGCAGTTGCCCGGTACCAAAGCCAGATGCCTCGTTAACCAATAGCGGAACCATTACCTCGCTGTACCCTGCTTTTTCGGCTTCATCTAAAAAGAAGTTGATTAGCGCGCGTTGCAATTTGGCACCTTTGCCCTTGTACACCGGGAAACCTGCCCCGGTTATTTTAACACCCAGTTCAAAATCTATCAGTCCGTATTTGGCGGCCAGCTCCCAGTGCGGCAAGGCACCGGCAGGCAGTTCGGGGATAGTACCGTTCTCCAAAACTACTTCGTTTTCTTCGGGCGTTAAGCCTTTGGGTACTGATGAATGTGGCAGGTTGGGCAACAGCACCAGCTTTTGGTATAGTTCTTCTTCTACAGCGGCTAATTGCTCGGTATATGTTTTAATATCTTCTTTCCATTTGCCGGTATTGGCTTTCAGACCCTCGGCTTCTTCCTTATTACCGCTGCGCATCAGTTCGCCAATTTTTTTGGCGGCGGCGTTAGCTTCGGCAGCTACCGAATCCGACAGGTTTTGGGTTTGTCTGCGTTTTTCATCTAATTGAATAATTTCATCAACCAGCTCGGGTTGTTTAAAATTTTTTACAGCCAAACGTTCTAATACCTGTTCCCTGTTCTCGCGGATATAACTAACTTGCAGCATTATTTTATTTTTAAAAGGCAAAGATATAATCAGTTGGCGGTTTGCAGTGTGAAGTTTGCAGTTTTTTATTAACCTGCAAGGCAATGCTTACTGCGAACGTTTAACTGCAAACTAAAAAATGGCCGGTAAACTTTATTTAGTACCCACCCCAATTGGCAACCTGGAGGACATGACCTACAGGGCTATCCGCATTTTAAAGGAAGCCGACCTGATACTTGCCGAAGATACCCGCACATCGGCACCCATGCTGAAGCATTTTGATATTCATCAAAAGGTATTTTCGCACCATCAGCATAACGAACACCAGTCATCGGGCGAGATCATCCGTTTTTTAAAGGAAGGCAAAAACATTGCCCTTATCTCTGATGCGGGCACACCTGCCATATCCGACCCTGGTTTTTACCTCGTGCGTGAGGCTTTAAAGCATGAGCTGGCGGTTGAGTGCCTGCCCGGCGCTACGGCATTTGTACCGGCGCTGGTAAACTCGGGTTTCCCTACTGATAAGTTTTGTTTTGAAGGATTTTTGCCGCTGAAAAAAGGCAGGCAAACCCGCTATAAAATATTAGCCGAAGAAGAGCGAACCTTGATACTGTATGAGTCGCCGCACCGTTTATTAAAAACGCTGGAAGAGATGGCTACCTATTTTGGTGCCGACAGACCGGTATCAGTATCGCGCGAGCTCACCAAAATGTTTGAGGAAACCGTGCGGGGTACCGTAACCGAAGTAAAAACATATTTTGAAACGCACCCGGTAAAAGGGGAGTTTGTAATTTGTGTACAGGGTAAAGAGGACGCGAAGGCCTTGAAAGCAAGGTTGCGGGAAGAGCAGGAATAAATGTTGTTTGGTCTATGGCAGGCATTGGGATCACCAAGTTTTGTCATTTCGAACGAGGAACGAGGAGAAACTATTCTCTTGAGCGGTAGCGAAAAATCTTCTACTCCAGGCAAGTAGCAGACTTACAGGGCGAAGAAGATCTCTCCCTACGGTCGAGATGACATGTGGTCTTCCTGAAAACACATCGTTCCCTGGCTTAAAAAAACAGAGTGTCATTGCGAGGTACGAAGCAATCCCGTCGAACGCACAGCTACGAGATTGCTTCGTGCCTCGCAATGACAAATGAACTTAATAAGGTTAGACTTGAAAATAGGCGCGCTTTAAATGAATATTGGAGATTTTTCTTTTCATGATGCTGCATTATTAGAGATAAAACAGCTCACGGAAACTCAAACATTGGAGTTGCTTATTGATTTTCCTGTGGATTGGCCCAATAATGTGTTT
Organism: Mucilaginibacter sp. GW821-FHT07G05; assembly: GCF_059418565.1. Classification (NCBI taxonomy): domain Bacteria; kingdom Pseudomonadati; phylum Bacteroidota; class Sphingobacteriia; order Sphingobacteriales; family Sphingobacteriaceae; genus Mucilaginibacter; species Mucilaginibacter sp. GW821-FHT07G05. The sequence continues at coordinate 86,637 of NZ_JBWKQC010000004.1, read as the reverse complement.
CAACGCAAAATACTGCGTTTTAATAAGGTGTATGCCTATTCAGTTAAAACAATACCGTTTGATGGCTTTCCAACTATTTTAGAAATAGAAGAACGAAAGGTAAGCACAACTCAACTTGAATTTGGAACAGAGCAGCTTACTATTGTTCAGAACAAAATAAATATCGTATTAAATTCAGGTAACATAGTTGTTGAATATGAAACGTTTGATCTGATTGACTTATAAGTCTCTTTAACGAGAGAGAACATACTAATGAAAAAAAACATACTTCTATCCGTATTTTCGGGGTTGCTGCTTTGGATAGCCTGGCCGCCAACTTCGTATACTACCTTTTTACTTTTTGTGGGTTTTGTACCCATGCTGATGGCGATGGAGAACATCATGGCCTCGTCAACCAGGCATACGGGTAAAAAGATCTTCTGGACTACCTTTATCGGCTTTTTCATCTGGAACACGCTGTGTATCTACTGGGTGTATAACTCGCTTAAAGAGGCAGGCACTATTGTGGCCATCCCCATCAGTTTGATCCCTTACTCGCTGGGGCCGCTGCTCATGTCGTCGGCTTGCTGGCTGTATTACAGGTTGAGGCTCATCACCAACCGGGGTTACTCGTTGATAGGCCTGGTAATATTTTGGATCGGTTACGAATACCTGCACCAAAACTGGGATCTTAATTTCCCCTGGATGACGCTGGGTAATGGGTTCGCGGTATCGCATAAATGGGTGCAGTGGTATGAGTATACGGGCGTGTATGGCGGTACGATCTGGGTATTGGCGCTTAATATCCTGTTATTTCTTTTATATCTTGGGTTGAAGGAGAACGCCGCCAAACAACGCAGGTTAAGATTGATCATAGCGGCTGCATTTACACTGGTATTGCCGCTTGGGTTTTCGCTGGTTACGTATTATGGCTATCGTGAAATACCTAATCCATCTAACATTGTGGTGGCCCAGCCTAATATAGATCCATACCAAAAAAGTGGAGGCATCCCTGTGCCGGTGCAACTGGCTGCGCTTACTCACCTGTCCGACTCATTGGCCCAGCCTAATACCGAATTTTTTATATGGCCTGAAACCGCTATCCCCGATTATAAGAATGAGGAGGATATCCGCGGCGATATGGCTTTTATGGAGGTAAAGAACTTTTTGAGCAAGTATAAAAACGGCAACGTACTTACCGGAGCCGAAACTTACAAGGTATACAACAGTCGCCTTACTCCTACATCTAACCCTTACGATGATAAAGGCCGTCAGTTTTACGACAGGTTTAACGCGGCAGTAAATATCGAAAACTCGCCCGAAGTACAATTTTACCATAAATCGCGCCTGGTACCGGGGGCCGAAGAGTTGCCTTTCGGCGAAGCTTTATCTTTTTTGAAACCGGTTTTTGAACATTTAGGTGGCGCTACCGGCAGCTATGGCAGCCAGGAGAAACCCGGTGTTTTTTATTCGCAAAGCGGTATCGGGGTTGATCCGGTGATTTGTTATGAATCTATCTGGGGCGATTGGGTGGCTAAATCAGTGAAGAACGGCGCGCAATTCATCGCCATAATTACTAACGACGGCTGGTGGGAAAACACATCGGGTAAAGATCAGCATTTAGATTATGCCAAACTGCGTGCCATAGAAACCCGTCGTTGGGTATGCCGCTCGGCCAATACCGGGATATCGGCATTTATCAATCAGCGCGGCGATGTAGTTAAGCATACCGAATGGTGGGAGAGAACAGCTATTAAGCAAGATATCAACCTTAACTCGGATATTACCTTTTACGTGCAATACGGCGATTACATCCCCAAAACGGCAAGCTTGTTAGCCTTAGCCGGTATCCTTTGGATAGTATTCAGATTAAAATTCGGGAAAAAGAAACTAACTGTCGCGGCTTAAAATAAAGGCCAACAGATCGGTAATAGGCTGGCGCAATATTTTGCCCGGCCTCATGCCATTTTCGTTTAGCATAAGGCTAAGCTCATCGGCAAATACATAGGCTATAGAGCCCACAAAATTACATTTGTATTTATGGTGCTGCGGATAGGGCTTTACGTTGGTATCAATAAACTCCTGAAAGCCTTTTCGCAACAGTTGCTGCGCGTAAGGAGTTTCCCTGATGTTGTATAAAAATTTAGTGAACGATGCCAGGTAAGAGTTAGCCTTGGGTGCCTGGTACACATTCTTGATCACCGTTTCGCGGTTAATATGGTAGGCCTCGTTAAACTGCTTGTTGATGGCATCAGGCATTTTGCCGTATAAAAAATCGGTGATCAGCGCTTTGCCAAACCACGTGCCCGAACCTTCATCGCCTAATACATAACCTAAACCATGTTCGCCCTCGTGGATATCCTCGCCATCAAAAAAAGAAATATTTGAGCCGGTACCCAACACGCAGCATAAGCCTTTCTCGTGACCGCAGGTAGCGTAGGCCGAACCCAACAGGTCGCTATCCACACTAACAAATGCCGTAGGGAAAAGCTGGCTCAACGCATTTGATACGATCTCGTGCCTGTCCGGACTTGAACAACCCGCGCCAAAAAAATAGATCTCGGTAACTTCGGTATTAAAGGCGATCATATCGGCGGCCTGGGCCTGCAATATTTTAACGATCTCCTTTTCCGATAAAAAGTAAGGGTTTAATCCGTCGGTTCTAAAAGCTTTCGGTTCCTGTTGTGGTAATGTCAACAGCCAATCCGTTTTTGAAGAACCGCTATCAGCAACTAATATCATGCACTAAGTTCCTCGAGCACCTGAAAGGTGAGCGGCTTATGAATAAATTGGGTAATATACTTGTTATTTGAACTCCGGCGCAGATCATTAGGGTCAAGCGATGATGACAGCATGAAGATCTTGATATCGTTTTTATCAATTTCCAGCTTATCATACTCCTGCAAAAACTCAAAGCCACTCATTAGCGGCATACGGATATCCAGGAAGATCACATCGGGTTTTATCTCCGTACTGCGCAGAGCTTCAATGGCTTCGCCGGCAGATTGAAATACAACTATCTTCTCGGCAAAATGGGCCGTTTCCAAAATTCTGCTCGTGACAAAATTATCAATGTAATTGTCATCAATCAGCAGGCAAAATTTATAGGGCACCATATAAGTTCAAAATTAGCTTTTTAAACAATAACTTTTCAATATTTATTGAATATTTATACTGTTAGTTATCTGTTTTAAAGTAACTTCCGCCATTTTCGACTGATACTGCGCTGCCGAGAACCGCGATTGAGCATCAAGGTAATTCCTTTGCGCTTCGCGTATTTCAAGCGGCGTAATGTTCCCCAACCGGTATTTCTCTAAAGAAAGATCAAGATTATGCTTGGCAAGAGTTACGTTGGTTTGCCCTAACTTAATCAAGTCAAGCCCAGACGAATAACTTATATAAAAGTTACTAACGGTAGCTTCAATGTTTTGTTGTGTTTGCTTGTAGCTCAACTCTGCATTATTTATTTGCAGCTTAGCATTGCGCTCGCGCCGCCATTGGTTAAAGCCATCAAATATGTTGATAGATGCCGTTAGGCCATAATTAAAGCCTTTTGAATTTTGCACCCGCGCAAAGCCTGATGGGTTCTTGCTGTCGCTGATGGTATAGCCCGATGTTACCGAAATTTGCGGGTAACGGGTCGCTTTCACCTGCCTCAAATTGATTTCGGCCAGGCGTTTGTTTATTTGCGATGCCAGCACCGATGGGTTTTTGCTTTGCGCGTCGTTAATAATATCGCCAAGTTTGAGGCTTTCGTCAACGATGATGGTATCGGCCACTACAAAATCTGTTTGCAGGTCGCGCACCAGTAACTGGTTCAGCTGAATTTTGGTGGTTTTGAACTGCTGTATCTGGTTGATGAGGTTAGCGGTATCGATATTGGCATTCACCAGCGCGGTATTTACTTCCAGCTTTGATGCCCGGCCTACGCTGTATTTATCATTAGCGTATTTGGCCTGCGTACGTGATATGGCCAGCACGCCGTTAAGCGCCTTTATCTGGTCGTTTTGGCTGATGAGGCTATAATAGGTATTGATCACATTGGCTACGGTGCTTTGTATGGTATCCTGCAAACCTATCTGCCCCAGTTTTTCCAGTTCTTTCAGCTGATCATAATTGGCAAACATGGCAAAGCCGTCAAATATGGTCCAGTTGAGATTGGCGCCGTAGGTAATGCCTGTATTTTTGGCGTTGGTAATATTGTTGGTAGTACCGTCGGCACGGGTTTGGTTGGTAGTTTGTATACTATTGCTTGATGTAACATCGGCACTTACCACCGGCAAAATACCCGCGTTACCCAGCGTAACATTGTTTTTTGAAATGGTTGAACGGTTTTGCGACAGCTGTATGTTGTAGTTGTTCTTCAAGGCAATTTCAATTGCCTCGCGCAGGGTAAGCCGCTGCGGGTTTTGCGCATGCGCCGTTATGGTAAAAACGCCAAGGCTTAATATCAGGAAAAGTGTCTTTTTCATGTTCATCGTACTACAGCTTTTCAATCAATTTTTGTGTTTTTACAGGTTCGTTATCTTCCGGCAATTCAGCATCGGGGTCGCGGCGTGTTTTTGAGGCGAATACGAGGTACATGGTAGGGATCACATACAGGGTAAGCACCAGCGAGAAGATCATCCCGCCCATAATTACAATACCCAACGATACCCGGCTTTTGGCACCTGCACCCAGCGCGAACGCTATTGGCACCGCGCCCAGCACCACGGCCAAACTGGTCATTAATATAGGGCGAAGGCGTGCTGTAGCCGCCTCAACCACTGCCTCGTATTTCGACAGGCCATGCTCCATGCGCTGATTGGCAAACTCTACGATAAGGATACCATTTTTGGTAACCAAACCAACGAGGGTGATAATACCTATCTGCCCGAAAATATTGAGGGTTTGGTTAAATAACCATAACGACAGGAACGCCCCGGCAATAGCCAGCGGAACGGTAAGCATTACAATGAACGGATCAACAAAGCTTTCGAACTGCGCGGCCAGTACCAGATAGATAAGCACCAGCGCGAACGCGAACGCAAACACGAGGTTAGACGCACTCTCTGCCGCGTCGCGGGATGAACCGCTTAGGGCTGTGCTGAATGTAGGATCGAGCAGTTGCTTGGCAATGCGGTTCATTTCGGCAATACCATCGCCTACGGTATTCCCCGGCGCAAGTCCGGCTTGTATGGTGGCCGATTTATAGCGGTTAAAGTGATATATAGATGGTGGTGTAGCGCCTTCATCCACCTTTACCACGTTATCCAGCTGTACCAGGTTGCCACGTGTACCACGTACATATACCGATTTAAGGTCGAGCGGTTGATCGCGGTTGGCACGGTCAACCTGTGCTATTACCTGGTATTGCTTGCCGTTCATCAAAAAGTAATCTAAACGGCCCGCGCTGTAGTAAAGCTGCAAAGTTTGGGCTATGTCGGCAACCGATACGCCCAGGTCACGGGCACGGTCGCGATCGGTAATTACCCGTATTTCGGGCTTGGTAAATTTAAGGTTCACATCCGTTCCCTGGAAAACGGGGCTTTTATTTACCTCTGCGAAAAAGTCGGGCAGTACCTTACGGATCTTTTCAAAATCTTGGTTTTGTATAACGAACTGTACCGGCAAAGAGGTACGCGCGCCGCTACCGCCACCGCTAATGGTTTGTTCCTGCACCACAATGGCACGGGCATCGGGCATGCGGCTTAGTTTTTTGTTGAGCCAGTCGGCAATTTCCTGCTGACTGCGAACACGCTTATCGGGCGCTACCAAACCAATACGGCCAAAACCGTTATTGGTTGAACCGCCACCGCCGCCACCGCCCGATACTACTTCGATGTTTACATTAGCTTCGGGAATGGAATCGTCAACCAGGGTGGCCACCTTATCCATATATTTGGTCATGTACTCATAAGTAGCACCTTCTGATCCGGTTACGCTGTAACGCAGTAAGCTTTTATCATCAAGGGGAGCCAACTCTGACGGCAATACGTTTACCAGTACACCTATAATGATCAGTGATGCGCCCAGTATCACAAATGAAACCCACTTACGCTTCATGAATTTGATGAGCGTATCGGTATAAGAATTAGTCATGTTTACGAAGAACGGTTCGGTATCTTCATAAAACTTCGATTTCTTTTGGTTTTTGCGGATCAGCTTTACGTTAAGCATTGGCGTTAACGACAGGGATACGAATGCCGATATCAACACCGCCCCCGAAACCACCACCGCGAACTCGCGGAACAAGCGGCCGGTGAAACCCTGTAAAAACATAATGGGTAAAAACACCGCCGCCAGTGTTACCGAGGTAGATACCACCGCGAAGAAGATCTCGGCCGAACCTTCAAAAGCGGCCTTGCGGATGTCCATCCCTTCTTCTACCTTTTTATAGATATTTTCGGTTACTACTATACCGTCATCCACCACCAAACCGGTGGCCAGTACTATACCCAATAGGGTAAGGATGTTGATGGAATAGCCGAAAATATACATCAAAAAGAAAGCCCCGATAAGCGAAACCGGGATATCTATCAGCGGGCGGAAAGCGATCAGCCAATCGCGGAAGAAGAGGTAAATGATAATTACCACCAGCACAAAAGAGATGAGCAAGGTTTCTTCAACCTCGGTGATAGATTGGTTGATGAATTTGGTATTATCTAAAGCTACTTTTACCTGTATATCTTTTGGCAGATCTTTCTTGATCTGATCTAACCGGATGTAAAAATCTTTGGCTATCTGCACGTAGTTGGCACCCGGCTGCGGCACTATGGCCAAACCAACTTCGGGTACGCCTGATTCTTTTAATGATGTTTCCTCATTGGCCGAACCCAATACGGCGTAACCAATATCGCGCAGGCGGATCACCCTGTTGCTATCCGCGCGGATGATCATGTCGTTAAAATCTTTTTCGGTGGTGAGCTTACCCAATGCACGTATGGTTACCTCGGTGCTGTTACCCTGTATCTTACCAGCGGGCAGCTCCACGTTTTCCTGCGCTAAGGCCGCGCTGATATCGCTGGCCGCTAAGTTTAATGCAGAAAGTTTGTTTGGGTCAATCCACAGGCGCATAGCGTATTGCCGCTGCCCTTGTATATTGATCTGGCTTACACCCGGGATGGTTTGCAGGCCCTCCTGTAACACGTTCTCGGCGTAGTCGTTAATCTGGGTGATGTTACGGGTAGTACTGCTTACCGTAAGGGTAATAATGTTATCGGCGTTGGCATCGGCCTTGGTTACTACCGGCGGGGCGTTAATATCCTGCGGCAGCTGGCGCTGGGCCTGCGATACCTTATCGCGCACATCGTTAGCGGCGGTTTCCAGATCGGCATCCAAATTAAACTCAACCGTAATGTTACTGCTCCCTACCGAACTGGTTGACGATATATTACGGATACCCGGCACACCGTTGATCGCTTTTTCGAGCGGCTCGGTAATTTGCGATTCAATAACATCAGAGTTGGCGCCCGAGTAAGAGGTACTCACGGTGATAATAGGCGGATCTACCGAAGGAAAATCGCGGATACCAAGGTACTTGTAGCCTATAACGCCAAATACTACTATGGTTACCGATAGTACCGTGGCCAGTACCGGCCGTTTTATACTGACTGAGGATAAGCTCATTATTTGATAACTTTTAAAATGTTTACCTGAGCTTTTGGTCTTAACTGTATAATGCCTGATACAATAACGCTGTCGCCCTGTTGCAGGCCGTCGACAATCTCAATTTGGGTATCGGTACGTATCCCTGTTTTAACGGGCCGCTCGGTAGCCAGGCCATTTTTGGCGATGTATACCTTGCTGCTTTTTAAATCGGGGATAACGCTTTGCGTTGGCACCATAATGGTTTTCGGGATCTGGTCTAACGAGAAATTGATCTTGGCGAAACTGCCCGCGGTTAATAAACCTTCGGCGTTTGGCGCTTTTGCCCTTACGTTGATGGTACGCGAGTTTTGATCTATAGACGGATCGACCGCGTAAATTGTGGCGTTGAATTTCTTTTGTGAGCTCTCTACCGTAAAGCCAATTTTACCGCCCGGTTTTACCAGCGACAGGTATTTCTCCGGCACCGAGAAGGTTACCTTAGCCGGATCGATATTCACCAGCAGCGCAATAGGCGTTGATGGCGATAAATACCCACCCGGACTAACATTACGCAAACCGATAACGCCCGAAAATGGCGCACGGATCTCGGTACGGGCTATTTGTGCTTTTACGGCTTCGCTTTGCGCCTTTAACGAGTTTAATGAGGCCAGCGAGGTATCATACTCCTGCTTGCTTACCGCCTCTTTCTCCAGTAATACGCGGTTACGGTATTCGTTCTCCTTGGCCAGGGCTACCTGGTAATCGTTTTGTGCTAAAGAAGCTTTAAGATCCTGATTGTAAATTTTAACCAGTAACTGGCCTTTCTTTACCCGGCTGCCCTCATCAAAATAAATATTGGTGATACTGCCCGATGCCTGGCTTACCAGGTTCACCTGCTCGTTAGCGCTGATGGTGCCGGTTATATCAATGGCATTGTTTACAGTGGTATCGCGCACAATCAATACGCTTACTGGTACCGGCCCGCCGCGTTTGCCGCCTTTACCCTTATCGCCGGGAGCTATCCGGTCGTCTTTGCCGCTAAAAAATTTGTTATACACCAAAAACCCAACAAGCAGGGCCAGTACAATGTATATGATATACCTGGTTCTCATAAATAATTATAGTAAACGAAATTTTGATGGCAATTTAAGTTGGTGGCTGAGTGATTAATTTGCGCTTTTTCAGTCTGCAAAATAATCGCTTATAGTTTACAAAAGTTTTTATGTATCAACCATTTTACATCTTATTTGTGTTACATAAAAGTTTAGCCGAATTGTAAAAATTTATAAATTGCCGGATGAAAAAATTTCGACTGACAACATTTATTTTTTTAATAGCTTTTTCTATGGGGAGTATTGCCGGCCAGGCCAAAGGCGCACAAATTTCATATAAAGTTACTTTTCCTGAAGCACAGGCACATTATGCCGATATTGAGATGAAAATAAGCGGCTTAAACCAAAAAGCCACCAATCTTAAAATGCCCGTGTGGACTCCCGGCTCATACCTTATCCGCGAGTTTGCCAAGAGTATAGAAGGCTTTAGCGCGTCATACAAAGGCGATGCCCTATCTGCCGTAAAGATCAATAAGAATACCTGGCACATTGGTACCGCAGGTGTTAGCGAGCTTACCGTTAAGTATCGGGTTTACGCTTTTGAAATATCAGTACGTACCAGCGTGATAGATGCATCACATGGTTTCCTGTCAACTTCGGGCATTTTCCTATATCCTGAAGGCATGCTGAACCAGCCATCAACCATCAATATTGTACCGTACAAAAACTGGGATAAGGTATCAACCAGTTTAGAGCAGGTAGGCAATGATCCGTTCACGGTGAAAGCGCCTAATTACGATATCCTGTTCGATTCGCCTATTGAAGTAGGTAACCAGGATGTTTTCGGCTTCGACGTGGCCGGCGTTAAGTACGAGGTATGTATGTATGGCGGTGGTAACTATGATAAAGAACGCCTTAAAACCGACCTCACCAAGATCATTGAGCAGCAAACCGCAGTATTCGGCGAAAATCCTAACAAGCGTTATGTATTTATTGTGCATAACTACCAGCGCGGCGGCGGTGGTTTAGAGCACTTAAGCTCAACAGTATTGGGCGCTTCGCGCGATGCTTATGGTACCGAGCGCGGTTACGAAGGATTTTTAGGACTGGCATCACACGAGCACTTTCACCTATGGAACGTTAAACGCCTGCGCCCGATAGCTTTAGGTCCGTTTGATTACGAAACCGAAAACTATACTACCAACCTGTGGATAGCCGAAGGCTTTACCGCTTATTACCAGGATAACATTGTGCGTCGTACCAACCTTTATTCGGTAGATAACTACCTGGATGATGTGGTTGGGAACTTCAACATGCTGGATAACCAGCCAGGTGCCAAAATACAATCGGCATCAGAATCGAGTTTCGACGCGTGGATCAAATTTTACCGCCCTAACGAAAATTCGGCAAACACTACCATATCTTACTACAACAAAGGCGCGGTAATAGGTACCCTGCTCGATCTGGAAATTATTAACGACAGCGATGGCAAGTACTCTTTAGATGATGTAATGAAATACATGTATACCGAGTATTACAAAAACCGCAAGCGTGGTTATACCGATGCTGAATTTAAACTGGGGCTTGAAAAATTCGCGGGCAAAAAACTGGACGATTTCTATAAGAAATACATTAACGGTGTTGACCAGGTTGACTATGACAAGTTTTTAGGCTATGCAGGCTATAAACTGAATAATGAACTGGCTAATTCAAATACGCCGTCGTTAGGTATATCAAGCAGTAACATAAGCGGAAAGATAATTGTAAGCGCTGTAGCACGCAACAGCGCGGCCTGGGTTGATGGCATTAACGTTACCGATGAAATTGCCGCCATTGACGGCACCCCGGTAACCGACCCAACCGCTATACTGAACGGTAAAAACGTTGGCGATAAAATTAATGTTACCGTAAACCGCGACGGCAAACAATTGGTATTGCCGGTAACCCTGCTGAAAAGCACCCGCGTTAAATACAAAATTGAGGCTATTGCCGATGCCAATGCCAAACAACTGGAAGTGCGTAAAAGATGGCTGCGCCAGTAATTTGTACACATTTGCAGATATAACTCTTAAAAAAACTACACAAAAAGCCGCTTTAGCAATAAGGCGGCTTTCTTTTTATACATACAAAATGTTTCGGCACGATAATGGGATATAGCTTAATATCTATTTATGAAAATCGTTAACTAAAATTAAAAAGCTATGAGATCTCTATTGTATATTATTGCTGTGATCCTGATAATTGGATGGGCAATCGGAGTATTTGCATATTCGGCAGTTGGTTTGATACATGCCTTATTGGTAATCGCTATTATAGCACTGTTACTGGGCGTTATCAGAAGACCAACGGCTATATAAACAGCCGGGTAAAATTTATTGAAAGGGCCGTGTTTTTACATGGCCCTTTTTAGTTGGTATCAGGTGAGCCTGGATAAAAGCAGAATTTATTTAAGATTAGTATCGGGATAAAGACATTACAGCGTAACAAAATAATACCATCTATTGCGTGATAACTCAGAGGTTATATATTTGTTATACCCCTAAACGGCATTGTATATGAAATTTAACAAAAACTGTGTAGCTGGCATAGCCTCTTTATTTATAAGCGTTACCGCGTTGGCACAAGATACCCAGAGCGGCAAGCTATCACCCTACGTTTTTCCTGAATTTGTAACCGGTACCGTGTTGCAAAAGGGAGGGGCATCGCTTGAAGCATCGCTCAACTATAATACTATCACTGAGGAAATGATGTTTGAAAAAGACGGACAAAAGCTGGTGCTTGATCAGGCTGGTATTATCGATACTATTTACCTGAACAAACGAAAGTTCATACCGGCCAGGCAGGTTTATTTTGAAAAACTGACCAATACTCCGGTGGCACTATTTGTAGAATATAAGAACCGTGCTGTAAAGGGTGCGAAAGCCAACGAAAACGGGCAAATAGTAGGTCAGAACCTTAAGAAAAAAGAACAGCCAAAGGTTGATCCCTACGCTTTGCAAATCCCCGAAGGTTATGTGCTTCAACCCGATAATAAATATTGGCTGCAAAAAGGCATGGAATTTATCCCGCTTACTTCCGTAAAAAAGATAGCAGATCAATTTCCGGGTAAAGAGGCGCAAATTGAAACCTTTGCGAAGGATAATAGCATCAGCCTTAATAAAGCCGACGATTTGATAAAACTGATTGAGTTCTGCAACAAATAGGCGGTTCTTCCATATATTCAGGGCTTTTTTATGCTAAAAGAATGTTCACCGTATACCAGGTCTTTATCTGAAAAACCCTGCACAATTACCCTGAATGACCCGGTTACGTCGCTGGCGTAAAAAGAGATAGCGGTTTCTTCTTCGGAGTTGATCGCTACACCATGATTCCAGTAGATGGTTGAAAAGTACTCCGGTTCGGCAGGGCTGTATTGTGCATAGTCTGACCCGTAAAACTCTTTGGCCATATAAATGCCTTTCAAAATTTGCATGTGTTTGTTTTCAACCTCCTTGCATCCGGTGTAAATTATGGTTTCTAATCTGCCCGCGATGACCGTTCTGTATTGTTTGTTCTTTTCGGGTATAGTACCGCCAAAGGGGTGGTTAGGGCAGTTTAAGATACCGAAAGAGCATACATAATCGCCGCAGGTGTTTTTCAATGCGCTATTCAATCCATTCAATGTGCTTGCCCCTCTTATTTCTACACCTTTGAGGTTAATGGCATTTTCAAACCCATTCAGCTTTAATGCTTCGGTACTTTGCTCGGTTGAGCTATAGGCAACGGTAACAAATTTTTGCTGCTGCGATAATTCCCTGTTTACGGGTAGGTATGGGTCGTTTAAAGATATCGCGTAATTCTCCATCGCTTTGCCATTAGTTATCATCATTACCTTATGGTCCTGCTGTACAAACAATTCCCGGGGGGGTAACTCAAATTTTCCGGTGCTGTCAGTAAATACCAAACCGGCAATGCTATCTCGTAATATGGTTAACGATAGTGGCTTTTTTAAGGGCTTGCTGTAGTAGGTAACGGCCCCGGTAAAATTAAGGGTTTTATTAGCCTGCGCGGTATCGGCGGCAGTGGTTTGCAGGAGCTCGTCCCATTTATATTTGCGCCAGCCTTTAACCAGTAAAATATCTTCAAGATAAGCCTTGTCATTATACGCACGGCCTTGCGGGCTGGGTGGTAAGACCTCCAGGTTATGGTTAAAATAAATATAGCTTTCAATATCTGTTTGTTTAGCCTTTTCAATACGGTTTTCCTGCACGCAGGCAATAGAGACAAAGCCGCTGACCGGATTGCCCGAGGTATCCCTTTTAAGCTTAAACTTCAAATTTACCTTTTCGCGGGTATTGTATTGCTGCCGTTCAGATGTGATGCTAACACCCGGCGATGGGCCATAATGGGCGAAGAAGATCCGCTCGGCCAAAGGCCTCTCCAATGAATCAAGCACCGTTATGGTCGATAAACCTTTAGGCAGATCAGTTAACGCTATTTTGAGTAATGTAGGTTTCTTTGATACCCTCTGCACGGTACGGCCAAACACTTCGGTATAATTATGTACAATAACTGAAATACTTTGCATTAGCGCGCTACTCAGCAAAACCCTTACAGAATCGGTACACAGCGCATTAACTACACTAAGCTGTATTTTACCCGGCAATGCCTGTGGCAGGGCATAAACAGAATCGGCTCCCGGGATATTGGTTTTTAATTTTATATAATACTTACTGCCCGTAAGCGGCAATAGTTTAAACCGGCCAATACCATAAGCGCTCGTATTAATGGTTTCAATGGGTTTATCATCCTTGTATATAACAGCGGTTAGCTTCAGCGGTTGCCCTAAAATTGTTTTGGCCTCCCAGCCTATGGTGTTGGTTAAACCCGCCGCCAAATTCCCCCCTTCAGGGTAAAAGCCTATTTTAATCGCGCTCTTAACAACCGGCAAACCCAAACTTATATTCTGACTTTCCTTATCTACCTTAATATTAGCCTGTAACAGGCTACTGGTATCAGCCCCCAGTTTTTCGCGCGGTATGCTGATAATACACTGGCCCATATCATCGGTTTTAACCCGCACCTTTTTCTCATTACCCAGCGTATATGTTAAGCGGGCGTTAGTTATTGGCCTGTCATCTTTATAACGTACATTAACCAGTACCGATAACGGGCCCACAAAGCGGTTTGCAGTATCAAGCACTCGCATAGTGGCATTAAAAGTTTGTTCTGTAGGGGCTTTAATCGTAATGGCCTGCGAAAAAACATCTAACGGTTTACCCTCTTTATTAAGCACATTGGTATAAGCAATAAAGTGATAATTGCCCGGCGCAATACTATCGCTAAGCAAAATGTTGCCAAAAGCGAGCCCGCTTGCCATGGCAAACTTATCCTGCATTATTATTTGATGATTGGCATCGCGTATTAATACTACCGAAAGTGCCTCATGGTTAACACCCTCCTGGTTTGGTGATAACATATAACCCGAAAACCATACCTGCTCATTTTTAGTATACACCGTTTTATCAAAATGAACGAACAATAAAGACGCCGATTTTTTTAACGAATAGTATTCAAAATTCTTTAATAATGCCTCCAGGCTATCGGTGCCGGTGCGTGCGTACAGATTCCCCGAAAAAAGCAATAGCATCAAATTAAAGATGATAATCCGGAAAGCGTTTCTCATAAGGTTGTTTTAACAGGTTTAAATTTATAAAATACTTTTTCGAAAACGCAGTATGCGTCTTACTTAACACCGGTAAGTTACTTGTCACGCGTTTGCCACATTGACGGACATCAGCTAAGTACCTGCAATAAAAGGAATCCATTTTCGGTTAAAGTGCCTGTATGTTTTTAAACGATATTCCGCTGGTTGTTCCTCCCTCTTCATCCTGCCCGGATAACATTAAATTAAAAAATTTAATTAGTGCTGTTGCTCTTTGCCTGTAGCTCCCGTTTTATCAGGTAAACAAACAAGACTAATAAATACACATGAAAAAATTCAAACACTTTTTGAAACCGGCTGCTGCCCTGTTTGCTATTGCTTTAACTGTTACCGCTTGCAGCGATGATAAGAATGATTTGCCTGCACCAAGCGAAGCTGCTTTAACCGTGGTTCACGCGTCACCGGGCAGCCCTGAACTTACTTTAAAAATCAACGGAACCAAAGCGAATGCAAGGGCGCTTACTTTCGGTACTGCATTTCCTTACAGTGCAATTATTGCCAACACTTACGAGTTCAGCATTACTAAAAAAGATTCGAGCCGTGTAATGGTAAAATCAAACCTGGAGTTGAAAGCCAACAAATACTACTCATTATACATTGCTGATGTGCCTACAAAACCGGTATTCGTATTAACCGAAGACAACCTTACCGCTCCTGCTGCTGACAAAGCCAATGTACGTTTTGTAAACTTAAGCCCTGATGCCGGTTCTTTAGATTTAGGTATCAAAGGCGTAGAAACTAACGTGTTCACTAAAACAGCGTTTAAAGAGTCAACCGCGTTTACTGGTGTTACTCCTGGTGCCGAGCTTACTTTCGAGATCAAAGAAAACACCAAAACTGAGGTAATTGCCAAAGTAGAGAAAGTAAAAATTGAAAAAGGTAAGATCTACACTATTTGGGCAAAAGGCCTTAAAGCCGCTACCGACAGCACTAAACTGGCTGTAAAAGTAATTACAAACAAATAAGCAAATACCCCTTTTAGTACCCCGCCACCCTTAAATAAATTAAGGGTGGCTTTTGATCTTTAAATGAAATCCGCAGCGCTGTTGTTCAAGTTTAAAAGCCAGGCCAAGGTGAAGCCCATAAAAAAGCTTGACGATATTCTTATTGGATGTTTGAGCGATGATGAGCAATGCCGCGAGTGGGTATATAAATCATTTTACGGCTACCTGATGGGGGTGGTGATCAGGTATAATAATGATGTGAGCCAGGCCGAAGAACTGGTGAACGATAGTTTTATAAAGATCTTTAAAAATATAAGGATGTTCATTCATCCCGAAGACCCCGAAAACCTGCTGAAGGCTTTTAAGGGTTGGATAGCAAGAATAGGCTCGCGAACGGCGATAGATTTTTTACGGATAGCCAAAAACAACCAGGCTACCGACGAGCTGACCGAGATGCATACCCTTACCGACCACGTTACCGTGGTTGATAAAATGAACGCGCAGGATATACTCAAACTATTGAATAACCTGCCGCAAATACAAAGAGTAATATTTAACATGTACGAAATTGAAGGATTTAAACATGAGGAGATCGCTACCGAACTTAACATACCGGTAAAGAACAGCCGCGTTTACCTGGCCCGTGCCAAAGAGCGTTTGCGCGCGCTTTATCAGCAAACACTTAACAGATCAGGAGCATGAAAGACGAATTGATAGAACATATAAAAGCCGAACTGAGTGATCTGGATTTTGATTACAGGCCCGGCGCATGGGAAGAGTTTCAGGAACGCAAAAACAAGCGCAACAAAATAATACTGTGGAGAAGGGTATTAAGCGCGGCTGCTATATTAGCAATAGCCTTTTTACTGCTGCCCGATAAAATAGCCAAACAAGATGATAAGAACAATGCTCAGGTAGCTGCTGTAATACAAAAAACAAACAAGCAGCCTTCACAAGTTATTGTTCCCCAGGCAACAAAGGTGGAGCCTCAGCAAACAATCAAACGCGCCGAACCCCCGGTAGTTACCAGGCCTCAGTTTGTTCGCCATACAAATCCTGTGGTTAAAGCGCAGGTAATTAACATTGAAGATAACGCAAGCGTTACGCCATCAACGGCAGATACGCAACAATATATAGCTACGGTACCGGTGGCTGCAAATAGCGGCAGCAACACCCCATCGGTAGTGAAAACACCTGCCCGTAAAAAAATGAGCATGGAAGAATACCTGGAGAAAGAAGCTCAGTTAACCCGTAAGCAACAACCTGTAACAGCAGGAGAAAAGAAATGGAGCTTCGGGCTGATGGTTGGCCAGGCATTAGATACCCGTTCAAAAGCAAACTTAAATTTAGGTACGCAGGTATCATATGCCATCAACAATAAACTGGCCATTAGTACAGGTATCAACTACAATGAACTTGGCGGTGCCAAAAAGATATCACCGGCGGCAGGCATAATGGATAAAAATGCGAGAATGCTTGACGGCGCCGAAGCCAGCATGGCCGGTATCGATATTCCGCTTGAGCTGCAATACAAGGTGAATAAAAAGATCTACGCGCGGGTTGGGGTATCGGCATACTCTATATTATCGCAGCAGCAATCGTTAAAATACAGTCAGCAACTGTCGGTGCTTAATACTTACTTCGACGCAGCCGGACAACAACGCGTTGAAACCGTTAGCCGTACCGAGGTATCAACCGAGTCGGTGCCCGATGAAAAGTTGAAGCAAAACAAATATGTAGGCCTTTACAATCTGTCGGTAGGTTTTCAGCAGAAGATCAATAACCGCAATACCTTATCGTTTGAGCCTTATGTTAAAGTGCCCGTAAGCGGTTACTCCGAGCAAAAGCTCAACCTGGTACAAGGCGGGTTACGCATTAAGGTTGATTTTTAGATAAACGCTACTTTATTAACCTTTACATTTTGTATAAATAGTGAGTGATATTTGTGCGCATGAGTTATCTGCCAATAATTTGTTAGCTTGCATTAAAATCACCTATTCTATATGAAAAAGCAACTCATTTTAGTTTCCCTATTATTTTTTGCAATTAACATGACCGGTTTTGGCCAGGCAAAAAAAGGGCAATCAATTGGAAAACGATCTGCCGAAGGCATAATGCAATATGTTGGTGAAAAAGCACAGAAGGAGAATAAAAAAGTATTAGTTATTTTTCATGCCTCATGGTGCGGCTGGTGTAAAAAAATGGAAGCTTCAATTAATGATCCGGCGATAAAAAAGATGTTCGATGATAATTATGTGATTGCATATATTGATGTGATGGAACAGCCTGATAAAAAAGACCTGGAAACCCCGAACTCACTGGCATTAATGACTAAATATAAAGGAGAAAAATCAGGACTTCCGTTTTGGTTCATTGCCGATGACAAAGGCAATAAGCTGGCTGATAGTCAAATCAGGCCAAGTGGTGCCGCCTTAGATACTTATGGTGAAAATATTGGTTGCCCGGCAGAAGAAAGCGAAGTGGCCCGTTTTTTAGAAATACTAAAAGCAACCTCAAGCCTGAATGCTGAACAACTTGCCATAATAGGTAAGCGTTTCGCGCTAAATAAGCCCACTCCTGTGCCTGCTAAAGGTTCGAATTAATAGCTCTTAAGACTTTGATAAGCTGATCAGTTTGGCGTTTATAACATCTTTGGGCGCGGCTCCTATTTGCCTGTAAATCTCCACCCCGTTTTTAAAGAATAACAAAGCGGGTACGCTGCTAATACCAAACTGCTTTGAAATGCCGGGACTGGCATCCACATTCACCCGGCCTATCAGTATATTCTCTTTTACTTCGTTGGCCAGATCATTCAGTACCGGGCCAATCATCTTGCTCGAATTGCACCAGCCGGCGCAAAAGCTAATTAACGCTAATTTTCCGGAACCGGTTAACGAGGTGAAGTTTTCGTCGGTTATTTCTGTTAATGCCATTGTTAACGCATTTACTGTTGTGAGGCATGGGAACGGATTCGAACCGTTGTAAAAGGTTTTGCAGACCTCTGCCTGAGCCGCTCGGCCACCCTGCCATTTAAATTAAGCCGGCAGCCTTTGCAGGCATACCGGCACTATTGAGGTCAGTTAATAGTTTCTGATTTTTTTCAAAGAAAGAAGTAACCCGGCTGCAAGCCGGATTAACTTCTGGTTGCACAAAGAACCACCACTTGTGCAATATGATACTACCACCATTTATTAAATGGTGAGGTTGGGAACGGATTCGAACCGTCGTGCAAGGTTTTGCAGACCTCTGCCTAACCCCTCGGCCACCCGACCTTTTGTTTACAATTACCTGCTGCCTGTTTTGGCCGCGGTATTTGTGTTGGTATTATACAGTTGTTGTAGTTTCTCGTTTAATTTATCGCCGGTAAGGTTTTTGGCTATGATCTTACCATCAGGATCGAGCAAAAAGTTTTGCGGTATGGCCCTTACACCGTACAGTTCGGCCACTTCATTCTTCCAGTATTTAAGGTCTGAAACCTGTGTCCAGTTCAACTGATCGTCTTCCACCGCTTTCAGCCATGCTTCGCGTTTGCTATCCAACGATACGCCCAGTATAGTGAAGTTTTTAT
Organism: Mucilaginibacter sp. GW821-FHT07G05; assembly: GCF_059418565.1. Taxonomy (NCBI): domain Bacteria; kingdom Pseudomonadati; phylum Bacteroidota; class Sphingobacteriia; order Sphingobacteriales; family Sphingobacteriaceae; genus Mucilaginibacter; species Mucilaginibacter sp. GW821-FHT07G05. Next base: position 67,821 of record NZ_JBWKQC010000004.1, on the reverse strand, counting down.
CCTTAAATTGGTTGTAGGCTTTTACCACGTTGGGGTTTTCGCGACGGCAAGGGCCGCACCACGATGCCCAAAAATCAACCAATACATATTTGCCTTTAAATGATGCCAGGGTTACGGCATTGCCATCTTTATCGTTTTGTGTAAACGCCGGGGCCTGTACACCTATCGCCGTTTGTTTCCAGCCTTGCAGCCATTTATTGTATTGTTCGCCTGCTTTAGATTTTTTTACTGTTGCCGATAAAGCGCTATACAATGGCTCAACTTCTGATGCTTCAGGAAAATAGCCACCCAGTGTTTTCAAGGCATCGAGGCTGATAAGCGAGTTAGGGTGACTTTTAATAAATGGCACCAGTACGCTTTTTTGTTGGGCTTCTATCTCTTCGGTACGTTTATCAAAGGCGGTTTCTGCTTCGGCAGTCTGCTGTTCTTTAGGCAATCCGTAAAAAGCGGTGGCTTCGGCCTTTAACTTGTCGCTGTAAGGTTTTAATACTTTTGCCAGTTGCTGGTTGTCCTTGTTTAGCGTTCCGCCGATAATTGTTGCTTTGGCTGCCGAATCGCTACTGCTGATCTTTATATTCCCGTTTTCGAGGTATACCGGTAAGTAGTCGGCTTTTTTCAGCTGCCTTAAACTTTCGCCCTCATGGGCGATGATCAGGTTGGCTTTAACGGCTTCCGGCAAAGTGCCCTTAAAGCTGAATGCGCCTTGTTGTATAATGGCCGAATCGGTTACGTTACCGGCATCGTTGCGGTAGCTTAAAAATGCTTTTGCCGGCGCGTTTAGTTTGCCGATGCTGCCGTTAATGTTATAAGTTATGTTTTGTGCCATTAATGCTGCAGGTGATAGCAAGAGGGCTGTAATGATGCTTCTTTTCATAAAAAACTGTGTGAATAAAACGATGTGGATGCGTAAGCATACCGGGAATGGTATGCGAAGGGTTAATTACCAACCGGTTTCAGCAACAACAATAATGAGCGGCGTTGTTAAACATAAATGAGGCGTAATTTGCAAACCTGGTTTTCATATCGTAGCTTTCTGCTGTAAAAGCGTTGTTCTTCATAATCACAATGCAAATGTATATAAATTCTATAGATATAGTATACATTTGCATCGTTCATTTTGTTTCTTCCTGATAATCTGCTTATTATTTTTTCATTTAACGAAAATACACTTTCAATTTCACTCGAAAAACTGAATGAGAACCTGTTTTATCGGCTCTTCGCAGGGATAATAATCAGCTTTCAAATTGTCATTAAAAAGTTGCCATATCATGTAATCGTCATCTAAAATAATAGATGACAAATTAGATGTTTAAACATGTATGTTTGTACTGTTATTTATAACTAAACAAACACGACTTAAAATGGCAAAGATTTTAAATATCATTTCAAGCCCTCGCGGCGAAGCATCAAACAGTATTAAACTGGGTAATGCTATTGTAGATAAATTGAGAGAGAAAGATCCGGCAGCGGTTGTACAGGTAAAAGATCTTACTAAAAATCCTTTCCCGCATCTGGAAGAAGCGCATCTTGCAGCGTTTTTCACTCCTGCCGAAAAACATACGGATGCTAACAAAGCAGCCATCAAACATTCAAACGAATCAATCCAGGAAATTATGGATGCCGATATCATAGTAATTGGCGCGCCAATGTACAACTTCGGTGTATCATCAACCCTGAAAGCATGGATAGACCATATTGCCCGTGCAGGTGTTACCTTTAAGTATACCGAAAACGGTCCGCAAGGTTTATTGACAGGCAAAAAAGTATACGTTGCAGTAACTACAGGAGGTGTATACAGCGAAGGCGCTTACAAAACTGCCGATTTCATTAGCCCGTACCTTAAATTTATGTTAGGCTTTTTGGGTATGACGGATGTTACCTTCGTTACCGCTGAAGGTTTTTCAGTAGCCGATTTTCAGGCTACCGCTTTAGATAAAGCTATTGACAGCATTGCTGTTTAAATATATTGTTTTCATGTTAAGAGGTGAGGGAATGGCTTAGGCTGTTCCCTTTTTTTGTTCGGTTTTTGTATAACAGCTACTCATTCAAAGGCGCTTGCATTTTAGTAGCTTGCGAAAAACAATCGCAAACATGAAGAGAACCTTATTTTTAAGCATAATGCTGGTTTTAAGCTTATGCATAGCCGCTTGTACAACAAAACCCGCTAAACCATCGGCAAATGATGTAATGAAGCAGGCTTACGCGCAGGCGACCAAAGAGAACAAAAACGTAATCATTGTTTTTCAGTCATCAACCCGCGAGTGGTGCAAAAAGTTCGAGGCATCAATCAATGATGAATCGGTTAAGAAACTGATTGATGATAATTATGTAGTGGTATACCTCGACCTGATGGAAGATCCCAACAAAAAAGAACTTGAAAACCCGGGTGCGATAGACATACTTACCAAATACCAGGGCGAAAAAGCAGGCCTGCCATTTTGGGTAGTTGCAGATGCCAAAGGCACTAAACTGGCCGATAGCCAAATCCGTTCTAAAGGTGCTTCTGTAAATAGTTACGGGCAAAATATCGGCTGTCCTGCCGCCGATAGCGAGGTGGCCTTTCTGCTGAATATCCTTCAATCAACCTCAAAGCTTTCTAAAGATCAGCTTACCTTAATTGGCAAACGCTTCGCGAAAAATAAGCAGGCCTAAGCCGTTGTACTATCAATAAACGGGTAAAATTTCAATACATGTAAAAGCCATAAATGCCGAATTACTACATTTGGAAAAACAAACATAATGATAGTACACCACGTTTTATTCTGGCTTAAAGCCGATACCACTGAAGATCAGAAACAAGCATTTCGTAAAGGGTTAGAATCGCTGCAAGCTATTGAAGTAGCTAAAGCGTTCCACGTAGGTACACCTGCCGCTATTGAGCGCGCGGTTGTTGATATTACTTACACATTCAGTCTTACCTTATTTTTTGAAGACCTTGCCGCACACGATGTTTACCAGGTACACCCATTGCACAAAGCATTTTTGGATGAGTTTCGCGTGTACTTTGAAAAGGTAGTTATTTACGATGCCGAATAAGCACATCGCAAGAAACAATAAAAGCGGGTTGATAATCTCAAATTATCAGCCCGCTTTTTATTTATAACAAATTACGATGATCAACTAATTGCCCAAATTGACTATTTTTAATGCGGGGCTCAATAACCTAAATACTTGAAAACACATCACCTCATCCTGCTTTTATTATTTGTATGCTGCCTGTCGTGGATAAAAACAGATGCTGCTACACCACATATTGATACAGCCCGTACTCGTCAAAAGGCAAAGGAGGCACTCGCTTTTTGTAAGCGCAAGGGCTATAATACCCGTTATTGTATTTTGATTGATATGAACCTGCCATCGGGCGTAAAGCGCTTTGTGGTATGGGATTTTCGTGCCGATAGGATCCACTTGTCGGGCATGGTAAGCCATGGCTGCGGGAGTAGTCCGTGGTCGGGGATATGGTCTAAAGACAGGCCGGAGTTCAGTAATCTGGATGGCAGCCATTGCACGGCCCTGGGTAAGTACCGGATAGACGGGCGGGCCTACAGTGCCTGGGGGATCCATGTAAAATATTTTTTAGCTGGTTTGGAAAACAGCAACAGCAATGCCCTTGGCCGGCAAATCGTTTTCCACTCCTGGGAGCAGGTGCCCGAGCAGGAAGTATATCCGGGTGGCACACCCGAAGGCTGGGGCTGGCCCGCAGTATCAAACAGTGTAATGAAGCTGACCGACGCTTTGCTGCGCAAGCAAAAGAAGCGCATGTTAATGTGGATCTATAACTGACCTATCTTTTTTTCCTATTGGATAGAATATATGCAGACTGCTGACACAGGGTTGTCACTACCCGCGCGACCTTTGCCCGCCTAATACACATCACAAATATGGAAACCACACAATTAGAAAAATTTAACATAATCGGGCTCGCTATTCGTACCACTAACCAGAACGGACAATCAGGCATCGACATCCCCAAATTATGGAGCCGTTTTATGAGAGAGAACATTATTGCCCGCGTACCGGGAAAGGTAGATAGCGCTATATACTGCATCTATACCGATTATGAGGGCGATTATACCAAGCCTTATACCACCTTATTAGGTTTTAAGGTAGATAACCTGGACAACATCCCACCGGGACTTACCGGTAAGGCATTTGACGTGGGTAAATACACCAATTTTAATGCGAAAGGAAAATTTGAAGACGGCGTGGTTTTCGCCATGTGGACCCGCATATGGGAATCGGACATTCCCCGAAACTACATAGCCGATTTTGAAGTTTACGGTGAAAATACTGCCGACGGCGAGGTGCAGGTTGATATTTTTATAGGGGTGGAGTAAAATTTCTCTCTCCGATTGTCGTTTATTGCCAACAGAACCGGCTCAATAGTCGCTTATTTGTCACACATTAATATAGTTTAAACATTATCGGTTTTACTTTGTTATAATCGTTGCTGATTATAAATGGATTATAATCAATTATTCAACAACTAAACAGATTATGAAAATTCACTTATCGTTACCCCTGATGCTGATTGTGGCAGTGGCAACATCAAGCTGCGTTAGTAGTAAAAAATACAATGAACTACAGGGCAATTACACGCAGTTGCAGGATAAAACCCGCGACCTTAACCTGAAATACCTGCTAAGCGAAAAATCGCTGGCAGCGGCCAATAGCAGGATAAGCAGTCTCGAAGAACAAATAGCTTCTGAAAAAGCCAATTCGGCCGGTTTGCAATCTGCCTTAAACAAATGTTTATCGGGTAATAACCAGGGCAGTATCAACATAGCCAAACTGGTTGACGAAATAAATGCATCCAACAAATACATTAAACAACTGGTTGATACCAAAAACAAAAGCGACTCGCTTAATATGGTGCTAACCAACAACCTTACCCGCTCGTTAAGTCGCGACGAGATGAAGGATGTTGACGTGCAGGTATTAAAAGGCGTGGTTTATATTTCGCTTGCCGATAACATGCTTTACAAATCGGGCAGTTATGAAATATCTGACAAGGCCGGTGCTACCTTATCAAAAATTGCCAAAATCATCAAAGACTATTCAGGTTATGATGTACTGATAGAGGGTAATACCGATAACGTGCCAATCAAACAAACCAATATCCGTAATAACTGGGATTTGAGTTCGTTAAGGGCTGCATCAGTAGTTAACGCGTTGCAAACCAATTATGCTGTTGATCCTAAACGTTTAACAGCAGGTGGCCGCGGCGAGTATAACCCAATTGCTGATAACAGCAGCGAAGCCGGTAAAGCTAAGAACCGCCGTACACAAATTATTATTACGCCTAAGCTTGATCAGTTTATGGACCTGATAGGTAAATCAACCGATCAATCGGCACAGCCTGCTCAACCAGCGCAGCCGGTTCAGCAAGATCAGCAAAAACAATAATTACAAGAACGTCATTCTATACAAAAAGCCGTTTTGCAGCCGCAAAACGGCTTTTTTTGTGCGATAATTTCGCCGAAGTACCGACAGCACCCCTCGTTCACCGATAATTAGCCCTCGCTTACCGTTTTGTTTTTCATGCCGAAGCCCGCTTGATATAGTTTTACATCATGAAAAACATGATAAGCACCGATATGGAACAGGATATAAAAGCTGTGCTAAAAATAAATAGCCGCATTTGCAAAGCCTTTGAAACCGTCGACTTTAGAGGCGCCGCTGCATATTTAACACCCGATTGCAATTACATCACCTTTAACGGCGATCATTTAAAAGGCCGCTATGCCTATGTTAAAACCCATGAGGAACTGATGAACAGTTTCTTTTTCAGGGGGGCAAGGCTTGAAGTACAGGTAACAGAAGCCCGTTTTTTAAATGACGATACCGCCGTTGTTATAGCTACCGGGGCCATTAAGCTACGCTGGCAAAAAGAAGCGCCCGCAAGTCGCCGGTCAATCACCACCTCAATATTTGTGCGTGAAGATGACGATCAATGGCGCCTGGCCTCGTTCCACAATTGCCGAATTAAAAAATTCAGTCCGTTTGCAAAATGGCTGATGAAGATATTTAAAAGTTAACCTCCTAACCCTGCATCACCATGAGCACAGCGGCCCTAAAGCCTAACTGTGCTATGTGCGTTTATACTATTCTTCCTGCAAAAGGATATCCATATCCTTCATCAACTGTTCGGTTTGCTCCTCTTTGGTGCCATCATAAGCGCCGCGTACTCTTTTCTGCTTATCTACCAATACCAAATAACCCTGGTGCACGTAGCCACCGGGCGCTTTAGCATCAGCACTTACACTTACAAGGTAGTCGCGTTGTGCCAGTCCGTAAATTTCTTCCTTGCTGCCATGCACAAACTGCCATTGCTGTCCGCTTATGCCTAATTTGGTGGCGTAAGCTTTTAGCACATGCGGCACATCGTACTTAAAATCGATACTGTGCGATAGCAGCATTACGTTTTTATTATCCTTATATTTTTCGTACACCTTTAACAGGTTACGGTGCATAATGGGGCAAATAGAAGGGCATGAGGTAAAAAAGAAATCGGCCACGTAAATTTTACCATCAAACAAATGATTATCTATCATGGTGCTATCCTGGTTTAAAAACCTGAAGGCCGGGATGGTTTTGTACACGGTATCGGTAACCGTTTTGCCATCTATTACTTTCTCTACAGCTTCGCGGCTGCCATAAATGGGCAGTTTGGCTTGCTTAGGTTTGCAGGCGGCAAAAATTGTTACCGCCATGCATAAACATATCAGTTGTTTCATCATCCTTACATTTTCATATCATGATGATGAGCCATACCCGTACCGGCAGTGGTATCGGCCTTAATATTATACTGCTTCAAATAACCGGCAGATGCAGCAATGGCTTTTTTGTACAGGCTGTCTACCTTTTTTACCTTCAGCATTTCCGCATCAAAATATTTGGCGGCTTCGGCGTTGCTTTTACCTTGCACATCGGCATTAAAGGCATGCATCCAATTGTTCATTTCATCGTCGGCAGCATCAAGGTCTTTTACCAGCACTGTTATTTGTTGTTTTATGGCGATGGTATCTGTAGCGGGATGTGCTTTTTTCAAAGCCAACAAACCGGTTTGAGCCAAAGTATCCAGCTTCATTTTGTTATTCATGGCCCGTTCGCCGTCTATCATGATCTTATCGTGCAGGTCGAGCACCTTTTGGCGACTTTCCTTGTAATCGGGTTCGTTGGTACAGGCTTGTAATAGCGCTGCGGCTAAAATTAGAGTGGCTATTATATGGTTTTTAAATAGTTTCATGGTTGTTTGTTAATATTAGAAATAGAATAATGATGGAGCATCCCCCGGTTAATTTCACTCATCCGGCTTTGGCTGCGCCCGACCACCTTCTCTGCTGCGCAAAGAAGGGTTTTCTTATTTTCACCCTCTTTGCGCCCGCGCAGAGAGGGTCGACCAGCGTAGCGTAGTCGGGGTGAGTTGCCTATGCAAGCTGCCTTAACTTAAAGGACACGGGATGACGCATGCAAAAATGCAAGTGCAAACATCCGCATATCATCGACAATAAATATTTGAAGAAATCAGCCTACCTGTGGCGGATGGAATATGCCCGATGCCCTGTTAACCGGGCTTTTGATGGGGCTTTGCGGATATGTTATTTTATAAACAGGCGTTTTGAAGCTAATGCTCAGCTTACGTGTGGTAAGCGCTTCCTGATAACGGTTCTTTTGATCTTCGCGTTCCTGCTTTTTCTCTTTTTCTTCGGCTTGTTTAAGCTTTTTGGCAAGGTAGCACCGGCCGTTACAATGCAACTCGGGGCGGGCCTTATTTATACACAGGTTATTGATAATGTATTGCTTATTTACCTCGTAACCCGCACAAACAAAAAAACGCGAAAAGTTTGAACCGATCAGCGTAAAAATGAGGCATATGGTAAGTAAGCGTTGCAGCATTAGTGCGGCAAAGGTATATAGTTTTTAATTTAATACCGCATAGCTATGTAATTTGCGGAATACCCTAAAAAAGAAATCTTAACGTGATCTTTCTACAGCCACGCTTTTGTGCGACGGGGTTGTTGCATGTGAGCGGTTGCATTGGCCCAGCGCCACGTAAATAATAATAAAGATAACAATTGTTGAAAAGCAGCCGCCACCCAGTTTTTTAGCGCCCCAGGCAGCTATAATTCCTCTGAAAAAGTTATTCATAATAAAACGTTTGTTATACAACCCCAAGTAAGGGATATAGTTTTGAGAAGCAGGTGAGGTTATACCAATTTATTAGGAGTGATTTGCCGATAATTTACTATTTTTAACTGTCTGCAATGGCAATCAACCTAATAACCTTTCTTATGAAAAAACACATCCTGATATTCAGTTTTTTACTCATCCTTTTTACGGTACATGTAAATGCCCAAACCGGTTACCAAATCAACGGAACTGTAAACGGGATTCAGACGGGCAAAATAAAAATGTTGTCGTTTGATAAAACAACCGTTGTCGACAGTGCAAAGCTTGTAAACGGCAAATTTACTATGAAAGGAAAGATTAGCCTGCCTGAAAGGCGCGTGTTTATCATTACACCCGGAAATTGGTCATTTCAGGCATTTGTAGAAAATGCCAATATCACTTATAATATAGATACTACCGGAGCACAACATCAATATGCGGGCAAAGAGCATCATGCTTTAATATGGGAGATAAAAGAAAGCGGTTCAAAAACGAGTGATATCTACAATCAGTTTAAAAGGGAAACCAATCAGGATAAATACTTTCCAATATTAATGGCCTTATACCAGGAAATGCGAAGCAACAATACTCCGCATACCAAGGAAAAAATTGATTCGGTAGGGCAGATATTAGTAGCCGGGCAAAGAAAGTGGATCAAAAACTATATTCATCAGTATCCTTCATCAGTGCCGGGTGTTTATGTGTATTCTGAATTTTATCGCCTTTTTACCGAACTCAATCGCACGCCACCGTCTGATTTGCAATTTATGCTCGATCAATTTTCCGGCGCGGCAAAAGAATCTGTTTATTACAAAGTTTTAACATCACAAGTAGCCACTCAGAAAAACAGAGAAGTAAATGCAACCGCGCCCGAATTTACTTTACTTCAAAGGGATAAAAGCAAATTCAGTCTTTCAGCAACAAGAGGCAATTTTACACTGATTGATTTTTGGGCCAGCTGGTGTGTACCATGCCGGGAAGCTATACCTAATTGGAAAAAACTATACACAAAATACCATGCGAAAGGCTTTAATATTGTGAGTGTATCTGGTGATAGACTTACAAATGATTGGGAAAAAGCGCTTGATAAGGAGCAAATGCCCTGGATACAGGTAATAGACGAGCGCCCTTCAGGCACTCCGGGAAAAGTAAGCACTTTATATAATGTTGACTATATCCCATTTTACATATTGCTTGATAAAACCGGAAAGGTATTGCTTGCCACGGGAAACGAAGATATGGTGGAAAAAAAGCTTGATGAGGTGATGCAATGATGGTTTGCTAAATTAACTACACCCAACGCAAAACAATAAAAAACACAAACTGCGCGATCAATAAGGCTAAACCAATAAGTCCTTGTTTTTTAAAGCGGAACAGCTCAAATACAGCCAACATCAGCGCGCTTACTAAAAACCAGCAGATATAATTTTTGAGCGGAATATTGGCCGATTGCCAGTGCCAGTAATCAAATCGGATAGCTACGGGTTCAATCAAATAATCCAGCAACACCAATACAACCGCGCCAAGGGCAATACGAATTACAGGTTGTTTGATGCCCGAATGTTGCAATGCAGTGCCGGCAGCAAAAACCAGCAAGAACCAGTTTACGCCTATCATCAGCGGGATATTAAACAATTTTGTGCCCAGCGTTTTACCGTAGGCGTAACTGCCAAACAGCAGGCCGGTATGTACGCCTATCCATTCCGCAGTAAAACCGGCTATGAAAATGAGCAGGGCGAATAACAAAAACTTCCCGCTAAAACTCTCATGACTGTAGAGCAGCACAACCAGCATCAACAGCAAATGAAAGGGCACCAGCTGCAAAAACAAGGGTACCAAAGCAGGCATGGCAAAGCCGATCAAGCCCACAAAGTGGAACAATGCCACTATGATGATCAATATCTTGTTGCTTACCAGGCGTTGCCCGTTCATATCCGCCTGCCTTTCCATACGGTGGTTTTGGTAAGGTATTTCTGAATGGAGGTAAATGCGATGACGGCAAGGTTAAGCATCTGCACAGGGTGCAACAATACATTCATTAAGGCATTTTGCCCGGCCAGCAGCGAGATCATAATGCGGGTAAGTACAATGAGGCCTATCATCATAAACATTAGCTGAAAATTTAAGGCCATAATAACAATAAGCGGACCGCCCACCAAAAGCGTTATGTACAGCAAAAAGCCCGGTATACTATAGTTGAAAGCTGCCAAAAAATTCTTCCCGAAACCATTGATCGCCTCTTGCCTGCTTTTATACATGCGGCAACTGACCATCCCGTTGGCTAACAAAGCTTCGCCATTATATTTCTGTGCTTTTACACAACGCATTATCTCCACATCTTCCACTACCTTGTTACGCACTGTTTTGTGCCATTCGTGCCTGCGGTAAACTTCGGCATCAAACAACATAAACTGCCCGCTGGCTGCCGCTACAGATGGTGTTTTTAACAAATACACCAGGCGCAAAGGCAGCAGGTTTAACAAAATGTAATGCATCAGCGGCACTACCGCTTTTTCGCCGGGGTTAAGCATGGTTTGGTTGGTGAACAGGCTTAACAATGCCAGCTTGTTTAGTTTCATGCGGTGCAGCGCGCTGTTGATGAGCTGCCGGTTAACCTGTTCGTCGGCATCTAAAAATAAAAAGTATTCGCCACGGGCCTGTTTGGCCAATTGATGGCAGGCGAAGTTTTTGCCCAGCCAATCGTCGCTTAATTTTTTGCCTTTTATTACCCTGAACCGGGAGTTGTTTGCCGCGAAATCGCTGCATACCCGGTATGTATCATCGGTAGAGTTATCGTCGAGGATGAGCACTTCGTAATTCGGATAATCTTGCCCGGCGATGGATTGAAGGAGCGTTAAAATATTGCCCTGCTCGTTACGCGCGGGTATGAGTATTGATACCAGCGCGTTGTATTGGTGCGCTATATGCGGGAGTTTTGGGTTCGACAGGAAATTGAACAGGGTTACAGCAAAGCGCAAAATGACAAAAAAAAGCGTTACGTATATGGCTATGATCACGTTATAAAACTATTTGTGTTTGCTGCTGCCGTGCCGCATCGTAATGCTGCCGGTAGGCCTGCTGTAAATTACCGATAGTTGCAAATTGGCTATCGCTGTTACTAATGTAAACGTTTGCTGTTGGTTTTTTATGTTGCAGGTGCTCTATAAAAGTTGCGGCAAATACTAGGCTGAAGTTTTTACCAGCCCGCTGCATAATACGGAACACCCCTTTCTCAAAAATAATATTATCCAAAAAGTTAGAGTACAGTTTACCCTGCGGAAATATGAGCACCAAATTTTGCGGATCGTTCAGTAAACCGGCGGCATAATCCAGCGAAGCCACTATATCCTTTGAGTTTTTGGATACCGAAAAGCCGCCCATATATTTAAAGAAGGATACCTTGCGCGAGGTTTCTTCCAGTATCATTACATGGAAACGTTTTTTGAACAGCCGGGTATTAATGTAATACATAACAAAGCCATCCCACCAGCTAAAATGATTGGCTATCAGCAGTACGGCCTTATCATTGGCCACCTCAACCGTATTATAATTTACGGCAGCAAAGCTTTTAACCACCAGCCTGTTAATATAGCGGTGGAAAAACCAGTGGATGAGGGAGTTGTTCTTTGCGGGTATCATGCAGTGCCGGTTGGTGAGGCCATAAGGGCAATATTAACAATTACAGGCTAAAGCGATAAATAATCGCCGGTATTTATTTGCAGGATGCCAACTTTAGCTTAACTTTATAAAAAAGGATTGCAGCGTAATGAAAGTAACCTATAGTAAATTTATGGCCTGTGCGTTAGCGGTAGCAGAAATAGGCTTACTGGCAGCATACAGTTATAGTTATCGGAAAGACCTTACCGCGCATACCTGGACACCATACGTAGCCGGTTTTATAATGGCGGGCATATTGTTAACCATCATTTACCGTAACGTAGTGCCTGCTTTTAAAAATGCGGTAGCATTAGAGATGAATGAACATCAGTTGATCAATAATACCGATAACCGCACTTTAGATTGGACTGAAATTAAGAAGATCCATTTGTTTGACTCGGGCGTGATCTCTATTGAATTGCACGATGCTGAAGCTTTAAGACCAGTTACCATGCTGGGTTATTTACCGTATAGCTTGTCAAAACTAATGTACCATAGCCCTCTGGTGATTGGTACACGCATGTTAAACAACAAGGCCACCGTAATACACGAAACCATGCTACAATACTGGAACGCAGCCAACCTGCACCGTAACGTCATTTGCCCCCGTTAGTTAAACCGTTATTAGTTTTAATATTTTTTCGGTAGCGCCCTTTTGCTCATCTACATACCGGCTTGCGGTAGCGCTGCTTTGTTCATAAAACGCGGCATCGCCTGTAAGCTTTTTCGCAGTAGCTATTAATTCTGTTTCGTTACTGATGCTGAACCCGCCTTTCAGGGCTATCAAATCGCAGGCCTCTTTAAAATTTTGATAATTAGTACCGAATATTACCGGCAGGCCAAAAGCCGCGGCTTCCAGCGTGTTGTGTATCCCCGCGCCAAAGCCCCCACCAATGTAAGCAATGCGCCCGTACTGATAGAGCGACGACAGCATCCCGATATTGTCGATAATAAGAATGGCGTGTTGCTGGTTGTAGGCCTCCACCTGTTTTACCAGTTCCGAATGCCTGATGGCCGCGCCTTGTGGCAGTACGCTCAATAAACGGCTTATCTTTTCTTCGCCAATTTCATGCGGGGCTATTACAAATTTCCAGTCGGGGTAGGCGGCTACCAGTCCGGCCAGTAACTTTTCATCCTCGGGCCAGGTGCTACCGCAAACAAAGGCCTTTTTACCGTTAATAAAGTTTTTGATCACCGGCAGGTCGCGTGGAGTTTGGGCGTTGGCCCACACCCTGTCGAACCGGGTATCGCCGCTTACGGTAGTATTGGTTATGTTGATGCCTTGCAATAATTGTGTTGAGCGTTCATCCTGCAAAAAAAAGTGGCTCACAAAAGTTAACATCTTACGGTGCAACCCGCCATACCATTTAAAAAATACCTGCTTCGGCCTGAATATGCCCGATACAATATACAATGGAATGTTCCGCTGATGCAGCGCTTTAAAATAATGATACCAGTATTCGTACTTGGTGAATACTGCCAGTGTAGGTTGAATAGTCTCAATAAAATTACGGGCGTTGGAGGGGGTATCTAAGGGCAAATAATAAACGGCATCGGCAAGAGGCGTATTCTTTCTTATTTCGTAGCCTGAGGGTGAAAAGAACGTGACTACTATTTTACGGCCCGGGTGCTGCTCGCGCATCTTCTCCAGCACAGGGCGGCCCTGCTCAAATTCGCCCAGCGAAGCGAAGTGAAACCATATACTATCCTGGCAACGTATAACGGTTTGGTTCTTGCGGCCTGTTATCCATAGCTTTGCTTTTTTATTGAAAAACGAAGCGATATAAACAGCGAGATAATATAACCTGACCCCTAAATTATATAGTAACATCATTTAATAAACGAATTATTATATTCGTAGGGGATAAAAGTAAGAACATTAATTTTATAAAACATCTGCGAAAATAATAGCTGTTAAACGGTGGGCTTTACAGGGATACGAGAGGGTGATATTAACAGGTATTAGTGTATAACATCTAAAATAAAAATACCAATATGTCAAGAAAGCGTATACTGATCACCGGGGCCGCGGGCTTCTTAGGGTCGCACCTGTGCGACAGGTTTATCAAAGAAGATTACCATGTAATTGGTATGGACAACCTGATAACAGGCGACCTGCGTAACATAGAACACCTGTTTAAACTGGAGAATTTCGAGTTTTATAACCACGATGTATCCAGCTTTGTACACGTTCCCGGCGATCTGCACTATATCCTGCATTTCGCATCACCGGCCAGCCCGATAGATTACCTGAAGATCCCGATCCAGACTTTGAAGGTAGGTTCATTAGGTACACACAACCTGCTTGGTTTAGCCAAAGTAAAAGGCGCGAGAATGCTGATCGCTTCTACCTCAGAAGTATATGGTGACCCGAACATTAACCCGCAACCCGAAGAATACTGGGGTAACGTAAATCCTGTTGGTCCGCGTGGTGTATATGATGAAGCCAAACGTTTCCAGGAAGCTATCACCATGGCTTACCACACCTTCCATGGTTTAGAAACCCGCATCATCCGGATCTTCAACACTTACGGCCCAAGGATGCGGTTGAATGACGGCCGGGTATTGCCTGCATTCATCGGTCAGGCTTTAAGGGGCGAATCGCTGACTATGTTTGGTGACGGTTCACAAACCCGTTCATTTTGTTATGTAGATGATTTGGTTGAAGGTATTTACCGCTTATTATTCAGCGATTATGCACAGCCGGTGAACATTGGTAACCCCGATGAGATAACGATAAGACAATTTGGAGAAGAAATTATAAAATTGACCGGTACTGACCAAAAATTAGTAAGTTTGCCGCTCCCGGTTGATGATCCAAAACAGCGCCGTCCGGATATTACCAAAGCAAAAGCCATACTGGGCTGGGAGCCGAAGGTGTCGCGTAGCGAAGGTTTAAAGATCACATTGGATTATTTTAAATCCTTACCCGAGAAAGAAATACGACACAAGGATTTCACTTACTATAATAAATAATTTAATGGCAAAAATATTAGTAACCGGCGGCTTAGGTTTCATAGGCTCGCACACGGTGGTTGAACTGGTAAACTCGGGCTATGAACCCGTAATTGTTGACGACCTTTCAAACTCTAACCCTAAAATTTTAGATCAGCTAACCAAGATCATCGGTTACAAACCGGTTTTTCACCAGGTTGACCTTTGCGACGAGAAAGCCGTAGCAAACCTGGTAGCTACCGAAAACGACATTGCCGGCATTATCCACTTCGCGGCTTTTAAAGCTGTGGGCGAATCGGTTAAACTGCCATTAAAATACTACCGCAACAACTTTTACTCGCTTATTAACCTGCTTAACGGTTATTATGGCAAACCTTTAAACTTCGTATTTTCTTCAAGCTGCACCGTATACGGTCAGCCGGAAATATTGCCTGTTACTGAAGATGCTCCGGTACAACCGGCACAATCACCTTACGGCAACACCAAACAGGTAGCCGAAGAAATACTGACCGACATGGTAGCTTCAGGTACCGATTACAAAGTGATCTCCCTGCGTTACTTTAACCCGGTTGGCGCGCACGAAAGCGCCCTGATAGGCGAATTGCCAATTGGCGTACCGCAAAACCTGGTGCCTTTCATCACGCAAACAGCTATAGGCAAACGCGAAAAACTGACCGTTTTCGGTGATAAATATGATACCCCTGACGGCAGCTGCGTACGCGATTACATTCACGTGGTTGATTTGGCCAAAGCGCACGTATCGGCACTTAAGCTGATGGAGCAGGAAAGCTTTAAAGGTTACGATGTGTTTAACCTGGGCACAGGCACAGGCAGTACCGTTTTACAGGTGATCGCTGCTTTTGAGCAGGCTACCGGTGTAAAACTGAACTACGAAATTGGTTCGCCGCGCGAAGGCGATGTGGAGAAAGTTTGGGGCAACGTTACCAAATCAACCGAAAAGTTGGGCTGGAAAACCGAGCTTGAACTGGATGCCATGATGTCATCGGCATGGGCATGGGAAAAATACATTTCTCAAAATCCGCTATAAAAACTATTAGCCGGTAATATTGGTTATATTACCGGCTAATAAATAATATAAGGCGCCTACAAAATTGCCGCGCGCCATACCACTATGTTTGATTTTTTCAGGAAACCGAAGGTTGCCGCGTTTAATTATGAAACGGTGGCGGTTGATATGCACTCGCATGTTTTGCCGGGTATTGATGATGGTGCCCCAACCCCTGAAGATTCGATAATACTGATTCGTAAGATGATGAGTCTCGGTATCAGCAAAATAATCGCTACGCCGCACATCATGGCCGATTATTACCGCAACACGCCCGAAACCATCAATAACGCTTTACAGCTACTAAAGGCGGCCCTTGTAAAAGAGCAGATCAACATCCCCATATCTGCCGCTGCCGAACATTACTTCGACGAGAATTTTGAACAAGCCATAAATGAAGGCCGCGCAATGACAATGGGCGACAAATACGTGCTGTTCGAACTGTCGTTTTTAAGTATGCCCGGTAATATTTTAGAAATGATCCGCCGCATGCGCGAAGTAGGGTACAGGCCAATACTGGCTCACCCCGAACGTTACCTGTACATGAGCGTTGATCAGCTCAAGCGCATCCACGACGAAGGCTGCGACCTGCAACTCAACACCATATCGCTCACCGGATACTTCGGTAAAGCCTCAAAAAAAATAGCCGAAGAATTGATAGACCGCCAAATGGTTGATTTTATATCCAGCGACATGCACCACCCGCGCCACGCCGCCGCCTTTGAAGAAGCGCTACGCATGCCGTATCTTGAAAAGGTATTGTTCGATTATCCGCTGAAGAATAAGTTGTTGCTGTAAGCGAGGCTTAGTGACATCCATTCACCCTGTCATCTTGAACGTAGTGAAAGATCTTCTTCGTTATGCTTGGTTGCTTTTTTCAACCGCTGAGGTAGCTGAGTTTTTAACCGCTGAGCACGCAGAGATTTTCACGGCGGAACAAGAGAGCCCTCGCAATTGACACGTTTTTTAAGTATAGATGAGAGAGTAAACTTGCGAAGTTTTAAAAACTTCGCAAGTATGAAAATAGTTTTATTGCATGAGTACAAGCCTTGACAACTTTTTAAAAGTTGTCAAACCTTTAGAAGTCTACCTGTTACTTATTCGCCAGCAAATAAGCTTTAAAATCAGCGAAATCAGTTGATAGTTCAACAGCCTGTTTGGCTTTGCCTTCCAGTTCTTTTACTACTTCAGGCACTACAATTTTTGCGGCGACTTTGGCAGGAATTACATCCGGGAATTTACATGGATGGGCGGTTGAAAGAAATACGCCTGCGGCGTCATTTTCCGGGTTACGGATCTGCCAGTCTTTCAGGGCCTGCCATGCGATAGCGGTATGCGGGCAAACCACGTATTGGTAATCGTCATATACCTGCTCAATAGCGGTTACCGTTTCGGCATCATCGTAGCTGTAACCTATGATCAGTTTTTTGAGTGCTTCGGTATCTTCTTTAAACAAGTCGGCAATACGTACCCAGTTGCTTGGGTTGCCCACATCCATGGCGTTTGATATGGTTTGTACAGATGGCTTTGGCTCATACACACCCGTTTTCAGGAAAGCCGGAACAGTATCGTTAGCATTGGTAGCGGCGATGAACTGCTCTATAGGCAAGCCCATTTTCCAGGCCAGTAAGCCCGCTCCGATATTACCAAAGTTGCCGCTTGGCACAGCGAATACCACCTTGCTTTTGCCCTGCCTTAATAATTGCGAGTAGGCGTTAAAGTAATAAAACGTTTGCGGAACCAACCGTGCTATGTTGATGGAGTTAGCCGATGTAAGGCGGAACTCCGCGTTCAGTTCTGCATCGGTAAAGGCCTGTTTCACCAGGGCCTGGCAATCGTCAAAGGTGCCTTGTACTTCCAGCGCGCGGATGTTTTGGCCGTTGGTGGTTAGTTGCTGCTCTTGTATGCCACTCACCTTGCCTTTAGGGTACAGGATAGTCACCCTTGTGTTGGGCACACCTAAAAAGCCCAGCGCCACAGCACCGCCGGTATCGCCCGATGTGGCAACCAGTACGTCGAGCTGCTTTTCGCCTGCCTCCAAAAAGTAACTCATAATACGGCTCATGAACCTCGCGCCAAAATCCTTAAATGCCAGCGATGGCCCGTGGAATAATTCGAGCACGTAAACATCTTCTTCCAGCTCCACTACAGGCGCATCAAAGTTGATGGCGTCTTCTATCAAAGCTTTCAGGTCGGCTTCCGGAACGGCATCGCCCAGCAGGTTCTTAGCTACACGAAAAGCGATCTCGGGCAGGGTGTATTTATCCAGGTTGCTGATAAATTCCGGATCGAGCTGCGGAATGTTTACCGGCATATACAAGCCTTTATCCTGCGGCATGCTGTTAAAAACCGCTTCTTTAAATGATACGCTGGCTGCGGTGTTATTGGTGCTGTATAATTTCATTTTATTTCGGATTTCGAATGTTAAATTTCGAATTTGGTTTATTGTTGTATTGTCAAGTGTCGGCACAGCGACGGGATTGCTTCGTCCCTCGCAATGACAAGGTTTTTATTTCGGATTTCGAATGTTCAATTTCGAATTTAACATAACGAGAATGCCTTTTTACTTTTTGAATTTTAACTTTTAATTTATAAGTGGGTCATCCTGAGCTTGTCGAAGGATCGTGAGCAGATGCCTTCACCCACCCTTCGACAAGCCATCTCTCCTTCAAGGTTCCACAGCTTTCAGCTTTTACCTTTCGGCTTTCACCTTTTCCCTCTTAAAGAACTCTCGGTCCTGCATCGTTAATAGTAGATACATAAGTATTCGATCCTATTTTGATGCCGGTTAGGTGCTGTTGTAACTTCTGGGTGATGAGTGTGGCGGTAGCTTCATCTTTGGTGAAGGCGAACACTGATGGGCCCGACCCGGATATGCCGAAGCTTACCGCGCCGTTTTCCATAGCTATTTCGCGCATTTTGTAAAAGTCGGGGATAAGCATGGAGCGTACCGGCTCTACCAATACATCCTGCATACTACGCCCGATCAGGTCGATATCCTGCATGAACAAACCGCTTACCAATCCGGCGATGTTACCCCATTGCGTAACCGCGTCGCGCATTAATATTTTGGTGCGGATGATCTGCCTGGCCTCGCGGGTTGGCACATCTACATCGGGGAATACAATGGCGCAGTATAAACCGGCAGGGTGCGGCAAACGCACTACATCTAAAGGCTCATAACTACGAATCAGCACAAAGCCGCCCAATAAGGCAGGCGCTACGTTATCGGCATGACCATGTCCGCAGGCCATTTCTTCACCTTTCATGGCGAACGGAAGCAGGTTGATCGGGTCGCGGTCGTCACCTAATAAAGTTTTGATGGCGTATAAACCAGCCACGGTACTTGCCGAGCTTGAACCTAATCCACTGCCTATCGGCATTTTTTTGTGTAGCTCGATATCCAACCCAATATCAGCACGGCCGATACTGTTGAGGTAATGCTGTACGCTTACGCTTACCGTATTTTTGGCCGGGTCTAATGGCAGACGACCGTCATCGCCCGTAATTTTGCTGATGGTAATGCCCGGTGTTCCGGTAACACGCATTACCACTTCGTCGCCGGGTTCGTTTACCGCGAAACCCAGCACATCAAACCCGCACACCACGTTGGCCACAGTGGCCGGCGCAAAAACCTTCACCTCTGTACCTACAGCAACACTGGTACCGTTAAAGGCAGCAGCATCGCTTTGTTTTATTTCTTGTATATCGTTGCTCATAATAATATCTCTTTTAGCTTTAACACATGCGTGCTTTGCGTCATCATTAACACACCCCTGCCCCTCTCAAGAGGGGAATCCGGCGCACTACTGGCCTTTTTCTTGTCTCCTGAATCTTAACTCTGCCACTCTCTTAATTAGCCCCCACATTTATCAAATCAGCAAACACACCTGCTGCTGTTACTTCGGCACCTGCACCCGGACCTTTAACCACCAGCGGACGCTCCTTGTATCTGTCAGTAGTAAACGAAATAATGTTATCACTGCCCGACAGCATGTAGAACGGATGGTTTTCATCAACCATTTGCAGTTTTATAGATGCTTTGCCGTTCTCCAGCATACCTATATAACGCAATACCTTTTTACCGGCTTCGGCTTGCTCTTTCAGGTTGGTGAAGTAGGCATCTTCGCTTTTTAGGGCGGCATAAAAATCTTCAACCGTGGTAGCATCAAGGCAGGCTTGAGGCAGTATGCTTTCTATGTTCACATCAGGGGCTTCGAAAGCGTGGCCCGCATCGCGTGCCAGTATCAATATCTTGCGCATAAAGTCGGTACCACGTAAATCATCACGTGGGTCGGGTTCGGTATAGCCTTTCTCCTGTGCCAGCTTTACCACATCGTGGAAATTGGCATCCCCCTTAAAGTGATTAAAGATGAACGATATAGTGCCCGACAAGATGGCTTCGATACGCTGCACGCGGTCGCCGCTGTTCATTAGGTCCTTAAGGGTACGGATGATTGGCAGGCCTGCACCAACATTGGTTTCGTAAAAGAAATCGACACCGTGCTGCCTCGCGGTATCCCTGAAAGTTTTGTACTGATTAAAGCTGCCCGAATTACCTATTTTATTACAGGTAACCACAGATATGGTTGATTTAAATACTTCTTCGTAAAAAGCGATAGGCGTAGGACTGGCTGTATTATCGATGAATACGCAGTTAGGCAGGTTCATGCTTTTCATCCTGTCGATAAATCCGCGCAGGTCGGCTTGTTCACCGTTGTTTTGCAGGGTTTCTTCCCAATCATCCAGCGATATGCCATCGGCACTAAACACCATTTGGCGGGTATTGCTTATACCGGCAATTTTAACCTGTATGCCGTTCTCCTTACGTAAAAATTCGGCGTGGGCATTTAGTTGTTTAAATAATGTTTTGCCGATGTTGCCTGTACCCAGGCAAAACGCGTGCAGAGTTTTATACAGATCAACAAAGAAAGCATCGTGCACCGCGTTAAGCGCTTTGGCCAAATCATACTCGCTGATGATCACCGAAATATTATACTCTGACGAACCCTGCGCAATTGCCCTTACGTTAACCCCGTTACGGCCCAACGCATGGAACAACTTGCCGGATACACCCGGGGTTTGTTTCATGTTTTCGCCTACTACAGCCAGTATGGCCAAATTTTGCTCTATCACTACCTGGTCTAATTTATTAGCCAGCAGTTCCAGTTCAAATTCCTGCTCTATTAATAGCTTGGCTTTGTTGGCATCATCGGGGTTTACCGCGAAGGTGATGCTATGCTCCGATGATGATTGGGTGATGAGGATAACGTTGATCTGCTCACGGGCCAGTAAGGAGAACAAACGGCCGCTAAAGCCCGATTTGCCCACCATGCCACTGCCTTGCAGGTTAAGTATGCTGATGTTGTTGATAGACGAGATGCCTTTGATAGCCAGCTTTGATGGTTTGCAATCGTGTTTGATCACGGTACCGGCAAACTCCGGCTCGAAGGTGTTTTTGATAACGATAGGGATCTTTTTCAGAAAGGCCGGGATCATGGTTGGCGGATAGATCACCTTAGCGCCAAAATATGACAGCTCCATCGCCTCGGTATAGGTAAGCTCATCCAGCGGGAAGGCTTTTTTTACCATGCGCGGGTCGGCGGTCATCATGCCGTTAACGTCTGTCCATATCTGTATTTCCTGCGCGTTTAATGCCGCGCCGAATATAGCCGCTGTATAATCGCTGCCGCCACGGCCAAGGGTAGTGATTTGCCCGGCATCGTTACTGGCTATAAAACCGGTAACAAAAAGTACTTTATCGGTATTGGCCTGCTGCAAATCGCGTATCAGCATTTCGGTAAGGCCGGTGTTCACTTTGGCGTTGCCAAAGGTATTGTCGGTTTTTATAACATCGGCGGCATCTACAAAAAAGGCGTTGGCAAAATGCTGCGCGGCAATTTTGCTGATCATGAGGGTTGAGCAGCGCTCGCCGTAGCTTAGTATCAGGTCGCGGGTTTTTAGGGTAAGCTCACGTAGAGTAAGCACCCCTTGCAGCAGCTCTTCCAGTTGGTTAAAATGAATTTTTAAGCGGGTGAAGGCCGGGTTTTGGTTTTGTATGTCCAGCAGGCTTTTTACGGCATCAAAGTGGCGTTTTTCCAGTTCGGCCAGTTGGGCGGTAAACTCGTTGCCTTTGGCAGCCTCTTCGGCCATATTGATCAGCAGGTTGGTAACCCCGCTCATGGCCGATAATACTACCACCGGCTTTTCGCCCTTATCAACCTCATTTTTTACAATGCTCAATAAGGTTTTTATACTGTTAACAGAGCCTACGGAAGTACCGCCAAATTTTAAAACTTTCATCTTCAGGTTAAATTAAAAAAAAAGCGCCTTCCTCTTTTCGGAGGAAGGCGCTCATTTGGTTCTTTGTATTTTTTACACCATACGCTTATCTTCCTCCGCGGGTTATCCCGGTGGTAATAATGCTAATAATAATGGTGGTGCAGTTAAACATTGTTGTTATATGTCTGTTTTTCAGACGTCGCAAATAAAGCGGTTAATTTTTGAATTAGCAAGGGTAATTGTTATTTATTTTTTAGCGGCTGTTATCTTTCATACCTTTACCGCTTCAAAATGCAGGGACTAATAACAAAATCAACCGGAAGCTGGTACCAGGTGCAAACGCCCAACGGGGAACGCTACGATTGCCGGATAAAAGGAAAATTCAGGATAAAAGGCATCACTACCACTAATCCATTAGCGGTAGGCGATGTGGTTGATTTTGAGATGGAGCCCGACCAGGATACCGCCGTTATTACCAACCTGCAACAGCGCAAAAACTATATCATCCGTAAATCCATCAACCTGTCAAAACAAGCGCAGATTATCGCCGCCAATCTCGATCAGGCCTTGCTGGTAGTTACTTTGGCTTCGCCGCGTACCTCGCTGGGTTTTATCGACCGTTTTTTGGTTACTGCCGAAGCTTATGATATTCCGGCACGGCTTATCTTTAATAAGCTTGACTTGTTTAGCGACGAAGGCCTGGAAATTTTGCAGGAATACAAAGCCGTTTACGAAAACATAGGCTACCCTTGCTTTGAGGTTTCGGCATTGGAGGGTACCAATATTGACGAAGTGCAGGCTTTGCTTAAAGATAAAGTGACCTTGTTTTCGGGGCATTCGGGCGTAGGTAAATCAAGCCTGATCAACCGCCTGCTGCCCGACTTGGAACTGCGTACCAACCAAATCTCCGACTGGAGTGATAAGGGCATGCACACCACCACCTTTGCCGAAATGTTTGAGCTGCCGCAAGGCGGATTTATTATCGATACGCCCGGCATCCGCGAACTGGGGGTTATCGACATTGAGAAACAGGAGCTTGGTCACTTCTTCCCCGAAATGCGCTCACGCATGCACGATTGCCGCTTTAACAACTGCCGCCACATCAACGAGCCCGGCTGCGCCGTGCTCGAAGCCCTGGAAAACGGCGAAATTGAACTATCGCGCTACGAAAGCTACCTCAGCATTTACAACGGTAACGATACGAGAGCGTGATTAGATACAGGAGTTGAGAATCAGGAGACAAGAGGCCTCCCTGTTATTTACTTGTTCTTAAAAAATCCCTCAGATAGCTGCACTCATTTACCGCGTGTTTATAGTAAGCGGTTTTTGCATAATTTGCTTTAAGCTCGGTGAAGTAGGGGTTATGGCGAACGTTATAGTCGTACCGTGCGGATATGCGGTCCCGTATTTTACTATCGAGTGAATAATCGTAATCGGGAAATACAATTTGCTTTTGCTGACATTTGGCGGCCATGAAAGTACACTTTGCTTTAAACTCAGCATCTTTACTTAACTGCCGTGCTTTCAAATAGTATTTTTCGGCATTGGCAGATTGCACGTAGTCATCATCATAATAATACATTTTCTTTCGGCCGTAATCGCTGCCTGCCCAGTTATAGCTAATAAAATACCACACCGTGCCATGGGTAGCAGTATTGTATAAGCCGGTAGCATATTTATAGTAGTTTGCCGCATTGCCGGGATTTTGCTTCATTTTCTGTTGCAGGCTATTCATCGCCTGTGCAAATTCCAACTTGTTGTAAGGATGCGACCCGGCGACAAGCCTGAGCTTCGGGAAATCGGCCATGTTACTTATAAATGGATCTGCGCCCAAATTGTCGCCAAACCAAATATCAGTTAATGCTGTATCCAGCCTTTTTTTACTTACCCTTTTCAGATTGATTACAGCATTATCGTATTTGTGTTCGCGTAAATAGGTAGTCCCCAATAATTCATATAACTCCTCATCACTATGGCTCTTAATGTTTTCTGTTAACAAATCTAAATAAGCATTTTGTGGTGGGTTCTTCTTCCAGCTAATCAACTGTGCTACAGATGATGAATGCAGATAGTTTTGTACAAAGCTGAACGTTTGCCCGGGCCATGCGAGTTGCTCATTCATAGGGGCATCACCCTTTATCATTGCGGCAGCAGCTTTACTTATAAAGCCCCGTTTTAAATATGCTGGTGCAAGTATGGTTTGATAAAAATTGCGGGCCGTTGAGGCAAATGGCCTGTGGGCATAATAACTCCAACTGTAAATATTGTCTGATGTATGCGTAGCAACCTGCTCCGATTTAACCCTGCTATCAAGCCATTTTAGTGACGGCAAAAGTGAGTTTTCGCTCAAGCTATCATACTGCTGAATCCCTTGCGCCTGGAGTAGCAGGTTTACTATCTGTTTTTGGTCGTTAAGTTTTGCGCTCAATTTTGTGCCCTGCAAGCGGTTGATGTATTGCATGCCGGCACGTGTATCTTTCTGTATCCAGGCCAGGTAAGCCGAAGCGATAGCACCCATACCGTATTCCGGATTTTTCTTTTCGCTCCATAACTGATCACAAAACTTTGTTAACGTTTTAATATACTGCAATGCGTTGCTGCTAACCGAATCGTTCCATTTGTATGAAAATACAGGACTTTGTATTGGCCCATTGGTTTTTTCAATAACCTTTGTGAGGTAAGCCTCTTCAATTTTGTTGATCTCGCGGGAGATTAAAGTATTGATAACCGGCGAGGCGGCATCGCAGCCGTAAACTTCTTTAAGCGGCTGTATATTAAAGCCGGGCGTATGAAAACCCTCCATTGCATAAAGGGTACTGCGCTCTTTATCGTTTTGGGCTAAAGCACGTACCTGCGCTGTTTTAGCCCCGGTGTAATAATAATCGCGATAGGCCATTACTCGCTTTTCGGGGAATTGTTCAAATACTTTCGAAAACAAGTAGGCTGCTTTAACGCTATCGCCAAGGGCGTTCTCAATACCGGCCTGCAAAGCAAGCGACCGCCCTTTTACGTGGTCGGTTGATTTAATTTTATAAATGTACTTGTTGTATATATCGGCCGCTTCATTAAACTTACCTGCATACCTGAACAGCCGTTGCGCCTGGTAAAAGTACCGAAGCTTTAAAAAATCATCGCTTTCGGCAGATGCTGCCTTAAATGCTTTTTCGGCCTCGGTTACCATTGCCGCGGTATCCCTCGGTTGTGGATTCCATTGACTTTCTACCGTGGCAAGCGGTTCAACGCCCTTGGCAAACTTAAAATAGTTGAACGCGTTTTTGTGTTTTGGTTGTGATAGCGCGGTTACAAAAGAATTGATGATCAAGCTATCAGGCATTTTGCCTTTACCCCCAAAAAAGCTATCATACAAAACGGTATCTGATCGGCCATCAAGCTCGTACATTACTTTCTTTACATCTTTTGCTTTTGTGTTGCTGCCCAAATATGCGGCCCATGCGCCTGCATTTATATCGGCTTCGCTTTCCGGTTCATTGTCATCATACAGGTAGGCTAATCCTGTAAAATAAAAGGGTTGATATTCGTTGGTTTTCCCCAGATCATTATGAAAGAACGACACATAATAATCATACGGATCGGCCTCGGGGCCGCAGGCGAAATTGATTACCGGCCCTGCAACAAAAAAGGTGATAAAACTAATGCAAAAGATGGCTGATATTTTCCAGCGTTTCATAGGTATAGGGTTTGATGGTAGCGTCGTTTAAATGAAAGTAAATCAAATTGAGGGTATCCTGTTTTAGCAATGGCGATAAATATTTGGCAGCAGCCTGTAAATCGCTCGCCGAACTGGTTTCCCACCGTATTTCGTCACCTTTTTGCAGCCCGTATTGCGGTAATTCTGTTACTGCTTTGTACAGGTTATCCCCTATAAATATAAACTGATTTTTGTTTAACAGATCGGCATATTTTATTCTTTTTGAGAGGCCTGTATACTGTTTGTCGCGAAAGGCCACAGCCCAGCTGAACAATGGCAAACCAAGGTCAATCGGCATAGGGTAATCAGCTATGTTGTCGCCTACGTATTTTTTCAGTTCGGCAATTTCAAGTATAGAATTTTGGTCGCCATATTTACGCAGGTTGCCCATATTGTAACACATCAGCATAGCCCTATTAACCGGCGGAATTCCGCTTTTTTGCCGGTTTTTAAGCTGATGTAAACGTAACGTTGCCGATAGTTTTTTGTGCCTGAACCCTGGTTGTACCGCTATTTGTTTCAGCAGGTAAAAGTAGTTGTCGCGGGTAGTGGCTGTCCAATCGCAATCAATTTGCAGTTCGTTGTAAGTGCCTCTGCCTGCTTGCTGTAATTTGCCGTTTACAAACAATACTATCTTTTTAGCCAGATCATCCAGCCCGGATTTCTGAGCGTCTCTCAATACGTTGTTAACAATAAATACTACGGGTATTATTTGTATGCTGTCGGCAGGTTTATCCTGAAACAAAATAGGCGATACCGGTACAGGATTTACTCCGCTATCATCCATATCTACATCCATTATGCGCATATATAATTTATGCACATGCAGGTTTTTCAGGTACGCGTTTTCGGTAGGGTTGTTTTTATAAATGGTTTTCCAGTAGTAAAAAGAAGTATTCACTACCCGGTCGTGTTTACAGGCCGAAAACAGGAGGGCACAAAGCAACAGGCAGCGAAATTTCATCTGTTCAAAAATAGGAAGTAGAAGCAAGAATTTAGATACAAGAAGCAATATGTTCTGTAAACTTCCTGAATCTTGTTTCTTTATTCTTGCCTCTCACTAAATACCTATCTTGCATTTTTATTCTATCATAATTATGCGTGCAGTACTACAACGGGTTTCAGAGGCCGCTTGCCGGGTCGACGGCAATATTACAGGTGAAATAGCCACCGGTTTTTTGGTTTTATTAGGAATTGAGGATGCCGATACTGAAGCCGACGCGCAATGGCTGGCACAAAAAATAACCGGCATGCGGGTATTTGGCGACGAGAATGGTTTGATGAATAAAGCCCTGGCTGATGTTGGCGGCAATGTTCTGCTCATATCGCAGTTTACGTTGTTTGCCCAAACCAAAAAAGGCAACCGTCCATCGTTTATCCGTGCTGCACGGCCGGACAAAGCCATTCCGCTGTACGAGTACATGATAAACGAACTAAGCAAGCTTACAGGCAGAAAGATAGCCACCGGTATTTTCGGGGCAGATATGAAGATAAGCCTGGTGAATGACGGACCGGTAACCATCATAATGGACACGAAAGAAAAAGATACACACTAAAAAACTTCACAATACTTTATGGAAATCAAGGCCGCTCAGCATCTTGTAGATAACTGGATAAAAACAACAGGGATACGTTACTTTAACGAATTGACCAATACCGCCATTTTAATGGAGGAGGTTGGTGAGGTTGCCCGCATTATGGCAAGGCAGTATGGTGAGCAGAGCTACAAAAAATCGGACACGGAAGTTAACCTGGCCGATGAAATGGCCGACGTACTCTTCGTACTGATTTGTCTGGCAAACCAAACCGGTATTGACCTTACCGAAGCGTTGGAGAAAAACCTGGAGAAGAAAAGTATCCGCGATGCCGACAGGCACAGAAATAATGAGAAACTTAAACCATAAAACATGAAAAGGTTATTATTGATAGCAGCGGCACTAATGATTGTTTTAAGCGCTTGTGAGAATACTGAGCGTGTTAAAACAACTGACATGATTTTGATGCCTCCACCTACAGATCAAAGCCGTCTCGTTCCTGATAAAAAAGTTATCAAAGAAGGTGATATCCGGTTTGAAACAGAAAACATTGACCATACACGAAATACGATCTATAAATCTTTAAAAAAGGTTGGGGGCTTTATTGCCGAAGAAAAGGAATTTAACAGCGATCGTAGCATAAAAGAATACACTATATTAACACAGATACCAGCCAAAAACTTTGAACAGTTTTTATCAGGTATAACCTCAGGCGCAGATCGTATCGATTCGAAAAATATTAAGATAAAGGATGTTACTGCTGACTATATCGACATTTCCACCCGTTTAAATAACCAAAAACTTTTAGAGGCGAGATACCTTGATCTATTAAAAAAGAGCACCAAAATGGCAGATTTACTCGCGGTAGAGGATAAGTTATCTAATATCCGAACCGAGATTGAATCAACGGAAAGTCAATTGAAATATCTTGTAAAACAAATTGAATACAGCTCACTTGAGATTACTATTTATACAAAACAATCTGTTGATAGAAACAGGGTCAGTTTCAGTAATAAGCTAAAAACTGCTATTGCAAGTGGGTGGGATACATTAAACGCAATGTTCTTTGCCATTGTTGCACTGTGGCCTGTATGGATTGTAGCAATAATCTTTATATACTTATCAAGAAAATGGCTGAGACACAGAAAAGCAAAACGAAACAATAGTTAGCCGTAATTTGAACCTTCATCTTGAACGCAGTAAAAATTTCTTGGCGTGCCCGGCTGCTTTGTTTTCAACCGCTGAGGTAGCTGAGTTTTGCGCGGAGTTCGGGGAGTGTTAAAGAGTTGCTGAAGATATTCAGACTTACGAAGTTTTTAAAACTTCGTAAGTCTTATAATGTAGAGTAATCGTAATATATATGGATTTTACTCGTACCTCAATGCCTCTACCGGGTCGAGCTTTGATGCTTTTTTGGCAGGGTAATAACCCGAGAGCAGGCCAATAATTGTACACAGCATTATTGCTACAAACAACCATAGCCATGGCACGGCAAATACGCCGCTGATGTTTACGGCTACGAGGTTGCCTATGCCCATACCTAAAATAATACCGGCAACCCCGCCAATAAGGCATATTACAATAGCTTCGATCAAGAATTGTTTGCGTATTACCGATGGCGTTGCACCTATAGATTTACGCAAGCCTATTTCGCGTGTACGTTCGGTTACGGATACCAGCATAATATTCATGAGGCCGATTGCGGCGCCGATGAGCGTGATGATACTGATGGCAAAGCCTGCCGCGGTGATGCCGCCCATTTGCGAGGCAAGTTCTTTTTGGATAGAATCGCTTCGTGATATTTCGAAATTGTTATCCTGGTTAATATTTAACCCGCGGATGTTACGGAACAGCGAGATCGCCTCCCCTACGCTGGCATCCAGCGCTTCGGGACCGCCAACTATTACAGTAAGTTCGAAGGAAGGATTAGCAGTAGTGGCGATCTGTTTAGCTTTAAGTACCGGGATGAGCGCGGTACGGTCGCCGCTCGATTGTGATCCTGAACCTTTAGAGGCGATAACGCCAATGATCCTGAACCTGTTATTGCCTAAAAAGATGGATTTATTTACCGCGTCGCTATCCTTAAAAAGAGTTTTCTTTATTTCTTCGCCAATAATGGCAACATTATCGCCATGCTCCAGTTCAGATGATGAAAAGTTACGGCCGAAGGATAGCTTGTATCCGCTCGTGATCAGGTAGTTTTCGTTAGTGCCCAATACAGATACATTGGGATTGGTTTTTTTATTGCCGAGCTTACCTACGGCATTACCGGTAACTGATAAATTGATAGAAGTGGATACCGGTAGTTTAAACAATTTCTGAAAACGTTCGGCCTGGTCGTATCGCAGCGGAGGGTTTACCTTCTTTTGTCCGCCCGGGCCAAAGTTGAAATTATCGTTACGGTTACGTATGGTAAAGGAGTTTGCCCCTAAGCCCGCAAAGGTATCGTTAGTATATTGTTTAAGTCCCTCAATAGCGGTAAGTATACCCACCAATGCCATAATACCTATGGCGATAATAAGCGCGGTAAGTGAAGTACGCAGTTTGTTGCCCCCGATAGATTGCAGGGCGATGGATACATTTTCGCGAAGAGTAGTTTTTACCGGCATATTAAAATGAGTGACTCGTATGTGTTTGACTACGTTATGATGTTATTTGTTACAAGCCTGTTTCAAGTAAATTTAGGTGTAAATAAGATTGAAAGTTTTTAAATTGCTTGTCTAAACCAATTATTACCATGAACATCATTAAAACAACCTTGTTGTGCAGCTTTATATTGCTGCTCCAATTAGCAGCTTCGGCACAAGAAAAACGCGAAAAGGCACTAACAGATAGCGGAAATATATTCCATTTTGTTGATATGCGCGATATCAACGGCAACCTTATTAAACCAAACGAGCTTGCCGGTA
Organism: Mucilaginibacter sp. GW821-FHT07G05; assembly: GCF_059418565.1. Classification (NCBI taxonomy): domain Bacteria; kingdom Pseudomonadati; phylum Bacteroidota; class Sphingobacteriia; order Sphingobacteriales; family Sphingobacteriaceae; genus Mucilaginibacter; species Mucilaginibacter sp. GW821-FHT07G05. The sequence continues at coordinate 37,536 of NZ_JBWKQC010000004.1, read as the reverse complement.
AAACGGTAATAATGAATTTTTGGTTTATTGGTTGTATTCGAGTTGCCAATGCTTAGCAAAATAGCCGAAGATTATAAGGATGATAAAAACAAGGTGTTTATTGCCGTTTCTTTAGATAAGCCGGCGGAGCTAAAAGAGTTTTTAAAGAAACATCCTTTTGCCTATCGTTTAATAGCTAATGGCCTTCCTTTGGCTAATAGTTATGGCATAGTAACCGAGCCGCTTAATTTGGTGATCAATAAAGAGGGTGTCATCGTTTTTAACAGTTACGGCTATGGTGTAGCATCGGTACCGGGCAGGATAGAGGATGTGCTGAAGACATTGTAATAGCCCACAAAAAAAGCGATGTGTTTTAAAACGCATCGCTTTGGCTTTATATTATTAGCATACTTTTTATACCGAGAACGAAGTACCGCAACCGCAGGTGCTGGCAGCATTAGGGTTGTTAAAGGTAAATCCACGCGCGTTTAAGCCGTCCTGAAAATCAATTTGCATACCAACAAGGTACAGGCCGTGGGCTTTATGCATAAATACTCTTATGCCGTCAATTTCATATTCCTGGTCGCCATCTTTCTTTTGGTCGAAACCAAGAATATAGTTCATGCCAGAGCAACCCCCACCTTCAACACCAACGCGTAAGCCGAAATCATCGCCTATTTCCTGCTGGTCCTTTAATTTAAAAAGTTCTTTTACTGCACCCGGGGTGAAGCTAACCGGAGCGATTTCAACAGCTATACTCATCTTATTTTTAATTAACTACACAAATATAATGTAAAATACGGATTTTTGTTAACACAGGCCTGTTTATGACCGGGGCTTAACATTTCAATCTATGGCAGTATACCCGCTTTTGTTAGATATCTTAAAATACACACTTTCTGGCCTTGGCGTAGTTTACGCGGCCTTTTACCTGGCAAAGCCCTATCTTGATCGTGCCGAGAAAACACAACTGCTTGATTATAAGAAAAGCCTGAACGCGCAAACCCTTCCGCTAAAGCTGCAAGCTTATGAGCGCGTTGTTTTATTTGTGGAGCGGGTTAACCCTGCCAATATGCTTGTCCGCTTAAATAACCCTGCTTATTCAGCAGCCGAACTGCATGGCCTTATTGTAACCGAACTGCGCAACGAGTTTCAGCATAACATTACCCAGCAAATATATGTGAGCAGCCGTGCCTGGAGTTTGGTAAAGCGTGTAAAGGATGATACCTTGAGCATAGCGAATAATGCCATAAAGGCCCTACCCGAAAATGCTACCGGCCTTGATTTGGCCAAAACCATATTGGGGCACCTGAGCCGGTTGGAGGATAACCCTTACGATATTGCGCTAAGCCTCATCCGCAAGGATCTGGAAGACCTGTTTTAAACACCAGCCATGAGCGATAAAAAATTCACCACCACTTCGGGCATCCGTATTGCAGAGGTTTACACCAAGCCTTCAGAGATGAACGAACTGCCGGGTGAGTTTCCGTATACGCGCGGCATCCAAAAAAACATGTACCGCGGTAAACCGTGGACCATGCGCCAGTACGCCGGCTTTTCAACAGCCGAAGAATCAAACAAGCGCTATCATTATCTACTTAGTCAGGGCACTATGGGGCTTTCGGTGGCGTTCGATCTGCCAACACAGATAGGGTATGACAGCGACCATGAACTGGCCGAGGGTGAAGTAGGCAAGGTAGGCGTAGCCATCGACTCCTTAAAGGATATGGAGATCCTCTTCAATGGCATAGAGCTACAGAGCATCACCACCTCCATGACAATTAATGCCACGGCTGCCATTTTGCTGGCTATGTACATTGCGCTGGCCAAAAAACAGGGTGCCGATATTACACAGATCTCGGGTACTATACAAAACGATATATTAAAGGAGTACGCCGCGCGGGGTACCTACATTTACCCTCCCGCGCCATCTATGCGGCTCATTACCGATATTTTTGAATATTGCAGTAAAGAAGTACCTAAATGGAATACCATCTCCATTTCGGGCTACCATATAAGGGAGGCGGGCTCAACTGCCGTACAGGAGCTGGCCTTTACGCTGGCCAATGGTAAAGCTTATTTACAGGCCGCCCTTGATAAGGGGCTTGATATCAATGTATTCGCTAAACGCCTGTCGTTCTTCTTTAATTGCCATAATAACTTCTTTGAAGAAATAGCCAAATTTCGCGCCGCCCGGCGCATGTGGGCGCACATCACCCAAAAATTGGGAGCTACTGATGAAAGTGCCCAAAAACTGCGTTTTCATACCCAAACAGGCGGTTCAACCCTCACGGCGCAGCAACCAATGAACAACATAGTGCGTATAAGCAACCAGGCGCTGGCAGCGGTATTGGGGGGCACACAATCATTACATACCAACGGGTATGATGAAGCTCTTTCGCTGCCTACCGAGGCCGCCGCTAAAATAGCATTACGCACACAGCAGATCATCGCTTTTGAAAGCGGCGTTACCGATACGGTAGACCCGCTGGCAGGCTCGTATTTTGTAGAGGCGCTAACCGACGAGATGGAGAAAGCCGCGCAGGTATATATTGATAAGATAGATGCCATGGGCGGATCGGTAAAGGCTATTGAGCAGGATTATATTCAGCAGGAAATAGCCGCGGCCGCCTACGAATATCAAAACGGCATAGAGAGCGGGGAGCGTGTTTTGGTAGGCGTTAACCGCTTTACGCAGGCCGAAGAATTGCAGCAAAATGTGTTTAGGGTTGATGATGCCATACGCAGGCAGCAGATGGATAAGCTGGTGCTTTTACGGCAGCAGCGCGACAATGCCGGGGTAGAAAAATGCCTGCAAAAATTGAAAATTGCAGCGCAGGGAAATAACAACCTGATGCCATTTATTATGGTGGCGGTAGAGCAATATGCCACGCTTGGCGAAATTGCTGACACACTGCGTTCCGTTTTTGGCGAATACTGACAGGCGGGTTTCTGCCACTGTCAGTATGTGGAAAGTTGTTCACATTTTATTCCGCCTAAAACCAGTATGTTACGATTTTGTTAACACTGACAGGGCTGCCATGGCGCAAGAATTGTGGAGAGAGCCTGCCTTACGGAATGGCAGATATTTGAATAAAAACTGGCTAAAAAGGTTGAATAATAATAACAAAAATTGACTTATAATTGAAAAGGAGTCGATTGCGATTTTTGCTACGAATAGTACGTTTTTGTGATGAATTTGCAGCAAAAAGAGTGTTAAGCTTTCAAAAATTTAATTTTTTAAAAAGTTCAAATTTAATTTTTTAATCAGCTTTTTTTTTGAATATTCGATGTTCCGTAGCAACCCCATAAGAAGTTCTGCTGGGGTTTTGAATATCAATATTTTACTGAAATCTATATATGGAAAAAACTTGTACGAACGTTTGGAATAGCTGTCTTCAGATAATAAAAGACAACATCCCGGCACAAAGCTTTAAAACCTGGTTCGAACCAATTAAAGCTTTACGCATGGAAGGTAGCGTTCTGACGATACAAGTACCCAGCCTTTTTTTCTATGAATGGCTGGAGGAGCATTATGTTGGCTTGTTACGCAAAACCATTAAAAAACAATTAGGCGATGAAGGACGTTTAGAATACAACATTGTTGTAGAGCAATCTTCCTCAAGCAAGCCATATACTACTAATATGCCTTCGAACGGGAATGGAGCTGAATCAAAAAATCAGTCTATGCCGATACCGATTTCAATTAACAAGGATATTAAGAACCCGTTTGTAATACCGGGACTGAAAAAACTGAACGTTGACCCTCAGCTTAACCGTAACTATACCTTCGAAAATTTTGTAGAAGGCGATTGTAACCGTTTAGCGCGTTCGGCCGGTTATGCTGTAGCGGCAAAACCCGGAGGCACCTCTTTTAACCCGCTGATGATATACGGCGGTGTTGGTTTAGGCAAAACCCACCTGGCACATGCCATAGGTAACGAAATAAGGAATACCCTGCCTGATAAACTGGTGCTGTATGTATCGTGCGAGAAATTTACCCAACAGTTTGTTGACGCGCTGAAACATAATAACATTAATGATTTTGTGAATTTTTACCAGGCCATTGATGTACTGATCATGGATGATGTGCACAACTTTGCCGGTAAAGAAAAAACACAGGATTTCTTCTTCCACATCTTTAACCACCTGCATCAATCGGGCAAGCAACTGATCATTACATCAGATAAAGCGCCTAAAGATCTTTCGGGTTTAGAGGAGCGTCTGTTATCGCGATTTAAATGGGGCCTTTCGGCAGATCTGCAGATCCCAGATCTCGAAACCCGTATGGCTATCCTTAAAAATAAGATCTACCAGGATGGTATCGAACTATCAAACGATGTGGTTGAATATGTAGCCCATAATATTGATAACAACGTACGTGAGCTGGAAGGCGCAATGGTATCATTACTGGCGCAATCAACCCTTAACCGTAAGGAGATTGACCTGAACCTGGCTAAGCAAATGCTGAAGAACTTTGTAAAGAACTCTTCAAAAGAAATTTCGATGGAATACATCCAGAGCTTGGTTTGCGAGTATTTTGAAGTGCCGATCGAGATGGTTAAATCACAAACCCGTAAGCGCGAAATTGTACAGGCAAGGCAAATATCAATGTACCTGGCCAAAGCACATACCAAAAGTTCACTAAAGTCAATCGGCACCTTCTTCGGCGGCCGCGATCACTCAACGGTTATCTACGCCTGCCAAACGGTAGAAGATTTAATAGATACCGACAAAAAGTTTAAAGGCTACGTAGCCGATATTCAAAAGAAACTAAAAATGAGTTAAGTTTTTGAGGCGCGGAAGTGCTGATGAACGCGATACTTAAATAATATAACGAGCCCCGCCAAAAGCGGGGCTTTTTTTGTTTAGTTATTTTAAACCATGCATCAAGCCGGTAGTCATACAAAGGCAGGGCAGTTTTGCAAAACTGCCCTGAAAACCTATATTAGCTTAAACTAACCATTTTGTCACATAAATCAACGGTTTCGTCACATTTGCTTTTGCATGCGGTGCCTATCATCTACCTTTCACAAAATAACTTATGAAAATCCTCCCCCGCTTTAACCCGGCTTGTAACAGCTTTTTAATAGCCATGCTTTTTTGCTGTTTTTTCTCTTTAGAAAGCATTGCCCAGCCGGTTAATATAGCCAAGGGAAAACAATTCGCTATAAAAACAACCCAGCTAATAAAACTACGGGACAGCACACGGGTAAACGAAACATTCCTTTTTCGGTCGTTAGGTAAGCAAGCCAACGGTGATTCGGATTTTGAGGTGAAGCTTATTGCCGCCAATAATACTGAAGTAGTGCGGGGCGTAAAGGAGGTTATTAATACTGGTGATATAAAAAATACAGCTTTTAATTCAACATCGGTAATTGAAACAATGACCTTTTTGTATCAGCCGCTGTATATTACTATTAACCCTAAAGGTAAGCTTGTAAAGCTAACAGGTTATGAAGATGTGGTTAAGAGAGCAGCAGCTAAATGGTATTTAGAAAAAGAGGTAGTTACCATGTTTTTGGAGAATGCACCTATCCTGGAAGCCAAATTTCAACGCTTTTTTTTGAATTTGCCTGATAAAAGGATAAGCTACAATACAGAGTGGAAAACGGAATACGCTGCTTTTAAAGTAACAGGTATAAAGGGGGCTTTATTGGAAATAACATCAAGGCGTGATTCTGTACCTACCAATACAATTTTGGGCACTTATTTATTTAATGATGTTACCGGGTTGATTGAAAGGGCAAAGGTAAACACCTATTTTGAAACAGAACAAGGAGGCTTGGCAGAAGATTATACGCAGGAAGTTGACTACAACGCCACCCCGGTAGTAACCGATACGGCCTGGATAAACATGGCTATAAAAATGAGTTCGTGGAGCAAAGCTCTACGTGTTAACGACGAGCCGAAGCAAACAGAACTATTAGCTTATTTTAAGGAGAATGACAGGCGTTTTAAAAACGATGCCTATTATCGTTCCAACAAGCTAAGTATGATACAAAGTCTTGATGGCAAAAATAAAAGTAATACTTATGATAGCTTGTTGTTTAGTACGCCTAATACCTTACTAACTATCTCTACGTATCACTCATATAATAAGCTGTTAAAAATAATGTATAATCCTGCCGGTTCGGTAGATTCTGCTTTAGCGGTAACCCGATTTTTTTATGAAAGTGATCGGTTTAATGATTGGGTGCAGATCGTGTTCTCGCAATATTTTAAACCGTGGGATGAAGCAAGCAACCGCGATTTCTCAAGGAAAAGAGGTTCATCGGAGGAGGAGATCAATAAATCGATGATCGAAATAAAGATAAATCATAAACGCTCACGTCAGCTTTTGCAAATGTACCAGGCGGCTAAGGAGCCTTTGTTAATTCGCAAAAAAACGGAGGCTTTGTATTTATGGGTATTGGCGCAGGAGCAAAAAAACAATCCACAATCGCTTATCAACATAGCCAACAAGCTGGGCAAAATGACAGAGAAGGATATGCTGTTGAATAATGGCGGACGATATAATTTGCTCGTTTATAATCTACTGGTAGATGCCAAAAAAATAAAAGAAGCCAATAACCTGTTACAGGTTACGCTGCAAAAACTTGAGGCAAATACAGCAGACGAAATGAATGGTAACAGGTATGCAGATCAAAACCTTTTGGCATACGCTTATTACTTACAATACCTGGCTGCCAAACCGGCCGATTCGGTAAAGGCGCTTAAATATTTGGCTAAGGCTGCCGCGTACTCACCCAAAACAAAAAGCCAGGAAGATGTCACCAGCTTTTACGACAGAAGTTTTTTCCTGAACGCGAAGGAAAGCTATCGCGATGAGTTTATTCAAAAGCTGTTCGTTATTGGCGATAAAGAACAAGCGCTGGCTATAATTGCCGAACACCTGAATGCTAACCCGCAAAATATTGCCGACGTGCAGGAGCTGTTTACGAAATACGTGCCCGAAAGAAGCTTTAAAGACTTTTTCGCCAAAGGCGTTGTGGGTATTTGGGAGTCTGCCCCCAATTTTAAACTGAAAGATATTGACGGTAAGGAACGTGCTTTAAGCGACTATAAAGACAAATGGCTGGTGCTCGATTTTTGGGGAACATGGTGCAGTCCCTGCCGTGCAGAAATGCCGCTTGTGAATGAGTTCAACAACCAGGTAGTAGGCGGAGAACTTGCCGGGGTAAACTTTATGAGCATTTCCTGTTACGATACCGAGGAAAAGATCAAATCGTTCTTAACAGAAAATAAATACAGCATCCCGGTGTTGGTGTCGGATAATGTGGTACAGCGTAATTATAAAATAACAGGCTATCCATCCAAAATATTGATATCGCCGGATGGCCGGATGCTGCCTGTAAAACACGGTACCGACTGGCGTGCGGTTATTAAAACATTCAGCCAGTTATATGCCGCAAATTGATGTAACAAAATGAGCCCGTTTTAGTCTTATTTTAAACAAGTTAAACCTTCACAAAACATACCCGAATGAGCAATACTTCTACCGGTCTTAAAGCGAGTTACAAATGCCTTATTGCGCTATTGCTGTGCGGCATTTTTATGCCCGGCGTTTTCGCCCAATCTGTTAATGTGCCCAAAGGCAAGCAGTTTACTATGAAAGTAACCACGGGGCTTTATGGCGGCGGCCTGGAAGATGCCTCGGAGGCATATCTTTTCAAATCATTAGGGAAAAACAGCAGCGGCGAGGCCGAATTTGAAGTAAAACTAATTGGAGCGGCTAATTCGGGCGTGGTTTATTATGTAGAGAAAAGAAAGGCTAAAGAAGTACCTGTTGAATATTTAAATACCAGCCGTTTGCGCAAATCGGCACTCGGTGGTAATGCCTTGTATTATATGGCATTGCTTAACAAACCCGTAATTGTTGCCATTAACGGCAAAAACGAGGTTACAAAAGTAAGCGGCGCGGTCGAGGCACTTAAAGAACAGTTTACGAAATGGCAGATAGAGCCCGACCTTACCGCATGGGATATGGGTAAAGTAGCGAACTATAAACAAACCATACAACACCTGTTTTTGCAACTACCCGACAAGCGCATCAGCTATGATTCGGGTTGGGAAAACCAAAAGTTAAATGCCAGTTATAAAGTTACAGGTATAAAAGGTGCCCTGCTTGAAATTACTGCCGTGCCTGTTAAAGCCGGGGAGCTTAACGCGCACGAAGGCAGCTATAGCTACAACGAAGTTTTCGGCCTGATTGAAAAGCAGCAGACCAAAACTATCCGTGTGTTAAAAAGTGATGAAACCTCGTTCATTGGCGAAACATACCGGCAGGAGATTGAATACAGCGCCACCAAGCCTGTTTTAGATACCGCCTGGATAAACATGGCGGCTATGATGAGTCAATCGAGCAATGTGTTTAACACCGCCGGCGAAGTAGATGGCAAAAAGCTGCTCCCCTACATCAAACAAAATAATGCCCGGTTCAAAGACGATCCCTACTACGAACTCGCCAAACTACGATTGGTAGGGAAAATTAAAGGCGGTAACGGCAACGATAGTTTGCTGCTGCGCATCCCCAATCACCTTATAGCCAACTCTACCTCTAACATGTTTAACAAGCTTGGCCGGGTGTTGCATGTCTCTGCCGATTCGGCTTATGCTTTAAGCAAGTATTTCTATAACTCTTATTCGTTTACCGATTGGGTAAATAACAGTTACGCGCAAGAGCTGAAAGATGACGGCCGCAATGCCAATGTTACCGCGTTATTAGACCTGTACCACACCGCGAAGGAACCGCTCATCCGTAAAAAAACAGAGGGCTTGTACCTGTGGGTTACGGCCAGGCAACAACAAAATGATTTGAAGGCGTTAAAAAACACATCGGCAGCCTTTAAGCAAATGAGCGTAGCCGATATGAACCTTAGTTACGGCGGGCGTTATGCTTTAATGGTTTATAAAATGCTGCACGATGCAAAACAAAGCCGCGAAGCCAATAGCCTGTTACAAAATACCATCCATAAATTGGCGCAGGCCACCGCCGATACCCTGAACGTTGACCGCTACCAGGCACAAAACATGCTGGCTTATGCTTATTATTTGCAATATGAAGATGCAAAAACGGCCGATTCGGTAAAGGCGTTGAGTTATTTGTCGCTTGCTGCTAAATACTCGCCTGCAAACAACAGGGAAAAAGCGCACGAAAGCTTTTACGACAGGGTGTTCCTCGAATCGAAAGAAAGTTACCGGCAGGAATTTATAGAAAAGCTTTTTAACAGTGGCAACCAGCAGCAGGCGCTTGAGATCTTCGCGGCGCACATCAGTTCTGAACCGCAGAATATTGATGAGATGCAAAAGGTATATGCCGAGCATTTTCCCGATAAAAAGTTTAAGGATTTTTTTGTGAACAGTATTATGCCGGGCTGGCAAACCGCTCCTGCTTTTAAACTGAAAGGAATTGATGGTAAAGAGCGCTCATTAAGCGACTATAAGAACAAATGGCTGGTGCTTGACTTTTGGGGAACCTGGTGCGGACCATGCCGCGCAGAAATGCCCCATGTGAACGAGTTTAACGATCAGGTTGTAAAAGGCGAATACCCGGGTATTGATTTTATGAGCATCGCCTGCTACGATACCGAAATTAAGGTGAAAACATTTTTGGCTGATAATAAATATGGCATACCCGTGCTGATGTCTGACAATAAGGTGGAGCAGCTTTACAAACCGGATGGGTATCCTGCCAAAATATTGATATCGCCGGATGGCCGCATGCTGCCTGTAAAGTTTGGCGCCGACTGGCTGGGCATCATTAAAAAGTTTAGCGCGTTGTATGCAGCCAACTAATTTGATAAGAGCATGAAATATAAAACCCTGAATATATTACCATAAACATACTATGAAAAAAATCACAACCTTATTATTATCACTTTTCATCGGCTCAGCGGGCGTATACGCCCAGCAACCGGCGACAGTTAAAGGCCAGCGGTTTGAAATTACCACACGCACCGTTAGCAGGGCCGAAAACAAAGTAGACAATGAAAATATATACCAGTTTCGCCTGCTATCAAAACAGGGCGGCAACAGTATATACGAGTGTAAGCTGGTTAAAGTAAAGATGCGGGAGAACGGCCAGGGATCGTATGGCGCGAGCATTATCCTGAATACCGACAGTATCCGTAAGATGACCTATAACACTTCGGGGATATTTATGCCATTGGCTATTTTGCAGCAGCCTTTAAAGGTAACTATTGCCGCCAACGGTAAGCTGGTAAGTATTGAAGGTGTTACCGAAGCCATCAATAAAGCCGCTGCCGCCTGGGGTTTAGGTGACGAGATGAAACAGCAATTGCTGAACAATAGTGCAGGAGGCTATCCGGCTAATGAAATAAGGCCGCTGTTTTTGCAGCTTCCTGATAAAAAGATAAGCTACGGCGTGGCGTGGAAAACTACCGACCCGGTTTGGAATTATAAGGTAACCGGTATTAAAGGAGCCTTGCTCAGCGTATCATCATCAAACGAAATAGAGGATGGTAAAACCATTGCAGGCATAAACGGCAATTACACCTACAATGATGTAACCGGCTTAATTGAGCAGGGCGAAGTGATCAGCAAGTATACCGTAAACCCTGATGCTCCAAAGCCGATCAATATAGATGCCGTTTTTACCCAAAACGTACGTTACAATGTAAACGAGTATAAGCTGGATACTGCCTGGCTTAATATGGCCATTGTTACCAGTTTTTGGAGCAACGGGCTCAAAAAAGGCGCGGAGTATGATTCGGCCAAAGTATACGGATATTTTAAAGCGCACGATGCCTTGTATAAAAATGATCCCTACTATAGGGTTACAAAAATTGGTTTAATACAGCAGTTCCGGTCCGACAAGGCATATCAGGCTTATGACAGCATGCTTGTTGAAACGCCCAACCATTTCCTTAAGGGCAACAGCAGCCACCTGCATAACAAAATTGGCAGTGTGCTTAACCTGGGTGCCGATTCATCGTACGAGGTAAGTAAGTATATGTACAAGGAACAATCTTTTCACGATTGGATCCAGGATTCCTTCGCGCAGGATTTTATTGATCGCGATGTGCCTATCGCAAATGACGAAGGTTACCGCAAAGCCATGCTGGAACGTGGCTGGAAAAATGAGGACATTACCAAATTACTGAATAAGTTAAGCCGTCAGCTGGCTAACGCTAATGATCTGATCAAACTGTTTCATACTTCCAAAATTCCGGAGATCCGCCAAAAAACAGAAGCCCTGTACCTTTGGGTGAATGCCAAACAGCAAAAGAAAGACCCGGCGGTATTGATCAAAACAGCCAACGAATTTAAAAAAATGAGCGACCTGTACCTTAAACAAGGGAATGGCAACCGTTACGCGCTCATTGTTTATAATATGCTGATAGATGCCCAAAAGCCAAAAGATGCGGAAGCATTGCTGGCAAAAACCATTGCTTCGCTGGAGAAATTCACAGCTGATACATTGAACACCAATCGCTTTGCCGATAAGAACATGCTGGCCTACGCTTATTACAGGCAATACCAGGCCGCCAAACCTGCCGACTCGGTAAAGGCATTGCAATACCTGTCTAAAGCGGCGCAGTATTCACCTAAAAACAACAAGGAAAAAGCGTACAGCAGTTTCTATGATCGTGTATTTCTGGCAGATGCAAAGGAAACCTACCGGGAAGTATTTATGGAGAAACTATTCAAAAATGATAATACCACTGAGGCGCTGAATATTTTTGTCGAGCATATTAATGTTAACCCCGAGCAGATAGATGAGATGGAAAAGGTCTACCACACCTATTTCCCGAAGGAAAACTTTAAGAAATTTTTTGCTGATAAGATTGTAACGAATTGGGAGGTTGCCCCGTCATTTATATTAAAGGGGCTGGATGGCAAAGACCATAACCTGGCCGATTACAAAAACAAATGGCTGGTGCTCGATTTTTGGGGAACCTGGTGCGGCCCGTGCCGTGCCGAAATGCCGCGATTAAATGAGTTTAACAAGGAGATTGCCGCAGGCAAACATAATGGTATCGCCTTTTTAAGCATCGCTTGTAATGATAGCGAAGACAAGGTAAAATCGTATATTAATTTTAATAAATTTGAAATACCGGTAGTAATGTCAGATGCCGAAGTACAAAAGCAATACAAAATACGCGGGTATCCTTCAAAAATACTGGTATCGCCCGATGGTAAAATGCTCTCGGTAAATTTCGGTGCCGAATGGGATACAGTGGTAACTAAATTTAACCAACTATATACAGCAGCAAACTGATCATGAAAAAACTATTGTTTACCACCTTTATTATTTGTCTGGCAGCAAAGGCTTTTTGCCAGCAGGCCGAAACCGACGCGGTTAAGGCAACCATCAACACCATGTTTGATGCCATGCGCAAGGGCGACAGCGTTATGCTGAACAAAACCTTTCATAAAAGTATGGTGCTGCAAAGTGTGGCTAATAAAAAGGATGGTACAGTAGCGTTGATTACCGAAAAGCCTGAAGAATTTGCCAAAGCTGTAGGTACGCCGCACAAAGAGGTTTGGGACGAGCGCATTACCTACGGCGCTATAAAGATTGACGGCGCCCTCGCCAGTGTTTGGACACCGTATAAGTTTTACGTCGATGATAAATTCAGCCATTGCGGCGTTAACTTTTTCCAGCTGATGAAAACCGAAACCGGCTGGAAGATCATCTACATTGTAGATACCCGCCGCAAGGATAATTGCCCGGAGTAATTAGAAATTAATAGTAAGGCCGGGTTGCTTTAACTGAAGCTGCCCGGCTATTGACGGCTGTTGCTGGTATTTGCCATCAGTTAACAGGTAATGCCAAGTTTCTTTGGTATCGGCATCAACAATAATATATTCGGGGATACCATTGCGTTGATACAGCTCGAATTTTTGCTGTTTATCGTAGTTTTTGTTAGATGACAATATCTCAAGTACCATATCAGGTGCACCATAAATGCCTTTCCTTTTTACTATCGAAGCATTTTCTGTCCTGATAAATACAATATCCGGCTGTACTACATTCTGCTCATCATCCAAATAAACATCACAGGGGGCAATAAAAGCTTCCCCGGTTTTATTCGTTTTGTTAAGCATGCGGATTTCCGCAAAAATATCTCCTAATATTCTTTGGTGATCAGTTGTAGGTGACGGCGACATGTATAATACATTATCAATTACTTCACACAAAGTTCCCTCGGGAAGCATATTGAATACTTCCATTGCAGTGCGAGGTATGTCTAAAATGTGTTTCATCTTAATGCTAAGATACTTAAATCTTTAAAAAATAGCAATAGTCTATCGTTTACAACTCGCCCAATTTACCCAAAGCATAAAACAACGCGGTGCAATGTAATGCCTGGGCTATCTTGTTTTCGGCGAGGAGTTGCTTCACTTCGGCGATGGTATGTTCGGTTACAATCAGTTCTTCGTGTTCATCCAAATCCTGGTCCTGAACCTTTTTGCCGCCTTTGGCCAGGTAGCAATAAGTTTTGTTATTGGCTGTAGATGGATTAGCGTATACGGTAGCCAATAGTTCGATGTCGTCAAACTGATAGCCGGTTTCTTCCAGCAGTTCGCGGCGCATGGCGGGTAATGGTTCTTCACCATCATCGATAACGCCACCCGGTATCTCTTGCGATACAATGGCCGCCGCGTGGCGGTATTGGGTAACCATCAGTATCTTGCCTTCTTCGGTAATGGCTACGGCGTTCACCCAGTCGGGATATTCGAGTACGTAATATTGTTCAACAATGCGGCCGTCGGGCATTTCGCATTTATCGCTTCGCAGGGTAGCCCAGGGGCCTTTGTGCAGGTATTCGGAATGGAGTACTTTCCACTTAAGATCGTTCATAGTTATTTGTGATAAACCTTTGTATGGTTTGCCGGGTTGTTATATTTTCAAAAGAATCGTAATGGTGCTGCTGTTCCAGTATATCAAAAATGATCAGCACCTTTTTCAGCAAAAGCAGCGTATCGTCGTTAATTTGAAGCGGCTGGGCAAACATGTAAAACATTTGCGCCAGGGCGTTCAACTTTTCGGCGCTATAGCTTGCCTGTTGCATGGTAACTGTAAAATCTGCCTCGTTTAAATTAAGCAAATTTTCTAATTCGGCGTTGTACTCCTGCTGTAAAATTTCGTTGAACTGCTGTTCGTAAGCTTCATTATCGCCATCGGCCTTTAAGCCCAACAGTTTAGCCAAAAGCAGGGCCATTTTGCGGGCTTCGTTAAGCAGATAATCGCGCTGGTACATAAGGTAATAAATATGAGGGGTTACCAGCTGCCGCTTGATCCGCCGCCGCCGAAACTGCCGCCGCCAAATCCGCCGAAACCACCACCGCCGGAGCTACCGCCACCACCGGAGAAGCCTCCCCAGTCGCCACCACTGCTACGGCCACCGCCGCCCAGCATGTTGCCGGCCAAAAACCACCAGAACGGACTGGCACCGCCACGGCGACCAATGATCTGTCCGCCACCACCACCGCCGCCACGCTTGCTGAATACTACCACCAGTATTATTACAACAATGATGGCTATAAAGCCTATCGGTGCAGCGTTGCCTTTATTTTTCTTAACCTTTTTCTCGGCTTTGTATTCGCCTTTGGTGTACTTTATAATATCATCAACCGCCGCATTCAGTCCCCCATAATAATCGCCTTCGCGAAAGCGTGGGTTCATATCATTCTCGCGGATCTGTTGGGTAACAATGTCCGGTAACGCACCTTCAACACCGTAGCCGGTTTGTATGGTCAGCTTGCGGTCTTCCAATGCGGCCAATATCAGCACTCCATTGTTTTTGTCTTTTTGGCCTATACCCCATTTACGGCCAAGTTGCAGGGCGTATTCACCAATATCATAATCACCTACCGAACGCATCAGTACAATGGCTATCTGGGTAGAGCTGCTATCGTTAAAGGCAACCAGCTTACTTTCCAGCTTTTGCCTTTCTTCGCCCGATAGCGTATTGGTGTAATCGCTTACCAGCGTGTTCGGCTTTTCTGGAAACTGCTGGGCAAAAGCGATGCATCCGCTTAACAGGAGGCCAAGTAATACTATATATCTTTTAAACATCTTTACTGTTGGGTTAGTTGCCGTTCATTTCGGCTATATCATCAGGCAACTCGTTGGTATCGCCATTTTGATACGGAAAATATTTTTGCAGTTGCTGCCCGGCCATGGTGATACCGGTAATAATGCCCTCGGCCAGGTTGCCATATTTAAACTGACCCAGCATTTGTGTTTTGGTTTCATCCCAAAAGTTTTCGGGTACTACCTTATTAATGCCTGCATCGCCAATAATAGCAAACTTACGATCAACCGTAGCCAGGTAAATAAGCACCCCGTTGCGCAGCTTGGTTTTATCCATACCTAACTGGTAAAAATATTTGGCGGCGCGGTCGAGCACTTCGTCGCTGCATTTTTTTTCGAGGCAGATCCGGATCTCGCCCGAGGTGAATTTCTCAGCGGTCTCAATAGCCAGCCTTATGCGCGACTGCTCGTCTTCGTTAAATATGTTCATGGTTGTTGTGATTGCACCGATTTTGGGATGATTTCACTGATCTTGAGCTTCATCAATACCTAATCGGTGCGATCGCTCCAAAAATCAGTGAAATCCAAAGAAATTAGAATTTAACTTCCGGGGCTTTATCCGCGCCTGCTTCGGCAGTGAAATAGCCTTTGGCGCTAAACCCGAACATTTTGGCAGTAAGGTTAGCCGGGAACGAACGGATCTTGCTGTTATAATCCTGCACGGCAGTGTTAAAATCTAAACGGGCTATATTGATACGGTTTTCGGTACCTTCCAACTGTGTCTGTAACCCCTTGAAGTTTTCGGTGGCTTTCAATTCCGGATAGTTTTCGGTGATGCTTAGTAATTTGCCTAATGCGGAGCCTAACTGACCTTGTGCTTCCTGATATTGTTTGATTGATTCAGGGGTTAGCTTAGTTGGGTCAACCTGCACTGATGTTGCTTTGGCGCGAGCCTCAACAACGGCAGTTAATGTGCCTTTTTCAAAGTTTGCTGCACCTTTAACGGTGTTCACCAAGTTTCCTATGAGGTCGGCACGGCGTTGGTACTGGCTTTGTACAGCACCCCATTTGCCTTTTACATTTTCGTCAAGTTTAACCATGCTGTTGTAGCTGCATGAGCTTAATGATGCTGCCGCTACGATTATTAATATGGCTGATAGTAACTTTTTCATTTGTAGTATAGGTTTAATTTACGTGAATTTACAATTTAGATATCAAAACGCATACCGTTGTTACAACTATAGTTTACTAATGACAGATTGACAAAGTATTTTACACGATTTAGCAAATAATTTACACCTAAGCGCGTAATTTTTCCGTTATTTATTCCTTATTAAAACTGACAGCATTTAATTAATGAAAAAAACGCTTACCACCTTCTTGATCTCGCTCAGTTTAGGCGCTGTAGCCCAAAACAAGGTAAAAGAAAACTTAGTGCAGTATGTTAATCCTATTATAGGTACCCAGCGTATGGGGCATACTTACCCGGGTGCCACAGTGCCATTTGGTATGGTACAACTAAGCCCTGAAACTGATACCGCCAGCTATGAGCTTAACGGAAAATATAATCCTGATGTTTATAAATATTGCGCAGGTTACCAGTACGATGATAAAACCATTGTAGGTTTTAGCCATACACATTTCAGCGGTACAGGTCACTCTGACCTGGGCGACTTTTTAATTATGCCTACCGTGGGCGCGTTAAAACTGAACCCCGGTACAGCAGACAAACCGGGCAGCGGTTACCGTTCGGCCTTTTCGCATCAGAACGAAGTGTCGCAGGCCAACTACTACAAGGTAAAACTTGACGAAAGCAATATCACTGCCGAAATGACCACCACCACCCGTGTTGGTTTCCACCAGTATACTTTTCCTAAAAGCGATAAATCACACATCATACTTGATCTAATGGCCGGGATCTACAACTATCCTGACAAACCGGTTTGGACATATATTAAAGTAATTAACGATAGCCTTATTGTAGGTTACCGCCAAACCAATGGCTGGGCGCGTACCCGTACGCTGTACTTCGCTATGGCGTTTTCAAAACCGTTTAAAGAACACGGTTTCCGTAAGTACGAAAAAAGACAAGTGTACGGTGGTTTCTGGGGTAAATTCAATCAAACCAAAAACTTCCCCGAAATTGCCGGCAAGCAAATAAGGGCTTACTTTGATTTTGATACCCAGGAAGGCGAAAAAGTGAAGATCAAATTCGCGCTGTCTCCTGTAAGCATGGATGGCGCTTTAAATAACATGAAAGCTGAAGCACCGGGCTGGGATTTTGAAAAAGTGAAGAACGACGGACAGCAGCAATGGGAAAAAGAGCTAAGCAAAATTACCATTGAAGGCAGCAAAGAAACCAAGCTGAACTTCTATACCTCAATGTACCACACCATGATCAACCCTACCATTTACATGGATGTTGACGGACAGTACAAAGGGCTTGACCAAAACGTACACAAGGCCGATGGCTTTGTAAATTATACCACATTCTCGTTATGGGATACTTACCGTGCGCTGCACCCGCTGTTTAACATTATACAGCCAACCCGCAATGCCGACATGGTAAAATCAATGATGGCGCATTTCGACCAAAGCCCCGAGCACATGCTGCCGGTATGGTCAAACTCGGCTAACGAAAACTGGTGTATGAGCGGTTACCACAGCGTAGCGGTAATTGCCGACGCGGTAGTTAAAGGCAACGCGCCGTTTGATGCCAACAAAGCGTTAGAGGCTTGCGTAACCACTGCCCGCAAACGCGATTACGAAGGTATTGGCGAGTACATCGACAGAAGCTATATCCCTGATGAAAGATCGGGCGTATCGGTATCATCAACCCTGGAGTATGCTTATGATGACTGGGCGATAGCGCAAATGGCGAAAAAATTAGGCAAGAACGATATTTACGAGGAGTTTATAAAACGTTCGCAGAACTACAAAAATGTATACGATGCCAAAATAGGCTTTATGCGCCCGCGCAAGGCTGATGGTACTTTCCGTGGCGAGTTCGATCCGCTGTCTACCCACAATGCCGGCTTTATTGAAGGTAACTCATGGAATTATACGTTGTTCGCTCCGCAAGATCCTAAAGGATTAATTGAGCTGATGGGCGGCGAAAAACGCTTTTTGCCTTACCTTGATTCGTTATTTACCATGCACCTGGCTGATAAATATTTTGCCGAAACAGAAGACATTACCCGTGATGGTATTATAGGTAACTATGTACACGGTAACGAGCCATCGCACCACGTTGCATACCTGTACAACTGGACAAGCAAGCCATGGAAAACACAGGAAAGAGTACGTATGATTTTACCGCTGATGTACAAACCAACTCCTGATGGTTTGGGTGGTAATGATGATACCGGCCAAATGAGCGCCTGGTATATATTTACCTCGCTGGGTTTTTACCCTGTAGCTCCGGGTAGCGATCAGTTTTCAATTGGCAGCCCGGCAGTAAACGGCGCGGTTATCAACCTGGAAAATGGTAAACAGTTTAATATCACTGTTAAAAACCAAAGCGCTAAAAACGTATATGTTCAAAAAATAGAGCTTAATGGTAAACCGCTTAACGGTTTGTCAATTGCTAATGCCGATATTATGAATGGTGGCAATATCACCTTTTATATGAGCAGCAAGCATAAATAATATTCAATTTTAACCGGGAGCATCGCGCTCCTGACGGCCTTTCTTAAGTCTTTTACCCTTTCGGGGATGAAGATTTAAGAGGGGCTTTTTTATTACCCGGCCATGCAGTGCTGCTCGCGGATGTTCATTTTCATTATTTTATCTTTCAGTATACCACGGGCACGGTGTAAGGTGGTGCGTGATAACAACTCTGTCATACCTAAAGTGCTGCCTATTTCCTGGTGTGAGTAACCCTCAATAGCATACATGCTAAAAACTGAACGGTAGGTAGCAGGTAATTCTTGTATCATATTCATCAGCTCATTAGCCTCTAAACGGTTGCCATTGCTGCTTCTGCTTAATTGGTAAGTGTTATCAGCGCTAAAATCTTCTACCAAAACCATTGGTTTTAATTTGCGGTATCTTGATATGGCGGCGTGTACCATTATGCGGCGTACCCAGCCTTCAAGGCTGCCTTCGCCACGGTAGTTTTGCATGTTTTTGAATAATTTGATAAAGCCTTCCTGTAATATATCCTGTGCTTCATCTTTATCTTTCGCGTAGCGCATGCACACAGCCATCATTTTTGGCGCTAATATTTTGTATAGTAATTCTTGTTGTTTGCGTTCGTTGTTAAGGCATCCTTCCCAAACTTGATTTAAACGATTTTCTACAGTTGTCATTGTGATTGTGATTTGATACCCCTATGCCAAAATTGATACCCGTAATTTAAGGTATTGATAATCAGTTAAATAAATTTAAGGGATGTGCCAATACTGTTCGATACCGAACGTTCATTGTGCACGGGCGGACGGTTTATGTGCGCCGAAATAGTTAACTTTGTACCATCCGGGATAAAAACCCGGCACAGCAAAATGATAAAAGACGTAGAAATTGTATGCCAGCCCGGGCAGCAGGAAGATGAAACCATTGTTAAAGACTTAGCCGCAGCCGCGCTAAAAGTTCCGGCCAAAAGAATATCTGGTGTTACAACTATCAAGCGCTCTATCGACGCGCGGGGCCGCAAGGTAGTTTACCGCATGCAGGTAAGGGCTTTTATTGATGAGCCATACCAGGCCGATCATTACACTATAAAATATCCTGATGTTAGTAATGCCAAACAGGTGATCATAGTAGGCGCGGGTCCGGCAGGGTTGTTTGCTGCTTTGCAGTGCATCGAGTTAGGATTAAAACCTGTAATTATAGAACGCGGTAAGGATGTGAAGCAACGCCGCCGCGATCTGGCCAATATCAACAAGGAAGGTTTAGTAAACCCTGAATCGAACTATTGCTTTGGTGAGGGCGGCGCTGGTACTTATTCTGATGGTAAGCTGTACACCCGCTCAACCAAGCGGGGCGATGTTAACCAGGTGCTGAAAGTATTTGTGGCGCATGGCGCTACCGACGATATTTTGGTAGATGCCCGTCCGCATATAGGTACCAATAAGCTGCCGCAGATCATCACCGCCATGCGCGAAACTATTTTGAATGCAGGAGGCGAAGTACTATTTGATAAAAAGGTAACATCCCTGCTGGTTAGCTTTGATAAGATAAACGGTGTTGAGCTGGCATCGGGCGAAAAAATGATGGCCAATGTAGTTATCCTGGCTACAGGACATTCGGCCCGTGATGTATTTGAGATGCTGCACCGGCAGAATATTTTGATAGAAGCCAAGCCATTTGCTTTGGGTGTACGCATTGAACATCCGCAGGACATAATTGACCGCGCCCAATACCATTGCGAATTCCGTGGGCCCGATCTGCCTCCATCCTATTATAGTTTGGTAGAACAGGTAGATAGTCGTGGTGTGTTTTCCTTTTGTATGTGCCCCGGTGGTATTATTGCCCCCTGTGCAACTGATGCCGACGAGATTGTGGTGAACGGTTGGAGCCCATCTAAACGGAACAATCCTTACGCTAACTCGGGCACGGTGGTGCAAATTAACTTTGAAGATGTGAAGGGCGATATTAACGATCCTTTCCGGATGCTGCGTTTTCAGCAGCAGGTAGAGCAGGCGGCTTTCAGGGCAGGCGGCGGTAATTTGGTTGCTCCCGCGCAGCGGATGGTCGATTTTGTGGAGGGTAGATTATCAATCGATCTGCCCGAAAACTCTTACCTGCCTGGTACAAAAAGCATTCAACTAAACGAAGTATTGCCAAACTGGATAAATCAACGACTGCAAAAAGCCTTGCCGGTGTTTGGCAAAAAGATGAAAGGTTATTACACCAACGAAGCTATTTTGGTAGGTGTAGAATCGCGCACCTCATCGCCCGTAAAAATACCAAGGGATAAAGAAAACCTGCAGCACCCGCAAATAACAGGCTTATTTCCCTGCGGCGAAGGCGCAGGATATGCAGGCGGTATTATTTCGGCCGCTATTGATGGTATAAATTGCGCGATTGCGGCTGCGAAAGTGGTTTAGAGAGAACCCCATCTCCACTGTCATGCTGAGGAACGAAGCATCTGTTATACATAAGCATGAAAGAGGTGATTCTCCACTTTGTTAATCATCATGTGTTATCAAAGCCGTTTCGCTTCCCCGTCAGCAAGCAGCTTCGGGCGAAAACGGGCAGAACGTTGGAGGCCATGAGCGCAAAGGCGGGCATAGTGAACTTGTTGCATGTGGAGTGGAAATGAGCGGTGGGGCAAAAGTTCCAGCCCAAAGTTCTGCACGGTTTGCAGGGCAAGGCCTTGTGCGGCAAAGAAGCCTTTTGCTGGACAAGGGTTTTGTTACTTTTGCCCTCAAAAGTAATGGGCCACTGCGGCCAAGAGCAGACTAACGTTAATTATAGCACAATCCTAACCTACGTAGAGATTGTTTCCTTCCCACCCATGACGTATAAAAAAACTGTTATTCTGAACGTTTGAAGAATCTTCTTCGCTATGCTTATCTGCGATAGATGCTTCGTTCCTCAGCATGACAGTGGAGAGGGGGGTGAGCCATCGTCATTTACCTTCAACGTCCAAAAAGGATTAAATTTTCAATTACGCGAGTTTATAATTTACAGCGATCCTAAAAAAGCAACCAAAGCATCACGTTGTGTTTTAGATAACGAGGCTACTTTGTTTTTGGCAGAAAGCGCTTCGCCGCCGTGCCACATGATGGCTTCGAGCAGGTTACGGGCGCGACCGTCGTGCAGGAAATTGGTATGGCCGTTCACCTTGTTGGTAAGGCCAATACCCCATAGCGGCGGGGTGCGCCATTCTGATCCGCTGGCTAAAAAGTCGGGGCGGTTATCGGCAAGTCCGGGGCCCATATCATGCAGTAACAGGTCGGTATAAGGATGGATCAGTTGGTTGCTTAGCTGCGGCAAACTTACATTTACCGCTGTACGGGCATCAGCCTTATGGCATTTGATGCAGCCCGCGCTGATGAATATCCCCTTGCCCTCAACTACCGTAGGGTTGGTTACACTACGACGCGCAGGCACAGCAAGTGTACGCACATAAAATTGTACACTGTGTAAAAGACTATCGGTTAACTCATAGTTTCCGGTGCCTACATTGCTATCGAACTGGGTTTGTCCGTCGCTGCTTTCTTTAGGGAAAATGAAATTGGTAATGCCGATATCGCCATTATAGGCAGCTGCTACCTGTTGTAATAACGAGGGCTGATTGGCTTTCCAGCCAAAACGACCCAATACTTTTTTATTTTGAACAACATCCCAAACCGAATTGGCTTTCCCACTGATGCCGTCGTTATCCTTATCGTCGGGGTCGGCATTGGCCATAATATCGGCATCGCTGATACCTTCCAGCAAACCCAGGCCAAATACAGGCGCGGCTACACGTGGCGATAACAGCACATTGCCCGGTAGGGTAATGTAAGGATCAATAATAGTATATGAGGGCGTACGCAAATTATAGGTACTGCCATCGGCAAACTCAAAAGTATTATCGGTATAGGTGATCAGTACATCGCCTTCTTTTTGCTTGTTTAACAAGCCGCGATTTTGCAGCTGATCGCCAAAGCCGGGTACAGGTACCGGGTTGCCATGCTCGCCTTCGCCGGGCAGGCTTAGCCTGAACAGCATATTGGCGGCAGATTCGCCTTTGCCGGGAACTTTGCCACGGCCATCGCTAACGTGGCACGACTGGCACGACACGTTATTGAATATAGGCCCCAAACCCGGGTTAACCGGTGCGGGAGCGGACACAAAGGTTGCGCCAAACTGCCCGTCGCCAATTTCGTGAATGCGTTCGAGGTGTTCGGACAGATTGTTAAAAGCATGAGAAAAAGCACCGCTGCCCTCATCAAAGGCGGTTTGCGAGCCGCCGCTTAACCACTCGCTGTCCGGGTTATTATCGGCAACGGAGGTATCGGCCTTACGACAGGCAGCTATAAAGCCGGCGGTAAGGCCTGCAATGATCAGAACGGTTTTGGTGGTTTTCCTCATACTTATTAAAACTGTAATATTATTTTACGTTCTTCTGCACAAAAGTTTTCAGGTCGCCGTCAAGTACATTAAACAGGGCCTGAATTTTAGTCATCGCGTTTTGAACTTTTGATTGCTGAGTAACGATAGCCTCACCAAATGGAATAGTAATATCATTTAAAGCAGCTATAGCAGCAGCATGTTTGCTCTTGATGTCGGCATCTAACGAAAGATCTTTCTCACGAACAAGATCTTCCAAACCTTTACCATCACTGTTGAATTTGCCCTGGTAAATATCAAGGATACCTTTAATGTTATTAGTAAAATCGATAGTTGAGTTTTTAGCGAAAGGGCTTTCCTCTAATTTAGGATCTTGCGCGTCAAACGGTTCTTTAATTTTACCGTTGGCAACCTCATCACAAATGCCCGACATGCCGTCAACAATTTGCAGAAAAGCCGCCTGTTGCGTAGTAAACTCGGTTGAACCGGCACCTGCATTAGCCAGTTGCTTATCATAGCCATCTACAGACCATGAATCGCGTACCTCGGTAGTTAATTTAACCAGGTTAGCTGTAAGGCTCACTAAAAATTCTTTTTCGCGGGGAGTAAATTGAGCCGCTGTCTTATTGCCGTTTTGTCCCCACAATAGGTACTCAATAGGGTGAAAACCTTTTAATGATTCTTCCAAATTATCAACGTAAGCTTCGGTAAGTTGCTGGTTACCGCTTAGTATCGATTCCAGATCGTTAAACTCTACCGGCCAGGTATCAATACGTGGGTCAATTTGGTTTTCAGCAACCGGACCAAACAACCATGCTTCAGTTTGCTCCCAGGTAGTACGCATAGCTTTCCATTTGGTACGGCTGTCGGCCAAATTGGCATCATTGGTAGTAGTGTTAAGTAAGGTGATTGATGCCTGCAAGGCTGTCGCTTTATCAAACATATCCTGATACGATGCTTTGCAAACAACGCTGGCAGCATCGGCAAGTATTTGCTTTTTCAGGGCCTCTATATCGGTAACATTGGTGTTATTGTTTTTATCTTTTGAGCATGATACTCCCGCCAGGGTAAGCGGCACGGCTATTACAAGCGCTTTAATAAATGATCTATTCATTTGATTTAACTTAAGTGGATGATTACTTGATTATTGATAAGTTCTGTTCTGAAAGTTTTTAACGGGCGCAAAGCCGGCTCTTTCAATACCTTGCCATTCATATCGAATGAGCTGCCGTGCGATGGGCAGTAGATCTTGTTGGCGGTAGCGGTAAGGTTTACACCTTCGTGTGTGCATTTGAGGTAAAGGGCTTTGTATTCTTCGCCGTTTTTCACCAGCAAAATGTCGTTCTCCATTTGCTTAGTGCGTATTACCAGCGCGGTAACCTTACCCGGTATAAAGTTTTCGGTACCTACTTCTACTTGCTGATCTTTTGATCCGGCTACCTTTAATAAGGGGAGCGGCGTAGCGCACGATTCTAACAATGATGCACCGGAAGCTACTAATAAACACGCCGCACATCCCGATTTGATAAAGCTTCTCCTGCTGGTCATGAGAGTTATATTGGTTAAAAGTTATAGGCAATCCCGAGGTTTACAAAACCTGTGTTTTTGAAGTATGGTATTTGCTGCGGAAAAGGCGTTACAATAAGCGCCTGGTTAAAATCGCCGGTCATGCGTTCCACATAATCGGCCTTAATGGCTATACCTTTTATCGGCTTATAGGTTAAACCGGCAACAATATATTTCTTTTTATTAGCCCCGTTTTCGATACCGTTAGCCGGGATTTTTGCACCCAGATCAATGTATTCGTAACGGCCAAAAAGCGTTAATGACCGCTCGCCTTTGTAACGGCTGTATAAAATATCGTAACCTAATTCGGCATACCCGCCGTACATGGTTTCGGGAGAGTTATTAGCGTAGGCCCTGTTAATGGCATCGGCATTGTTAATGTGTACAAAAGTACCGATGGTGCGTATTGATATACCGTTATTGTTATACTGCGCGTTTACTTCGCCCAGTGTTACGGCGTTGCCAAACACACCCGAGTTAAGCTGAAGACTATCGGCCACACGCTGCTCTAAAGCGGTAGAACCACCGATATAACCTGAGGCTTGCAACCTGAAATTGCTGATATAATAAAGCAATGAACCGCTTACGCCCAGGTTAACACCATTGGCGGCCTGCCCTAATTGCCTTCCACCCCTGATACCGTTGGCTCCGCTGAAACCTTCGGAGTTTAAGCCGTTCGTTAATGCCAGGCTATAATTTAACCCCGGTACGCTAAGTACTTGTCCGTAAAGACCCACGCCTACCTCGCGCCAGGTTGAAGGGATGATCTGCTCTTCCAGAAATGGCCTGTCGACACCGTTAAACGTTGTAGGCAGGTGGTTTTCGTTAATGTAGCCTATTCGCGGTATAAATAAACCGGCTACTATATAAGTAGATGGATTAAGGTTGAATTTTAAGAACGCCTGCTCCATCGAAATACTTCCGCGACCGGTTACACCTTCGTCGCCGCCCGATGATGACGACAGCGCGTCTTCCACCTCCAGCTCGGTGAACAGGGATATTTTATTGTTGAATTTATGGCCCAGAAACAGTACCACACGTTTCAAATTGCTTTCGGCGCTTTTGCGTTTAGTATCTAAACTATAGCGTGCTTCGCCGTAGCCCGATAGTACAGTTGCCTGTTGTTTGTAAATAAGGCCGGCGGCAAGTGAATCTTCCTGGGTTAGCACTTGTGCGGATGCTTTGGTAGCGTAAAGGCCTGATAGTAATATGATAAGAAAAGTAAATCTCTTTAATTGCATAGTGGTGATTTTCGGCCATAAAGATAGCTATTTAGACTAATTACAATTACAGATTAGAAACAAATTAGAACTTTTTACCATTTTTATTGTTTTTGGCGACATGTCAACAGCCCAAAAACTACAGCAGGAATTAGAAAATGTACTCTCCGGCGATGCCTGGTATGGCAGCCCTGTATACAATATTATTGCACAGGTAAGTTTTGAAGCGGCTTACGAAAGGCCGCCAAACCACGCGCACAACATTGCCGAAATTGTACTGCACATGCTGGGGTGGACGGAGGAAGTGATCCGCCGAATGCAGGGGCACACAGCTGCCGAACCTCCGGGCGGTGATTGGCCCGATGCCGGTACGCCCGACGAGCATAAATGGAAAACCCTGGTGAACGACCTCAAGCTAATGAATGTAGAACTCATCGGCGTAATAGAAAATTTCCCCGAAGAAAAATGGAACACGCCCATCAACGATGCCCGTAACCGAGAACTGGGTACCGGCGTAAGCTACGAGGACTTAATTAGAGGGTTGATACAACACCATATATACCACTCGGCACAAATAAGTTTATTGAACAGGATAGTTGGGTAGTAGTATGTTGTGAGTTGCAAGTTGTGTGTTGTGAGTGGTTTGGGGAGTATTTAACCGCGGAGGACACAGAGGTTTTCGCGGAGTAAGCAGAGGCTTGCATGCTTAATAGGGGAAAAGAACTCAAAAACTCCGCGTAAAAAACTCCGCGAACTCAGCGGTTAAAAAAAAATCAGCAATCCAACTCATGGCAACAAAAGCCATTGGTTTGCAGTAGTTGCTCAATGTACCGGGGGCACACATCATCGGCGGCTACAATGCGGAGTATGCGGTCGCAGTCTTCGAGGTCGAAATTCCAATCTTTAATACCCGAAACATCGGTTAGCAAGGCTTTCACCTCGCTAACCTGTTCAGCCTCGGTAACGGTTGTGGTAAATACAAGCACTCCCATAAACTAAAAACAAATTGTGTATATTAAGAAACAGGCGTCCCCGTTGGATCTTTAGGTGTATTGAATGAACTGTAATCGTTCGGCGTTCTTTTTTTCCAGCCACACATGCGGTCCTCCATTTCGGTACGGAACCTATCGCGTTCTTCCGGTGTCATGTTTTTCATTTTCTCAGCCCATTTGCGCCTCATCCATGGTGCTCCGCCACGCGGGCCTCCACCCTTTCCAAAGCCAAACAGTATTTTGCACAGTACAAATATGCCCATGGCTTGCCAAAAGGTAATTGTGGTTACGTGCATAATATCGGGCAGCAGGCAGTTCCATAATTGCATCACCACAAAACTGATGAGCGATAGCAGGGCTGCTACTCCTATAGGTATCAGTACAAACCTCAGTTTGCCCTCGTAAAATATCTTTTTCATTTTTTTTCTTATAATCTTAATATTGTGTAATCTCTTTGTACAACTGGCCAAGCCTTTTGCGCAGGTGCAGCACGGCATACCGCTTGCGCGATACCAACGTTTGCACTTTTTCGCCCGTTCGTTCGGTTATTTCATTGAAGGGGATATCCTCCAGTTCCTGCCAGATGAATACATCCCGCTGTTCCTGCGGTAATTCATCAAGCGCCAAAAACAGCTGCTCCCAAAAAAGGTTACGCAGGTATTCGGTTTCGGGCGTTGTGCTGGTGGTTAGCAGCAAGGCCTTAAAATCGGGCAGGTCTTCCTCGTCATCATCGGCGGCCATATCATCCAGCAGCACTTCCGATTTTTTCTTGTGCTTATCGATGATCTTGTTGCGGGCCACCTTATATAACCAGGCACCGGTTTGCTCAACAGGTTCCGAGTTTACTACCGCGCTCAGTTGGTACCAAACATCCTGCAGTATATCTTCGGCATCGGCATCATTGTTCACCCTGCGGCGAATAAAACCCAGCAGGTTTTTACCATACTCAGTAATAGCTTGTATGATACGTCTGTTTTTATCCTGGGGCATTAATGCTGTTACCAATTGTACTGTTATTTAATAGGGAAGACGAGCGTTCTCACAAAACATTTTAAAATATTAAAATTTATTTTAGGTTAGATGCAAAGTACGGCGAATTGTTAACGCGGTGTAACATAAAAGCGTCAATAAACAAAATGACCGGGATAGCCGTTATAACTATATGGCTGATAAAAAGACATTGATATTAGGTGCAACGCCAGATGCCGGCAGGTATGCTTACCTGGCGGCAAATAAACTGGTGCGCTATGGGCATAGTATTGTAAACGTGGGGATAAAAAAAGGAGAAGTGGCCGGAGTGGAAATTGAAAAGCCCGAAGCCATTCACAACGATATTGATACCATTACCTTATATATAGGTACGCGCAACCAGCCACCTTTGTATGATTATATATTGGATACCCATCCGCAGCGTATTATTTTTAATCCCGGGACGGAAAACCCCGAACTGGAGCGGTTGGCTAACGAAAGAGGAATAGATACCCAATACGCCTGTACACTGGTGATGCTATCTACAGGGCAATATTGAGCGAGTGCTGTTGAACAGGTCAAAAGCTATGGCGTAGTTTCCCGGCTACGTTCACTAATATTATTAATGCCGGAACTTCAACCAGTGGCCCGATAACTCCTGCAAAAGCCTGGCCCGAATTAATGCCAAACACCCCTATCGCCACAGCTATTGCCAGTTCGAAATTATTGCCTGTGGCGGTGAACGCGATAGCCGTGCTTTTTGTATAACCGGCACCCAAATATTTACCTGCAAAAAAGCTCATCATAAACATGATGCCGAAATAAATTACCAGCGGCACAGCTATTCTAAGCACATCCATCGGGATTTGGACGATTAATTTGCCTTTTAAGCTAAACATCAGCACAATGGTAAACAACAAAGCCATAAGTGTTAGGGGCGAAATAAAAGGAATAAACCTATTGGTAAACCACGCCTCGCCTTTCAGCGAGATTAAAACAAGCCTGCTTATAAGTCCTAACGCGAAAGGTATCCCTAAATAAATGCCTGCGCTTTTTGCTATCTCTTTAATAGTGATATTAACAGATAAACCTTTCAGCCCAAATATCGGCGGTAATACGGTGATGAAGATGTATGCGAAAATGCTATAGCATAATACCTGGAAAATACTGTTGAGCGCGATAAGTCCGGCGGCATACTCGCGGTCGCCGTCGGCAAGCTCATTCCATACTACCACCATGGCAATGCACCGGGCAAGCCCTATCAGGATAAGGCCTGTCATGTATTCAGGCTTATCTGCCAAAAATAGCATTGCCAGTATAAACATAAGTATTGGCCCTACTACCCAATTAAGGATTAATGAAACGCCAAGTACCTTAATATCTTTAAAAACAGTGCCCAGCTTTCCGTAATTTACTTTTGCCAACGGCGGGTACATCATTAATATTAAGCCTGCCGCAAGCGGAATATTGGTAGCGCCGCTTGAAAACGAATTGATAAAACCGGCAGAAGAAGGTATGTAGTTGCCGATGCCTATTCCCAGGGCCATCGCCATAAATATCCACAGGGTAAGGTAGCGATCTATAAAGTCCAGCTTTTTACGTTCTACAGCGGGGGCATTTCTGTTAACCGACATGCTGTGTGCTTATGTTTTCGTTTATAAAAGTTTCAGCATAGCGTTTAATCATTTCGCGTACGCGCCTAAACTGTTCCATAATCTCATCTTCGGTACCGGTGGCTTTAGCCGAGTCGGGAAAGTTGTAGTGAAATTTAGCCGCTTGAGTGGGAAAGTAAGGGCAGCTCTCCCTGGCATTATCGCAAACAGTTATTACGTAATCGAAATCGATATCAAGATACTCGTTTACATTGTTAGAGGTGTGGGCGGATATATCTATACCATCTTGCTGCATAATTTTAATAGCACGCGGGTTTACACCATGTGTTTCTATCCCGGCACTATAAATTTGGGCACGGTCGCCCGCGAAATGCCTTAAATAGCCTTCTGCAATTTGGCTTCGGCAGCTGTTGCCGGTACATAATACTAATATGTTTTTCATATATATAATAATTAACAACAGCCCAAACCCGGTGCACAAGCGTTTGCGGGCGCTGCCAGATTTTTCAATTCAACTTTAGTTTTTTCCACAGGTGCGCAGCATTCTTCACCGCTATCGGTTGTGCCGCAGCTGCCTCCCCGGTTAATGGCCTTACATTGTGTGGCATCAGGTACAAGGTTAACTATCAGGTCGTCACCTTCAACCAGTAACTCGCCGGGATACATTTGGCGGGTATCGTACACCGAATTGCCAAACTCAATTTTCACTATCCCTAACGGATTAAGCGGTAACGATTTTTCAACCAGTTTAATAATTGACAGCGCTTTACTTACAGGCATGGCACGTTCGCTATCCTTAACAGGCGGCTCCCATAGTTGTATAATGATCTCCGTCCAGGCATTCATTACACCACCGCAATCAACCGATACTATCGGCGCCTGTTTTATTTCAGTAATATGATAAGAGGCGTCCACCCATTTATCCGCCCCGTACTGAAACTGCAAAGTTCGGTCGGCGTGTTGTTCAAGAGCTGTTTTGAAGGTTTGCCAGTTAGTTAAAGTTAATGTATCCATATATTGCAATTTTACGATTGATGTATTCAAAAAAAGGTTAGCAACAGCTTACCTCACCTTTGTACGAGCTTAAAAATGTTCCTAATTGTTTTTCGAGCAATTTCCAGGTTACGGGGTTAATACAATAGCAAACGCTTACCCCTTCAATAGTACCCTGTATAATACCTGCTGTTTTTAATTCTTTTAAATGTTGCGAAATGGTAGCCTGCGCCAAACCCAGCTCTCCCACCAGGTCGCCGCAGATACAGGTGTTTGAAATGAGGATCCGTTGAAGTATCGCTATACGGGCAGGGTGTGCCAATGCTTTCATCAGTTGTGCCAGCTGGTTCTGCTCGTCGGTAAATATTTCTGTTTTGGTAAGTCCCATGATCTTTATATCGCAATATTGCGATTAATATATCGAATTGCCAAATATTTATTCAACTATTTAATAATGGTCTGTAAGTCCGAGCCGCAAACAATTGTCAATTTAAGGGTTAAAGCAAAGCGCATAGTTAACTCACCCGGTCTACGCTTCGTTGGACTTGCCCTCTCTGTGCAAGCGCAAAGAGGGCTAAAAAACAAAAATTCTCTTTCCGCTTGCGGAGAGAGGGTCGACCAGCGAAGCGAAGTCGGGGTGAGTCGACACAACACTATAAATATTTACGCTCTCAAGTAAACACTTTATCGATCAATACTTAAGTTAACGGCCATCTTAAGCAATTGGGGCGTTCGATAGTATCCGGATCTCTTTAGGGTAATAATTATTAATGCGGTTAGGCAGCAATTTGGCCCAACCCAAAGCCAACCCTTCAAAAGTCATCAGGCTCCAGCCTTTCTCCTTTATATTAATATCTATATTATCCCTGCGGAGGTATTGTATCGCCTGCTCGTAATTCAATTCGGTTTGCAATATCGCATCCTTATTAATAATGGTACTCAGGGCAAGCTCATGGTCGGGTATCAGGTCCTTCCCTACCAGCTTGCCTATCCTCACGCCCGACTTCTTTATATATAGGTGCCGGTGTAAAGTGTTCAGGCTTTCCTTGTGTTCGCGGCCAATGGCCAGCCAATCATCGTTCACCTTAAAGTAATAGTAATCGTCGGGCTCGTTAATATAGGACTTCACTTGGTCAATCTCTTTTACGGCCAGCTTTTGCTGCGCGGTGTTTTTGTAAAACGGAAGTTCGCCGCTGCTATTGGTCTTTTTAAGGCAGGCCGCAAATAAACCTTCACCCTCTACCTGTCCCGGGTAAAAACGATAACCCCAGGCCTGCTGCTTTACAGACCGGCTTTCTACAATGCCCCACTCCTTATTAATAGGTATGTGGATGCTCTCCATTTCAAACTCATCGCATAGCCAATCCAAAATATCCTCGTTTTCCTGGTGCGAGTACGAGCATGTACTATATATAAGGTATCCGTCTTCTTTTAATGCCGGGTAAATATCGGCAAGTATGCGCTCCTGCCGTTGATGGCAAAGGTTAACGTTTGCTTCGCTCCACTCGTTCATAGCGGCCGGATCTTTACGGAACATGCCCGAACCCGAGCACGGCGCGTCAACCAATATAATATCAAAGAAACCTTTCAGGCGACTGAAATCCTTTGGGTCGTTATTGGTAACAATAACATTGGCGGTTCCCCAGCGGTTAAGGTTGTCGGTAAGGATAGGCACACGCGTTTTAATAATTTCGTTGGCCACTAACAGATCAGTACTATTTAAGGCGGAATTAAGCAATGTGCTTTTGCCGCCTGGAGCCGCGCAAAGGTCGAGTACGCGTATGGGCTCGTCGTTTTGTTTAATGTTTTTAATAATATGATCAATAAACATCGACGATGCTTCCTGTACATAATAGGCCCCTGCATGAAAAAGCGGGTCGAAAGTAAAGGATGGGCGGGTATCTAAATATAGTCCTTCTTTACACCATGGCACCTGTTTGCCTGTTTTTGAAGCCGATTTTTTAAAAGGATTGATCCTTATAGAGGTAATAGCATGCGGATTTTGATGCGCCTCAACAAAATTTTGCGCTTCAAAACCGGGTTCGCCTTTCAAAGAATCTAAGAAATGGGCAGGAAATTCGACGTTTTTCATATCTGCATCAAAGATACAATTTAACAATACGGAATAAAAAGGCTGTTTTTAGCCATATTGACTATAGTGTTTGATCTTAATTTACAACGAGTTAGGCCATTGTTTTAATTATTTGAAAAAATGTTTTTACGGTAATAGGTTTTCTTGTTACATTTGTGACCGCCCAAATCAAATCGGGCGTTGTTTTTTTGAAATTGTGCGAATAAAAAATACCTGATAAAAAGTTGAAATAATACTTGCAGAGTAAATAAAATAATCGCACCTTTGCAGCCGCTTCCAGCGGGAGAGAAAAGTGAGAGATTAGGCTGGAAACGAAGAAAAGGAGAGAGAAAACGAACTTTAAAAATAATAAAAAATAAAGTTTGGAAATAAGAAAAAGCTTTCTACCTTTGCAGTCCCAAAACGAGGGAAGGTATCCAAAGCGAAAGTGAGGCAGCCGGAACGAAGAGAAAAGGGAACAAAAACAAAACGGCCGAGAGCAATTCAAGGTTGAAATGAAACAAGAGATTTAGAAGGCGCAACGCCTGATAAGATAAGCCAAACTGAGACAGGGCGGCGATAAAGTTCTTTAAGAGAAATAGAGAAAATCATGTAGCGTAACGGGCTAAGACAGGAACCGGAAGAGGAATGTTTTAGTGATGTATACGAAGAGAAAAAAGAAACCAATAACTTCATGTAACACTTTGGGGATACTGTAAAAGATACAGTGAGTAAAAGCTGACTAAGGTCAACTGACTGCTTACAACTAATTACAGATTCTATTAGAGAGTTAATAGGGTCAGTGAGACAAACAAAACATTATACAATGGAGAGTTTGATCCTGGCTCAGGATGAACGCTAGCGGCAGGCCTAATACATGCAAGTCGGACGGGATTCGGGAGCTTGCTCCTGATGAGAGTGGCGCACGGGTGCGTAACACGTATGCAACCTACCTTTACCAGGGGGATAGCCTCTCGAAAGAGAGATTAAGACCGCATAAAATTATTGAGTGGCATCATTTAATAATCAAATATTTATAGGGTAAAGATGGGCATGCGGAACATTAGCTAGTTGGTAAGGTAACGGCTTACCAAGGCTACGATGTTTAGGGGATCTGAGAGGATGACCCCCCACACTGGTACTGAGACACGGACCAGACTCCTACGGGAGGCAGCAGTAAGGAATATTGGTCAATGGGCGGAAGCCTGAACCAGCCATGCCGCGTGCAGGAAGACGGCCCTATGGGTTGTAAACTGCTTTTGTACGGGAATAAACCTACTTACGTGTAAGTAGCTGAATGTACTGTAAGAATAAGGATCGGCTAACTCCGTGCCAGCAGCCGCGGTAATACGGAGGATCCGAGCGTTATCCGGATTTATTGGGTTTAAAGGGTGCGTAGGTGGCCTGTTAAGTCAGGGGTGAAAGACGGTAGCTCAACTATCGCAGTGCCCTTGATACTGATGGGCTTGAATGAACTAGAGGTAGGCGGAATGTGACAAGTAGCGGTGAAATGCATAGATATGTCACAGAACACCAATTGCGAAGGCAGCTTACTATGGTTTGATTGACACTGAGGCACGAAAGCGTGGGGATCAAACAGGATTAGATACCCTGGTAGTCCACGCCCTAAACGATGAATACTCGATGTTGGCGATATACGGTCAGCGTCTAAGCGAAAGCGTTAAGTATTCCACCTGGGGAGTACGCCCGCAAGGGTGAAACTCAAAGGAATTGACGGGGGCCCGCACAAGCGGAGGAGCATGTGGTTTAATTCGATGATACGCGAGGAACCTTACCCGGGCTTGAAAGTTAGTGAATGAGACAGAGACGTCTCAGTCCTTCGGGACACGAAACTAGGTGCTGCATGGCTGTCGTCAGCTCGTGCCGTGAGGTGTTGGGTTAAGTCCCGCAACGAGCGCAACCCCTATGTTTAGTTGCCAGCACGTTAAGGTGGGGACTCTAAACAGACTGCCTATGCAAATAGAGAGGAAGGAGGGGACGACGTCAAGTCATCATGGCCCTTACGTCCGGGGCTACACACGTGCTACAATGGACAGTACAGAGGGCAGCTACCTGGCAACAGGATGCCAATCTCACAAAGCTGTTCACAGTTCGGATCGGGGTCTGCAACTCGACCCCGTGAAGTTGGATTCGCTAGTAATCGCGTATCAGCAATGACGCGGTGAATACGTTCCCGGGCCTTGTACACACCGCCCGTCAAGCCATGGAAGCTGGAAGTGCCTGAAGTGCGTAACCGCAAGGAGCGTCCTAGGGTAAAGTCGGTAACTGGGGCTAAGTCGTAACAAGGTAGCCGTACCGGAAGGTGTGGCTGGAATACCTCCTTTCTGGAGCAGTATCCCATACCAAAGTACAGAAGAGGTTTAAAATACTAATAGTAACAGCAACTGTTACGCACATGATTCTATTTCCTTAGATAAAAACAAAAAGAAAGAAACACCCATGAAGATGAAGCCATCAGGGTCTGTAACCACAAGGTATACTATATATATAATACTTATATAAAATACTGAAAAGGAGAGCAGGGACGATTTGGCGGTCATCAGTAGGCAGGAAGCAGTAGCAGTTAGCACGAAAGCGAAGCTAAGACTGATAACTGACAAACTGGTAACTGCAAACAAAAGAATAGTCCTGTAGCTCAGCTTGGTTAGAGCACTACACTGATAATGTAGGGGTCAGCAGTTCAAATCTGCTCGGGACTACTATAAGGCAATGAGTGATATATTGAATGAGTGATTGAGTGAATAGATTAAGTAATTCACTAACTCATCAAATCACACAATAATCTTTACGGGGGATTAGCTCAGCTGGCTAGAGCACCTGCCTTGCACGCAGGGGGTCAACGGTTCGAATCCGTTATTCTCCACGATACCCTCCAAACCGAAAGGTAAGGATATGAAGAAAAGCCGTTATATGCGCAGGCATATATAAGGATAGGGTAAAACGTTCTTTGACATATTGGAAGAAGTAATTGAAAAAAGAGAAGACAACAGTAGAGACGGTTGTTTTTGAAAAGATTCAGGAAACAAGAAGAAAGAAACAAGGCTTCGGTCTTGCTACTTGATACTAGCTACTTGATACTAAGTAAAGGACAATCATAATAAAAGCATACTATACGGCGCAAAAGGCGTATAAGTAGAAGAAAGTAAGAAAGGGTACACGGGGGATGCCTAGGCTCTCAGAGGCGATGAAGGACGTGATAAGCTGCGATAAGCTGCGGGTATTAGCAAATATGAATTAATCCGCAGATTTCCGAATGGGGAAACCTAACTATTTGAAGAATAGTTGCAATAATGCGCTAACCTGCTGAACTGAAACATCTAAGTAAGCAGAGGAAGAGAAAACAACAGTGATTTCCTGAGTAGTGGCGAGCGAAAGGGAAGAAGCCCAAACCATATATGTTACGGCATATACGGGGTTATAGGACCACAACATGAATATTAAAGAGAACCGGAACGGGGTGGGAAACCCGGCCATAGAGCATGAGAGCTGCGTACGGGTAATTGATAATAGGATAGTGGTATCCTGAGTACCGCGAGGTCGGAGACGCCTTGTGGGAATTTGCCGGCACCATCCGGTAAGGCTAAATACTCCTGAGAGACCGATAGTGAACCAGTACCGTGAGGGAAAGGTGAAAAGAACCCCGAACAGGGGAGTGAAATAGAACCTGAAACCGTGTACTTACAAGCGGTCGGAGCCCTTTATGGGGTGACGGCGTGCCTTTTGCATAATGAGCCTACGAGTTACTCCTCTCTGGCAAGGTTAAGTGTTTAAGACACGGATCCGAAGCGAAAGCGAGTCTGAATAGGGCGTGCAGTCAGAGGGGGTAGACGCGAAACCTTGTGATCTACCCATGGACAGGTTGAAGGTGCCGTAACAGGTACTGGAGGACCGAACCGATAAACGTTGAAAAGTTTCCGGATGATCTGTGGGTAGGGGTGAAAGGCTAATCAAACTGGGAAATAGCTCGTACTCCCCGAAATGTTTTTAGGAACAGCCTGGCGGTTGAGTTATTCAGAGGTAGAGCTACTAATTGGGTGCGGGGGAGTCAAATCCTACCAAATCCAGATAAACTCCGAATGCTGAATAATATACGCTGGAGTGAGGCTATGGGTGCTAAGGTCCATGGCCGAGAGGGAAAGAACCCAGACCATCAGCTAAGGTCCCCAAATTACTATTAAGTTGAACTAACGAGGTCCGACTGCACAGACAGCTAGGATGTTGGCTTGGAAGCAGCCATTCATTTAAAGAGTGCGTAACAGCTCACTAGTCGAGCGGTCGGGCATGGATAATAAACGGGCATTAAATAGTATACCGAAGCTATGGATTTCAATGTAAATTGATCTGGTAGGGGAGCATTCTACTGTCGGCGAAGCAGGTGCGTAAGCTACTGTGGAGATTGTAGAAAAGCAAATGTAGGCATAAGTAACGATAAGGCGGGAGAGAAACCCGCCCACCGAAAGACTAAGGTTTCCTGATCAACGCTAATCGGATCAGGGTTAGTCGGGGCCTAAGGTGAAGCCGAATGGCGTAGCCGATGGACAACTGGTTAATATTCCAGTACTTTTTATAACTGCGATGCGGTGACGGAGTAGTGAAACTGACGCGAACTGACGGAATAGTTCGTTAAATGCCGTAGGTATAGGAGACACAGGTAAGTCCGTGACTCTTGCTGAAAGCAGATAGTACTCGGAACCTTCGGGGGATGGGATAGTTCAGGTAATCAGACTTCCAAGAAAACCCGCTAAGCTTCAGGTTATAAAAACCCGTACCGTAAACCGACACAGGTAGTCGAGGAGAGGATCCTAAGGTGCTCGAGTGAATCATGGCTAAGGAACTCGGCAAAATGGCCCTGTAACTTCGGGAGAAGGGGCGCTGGCAGCAATGTCAGCCGCAGTGAAAAGGCCCAGGCGACTGTTTAACAAAAACACATGGCTTTGCAAAATCGAGAGATGACGTATAAGGCCTGACACCTGCCCGGTGCCGGAAGGTTAAGAGGGGATGTTAGGAGCAATTCGAAGCATTGAATCGAAGCCCCGGTAAACGGCGGCCGTAACTATAACGGTCCTAAGGTAGCGAAATTCCTTGTCGGGTAAGTTCCGAC